>NZ_NRRY01000016.1 GCF_016583905.1 Lamprobacter modestohalophilus | reverse complement strand
TCGAGCAGGTGCTTGAGCGCATGCCCTGGCCGGCCCGACCGGCGCGACGACGACCGCGACCAGCGAAGCGGCCTTACCTCACGCTTGTGGCGGCTTAGCAACAGTGGACCAAGGGATGATCAAGGCCACCGGGGGCTTCAGCGCTTCCATCAGCTTGTGCAGGATTGCGGCAATGGTCGCTGAGCTGTCGACCCCCTCGAGCAGGACGATGAACTCATCGCCGCTGATGCGCGCGACGGTATCACCGGTACGCAGGCTCTCGGTCAGGCGCTTGGCGAACTGCTGCAGCAGTTGATCGCCCGCCGTATGGCCTAAGCTGTCATTGATGTGCTTGAAGCGATCGATGTCGAAAAACAAGAGGGCCAGCTTGCCATTGCGCCGTTTTGCCTGGCGCATGCTATGACGCAAGCGGGCATTCAACAGCAATCGATTCGGCAGGCCAGTCAGGGCGTCGTGCTGGGCGAGGTACTCTAGGCGTTCTTCGGCCTCTTTCATCGGCGTAATGTCGGTGAAGACCCCGACATAGCCCGTCGCTTTGCCCTGGCCATCGCGCACTGCACTAATGGTCAGCAGCTCCGGATAAATCATCCCATCTTTGCGCCGATTCCAGATCTCACCACGCCATTGACCGGTCTCTTCCAATGACTGCCACATGGCCTGATAAAACCCATGCTCATGCCGACCTGACTTCAGGATGCGCGGATTTTCACCAATCGCCTCCTCGCGTTCATAGCCCGTCACATCGACAAAGGCCTGATTGACATCGCGGATCTCGCCATCAAGCGTTGTGATCACGACGCCCTCCGCGGTGTTGGCGAACACCGCGGCGGCCTCTCGCAGCTTCTCCTCAGCCGCTTTGCGCTCGCTGATATCAAGCACGATTCCATCCCAGAGTACGCCGCCCTCGGCGGATCGATAAGGCAGCGAACGCACCGCAATCCACCTCCGAGTCCCGTCTGGCAGGCGTTGCGGTAACTCCATGTCAACGATACTCAGATCGCAAGCAGAGCGCTCATTCGAGGCGAACACGAACTGATCGTAAGGTGCCTCGGTGAGACTGAAGACCGACGCCGCATCGGCCAGCATGCGTTCACGACTGATGCCCAGGATCTGCTCGACGCCGCGTGAGGCATAGGTGAAGCGGTAATCGCCATTCGGATCGCGGTAAAGGCGATAGATCGCCCCGCCGGGTAGGTTGTCGCCAACCGACTCCAGCCGCTCAGCCGCCTCCTGGGCAATGGCTTCGGCCTGCTTGCGCTCGGTCACATCGAGCATCAGCCCTTCGAGGACGATTCCGCCCTCATGATCCTTATCGGGCACGGCGCAGCCTTGCTCCCAGACCCAGATCAGATTGCCATCCTGCCGGTAGAGCCGATATTCAAACTGAAAGGGTCGGTCTGCCTTGATGGCCTGTTGGACCTCATCCCAGACGTACTGCCGGTCGTCCTGGTGGATCAGCTCAGCGTAGGCTGTCCCTGTCGTGCCGATGAGCTCCGCCGGCGCATAACCGGTCAGTTTTTGCGCGGCCCGGCTGACATAGCGCATGGTCCAATGACGATCGTCCTCACAGCGATACACCATGCCGGGAAGGTTCTCGACCAGCGTCGAGAAACGCCGCTCACTCTCTTCGCGTCGCCGCAACTGCGCCCGGAAAAGCACGAACAACAGGATTGCGGTCACCGTGACGAAGCCTAGACCCTTGACCGTTTGCCACATCAAGACGGTTTGCGGTAGGACGCCGAACAACGTCAGCAGCCAATCGGAGGTCAAGATCCAGCCGACAGCGACCAAGGCATAAAGCACCGCCGTGTGCAACGCGGAGCGCGAGGCTGAAGATGGGTCGCGGCGTTGCGGCATGGTCATACCTGGAGGGGGCCTGACATCAAGCCGCAGGTCACCTGCTTGCTGTCGCTGTTGTTAAACCGTTCCTAGAACCCTGACTGCTCTTTGAGCATAGTCCCATCCGGTCGATGTGTCCGAGCTTGGAATCGGGCCAAACGCTCATCACGCGGCGCCACCCCGGAAGATGAATCGCGTGAGATTCACATGAACGAGTGACCAGGGGTCGATCGCAGCGATCTCGTTTAGACTCGTCACTGTCATTCAAACCTCCGGAGCATGACGCATGCTGAGATTGGCGCAGTCCGCGGCGGCCTCGAGCACCCCCGCATTCAATACCACCCTCGCCAGGGAGTTAGAGGCCCTAGGACCGCAACATCCAGCGCTGCATCCGATGCTCCAGTCCGGTCTTTCGCAGAGCAGCGCGGTGGCCGATGAGCCTGTCTCGATCTGCATCTTAGGGGTTGATGAGGACGAGGGGCAAATCCGTGCACGGCTTGGGGTTGTGTACGCCGGGATCATCGCCGGCTGCAGCTGCGCCGATGATCCTACGCCGGTGGACAGTCTCACCGAGCGTTGCGAGCTACTGCTGGATCTGGATTGCGCCAGCGGCTCGGCGCGGCTGAGCCTGCTGGATCGCTGTTGAGGCCCTGCGACCAGCGCATCAGAGCCAATGCCCCCCAACACGAGCATCGCAAGAGCATCTCAAGAGCATTTGAAGACGCTTTACCCATGACTGCTCACCTAGCCGCTGCGATGTGTGGCTACGCATTCTGTCTAGCGCACTGTTTTTTAAAGCTTTAATCTGCACACATCTGCGTCACCCACGTCATCCGCGGTTTAATCAGTCAATGGCAGCCATCAGCGAGCTCCGACCTGAGGAGACAAGCCCCGCAGCACCCGAGCACATCAGCGGCGCCATCGAGCGCGTCACCTTCCACAACTCGGAGAACGGCTTTTGCGTCCTGCGCATCAAGGCGCGCGGCCAATATGACCTGATTACGGTGATCGGCCAGGCCGCCAGTGTCACCGCTGGCGAGTACATCGAGGCCAGCGGACACTGGGTCACCGATCGCACCCACGGCCTGCAGTTCAAGGCCAGCCTGCTCCAGGTGATCCCGCCCAGCACCCTAGATGGGATCGAGCGCTATCTCGGCTCGGGGATGGTCAAGGGCATCGGCCCGCACTTCGCCCGCACCCTGGTCAAGGCCTTTGGTGAGCGCGTCTTTGCGGTCATCGAGGACAATCCAGAACAGCTGCTGGAGCTACCCGGCATCGGTCGCAAACGCCAGCAGCGGGTCACCGTGGCCTGGGCCGAGCAGAAGGTGATCCGCGCCATCATGGTCTTCCTGCAGTCACACGGCGTCGGCACCGCGCGCGCTGTGCGCATCTACAAGACCTATGGCGAGGAGGCGGTCGAGCGGGTGCGCGAGAACCCCTACCGGCTCGCGCTCGACATCCACGGCATCGGCTTCAAGACCGCCGATGCGCTGGCCCAGCGCCTGGGCATCCCGCCCGACTCGCTGATCCGTGCGCAGGCCGGCGTCCGCCATGTCTTACAAGAGATCGCCGGCAATGGCCACTGCGCCGCCTGGCACGATGAGCTCGCCGAGCAGGCGACGGCGCTGCTCGCGATCCCGCCCACCGTGATCGAGCAGGCCATCGCCAGCGAGCTTGAGGCCGAGCATCTGATCGCCGAACAGATCGACGAGCGGCCAGCACTGCTGCTGACGCCACTGCAGCGCGCCGAGCAGGGCATCGCGCTTGGCGTGCAGCGGCTGCTGAGCGGAACACCACCCTGGGGTCAGATCGATCCGGAGCGCGCCCTGCCCTGGGTCGAGCGGCAAATCGAGCTGCAGCTGGCTGCGTCGCAGCGCGCCGGGATCGCGCAGGTGATCAACGCCAAGCTCAGTGTCGTCACCGGCGGCCCGGGCGTCGGCAAGACCACAGTGGTCGATGCGATTCTGCGCATCCTGCAAGCCAAGGCGGTGCGCGTGCTGCTCTGCGCCCCCACCGGACGTGCCGCCAAGCGCCTGACCGAGACCACCGGGCGCGAGGCCAAGACCATCCATCGGCTGCTCGACTTCGACCCGCAAGCGATGGCCTTCAAGCGCGACCAATACAGCCCGCTCGACACCGACCTGATCATCTGCGACGAGGTCTCGATGGTGGACACCGTACTGATGAACCAGCTGCTGCGCGCGGTGCCAACCGGAGCCGCCGTCATCCTGGTCGGCGATGTTGATCAGCTCCCCTCTGTCGGCCCTGGGTCCGTGCTCGCCGACCTGATCAACTCCGAGCGCGTACCAACGGTGCGCCTGACCGAGGTCTTCCGCCAAGCGGCGGCCTCGAGGATCGTCGTCAACGCACACCGCATCAATGCCGGGCGCATACCGGAGGCGCCGCGCGACGATCAACCCAAGAACGATCAGCCCAACAGCGACTTCTATTTGATCCGTTGCGACTCCCCAGAGCAAATCCACGAGCGACTGCTCAAGGTGATCACCGAGCGCATCCCGCAACGCTTCGGCCTCGATCCGGTGCGCGACATCCAGGTACTGACCCCAATGAACCGCGGCAGCCTCGGCGCCCGCGCCCTCAACAGCGATCTGCAACGTGAGCTCAACCCGAGCACGCAGCCGCGCCTCGAGCGCTTTGGCTGGACCTACGCCCCAGGCGACAAGGTGATCCAGCTGGTCAACGACTATGACAAGGAGGTCTTCAACGGTGACATTGGCCGCATCCTCAGCATCGACACCGCTGAGGGGCTAGTCACGATCGGGGTCGACGGCCGCCAAATCATTTACGAGACCGGCGAGCTCGATCAGGTCGCCCTCGCCTACGCGACCAGCGTGCACAAGGCCCAAGGCTCCGAGTACCCAGCCGTGGTGATCCCGCTCGCGACGCAGCATTACAACCTGCTACAGCGCAACCTGCTCTACACCGCCGTCACCCGCGGCAAACGGCTCGTCGTGCTCATCGCCCAGCCCAAGGCCCTCGCCATCGCGGTGCGCCAGCTCGGCAGCCAACGCCTGACCCGACTGCGCCAGCGGTTGTTGGAACTGAACCCCGTCACAGCCCAATCTACCCCGGGGGCATTCGCGCTCACCCAGCCGTTTCTTGACCCCTGATCCTGGCGCCCGGATGCCGCTTGCTGCTCGAACGGATAACCCGCAGAGGGCGCAGATGCACGCCGATTGAAATCTGATGAAACGAGACCAGAGCAAGGATATCGAGGCCACCCAAGCGATGCAGCAGGGATCAGCCGAAGCGTGCAGCGTCTAGACGCGTCGCTATGCCTCAATGCAGACTGCGGTCACTGCCGCAAAGACGCACCAGACCAAGGCCTAAAACCAATGCCAGGACTGCTCACAAAGACCCTCATCCTGCTGCTCAGCAGCGCCATCATCAGCGGCTGCGCCAGCACCGCGCGAGAGCTGATGCCGACACCAGTCGTCTACCAGCAGCCCGGTGGAAAGCCGCTGTTCGACCCGGAGCGGCAAACGCAGCGGCAACCGGATGTCGACCTGCTCTACATCACCGACCGCGCGCAGCCCACCCCTGAAGAGGTCGAGCGGGCGAAGGCGGCAGGAGAGGCCCTCCCCTATGGTCAGGAGCGAGCGCGGCGAATCGCCTTTGGGTCGGCGCAGGTGCGGCTCGTCCCTGCAATCGATTGGCAGGGGCTTGCGGAGCAGAGCCAGCTCGCCGAGCGCACGCGCCCGGTTGAGCTGGAGCTTGGCCGGGTCAAAGAACTGGGAGCCTTCCCGGACGAGCCCTATCAGATCAAGCGCAATCCGCAAGGCTTGCTGTTGCGCGATCGCCACGAGCTAGCCCGTCATGCCGCAGCCAGAGAGGCGCTCCAAGACGAGATCCGACGCCGTCTCGAAGGCTCTCCCACGGGTGAGGTCATGCTCTATGTGCATGGCTTCAACGAGACCTTCGCCAACGCCGCCTTCACCACCGCCGAGCTGTGCCATTTCCTTGGCCGCGAGCCGGTCTGCAGCTTCTTCACCTGGCCGGCCTCGACCACCGGCAACTTCCTGATCTCTTACACCAACACCACCGAGACGGCAGACTTCGCCGTCGCGCACCTGAAGAAGACCATCCGCACCATCGCCACGATGCCGGAGGTGAAAGGGATGCATGTCCTCGCCCACAGCCGCGGTGCTGCAGTGACCCTCTCGGCGGCCCGTGAACTCGTGCTCGAGGCCATCGCGGCCGGCAAAGAACCGGCATCGCTGTTCAAGGTCAAGAACCTGGTCCTGATGTCACCGGACATCGATATCGACATCGCCTCGCAGCAGCTGACCGGTTTCATCTCCGATCCCGACTTGGTCACGGTCTGGCCCGAGGCACGTTTGCCGCGCACCCTCGATGGACGCCTGACCGTCTACTCCTCGCCCAAGGATCGCGCCTTGCAGGTCTCGCGCATCCTGTTCCGCAGCCGCACCCGCGTTGGTCAGTTGACCCCGGACAAGATCCCCGACACGGCCCAGCGCTACCTGGAAACCCGTGGCGGCACCGATCTGATCGCCTATGAGGGCAAGCGCACAGACCTCTTCGGGCACGGCTACTTCACGACCAATCCGCGCGTCAGCTCCGACCTTGTGCAGTTGATCCGCTTCGGCAAGAAGCCCGGTGATCCGGGCCGTGAGCTGATCCGCACCGGCCGCGTGACCTGGCGCATCCCGTCCGAGGGCGAAACGGGCATCGAGGCCGATGGCTCAGTCGTCGCCGATTGAGCGCTGATTTTAGGATCACTGTTGGGCGATGATCGGGAAGGGGAAAATCGACAGCCGCTAAGACGGTCATTACTCGTGCTGTCGCACGCCGCTTTCAGTGCTTGTGCGCTGCCGCCGAGGTCGGCGAGACTTCGGACTCCTCGCCCCCAATCCGTGCAATGCCCAGGGTCACTAAGAACCCAGCGAGCATGAGCGCCAGGCTGCCGCCAAGCTGGCTGGGACTGGGTGTAAAGCTGCGCTGGGACCAGTCCTTGGCGTTCTTTGGCGCTGCCAGCTCGGCGATATTCTGCTCGGTGACGAGCTGGCCCTCGAAGACATCACCAAGCTGGGGTGGAACGCCTTCTCGGAATGGGTAGAGCCCCGCGGGTGCGGCAAGCAGCAGACCTAGCAGGACGCCAATGGTCGCCTTCTCGTAGCGATGCAGCAGGAAGCGCAGCAGGTTAGCGACCACCACCACGCCGAGAACGACACCGATCCCCACCGGCACGATGACGCCGAGCTGGGCTAGCACCCCGGCCAGATCCAGCTGGGTCGCAGCCGAGACCGCGTCCTTGATAGCATTGATAATCGGCTCGTACTGGCCGAGCAGCAACAGCAGGTAGGCCCCACTCACCCCCGGCAGGATCATGGCCGAGGCCCCGGCCATGCCGGCGACCCCCAGCATGAGCCAATTGGTCTGGACGCTGCCAGCGTCAGCCGCGCTGCCTTGGAGCAGGGCCAGAGTGAGCATAGCCAGGGCACCGGCGGCGACACCGGCGTAAGCAGCACGATTGAAGGGCCGGGTCATGCGCAGCAGCAGCGGCGCGCCGCCGAGGGTCAGGCCGATGAACAGGCTGAACATAGCCCAGCGGAAGTCCACCAGGGTTTGGGCGATCAGGCCACTCAGGGCACCGATCGCCACCAGTGCGGCTAGGACCACCACGGCGAGCAGCGCCAGGTTAGAGATGCTTAGGCGCAGCCGTGTCACGTCGCTCACGGCGTCGATAAAGCGCCGATAGATGCCCACCGCCACCAGCATGGTGCCGCCGGAGATCCCCGGCACCAGATTCGCCAGGCCCATCATGGCGCCACCGATAGCTGCGCGGAAGGCGAGCGCTGGGGTCAGTGGCTCAGGCTGTTCGTTGTTCGATACGGCTTCAGGGCGGGACAGCATGGTGTTCCTCAGCAGGCGATGGCATGCCGCTTCTCTTTTGAGCACTCTTGGCAGCCGTTAAGGGTCAACTCGATCGATCTAGTGCCACTGGGATGATGGCCACACCCCTCCCGGTCGATGAATCGATGACGGATCAGGCTAATCCAAGCAACAGTCCGCGGCAAACAGAAGATCGGCAGCAGAAGCCCCATCAAGTCCCATAAACCGCAGATGACCGAGAGAGAACCTCAGTATCTGAGCTTCGAATGCTCTTCTTGGTTGAGTCTGTCTGCGACTCCGCGTACGACAGCAGGGCAGAGTATGGAGCCTCGGAACCGGTTGATGGACAGGGTTTCGGACCGAGTAAAGCCTGCTTGTGCCCCGCTCGTCAGCGCTGCAAAATCCGAGCCGAGCGTTGGCCAGTTACGCTGACGTCACCAAAACCCCAGGCCGAACAGGAGCTCCAGCCGATGGCCACCGACACCCTGACCACCGCCCCCAACCAGCTGCGCGCGCTGCTCGAGCAAGGCGGCCTGATCTCGATGCCCTGCTGTGGCGATGCGCTGAGCGCGACGCTGATCGAGCAAGCCGGGTTCTCGCTGACCTTCATGTCCGGCTTTGCCGCTGCCGCGCATCGGCTCGGCGCGCCGGATACTGGTCTGATGTCCTACGCCGAGGTCTTGGACCAGGGCCGCAACATCCTCGAAGCGGTCAGCATCCCGGTCATCGGCGACGGCGATACCGGCTACGGCAACCCGTTGAACCTGCAACGCACGCTGCGCGGCTTCGCCAAGGCTGGCTTCGCGGCGATCATGCTCGAGGATCAGGTTGCGCCGAAGCGCTGTGGTCATACCCGCGGCAAGGCCGTAGTGGAGCGCGAGGAGGCCTTTGATCGCATCCGCGCCGCGGTCGAGGCGCGCGATGACGACGCAGACATCTTGATCCTAGCGCGCACCGATGCGCGCGCACTGCTTGGTCTGAACGAGGCGATCGAGCGCGCCAATCGGTTCCGCGAGCTGGGTGCCGACATGCTCTTCGTCGAGGCACCGGAAACGCGCGAGGAGTTGGCCACCATCTGTCGCGAAGCCCCTGGCATCCATATCGCGAACATGCTCGAGGGTGGCGTGACCCCGATCCTGCCTCCAGCCGAGCTCGAGGCACTCGGCTACCGCATCGCCGCCTACCCGCTAACCTTGTTGGCGACGGCCATGCAGGCCATGACCGAGGCCTTGGATGCGCTCAAAGCAGGCCGTCATCCACAGCGGCTGATGGCCTTTCCCGAGCTGCGCCGCCGGCTTGGCTTTGAGGCCTATGACGCCACCGCAGCAGACTATGGACCTAATCGCGCGACTGGGAGCAAGGCTTGAACACAGACCCATTGCACGAAGTCATTAACACCTGCCGCTTCACCAAGGCCCCCGACCTCGACGCACTCGACCTCAGCGGCCTGACCGATATCCAATGGCGCGCCGACCGCTGCACACCCAGCTCGATCCTCTGCTTCCAGCGCTTTGATGACGGCAGAACCGATGCCGAGATCATTGAGCGCTATCTGGCGCACAGTGCCTTTGGTGCCCTGGTGACCAACCGGCCGCTCGGCGCCGGTCAAGAGGCCGGCATGCGCCAAACCGAGTCAACCCTGCTTGAGCCGCTCGGCGGACGCCCGGTCTTCGTCACCGCCCCGGATGCCTGGGGCGAGACGCTGGAGCGGCTTTGCGATCATTTCTATCCGACCGGCCCCGCCCAGTGGCAGATCGCCGGCGTCACCGGTACCAATGGCAAGACCACCACCATCAAGTACTTGGAGTCGATCCTGCTCGCGGCCGGGCGCAAGGTGCTCAGCATCGGCACCCTAGGGCTCTCGCTGAACGGCCAGCCGCTGGCCGAGACCGGCTTCACCTCGCCACCCTATATCGAGCTGCGGCGCATCCTCAGCGACTGCCGCGCCGAGGCAGACACCCTGGTGATGGAGGTCTCCAGCCACGCACTGCACCAAGGCCGCGTGCAGGGGCTGCGCTTCGCGGCCGCGGCCTGGACCAACTTCAGCCAAGATCATCTCGACTACCATGGCGACGAGGCGAGCTATTTCGCCGCTAAGGCGATGATCCTCGATCAGCTCGCCGACGGCGTGCCGCTGCTCACGACCAGCGCCGAGGTCGAGCGCCGGCTGCGCGTCGAGCGTGAGACCGAAGTGTCGGTGGCTCGGATCGAAGCAGCGCCGATACCGGACGAAGCGCTGCGGGCGCGCCCGTTTTTAGCGCTGAGCTTCAATCGCGCCAACTCTGCGCTGGCTTGCGCGCTGGCGACCCGGCTGCTCGGCTCCGAGCCCGAAGCACCTTGGCATGCCCTGCAGCCCGTCGCCGGGCGCTTCGACTGCTTCGTCCATCAGCAGCGCACCATCGTCATCGATTTCGCCCACACCCCGGATGCGCTCGAGAATATCCTCGGCGCCATCCGCGAGGCCTTCCCGCAAGCCAAGATCCTGACCCTGTTCGGCTGCGGCGGCGACCGCGACCGCAGCAAGCGGCCGTTGATGGGCGCGGCGGTCTGTCGTGGCTCGGACCAGGTGATCCTGACCTCCGACAATCCGCGCTTCGAAGAGCCACAAGCCATCGCCGACGATACCCTCGCTGGGATGCGCGACTGCCTTGAGCCACCGATCCTGATCCTGGATCGGGCCGAGGCGATCGCCGCGCTGTTCGACCACCTCGCCGCGCGCCCCGACGACGAGTCCTGGGTCGCGCTGATCGCGGGCAAGGGCCATGAGCCTTACCTCGACCAGCAAGGGGTGAAGCGCCCCTATAGCGACCGCGACCAGGTGCAGCTCAATCTGCGCCGACTCGGATGGGAGATGACATGAGACGGACAGACCAGCCGGGCAGGCAACAGCGGAGCAACATCGACATCGACATCGACATCGACATCGACAAGGATCGCCCCGCGCTTAGCGCTTGGTGGACAGTCTATGAAGCCCACAGAGCCTCTACGCTTAGCACCGCTGCACGCGAAACGCCTGCACTCGGCACGCTGCTGAAAGGCAGCTTTAGACCACTGCGCTGTCTGGCTGCCATCCTGGTCCTTGCAGTGCTGTTCGGCTGCGCCGGCGACGGCTCGAGAGGCACCTCGATGACCATCAGCGACTGCCTGGAGCCAACCCGTACCAACTCCGCCGACATCCGTCGTAACCTCAGCCGCATCCAAGCCACAGGTCTCTGCTATCGGCAGCAACAGGTGCACGAAGGCCGCTTCCGCTGGACCTTCCACATCCTCGAGCATCAGCAGCATCCGCAGGGACCATTCTGGATCTTGCCGCACGACAACGAAGACACCGCCTTCGAAGTCGCAGTCCAGACGGTGATCGATTATGGCGGCGGTCTGCTGGCGGTCGACAGTGGCGGGCAGCGCAACTTCCTGGGCCAGGACCCCAATCGCAATTTCAGCCGCTCCCATGCGGAGTCCAGGCGCTGTCGTGGTCAGCGCGAGCCCGCCCCCGGCTACAGCCAGGCGGTGTTGGATCATTACCGAGATCGCCGCGGCCCCGTCCTAGCCCTACACAACAATCACAACGGCTGGAGTGGCAATGGCGGCGTCGGCACCATCTCGATGGCCCGCGAGAGCGCGTCGCTCAGGGCTTATCCGGGAGCCCGGCTGAACGGCAATCCAGGCATCCAGGCGAGCCGCAGCAACATCAGCGGCAGAAATGCCAGTCGCGTCAGCAGCACCGGCACTTCTAGCAGCACCGGCAGCAGTAACAGCAGCAATGGAAGCATCAAAGGCAACCGCAGATTAGGCGATGAGGACAACCTGATCTTCGTCGTGGGCTCAGCACCACTCAGCGCCGACCCCGCGCTCAAACGTCGGGTTGCTGCGCTCAATGCCGCTGGCCTGAATGTGATGCACAAGCAGCTGAACAGCACCAATTTCGACTGCTCTCTGTCCGACTATGTCGCCCGTCATCGGCTCGGTGAGTATTACAACATCGAGGCCGAGCACGGTGACCGTCAGACCCAGCAGCAGATGGTCGAGCGCCTGCTCGCCGTGCTCGGCATCGAGCGGTTGAGCGCACCACGCACCAGCTCGCCGTTCTTGCAGCAGTAGCCCGCAGCGTTCACCCACATCACGACAGACGCAACGCAGGGCCGAGGCGAATCGGCACTGCTCGCAAGAAACACATCGAAAAATCCGAAGTTTTTGAACGTTTTCTCGAAGACATCGGCAGCCTGATAAGCTGATCGGCAGCGACCAGTCTCGCTATGATCAACCCACCTCAATCTTGAAGTGACCGCCGCGACCAGGGTCGCAGCCTCATAAGCCGCGCCGTCAGAACCGCGCTGCTGAGGCGAGTCCCTTCGCGCCGGCTCCATACCGGGTCCAATCATGTCCCCACTCGATCATTCCTCCCCGTCTCCCCGCCCATCGACAGGCGGGAATCAGCCATCGCGCCAGCTGCTCGATCTTCCGCTGCCGCCGGAGACGCGCGCGCTGCTTGCCGCGGCGCCAAGTGTCACCGTAGCTGGCTCCCACGAGGAGCTGATCGCCCTCGCTGTCCGCGATGCGCGCGAGGGAAACCATGAGGTCGACTACGAGGTGCCCGGGGTCGGCCGCGTGGTCGAGGCCAATGTCTGCCGCACCCGCAACGGCATCTCAGCCAACTACATCGATCCTTACATGCGTCGGCGCGACCCCGATTGCATGGTCATCGGCGACGAGCGCCCGACGGACAAGACCACCTATGTCGAGCGTTTCGGGGCATCCTTCGACCCCGTGCGCGAGGAGACCTTCGCGTGGCTGAAGACGCAGCCGCTCGCCGTCTTCGCCTTCTATGCCGGGCTGCCGAGCCCGGCCACTCAGGCGCTGGTGATCGCACCGGACAATGCCGGCTTCTTCGCCCTCGGGCTGGCGCTGCTGCAAGGCATCGTCCCTGTCGAGGACCTGCCCGATGACTTCCAGCCCAAGGCCATCATCTACGTCGCGCCGCCATTTCGGCACACCCACTTCGAGGGTCGCCAGGTCGTCGTCCACAACCGCCGCGATGGTCTCCACGAGGTCTTCAGCTACAACCTCTACCCCGGCCCCAGTGCCAAAAAAGGCGTCTACGGGGTGCTGCTCAACATCGGCGAGGAGGAGCGCTGGGTGACCATGCACTGCGCCACGGTGCAGGTCGTCACCCCCTATGAGAACAAGGTGGTGATCTCGCACGAAGGCGCCAGCGGCGGTGGCAAGAGCGAGATGCTCGAATACGCGCATCGCCGGCCCGATGGCACCCTCTTGATCGGCCGCAACCTCGAGACCGGCGAGAAGCGCAAGTTCACCCTGCCCAAGGGCTGCGATCTGCGCCCGGTCACCGATGACATGGCGCTCTGCCATCCCTCGCTGGAGAAGGGCAACGGCAAGCTGAGCCTGATCGATGCCGAAGAGGCCTGGTTCGTGCGCTGTAACCACATCGACCGCTACGGCACCGATCCGCACATCGAGGCGCTCACCGTGCACCCGCCGGAGCCGCTGCTGTTCCTCAACATCGAGGGCCGCCCAGGCGCCACCACCCTGATCTGGGAGCACATCGAGGACGCCCCGGGCGAGCCTTGCCCGAACCCACGCGTGGTCATCCCGCGCAAGATCATCCCGGATGTGGTGAATGGCGCTGTCGATGTCGACGTGCGCAGCATGGGCGTGCGCACACCGCCCTGCAGCGCCGCGCGGCCCACCTATGGCATCGTCGGCCTATTCCATCTGCTACCACCCGCCTTGGCCTGGCTGTGGCGGCTGGTCGCGCCGCGCGGTCACGCCAACCCAAGTATCGTCGAAACGGCGGGCATGACCTCCGAGGGCGTTGGCTCCTACTGGCCGTTCGCCACCGGGCGCATGGTCGATCACGCCAACCTGCTGCTGAATCAGATCATCGAGACGCCCGAGGTGCGCTATGTGCTGATCCCCAACCAGCACATCGGCATCTGGGAGGTCGGCTTCATGCCGCAGTGGATCGCCCGCGAGTATTTCGCGCGTCGCGGTGGCGCCCGCTTTGCCGCCAACCGGATGCGGCCGTCGCGCTGTTCCCTGCTGGGCTACACCCCCGGCAGCATCATGATGGAAGGCAGCACGATCGGGAACTGGTTCTTCGAGGTCGAGCATCAGCCCGAGGTCGGCCCCGCGGCCTACGACCAAGGCGCCGCCATCCTCACCGAGTTCTTCCATCGCGAGCTCAAGGCCTTCCTCGGCCCCGATCTGCTGCCGACGGGTCAGCGGATCATCGAGTGCTGCCTGCAGGGTGGCCACCTGGAAGACTACCAGCGACTGTTGGATCTCCCGTTCCTCGAGCCGGACGAAGGCTGAGGACATCGGTTTGGAGCAGTTTGATTTCAGACGACATCATCACCAGCCACGCGCCTTCGATGCCGCACCCGAGCCCCTGAGGCGACGTGTCCTAGGGGTCGATTACCTGCATCTGCGTGGCAAGCAATCGGGTGACCTCTATGTCACCCGCCATGGCTGGCCGGTGTTGGAGTCGATCGTGCCGTCGCAGTGGTTCGTTGGCGATCGGCTGCGCAAGGTCGGTCGCCAGCTCGCCGGGGCGACTGGGGCCGTCTATCGGGTTCCGGTCGCCCATCCGGCGCGCTCATGTTTCGCCTTGGTCGTGAAGTTCAGTCGCTTCGCCCAAGAAGCACTGATCTCGATTCCGCCGAGCGAGCCGCTCGACTGGGCCGAGCGCGACCGCATCGCGGTCAGCGAATTCCTGTCACCGTTCGAGGAATTCGCCAATCTGGAACGCCTGCGCGCCAGTGCCGGCCTGCGCATCCCAACCAAGGCACCGCTGGCGATCTACTCGCCGGCCACCCGCTATCTCGACTGGCAGCTCGGCCGCATCGACCACCGTCGCTGGTGGTACGACCGCGTGCTGGCCGAGGACCAGGCCGCGCAGCCCGAGGGCTCCAGGGTGGCCTACGACTGGGAGCGGATGTACGTGCTGATCTATCGTTGGATGGATGGGATCGATGCCGAGACCGCCGCGCAGCAGGGATATCTGACAGAGACCGAGCTGCGGGATCTCTGCCAAGAGGCTCGCCAAGGCTTGCGCGACCTTGGCTGGGATGTGCTGGATCACAAGGCCCGGCATGTGATCGTGCGCCCTGAGATCGAGGGCGAGTCTGTGGACCTGTCTGCAGCTGCGGCTGCGGCCGAGGCCGAGTCCGGGTCTGCGGCCAATTCAACGGCTGATTGCAAAGGCCAATTCACCGCAACCGCGTCCGAGCCGCCGGTCGATTCCAATAGCCAGATCAAGCCTGAATCCCAGACCGGCTGCAAGCCAGAGCCAGGCCGACTGTGCTGCCGTCATGGTCGCACGCTCTGGGCCTTGGTCGACTATGAGCTCTTGGTGCCCTATCCCGCCTCGACCGTTGAGGGACTCCAAACGCAGCAGAATGCGAGCAGCCCGAGACCGGGACCAGGACCGGAACAGACTCAAGCCACGCTCGATACTTGCGCCAGCCGAAACCCCTAAGCTCATCCCAACAGGAACCGCAGTATGACGAGTCACCATGACGACAAACGCTGGGTCGTCGTCGCTGGCGCCCTGATCATTCAGGTCAGCCTCGGCGCTGTCTACATCTGGAGCGTCTTCCAAACACCCTTGCTGGCGCAGTTTCCGAGCTGGTCTGAGACCCAGATCACCCTCCCAGCTCAGCTCGTCATCGCGGTCTTCGCGTTCGCCGTGATCCTCGGCGGACGCATTCAGGATCGGCTAGGGCCTCGGCTGGTCGGCACCCTCGGCGGGCTGATCCTGGGGCTGGGGCTGATGCTCGCCAGCCTCACCAGCCACTTCTCAGAAGGCGCCGCCCTGGCCTGGCTGGTGGGTACCTATGCCGTGCTCGGCGGCATCGGCATCGGCATGGCCTATGTCTGCCCGGTCGCGACCTGCGTGAAGTGGTACCCAGACAAACGCGGGCTCATCACTGGCCTAGCGGTCGCCGGGTTCGGCGCCGGTGCCTTCTTTTTCGCGCCCTTGGCGCGGGCGCTGATCGGTGGCGGCGACTACGAGCTGTTCGGGATCGCGCTCTTCCCCTTGCCCCAGGCTGGCGTCTTCGACACCTTCATGGTGCTCGGCGTTATCTTCCTGACCGCCGTGGTGCTCGGCGCCCAGCTGTTGCGCAATCCGCCTGAGGGCTATTGTCCAGCAGGCTGGACGCCGCCCAGCGCCGCTAGCGGCTCTGGCAACGGCTTTGGCACTCGCAACGGTTCTGGCACCGGCTTTGGAGTTCGCAATGACGCCAGCGCCGATATCAGCACTAGGACTAACAGGCATCGCGCCGGCGCAACCCCGGCAGATGAGTCGCGTGAGATTCAGGTTAACAGCGGCACTCGCAGCAGACACATCGGCCAACAACCAAACCAGGTCGATTTCACCCCCGGCCAGATGCTGTGCTCCTCGACCTTCTGGCTGTTGTGGCTGACCTACCTGGCCGGTAGCACCGCAGGACTGATGGTGATCATGAAGGCCGCGCCAATCTGGGAGGCCTTCAGCCTGTCCGCGATCACCGAACGACCTGTCCCCTATGAACAGTTCGCCAGCATCGCCTCAGCGGCGGCCATGGCGGTGGCGGTGCTCGCGCTGTTCAATGCCGCCGGGCGTATCCTCTGGGGCCGGGTCTCGGACAGCCTCGGCCGCAAGTCGACCTTGATCCTGATGTTCGTGCTCTGCGGCCTGGTGCTCTTTGGCCTCGACTGGATGCGGACCTATCCGCTGTACCTGCTCGGTGTGTCGCTGATCGCGCTCTGTTTCGGCGGCTTCCTGGCGCTCTATCCGGCGATCACGGCGGACTACTATGGCACCCGACACATTGGCGTCAACTACGGCCTACTGTTCACCGCCTACGGCACCGGTGGCCTGCTCGGCCCGTTCCTTGCCGCAGTGATGTTCAGGAGCGGCGGGGGCGTCGATTACCAGGCGCTGAATGCAACCGGGACGCTGACCACCCGCGTCTTCCAGCTCGGCGAATACGACACCGCCTTCCTCACTGCGGGTATCCTCTGCCTTGCAGCAGCGGCGCTCACCTTAGCGTTGCGCGCCCCCATGGCACAAGACAACCGCAACTCCATCAAAGCCCATGCCAGAGCAGCCTTCGAGCCCCAGTTCGACGCATCCAGGTCTTAATGCCCCGAAGCGCGTGCATCGCAAACCTTGTTGACCTGGCGCACCCTCTACTCGACCCCTGCTGGTCTAGCGCTCGGCGTCCTGCTCGCCCTGCTCTGGCCAGCAGGCGCGGTCTGGGTCGGCTGGCTTGGCGACATCTTCCTGTCGCTGCTGAAGGTGTTGATCCTGCCGCTGATCCTGGTCTCGATCTATGCGGCGCTGGCGCGTGGCGTCGATCTGGCCCGGCTTGGCGGCCGCACGCTCGGCTTCTATCTGCTGACCTCGGCCTTCGCCGCCGTCAGCGGCAGCCTGCTCGGGCTCTGGTTCTCGCGCGGGGTTGCGCCAGGGCTGTTGGACCTGGAGCCGATGGCCAATGGCGGCGAGGTCTTTGGCGCCGGCTTCAGTCTGGAGCAGCTGATCACCAACCTGGTGCCCTCGAATCTGTTCGCCTCGCTGGCCGAGGGCAACATCCTGCACATCGTGGTGCTGGCGATCTTTGCCGCACTTGCCGCGCGCGGACTACAGCCGCAGCCACGGACCCTACTCGCCGATGGCGCCGACGCCTTCAACGCCTTGCTGATGCGAATGCTCGCAGCCTTGCTGGCGCTGGCGCCGATCGGCATCGCGGCGCTGGTCTACGCGAGCCTGGCCGAGATGGACTGGGCCGGGGTGCTGGCCTTACAGCCCTTCGTCTGGGCGGTAGCGCTGGCCGCCGCGCTGCATGCACTGCTGTTCCTGCCTACGCTGCTCTGGCTGGGCAGCGGCCGGCATCCCTGGCGCTTCTTCATTCAGGTTCGGGCGGCGCTGGCGACCGCTTTAGCCACGGCCTCGAGCGCAGCGACCTATCCGGTCTCAAAGCAGACCCTGGAGCAGAACGCCGGCGTCAGCTCAGGCACCACCAGCTTCACGCTGCCACTCGGCGCAACCCTGAACATGGACGGCTCAGCGCTCTATCAGTCCATCCTGCTGATCTTCATGGCGCAGCTCGCCGGCGCCGAGGTCTCGCTCTGGCAGGCGCTGATGATCGTGCTGCTGACCATGGCATCGAGTGCTGGCACCGCCGGCATCCCCGGTGGCGGCATTGCGATGATGGCCTTCATGCTGGATCTGCTGGGTCTGCCGCAGACCTACCTGGCGCTTTATCTGGTCGTCGATCGCTTCTTTGATTATCCGATCACGGCTCTGAATGTCTGGGGCGATCTCGTCGTCGCTGCGCTCGTTGATCAGCCAAACGCTCCTGCATCGCGCGCGCAGCTCGGTTCCTAACGATCATGGCGCGGCATCATGGCGCGGCGCCAGCCCGGACAATGAATCGCCTGAGATTCACGTTAAGCCATCAAAGAGAGCATGGGCAAACGAATTGCCGGTCTCGGCAGCGCCCTTGCACCGACCGAGGCAGCAGCGCTCGGGAGACCGAAGCGCCGCTGCAAGTGACACAGCGAGTCGGCTGCTAGGGCTCAATCTCCTCGATGATGTCCATCGAGGACAATTCGGCTACCCGCTCCGGTGGATAACCAAGCGCAGCGTAGTCGAGGATGCCGTCGGGCTGGTGGCAGGCCTTGCAGTCGTGGCCCTTGCGCTGGATGCCGTGATTGACCATCAGCGTGCCCATCTGGCGCATCCAGTGCGGCTCGACCTGCGGCCCGAGCTGCTTATCCTCGGTCAGCGGGTAGATGGTCTTCCAGCCATCGACGCCGAAGTACGCCATGAACTCATCCATCATGTAGAGCTTGAACGGCTCTTGGTACATGCGCAGCACGATCGGGTCTTGGATCGCCTTCGCCACCGAGGCGCGGGTGTCGCCGGTCTCGTAGTAGGTGGCGTAATCGAACGGCAAGATCATCGCGCCGAACGGCCCCTGGTTGTTCATGTCCTCGTACATCATGGCGTTGAAGGGCTTGAACGGATAGATGCGGCTCTCGCCGTCTTCCATCGCTGTCTTCAGGTTCTCGGCCACCATCTTGCGGCGTTTCTCGAGCATCTCAGGGGTCAGCTGCGAGAGCGGATCAGTGGCCATCTCGACGTAACGGTCAACATCGATATCGGGATACTGCTGCTTCAGTTCCTCGGCCCTAGCGCGAACGGCGGCGATCACGTCCGGGTTATCGATGCGCGCGATCTGCTCCATCAGCGGGTTGTAGCTGCCATCGCCTTCGGGGTTGCTGCCAAGCGCATTGGCCAGGAAGGTGCCGTTGCCGTTGAACCAGAGGTACATCAGCCCTTCACCCGGCTTGCCGGAGCGGAAAATATCGGTGGGCGTCCAGATGCCTTCCTCAGCATCCCAGGTCGGGTGCACCCAATCGCGCAGGACCACATTATTGTCTTCGAGCTTCGGGATGTGGCAGGTCTCACAGGCCAGCCGGGTGACATGGCCATTGAGCAACGCGCGATGCTCCGAGACGTTATGCGGGGCCTCGGAATGGCAGCTCTCGCAGCTCACCTCTTTGTGCGGCAGATCGCTCGCAACCAGGTCCACGCCCTTGCGGCCACGCGGGATCTTGTGACCCTCCGGTACATGGCAATCGGTGCACTTGATGCCAGCGGCAGCATGGGCATCGGCCTCGGGGCTAAACGGGTTACCGCGCTTGGCGCCGGTATGGAGCAAGCGCTGATGCTTGTCGCCGAGGTGCTTGGCGGCAACATTATGGATATAGGCGTCACCACCCATGTTGTGCTGATGGCAGTTGAGGCAGTTCTGATTCGCGGCACGTCCAACCGTTAAGGCCGCGCGCATGCTGCGATCCTGATTCCAGCGCAAGCCCTTCTTGTCCTGGATCACGTAGCGCTGATTCATGTCGTACTCGGCCGCATGGCAGATCAGACAGTCGATGCCCTCTTTGGCCATATCAGGCACGTCGCCGACCGGCATCATCTTCTCGGTGGCTGGATGATAGTTACCACCGATGTGGCACTGGCCGCAGCCCTCGCTGCGAAGAACAACGCCATCGGCGACACCCTCACTCACCCCATGGCCCTCGGCACCCGGATCATCGATCGCGAGCGCGATGCCCTCAGCGGTCGGCGGGTCGGTCGACAGCGGTGAGCTTTGGGCCTCACCCTCGAGACCCTGCTTGGGACCAAGCTCGGGTCGACTGGCAACCAGCGCAGCCCAGCCAGTCCAGGAAAAGCTGCCTGGAATACCGCAGGCGCGGTTGATCTTGCCGACCGGGATCTTGCGTGAGCCTTCAGCGTTGACCTGTCGGCCGTCGTAGCCATAGGTCGAGAAGGCGCCGCCCTCAGCCGTCTGGAACTTGAAATGCACCGTATTGACGATGTCATCCAAAGTATCCACCGTCGTCACACTGCCGTCTCCGTGGGTGACGTCGATGGTGGCATGGCACTCGAGACAGGTTTCCGGCCCCTTATACTCAAGGATGCCGGCCTCGCGGAAGTACTGGATGTGCGGATAGCCGCTTTCCTCGATGAAGGACGGGGTGTTCATCAGGATGTCCATCTTGACCTCACGGGCGAACGCATCCCGATCCTCGGTCACCGTCGCCTCGGCACGCTCACGACGCACTTGCTCGGTCAGCTCAAGCGCCAGTTGGTCAAACTCGGGCTCGGTGAGTCTTTGCGTATCATAGGTCAGTGGGGCGTTCTTCACGCCAGTGTAGGCGTCAAAAAAGAGCGGGTAGACCACCTTGTAGAGCACCGCCGGCACCAGTATCACGGCGAGCACGATGGCCAGGCGGCGACGCGTCTTGGTTGCGAAAAGGGAGCGGATGTTCATGGCGTTAAGTCTCGAAGAACGCGTTACAAATGACAGGGCTTTAACCGAAACCAGCGGCTTTAGCTGCCGCTTGGCACTGCACCAGCAGGCTGACCGTGAAACACGCGCCTCATCGTCTGGAGTGGCGACGCGGTATGTTCGTTAGACAAGCCCTTGCGGCGATGTTGCAATGCGAGTCACCGCAACCTTCAACCACCCGACTCCTCCTTGTGCCAGCCGGTCACCATCGCCTTGAGGTTGGTCGTCGGCGTCTCCCCGGTAGTAATGATGTAGGTATGCACGACTAGGAACAGCGCTAGCATCCAGGCCACGACCAGGTGGACCATCGCGATAATCCAGACGGTGCCAATGCCAAACAGGGTCTCTGGCAGGGAGGTCGAGAACAGGAAGGCCCAACCGCTGAGGATCAAGATCGGCATCAGCCCATACATCACCCCGACATAGCTCAGGGTCTGCAAGGCATTGAGCTTGTGATCGGCGCTCACATGGAACGGATGTGGCGCACCGACAAAGATCCCGTACAGGTAGTAACGCGTCTGCGCGATCAGATCGCGGGGGAGCGTGCGCAGATTGATCAAATAGTGTTTGCCATTGCCCCCCCAGAGATTTCCGGCCAAGAACACCAGCCAGGAGACGGTAAGCAAGACGCCGCAGGTGTTGTGGACAGGCACTGCCAGATCGAACGGAATCAGCCAATTCAGGCTGAAGTGCATGCTGACACCGGTCAGCAGCAAGGTGACGAACAGGAGTGCGTTCAGCCAATGCCAGAGCCGCAGCCAAACGGGATAGAGGTAGAGCGCGCTCATTTCGAGTCCTCCTGCCGACGGCGAATGTAATAACGGCCAAGGCCGTGCGCAGCGACGCCGAGGATCATCAGCAGGATCACCGTCAGGCCAATCCGATCCATCCAAGGGTTGCGCGTCATGCCGACGATATAAGCGTCGTTATAAATCGCCTGAGAAAAAAATCCATCCTGCTCTCGCGCCTGCTCCGCGCGGTAATTGTAAAGCTGGCTGAGCAGTGCTGAGCCTTTGCTATGACACTCAACGCAGAGCCGATTGCTGTCTTCCGCAGCCAGCACGTTGTGTGATGGCCGCTCCGGGATACGCCCTTCGAGCGGGGTATGGCAATCGAGGCAGCGCACCGAGCCCCAGTGGGCCTGCGGTCGCGGCAGCCACTCATGGCCCTTGGGCACCGGCGTTAACAGCTCGGTATGGCAATCCAGGCAGGTGTTATTGGTCTCCGCCACCACATCGACGACCGACTCTCCTGCGCGGGCTGGATGAAAGGTATGCGGGTTGTGACAGGAGAAGCAGGAAAATGCCTCCACGCCCTCGGTGACGTGAACGCTCTTGTCGTACTCGTGCTTGAGTCCGATCAGGTTGGGCGCGCCATCGTCCTGCCGGCCTTCATGGCAGTCGACGCAATTCAGGGCCTCGTCGGCACTGCTGCTGCGATGGGGGTAGTGCGAAAAACCGCGGTCATGACAGTCGCTACAGGCGAGCTCGGAGTGTACCGAGTGGCTGTAGGCATCGCGATCGATCGACAGGTTGACGATCTTGCCGGTCTCGCGGTCGCGATAGGCCATGTTCTCCATCCAGTGGCAGCGCATGCAATCTTGGCTATCCTCCTTGAGCAAGCCCTGCTCCTTAGGCATCGGCGCTGAACTGGCTAGGGCGGCGGCAGGGTCAGCCGTGTTGGGAGCGACTGTGTCGGACGGGTTCGCCCAGGCAGAACCAGTCAGCACCAGCAGTGCCAGGAGGAATGCCTGCGTCAACGTCTGACGGCGCGCAGCTTGGCGCGGCCCGATCGCTAGGCGTTGGGTTCCAGGACGTGAGTCAGGCTGCGGATGGGAGAACATGCATGGTGCCTCTCTGCAATAGAGACCATCGGATCGAAGGCGATCACCACCTTAAACGCCGGCAGCACCGGCGGTGAATGATCCGAGGCAATAAAGGAACCGTATTTCAGTGGTTGCTAATCGAGATGCCCGCAGACGACGCTCAGCGCACCCCACGAAAGCGCAGCCGCTGACCACGCAACTGATCGTTAACCTGCCCGCCCTGCTCGCGAAGCTCAAACGCCACCTCGCCATTGACCAGTGTCATGATCACGCGCGAGCGGAACCGCCGGCCCTCGAACGGCGACCAACCACATTTGGCCAGCACTTGCTCGCGCTCCACCTGATAGGGGGCGTCGAGATCGATTAGAGCCAGATCCGCCCAGTAGCCCTCGCGCAGATAGCCGCGCTCCTCGACCCCGTAGCACTCGGCGACCGCATGGCTGGTCTTGGCCACTGCCTGCTCTAGCGTCAGCCGGCCGGCGTGTACATGCTCCAGCAGCGAGGGCAGCGCATCTTGCACCAGCGGCAGCCCGGCTGGCGCATTGAAGTAGCTTTGGCCCTTTTCATCGAGCGTATGCGGCGCATGATCGGTCGCGACCACGTCGATCCGATCCTCGGCCAAGGCCCTGAGCAGAGCCTCGCGATCCTCTGGGCGCTTGATGGCCGGATTGCATTTGATCAGCGCGCCCTTCTCGGCGTAGTCCCGCTCATCGAAGTAGAGATGATGGACACAGGCCTCGGCCGTGATGCGCTTGCCAGCGATCGGCCCAGGGCTAAACTGCGCCAGCTCCTTGGCAGTGGTCAGATGCAGCACATGCAGGCGGGCATCATGGCGCTGCGCGAGCTCGATCGCGAGCGACGAAGACTTGTAGCAGGCCGCCTCAGAGCGGATCAGCGGGTGCGCCTCGATCGGCACCTCCTCGCCGTAACGCTCACGGTACTCGGCCTCCTTAGCGAGGATCATCGGCGTGTCCTCGCAGTGCGTCGCAATCAGCAGCGGGCTATCACGGAAGATCGCGTCAAGCGTGGCCTCATCATCGACCAGCATATTCCCGGTCGAGGCCCCCATGAAGATCTTGACCCCACAGCTCTGCGCCACCTGCACCGAACGGATGGCCTCAAGGTTGTCGTTGCTGGCGCCCAAATAAAAGCTATAGTTGGCACGTGAAACCTCAGCAGCGCGGGCATGCTTGGCCTCCAATGCCTCAAGGCTCAGCGTCGGCGGCTTCGAGTTCGGCATCTCCATGAAGCTGGTAATGCCGCCCGCCACCGCGGCACGGGACTCACTGGTGAAATCCGCCTTATGGGTTAGCCCGGGCTCGCGGAAGTGGACTTGATCGTCGATCATGCCAGGAATCAGCAAGCGACCTTTCGCATCGAACACCTGATCGGCCTCGTGCGACTGCAGGTTCGAACCGATGGCATCGATACGGCCTTCACGGACCAAGATGTCGGCTTCGAACCGACGGCCCTCGTTGACACAATCGGCATTGGTAATGAGCAGGCTGGACATAGTGGCCTCTTTAGTTCGCAGGCGGGTTTGCCGGTTCGTTGAAGCGCGCGCCTCTGGTAAGCTCCACGCGCTAAGTCTAGACCGGCTGTGAAGCAAGGGATCGAGCAGAACAGCATTGAAGAATGTCACAGGCGGGCGTCGAAGGGTACAAACCTAGCCCCAGACACCCATGTCAATCAGAGCACCATCCCAAACCGACCTACTTGACGATGAGGATACAAGCCATGACGAGACATGTTTACACCGCCGTGGTCGCCCTGACGGCGTTGACCATCGTCACGCTGCTCAGCGGCTGCCCGGCCAGCATGTCCGCCTCCTCCTATACCCGTGATCAAGCACGCAGCGCACAGAATGTCGAATTCGGTACCGTGCAGGCAGTGCGCGAGGTACAGATCGAGGGCACGAAGAGCGGTGTCGGCACTCTCGCTGGCGGCGCCATCGGCGGCGTGCTCGGCAACGAGGTCGGCGCCGGAACCGGCCGCACACTCGCGACCATTGGTGGCGGCCTCGCCGGCGCCGTCGCCGGCTCGGCCATCGAGGAAGGCGTCACGCGACAGCGCGGCCTGGAGATCACCGTGAGGCTCGACAACGGCCGGACGATGGCCGTCACCCAAGCCGCCGACGAGTCTTTCGTCGCTGGCGATCGCGTCCGCGTGTTATTCGATCGCTTTGGGACGGCTCGGGTCGTACGCTGACCGGTGCGTCTGACGATCAGAGCACGTCACCACCGTGGACAATGACGCGCTTGTTTGGCTGTAACCTGGTTGACATGACTCAATGTCAACCAGCGAGACTTTTGCGAAGGTTTAAGGCTTTCTGCGATTAATTAACAAGCACGCTCATACCCGGTTATGACCTTAGCAGATCGAGTCAACACCTTCGGCGTCGATCTGGTCCGCCGCTACGGGCGCCGGGTGCATAAGCTGGCGATTCACGCCGGCTTCACCTGCCCGAACCGCGATGGCAGCAAAGGTCGAGGCGGCTGCAGCTTCTGCAACAACGTCTCGTTCAGCCCGAATGCCAACAGCCCAACCAGCAGCGCTGCCAAGCCTTCCACCCCTGAGCTGAGCGTCGCCGAGCAGATCGAGGCCGGCCGACAGGTGCTGCGAAAACGCACCGGCGCTGAGCGCTTTTTCGCCTACTTTCAGGCCTACACCAACACCTACGACGACATCGCCCGCCTGAGCGCCCTCTATCAGCAGGCGCTCGATGAGCCAGATGTCATCGGCCTCTCGGTTGGCACCCGGCCGGATTGCGTACCCGATGCGGTGCTCGATCTGCTCGCTAGCTATCGCGCAGAGGGCTACGAGATCTGGCTTGAGCTCGGCCTGCAGTCGGCCTTCGACAGCACCCTGACGCGCGTCAATCGCGGCCACAGCTTCGCCGACTATCGGCGCACGGTGCGCGCGGCTCGGCTGCGCGGCATCCCGGTCTGCACACACCTGATTATTGGCCTGCCCGGTGAGGGCCGCGATGCCGCGCTGGAGACGCTCGAGCGCGTCATCGCACTCGGGACCGACGGGCTGAAACTGCATCCGCTGCATGTGGTCCGAAATACCCTGCTAGCGCATCAGTGGCGCCGTGGCGGCTACCAGCCACTGGCGATGGACGACTATATCGAGATCGCCGCTGATCTCATCGAGCGCACCCCCGACGACGTCCTCTATCACCGCGTCACCGGCACCGCGCAACGCGAGATCCTGCTGGCGCCCGAATGGTGCTCGAAGAAGTGGGTGGTGCTCAACGGCATCGAGCATGCGCTGCGCCGTCGCGGCACCTGTCAGGGGGCTTTGACATCGGAGCAATCGAGTCTCCGGTCATCAGCGATCAACCGCGTCGCCTGAGCCCACGCCCGCAATGCCATGATGCATCGCTACACGGGAGATGACGCAGCCGATCCACGGTCAGGTTGATACCGCAACGCAGCCCGGAAGACGAAGCACCTGTTTCACGCTAACCACGAGTAACCCAGACGATGGAATTGGTTTGTCCGGCCGGCAATCTGCCGGCATTAAAGGCGGCCGTCGACAACGGCGCGAACGCGGTCTACATCGGCTTTCGCGACGACACCAACGCTCGCCATTTCGCCGGCCTCAACTTCGCCCCGAACAAGATGGTCGAGGGCATTCGCTATGCGCGCGGCAAGGGCGTGCGCGTGTTTATCGCGCTCAACACCTATCCGCGACCAGACGGCTTCGGGCGCTTCGAACAGGCGGTCGATAAGGCCGCCGAGCTTGGTGTCGATGCGCTCATCGCCGCTGACATCGGCGTGCTCGACTATGCCAGCCGCACCCATCCGGCGCTCAATCTGCATCTCTCCGTGCAAGGCTCGGCCACCAACTACGAGGCGCTGCGCTTCTACCATGAGCACTTCGGCATCCGCCGCGCGGTGCTGCCACGGGTGCTCTCGATCAGCCAGGTCAAGCACGTCATCGACCAAAGCCCGGTCGACATCGAGGTCTTCGCCTTCGGCAGCCTCTGCGTGATGGTCGAGGGGCGCTGCATCTTGTCGTCCTATGCCACCGGCCGCTCGCCGAACACCTATGGCGCCTGCTCGCCAGCCAGCCATGTCGAATGGATCGAGACCGACGCTGGACTCGACACCCGTCTCGGCGGGGTGCTGATCCAACGCCATCCGAAGGGCGAGAACGTCGGCTATCCGACCCTCTGCAAGGGCACCTTCAACACCGATGGCCAGATCGATCATGCGATCGAAGACCCGGTCAGCCTGAACGCGATGGAACTGCTGCCAGAGATGAAAGCCGCCGGCGTCAAGGCGGTAAAGATCGAGGGTCGGCAACGCAGCCCGGTCTATGTCGCGCAGGTCACCAAGATCTGGCGCGAGGCGCTCGATAGCTTTGAACGCAACCCGAGCAGCTTCGCCCCCAAGCCCGAGTGGACTGCCGCGCTTGGCAAGGTCTCCGAAGGCGCCCAGACCACGCTTGGCCCCTATCACCGGCCTTGGCAATGAGTCGCCCGATCGGTGCGACTAGACATTGGCCATGCAAGCCTTAGCGTCCAGCACCAGCACCGGCGGCAACCAAGCGATCGACGCAAACGATCGGCCCAAGCCAAACCAAGCGCTTCAGTCAGCTGCGCGGCCATTCTGATCAAACCGCCGCATAGCCTAGCCGGAAGGCCCAGAAACAGGTAACGATGAACAATCCACAGCCCCCAATCGCCGCTGCACAGAGCGGCCATCGCCCACGCCTCTCGCTCGGGCCGATCACTTACTACTGGCCAAAGGAGCAGGTCGACGCCTTCTATGCGATGGTGGCCGAAGCGCCGGTCGATATCGTCTATCTCGGCGAGACCATCTGCTCGAAGCGCAATCAGGTCCGCCACGAGGACTGGCTGGCGATCGCCGAGCGCCTCACCGAGCATGGCAAAGAGGTCGTGCTCTCGACCCTGACCCTGCTCGAGGCCGAATCCGAGCTCAAGCGCCTGCGCACAATCTGCGAGCAGACACAGTTCATGGTCGAGGCCAACGACATGGGCGCCGTGCATCTGCTCGCCAGCCGACCGTTCGCGATCGGCCCCAGCGTCAATTGCTACAACGATCGCACCCTCGGCGTACTCGCCAAGCAGGGCCTCAAACGTTGGGCGCTGCCGGTCGAGCTGACCCGCGAGACCCTCGAGCAGATGCAGCGCGCCAAGCCCGCTGACGTCGAGACCGAGGTCATGGCCTATGGCCGTCTCCCCCTCGCCTACTCCGCGCGCTGCTTCACCGCACGGCACAAGCACCTACCCAAGGACGACTGCCGCGATGTCTGCATGGAATACCCGGACGGCTTGGTGGTCAACACCCAGGACGATCAGCAGTTCCTGGTGCTGAATGGCATCCAGACCCAATCCGCGCACACGGTCAATCTGCTCGCCGAACTGCCGGCGATGCGCGCGCTTGGCGTCGACATCTTACGCATCAGCCCGCAATCGCAGCAGATGGACCAGGTGATCGAGCTGTTCCACCAAGCGCTGAGTGACGCGGTCGATCCCGCTGAGGCCAGCAGCCAGCTCAATGCGCTGATGCCGGTTGGCCCCTGCGATGGCTACTGGCACGGAGAGGCCGGGATGGTGGCGACGGTGGCGTGATACCGGCGTTGGCAAGGCTGCAAGCCGAGCAAGGCACCCAGTCTCAGGTCACGATGCAAGTAGACAATCTCATCTTAGCGGCGTTCAAGGCGCGCGCCAACGCTCTGAAGCGCTTTGCTCGCGCCACATCTACCAACGCCAATCGAATCTAAGGAACCGTCGCCCGGGTCGTCTTCGGCGCAAGCTTCCAGAGACAACCCGATGTCTCCATTGCTGCTTGGATCTTATTCTCTGTGCAAACCGAACGCTTGCGATAAACTTGACATCGATCGGCTCGATAGTGGACTCTTCCGCGCCATTCAATCCAACTGGCGCGCACCTACAGCCAACATCGCTGCGCTGATTGGCCATCTTGCTGGATAAGGCCAGGCATGCCAAAAACGCTTTCCCCCGAGCTCTTCATTCCTGGAACACAGGTCGTCGTCGAGCGCCGAAACGGCGTCAATCAGCGCAAGGCGGTTGCCCGCATCGTCGGCGCTCATCCGCCGCGATACTTATTGCTCGACGAGCCCTTGGTCGGCCAACAACGGCTGTTGGAGCCCGACGACAAGAGTTGCATCATCCGCTTCCTGCAGGATGGACACGCCTTTGGCTTCAGGTCGCAGATCATCTTGCACTCACGCGACCCGTTTCCGATGCTGATCGTCTCTTATCCTCAGGATTTCCAGGATGTCGCCGTGCGCGATGAGGCGCGCATCGGCTGCGGTATACCGGCTCGCCTCGCGCGCTCCGAGAGTGAGTGTCCGCCTTGCGAAGATCGGTCAGCCTCGCAAGAGAAGCTCCCCGCAGCCCCGCTGTCAGTCACGGTGCTGGATCTGAGCACCAGCGGCTGTCAGATCGCCATCCCAATCCTAGACCCGGAGGACGACCCGGATACTGGACTCTCTGAGCATGTGCGCTCGATACCAGCAAAGCAGCGCGCCGATTATGCCATCGCCCGGGTGCAGGCGATGTGCCCGCGCAATGCTCGACTGCAGATGGATTTGGAGCTTCCGCCGCCTTGGCCCGAACACTTCGAGAAGGTGATCTGCCAAGTGCAATGGGCCAAGACGCTTCAGGGATATTTCCTGATCGGTGGCCGTTTCGTGGCACATCCACCCCAGTTCATCGAGACCATCGGTAAGCTCATCGAGCATCAGATCAAGTACTTCACCCAGCCGTTCTAACGAACATAGCGTCTGGTCCGTAGGCGCCAGGCTGACAGCTAGCCCAACGCTCTACCGCAGCACATACTCCGGGCGTAGACCCCAATCGGCAGGATCTTCCGCATCGATAATGCGATCTTGTCCATAGGCCGTGGGACGGGAAAGATCGATGTCTTGCGGCATCAGACGTTGGTGCTTATTGATATCGAACACCAAACGGACGACAGGCTTTAACAGCTGTTCGCGCCCAGTCTCGACCACCACCGCGAGGCGCTGACTCTCGAGCCGGACCAGGGTGCCAATCGGGTAGATGCCAACGCAACGAATGAATTGCTGAATCAGGGCACGATCGAATTGCTGCGGGCTTGACTGTAGGAGACTTCGCAGCGCCTCGTTTGGCGGCATGGCCTCGTGATAGACACGCCGGGTTGTCAGCGCGTCATAGACGTCAACAATCGCCGCCATCTGACCGAAACGCGAGATCGATGCGCCTGACTTCGCCTTTGGATAACCACTTCCATCGATGCGCTCATGGTGCTCGACAACAATATCAAGTGCGGTCGCTGAGATGCCCGAGGTCTGTGCCAAGATCTCATGGCCGAGATCAACGTGGCTGCGCATCACCTCAAACTCGGCCGGGGTTAGCTTGCTGGGCTTGTTCAGGATGTCTTCCGGAATCTGACTCTTGCCCACATCATGCAGCAACGCGCCTAAGCCAATCTCCTCAATCAGCGACGGCTCTAGCCCAAGCGAGCGCGCGAAAGCAATCATCAAGACGGCGACATTGATTGAGTGCTCGAAGGTGTAGCGATCAACCGAACGAATGCGATGGAGGCCGATGAGGGCATCTTGGTTTCGCACGATCGAAGCGACGGCTTGACCGATCACCTCACGAGCGGGATCGAGCTCGAGCTGACGGCCGAGGCGGGCATCCTCCATCACCCGCTCTGCCACCTGGTTGGCCTCGCTGAGTATCCGCCGCGCCCGAGCACGCTCTTCGGCGAGGCTTGATGCGCGAAACGCCGGTGGCCGCTGCCGCGCGGCCGCTTCCAATGCTGGCCTCAGATCCTGAGCCACCTCACTTACGCTAGGAGCGCTCGGTGCATCCCTGCCTAGATCGGTGTCAATCTCGATCTCATTAACGCCGAGCTCACGGATGCGCCTGATCTGGTCATCGCTATCCAACCAGAAACGGTTGCGCAGAAAGGGGTGATCGGTCCAGTCGCAGTTCAGGCTATGCACATACATGCCGAAGCGAAGCTGCTCGACTGGAATACGTTTAATCAAGGCGACTCTCTCCCTTTGCCTCAAGCTGCGCGTTGCAAGACCGCACCGCGGCGCAACCTACGCCGACAGCGCCGTCCGGCGCGGTCACAGACCGGCTTTTTATGACAACATCGGTCTATATTGCAATGCGGGACTTATGTCAACGCGGGAACCCAGCCGCACATCAGAACCAACGCTACGCATCACGTTGACCGAGCGTTTTTTCAAGGCTCATCGCCCCGCACTCCAGCAGGGCGGAGTGCAGCCATTAGACGCTAAGATCGATCTGCTGCGTGGTCCCGACCGTATCGTCGGTACTCAGGTAGAGACCGGTCGAGCGCACCGCACCGAGGTCCGCGTTTTGGTGCCCCTTCAGCTCAAACGGCGTCGCGATGCTGGATGTGGAAACGCCCGCAACCCCAGCTTCCTCGAGCGTCATGAGCTTGCCATCACCGCCAGCCTCTGGCAACCAGAGGTAGAGTTGATCGGTAGCGGCGTCGGCAGAATCGATCCAGCCGTTACCATCATCATCAAGCGCCTTGAGGTCGGCGTAGCCATCACCACTCAGCGCGCCAAACAGCTCGGAGCCATCGTTCACACGACCGTCGCCGTTGCGATCGTAGACCAGATAGCCGCTGCCATTGGCCAGCAGCGGCAGCGACTCTAAGTCACCGTCGGCATCGAGATCGAACTCGAAGCGTTGATCACGCAGTTGCGCGGATTGTCCAGGGAAATTGATCACGATCGGATCTTCGCGCTGAGCCGCTGCTCCTATCTGAATTTCGAACCGGCTTTCTTCGCGATACGAACGCTGCATGCCAAGCTCAACGGCGAAGCGGATGTTCTTACCGTCCGCGGTACGGATCACGCCCTCGGCGGAGAAGTGCATCGACTCATGTTCTTCGAGGCTATGGGTGCGCTCATAGTAGAGTGAGAAATCAGACTGCCGGCCGCGCGGGGCAGCCTCCGTAGCAGTCGACATGGCATTCGGCTCAGCAGCGCTAGACTCCACTCCTTTCTCGGACTCACATTGAGCAGGCTGGCAGTCCTTGCTATCGATCAGCCGTATCCGCTTCCCGGTGAGATACTCCACCAGCGCGATCAGCAGCTGGTTACCCGGGTCTTTGCGAGCCTCCTCGGCCGCGGATTCGATCGCATCAGCGGTTGCGTGGCCTTTGCCGGCAGCGTTTTCAATCTCGCCGGACGCTTGCTCGGCAGCCGCCAGGGCGCGTCCTTGTCCAGAGAGCACAACCGCCGAGACAGCGGCCCCAGGTCTTGGCCCGGCTCGGTTCTGCCCGGCTTCGCTCGGGATGGAGCGAGCGCGCCCATTGATCTCAAGGCGCTCGGTCGAGGTCTCGACCCGGCTGTAGCGATGGGAGGAAGCCAAGCTCAATTCGCTGCTGACAACGTTCATGATGACCTCAGGGCGCAAAAGGCGAGAAAACCGTTCTTTAACTCGGTATATCGGTCTCCGGACAGAAAAGTTTAGCGTTGGCCGTGAAGCCAGCTCGACTTGCACGCACAGGGTCGCTTAAATTACCCATCCCTCATCGAGCAGACGAAAAGGGGACGTCCTTTGAAACACCTGATGGAAGAATTCGCGAACCGGATCCGCAACTACTACCAGGACCCTCTCGACCCGCTGGCAGAACAGTTCCTGTTCCGACGTCCGCCCACTGTCGGTGAGCTGCGTCGGCCGACGCAGGTCTTGCTCTTGGGCAATCACTCCTCGGGGAAGTCCACATTTGTGAACCATCTTCTGGGCGACGACGTGCAGAAGACTGGGGTTGCTCCCACGGATGACGGGTTCACGATCATCACCCATGGCGCGACCGCGACCGAGCGCGATGGACCTGCTGTCGTGAGCAATCCGGACTTGCCCTATGAGGGGCTCCGGCACTTTGGGGACCAATTGGTCTCGCATGTGCGGCTGAAGCTGCGTCCCGCTGAGCTGTTGCAAACGGTGACGCTGATCGACAGCCCGGGCATGATCGATGAGGCCAAAGCCGAGAACGGGCGTGGTTTCGACTTCCCCGGTGTGGTGCGTTGGTTTGCCGAACGCGCCGACCTTGTGTTGGTCTTCTTTGATCCGGATAAGCCTGGGACGACGGGCGAAACACTTCAAGTCTTCCGCGAGTCCTTGGCCGGCATCGACCATAAGATGTTGATCATCTTGAACAAGGTGGATCAGTTCCAGAGCTTGCACGACTTCGCGCGGGCCTATGGGGCGCTCTGCTGGAACCTCGGAAAGGTGATCCCGCGCAAGGACTTGCCGATGATCTATAACATCTTCGTGCCGCTGGCCGACAAGCCGAGGTCGCGCCTGCCGATGGAGGACTTCGAGAAGGCGCGCAACGACCTGATCGGTGAGCTACGCCGTGCACCGACTCGGCGCATGGACAACCAGATCACCCAGCTCCAGGCCTATGCTGGGCGGCTCCAGCTGCACGCGATGGTGATCGACAAGGCTGCCGACAGGTTCAAATCGATCCGCGCTCGCTGGCGAGGTTTTTGGTTGCTGCTCTTCGGTGGACTGGGCGCTGCCGCCGTTGGCACGGGCATGGTTGTGGCATTGCCAGTGATTGCAGTGGTCGCAGTCCTGGTTTTTGTTTTCATCGAGTACCTGATTCTCCCGCGGAGCAAACGGCGTCTGATCGCTCGCTTCGACCAGATCTTTGAAAAGCTCCACGATCGAGAGCTGCTGTTGCGCGACCGGGCGGAGGACTTGCGCATGATGTGGGAAGAGGTCAGCCCCCGCGCTCGCGAGATTGCTGAAAAGAGCGGCCTCCAGTCGTTCAAGAAGATGAGCTGGCACGACCGCGAGCTTCTTGAGGAGCTGACGAGCACGCTGATCCCGCAGCTTCGGAGCAAACTCTACGACGCCATGCGTGATAACGAGGCGCCTGCACCCGCCCTGGAGCAGGATCGTCCGGCGATGTCGCCTACATCAGAGCCGCCCCGTCCGCGATTGGTCAAAGGTGACAGGGCCGGGACACCTAAACGTAAAACGTTCTTCTGACCGGCAATACGCGGGGACCATGTGTCCTGAACTGTGTCGAAGGCATGGTTCAGACTTTTCTTGGCCGATTGCGGACTTCTATGGGTCAAGATGACCTCGATATGGCAGGATTGGGTGCGGGAGCGGCCTGCGCCGCGTGCGGCGTGGAGGTGGTCAGGGCAGACGCCGCCGCTCGCGTTGAAAGGTCGCTCCCACAGTTCGTGTTCGTCAGCTCGTCTCTCCCGTGAAACAGTCGTCTCATCTTCCAGAATGGCACCGCACCATCCCGGCAGATGAATCGCGTGAGATTCACGTTAACATAATGCACGTCACACCAGCAGATTCAGTGGCTTACGCGAGCTGCACCGTCATTCTGATTGAGCATCAGGCCGCTGACGCCGTTAGCAGCGCTGGAGCCAGTGCCGGACTTCGGCGGCTTTCGATACCCCATTCGGCCAAGACGCCAACAGCGGTCTCGATGATCTCAGGCATGCGCCGACGCAAGCAGTCCGAAAGCGCCAGCTCCATCTCTAAACGCTCAGGCACGATGCCGATGAGGACGATCTCCGACGGCGCGTAATCGAGCAGCTCGGCCAGCGCCAAAAGATCGGCGATGCCAAGATGATGCAGCGAGACCTTCTCGGTCAATGCCGTCCTGATCTCCTGATTACGAATCACCCGAATGGTCCCGGGGGCCGCATCCGAGGCCAAGGCATCGATCAACAGCAAACGACGCTGATCCTTGAGCAACGGCAAGAGATCCAACCCAGACGTACCGCCATCGACCAACTCCACCGCAGGCTGAAAGCCATACTCGGCCTCCAACCGCCGCATCGCATGTACCCCGACACCCTCATCGCCCAGGATCAGGTTACCCAACCCAATGAGCATTGCGCTCGCCGGCTCAGGCTCGCTGATCGGGCCAGCGCTATAGCGAGCTCGATCCGGTGCAGCGGCAGATAACAATTCTGAATCAATCACAGTCTCAATCTCCGAAGCACAGATCACCTGAACCCGGCCATGCATCGCAAGCGATCATTACGCGGTATTCACCCGCACCACCGTCTGCCGCTCGTTATCATGCAGATGCACCGCACAAGCCAGACAAGGATCGAACGAGTGCACCGTCCGCAAGACCTCCAACGGCCGGTCTTCCTCCAACACCGGATTATCGATCAGCGACGCCTCATAAGGTCCACGCGCATCATCCTGATTACGCGGTCCAGCATTCCAGGTTGAGGGCACCACCGCCTGGTAGTTCTTGATCTTGCCGTCCTCGATCACGATCCAATGCGACAGGATGCCGCGCGGCGCCTCATGGAAGCCGAAGCCCATCTGCTCGCCCTTGGGGAACACCGGCTTGTTGAAGCTGGTGTAATCACCGGAGGCGATGTTTGCGATCAGCGCGTCATAGTTCTCCTGCATCATGTCGTAGAGCACCTGGGTGCGCACACAGCGCGCCGCATGCCGCCCCAGCGTCGAATGCAGTACCGAAAGCGGCACCTCGGAGCCAGTGATCGCACCAATCCGATCCATCGCCATCTTCAGATACCTCTTAGTCGGCTCATGCCCGGCCGCAACGCCGGCTAGCACATTCGCCAGAGGCCCGACCTGCGCCGGCTGATCCAAGAAGGTCGGCGCCTTGACCCAAGAGTAGGCACCGTTTTCATTGAAATCGGTGTATTCCGGCTCGGTCTCCTCCTCATAAGGCGTGCGCGTCCAGTCGCCTTGATACCAGCTGTGCTTGATGCTCTCCTTGACGTTCTTCTCGAAGTAGGGATCACCGAAGTGGGTGATCTCATGGAACTGCGACAGATCCGCATTCGGGATATAGCCACCGGGCATCCCGAACTCGGTCCCCTTGCCATCGCGCGGGAAGTCCGGCGCCGACAGATAATTGGTCACCCCCTGACCATAGGGCAGCCAGTCGGCATAGAGCGCAGCGATCGCCGTCACATCGGGCAGATAGACCTCGCGCACGAAACCGCCCAGCTCATCCATCAGCGTCTTCACATAGGCCAGACGCTCCATGTTCAAGGCCGACTGGTTGTCCGGGTTGATCGCATTGGCGACGCCGCCGACTGCCAGGTTCTGAACGTGAGGCGTCTTGGCGCCAAGCACCGCCGTGATCTGGTTCGAGCGCCGCTGATAGTCGAGCGCCTCTAGATAATGCGCGGTCGCCATCAGATTGGCCTCGGGCGGCAGGATCATCGCCTTATGGCCCCAATAGCCATGCGAGAAGATGCCGAGCTGACCACTATTGATGAACTTCTTCACCCGCTCCTGCACATTAGCGAAGTGCTGGGCGTTATTGTTCGGCCAATTCGAGATCGACTGCGCCAGCTTCTCGGTCGCCTTAGGATCAGCCTTCAAGGCCGAAGGCACATCGACCCAATCCAATGCCGATAGATGATAGAAATGGACGATATGATCATGGATGCCGTGTGAGGCCATGATCAGATTGCGGATCAATTGCGCGTTGAGCGGGATCTCCAGATCCAGCGCATTCTCCACCGCCCGCAACGAGACGATGGCATGCACGGTGGTGCAAACCCCGCAGATGCGTTGGGTGTAAAGCCAAGCATCCCGCGGATCACGCCCGCGCAGGATGGTCTCGATGCCACGCCACATCTGGCCGCTGGACCAAGCGTCGACGACCTTGCCGTCTTTGATGTCGCAGTCGATGCGTAGGTGACCTTCAATGCGGGTCACCGGGTCGACGGTTATTCTGTTTGTGCTCACTGTTTTCGTTCTCCAGCCGGTGGGCGGCGCGGGCGATCAACCAGCCCGTCGCCGCCGAATGAGGTCGTGATTAAGCCGAGGTCACTGCGCGTGGCGGAAAGCCGCCCTCGCCTCGCGTCTGGCCACTCAATCGGTCTGACGCTGTCGCTGTAGGTCGCTTCCCTGACGACGCGCCTGAGAGTCCAACAGCCGATCCAGACTCCCCAAGACCGACCATCATCACCGGCGTCATCTTGACGAAGAACAGGTAGGCCATGATCTCGAAGGCAACGATGCCAATGGTGATCATCATCTCGCCCACGGCCGGGAAGTAGTGCCAACCCGGACCTGGGTCGAACGCGATCATGAAGGCGTCGAAACGATACAACGCACCGCCCAGCAAGACCGCCAGCGAGGTCCAGAACAGCACCGTCGGACGCACCCGTTGCTTCTCATCGCGCAGATTACGGATGACATAGACGAACAACGCCACTTCGAGCATGAACAGCAGCGGTTCAGAACCCCCTCTGAATAGAAACAGGATGTCACCACTGATGACGCTCTCACCGATCCGCAACACCAGATAGACGATCAACAACCAAGGGATCACCGCACTGATCTTCGAGAGCAATGGCGTCTCTAGCGGTCGGCGCAGATTGACCGAGGCATAGAGCGACTCGAACACCACGATCGCATAGCCCATGGTGATGGCCGTGAGCAGGAACAGCAGCGGGATGATGTTGGTCTGCCAGAGTGGGTGCACCTTATCGCCGGCAATGATCAGCAGCGATCCCAGCGAAGACTGATGCATGGTTGGCAGCAGGATGCCGAGACCAATCGCTATGAACAGGAAATGCCGCAGATTGCGCAGCCAACGCTTCGCCTGCATCGCCTCCAGAATGGTCGGCGAGAACTCGATCCAGAGCACGACGGTGTAGAGCGTCACGCAGAGCGCGACCTCCAGCATCACCGAGTTCAGGTTCATGTACTGGGGCAGGAACACGTTATAGAGCTGCCACCAGCGGCCGACATCGACGATGATCGAGGCACCGGCCAAGGTGTATCCGAAAACGCTAGTCAGCAGCGCGGCGCGGATCATCGGATGGAACTGGCCGCGATTGAACACATACACCATCAACGCCATCGCATAGCCGCCGCAGGCGATCGCGGTGCCAGTCACGACGTCATAGGTGATCCAGATGCCCCAGGGGAATCCATCACTGAGGTTCGACACCGCGCCGATACCGAAGATGAAGCGCTTGGCGATGAACCAAGCCGCGATCAGCAGCAGCAGGCCGAGGAAGTAGAAGTGCGGGGTCAGCAGACGCCCGCCGATGGGCCGGAAGCGCTCGCTCATAACCGCCTGCCCTCCTTCGACTGTGCTTGGGCTTTCGGCTGTTTCGCCTTGGCCGTGCTCGCGCCTGCGTCAGGCTCGTCTCCCATCTCGTTGTCGGCACGCGCACGCTCGTCACGGGTATTGCGATAGGCCGCGAAAACCAGGCCACCGAGCAATAGGGCCGGAGCGACCATGCCGTCGTAAAGCGTATGTTGGATGGTCTCGGACAGTCGCGCCCGCGACTGATCACTGAGCTTTGGCAGGCCAAGCTCTTCGAACGGCACATCGGCCATCAGCATGTACTGGGTACCGCCGGTCTCGGTCTCGCCGTAAATGCGTGGGGTGTACTGCGCAACCGTCGCAACCTTGGTGTCGTCACGATCCAGCGAATGGATCGGATACTCGATGCGCGAGCCAGGCTCCGCAGCAAGTCGCCGGTGGCCCTCTTCGCGCAGCTCGGCAACAGGACCAAACAGACTCGCGCCCGTCGGACAGGCTTCGCAGCAGGCCGGAATGCCCCCAGCCTCGACGAGATCGGTGCACATCTGGCACTTGACGATCTTCGGGAAGGTCTTGTCGAACTCGAACTTCGGGATATTGAACGGGCAAGCCACCTGGCAGTACCGGCAGCCAATGCAGGCGTCCGGGTTGTACTGCACGATCCCGGTTATCGGGTTCTTGGTCAGCGCACTGACCGGGCAAGCCGAGACACAGTCCGGGTCAACACAGTGCATGCAGGCACGCTTGACGAAGCTCACCGCATCCGCCTTGGGACCACCGACCGTTGGCTCCGCCAGCACGGCATCAGCACGGCTCGCCTCGACGGCCTGCAGACCCGGATAGGCCTTAATCTTATTCATGGTACGACTGTTCAGGTCGTCCCCAGCGTCCCAGACGCCTTCGACGCCATAGGCTTGACCCAACGCCGGATTCTCAACCGGTGGCAGATCATTAACCTCTTTGCAGGCGACTTCACAGGCCTTGCAGCCGATGCACTGGGTGGCATCGTAGAGGATGCCGACTGCACCTGGCGCCAACTCCTTAGCTGGCCGCGCGACCGCCGGCCCCATCACCGAGCCCGCACCAAGACTGACGGCTCCAACCGCCAGACCCTTCAAGAAATTGCGACGATCAATACTCATTGCCCTGACCTCTCCGATTAAACCGCAACCGGCTCGCCCCCACTGTGCAGCCGCATGGCGTGGGGGCGGGTCTTCGCCTAGTCTTGCTGACTGGCCTCTGTGGCCTCAGCCTTCTCCGCGCGCCTGAGCTTGTCGTAAGCGCCTAGCGCGTAAACCGTTGCGCCGCCCGCGACCGCGCCGGCGAGTGCCGCTGAGCCAGCACTGATCCCACCGCCGTGCTCGGCGAAGATGCCCGGAAACATCGACGGCGGCGTCACCGAGGTCACATCGGCCTGCTCGTGCAGCGCCTTGTGGAAGCCCACACCCTGCTCGGAGCAGCCAAAGCAGGGATGGCCAATGCCGACCGGCCAGGTATTGCCGCCGACGTCGCCAAACTCGATCGCCGGGCAATTGGCAAAGGTCTCCGGACCCTTGCAGCCGAGCTTGTAGAGGCAGTAGCCCTTGCGATGGCCTTCGTCGCCGTATTCCTGCGCGAAACGTCCCGCGTCGTAATGCGGACGCCGCTCACAGTTTTCGTGGATCAGCCGCCCATAGGCGAACTGCGGCCGCCCCTTCGCGTCCAGCGCTGGCAGCTGTTTCAGCGTCAGGTAATAGAGAACGGTCGAGAGGAAGTTGTAGGGCGAGGCCGGGCAGCCCGGCAGATTGATCACCGGCAGCGCACTGCCGTCGGTCTTGGTGATGCCCTCGATCTCGAGCGCCTTTGCCAAGCCCACTGCACCGGTCGGATTCGGCGCCGCGCTCTGCACGCCACCCCAGGAGGCACAGGAGCCAATCGCGATGGCGGCCACGGCGTGCGGTGCGATCTTATGCAGCATCTGCTGCGGGGTCTGACCGGCAACCTTGCAGAAATTGCCGTTGTCTGCGGTTGGCACCGAGCCCTCGACAACCAGAATGAACCGCCCGTCATTGCGCTCCATCGACTCATGCAAGGCCGCTTCTGCCTGATGACCCGCGCCCGCAAGCAGCGTCTCCGAATAATCCAGTGAGACCATGTCGAGAATCAGGGTCTCAAGCGTCGGATGCGTTGAGCGCAGCAATGACTCTGTGCAACCCGTGCATTCCTGAAAATGCAGCCAGATCACCGCCGGCCGCGCCGATTCTTCTTCAATCGCCGCCATGACCCGGCCGGACATGCCCACCGGCAATCCCATTGCCACCGTCATACTGGCCGCAAACTTGATGAAGCTGCGCCGGTCGATGCCTCCAATGTCTAACTGATCCGAGATCCTCGGACCGATTTCTTTCTCTAGCCACTCACCTGTCGTTTTCATGAGCCGATACCACCTCTCATGGCTCGAGCATTAAGGAAACGCGGAGCCGTTGGCATGGCTCTATCAAAGCCAGTCGCCCTACTCCGTCGTTCTCCGAGCATCCAACACCGGATTGGCTTGCATGCAGCGCGCCCTGGGTCCGCTGCGACCGATCGGCATTGCGAAAAGTCAATTAGTCAATAATATTAGAATTTACTAACTTACAGTTGCAGGTATAGCCCATCCGATTCGGAGCGTCTAGCGACAGGCCGGCAGATTGACGCGATTCCTCGATCAACCCCACATAGATCAAGAAATCAGCGCTTTTAGCTTGCCAGCGGCGCCTGGTAGTGCCCAACAAGACTGCGCCGCTGCTGAGCAAGAAGGGGGTCGATCAGGTAGGGAGGGGAATGAAGAGGAACGGCAGGAGTGGTGGGAGAGACCGTGAGTCAGACAATCTCGTCCTCGAGCGTCACCTCGTAGCGACGCTCTGGACCATCCAGGCGGCGAATGCTGCCTGTCCGCAACGGAAAGTGACCAGCGGCGCGGTCGCGGAAGTACAGCTGCAGCGATTCCTGAATCACCGGGAAGGCGATCTCATCCCAAGGGATCTCCGACTCTGTCATCAGTTGTGTCTCGAGACTCTCGCTACCCGGCCCGAACTCTGGCTCGAGCATGCGCGCGCGAAACAGCATATAGACCTGGTTGATGTGCGGCAGATTAAACAGCGCATAGAGGCGTCCGACCTCCACTCGGGCTTCAGCCTCCTCCCAGGTTTCCCGCGCCGCGCCCTGCTGCACCGTCTCGCCGTTTTCCATGAAGCCAGCCGGTAATGTCCAGAGTCCGTAGCGGGGCTCGATGGCACGTTTGCACAGCAATAGCTGATCTCCCCACTCAGGGATGCAGCCGACGACGATCTTCGGGTTTTGGTAGTGGATGGTGCCGCACTGTGCACAGACATGCCGCGGCATGTTATCGCCTTCAGGCACAGTGAAGGTGACGCCCGACCCACATTGACTGCAATATCGCATTCTTTAAGCTCTCAGATTTGCCTTCCAGCATTCTACGCGCTCGTAGTCTGGTACTCGGAGGCGACTTTACGACTCGGTCATATCTTCGTCCGCGTCGACGCATTACCATTGGGGCTACAGAAGCTCAGCGCCAGGCCATCGGACTCTGGCACCAGGCTCGAGCAGCCCCCGACCCAGAAGGAAAATCTTGTCCATGGCAGCCACGCACTATCGCACCCAAGCCGGAGACTGGGGACTCTCCGGCGCGACCTTCGCCGACAACGGCGTCAATTTCTGCTGTTTCTCACGGCATGCCACCCAGGTAGAGTTGCTGCTGTTCGAGCATGAACGCAGCCGCGAGCCGTTCCAGATCATCCAGCTCGACCCCAACACCCACCGCACCTTCTTCTTCTGGCATGTGCTGGTCGAAGGACTGTCAGACGGCATCTGTTACGGCTGGCGCATCGACGGCCCCAGCGACACCCGCGAGAGCGGCTGTCGCCACGATCCCGACAAGCTCTTACTCGACCCCTGGTGCACCGCGGTCAGTGATCGGCTGTGGGATCGCGCCGCCGCCTGCCGCCCAGGCAGCAATCTCGCCAGCGCGATGCGCTCGCTGCTGATCCGCGACGAGTACGACTGGGAAGGCGATCAACATCTGCATGTGCCGCTCACCGAGGCCGTCATCTACGAGCTGCACGTTGGCGGCTTCAGCCGTCATCCTTCGGCAGACACCCAGCATCCTGGCACCTTCCGCGCCATCATCGAGAAGATCCCTTACCTGACCGAGCTCGGCATCACCCATGTCGAGCTGCTACCGATCATGGCCTTCGATCTCCAGGACGTGCCGCCGAAGACCGCGCAGATGGGGCTAAAGAATTTTTGGGGCTACAGCACCCATAGCTTCTTCGCGCCGCACCCGCACTATGCCTGCGACCCACGCCAGGCGCGCGACGAGTTCCGCGACATGGTCAAGGCACTGCACCGCGCCGGCATCGGCGTGATCCTCGATGTGGTCTACAACCATACCGCCGAGGGCGGCGCCGAGGGGCCGATCATCAACTTCAAGGGCATGGGCAACGAGGTCTTCTACCACCTCGACTTCAATGACCGCAGCCAGTACCGCGACTACACCGGCTGCGGCAACACCGTGAACTGCAACCATCCATTGGTGACCCGCTTCCTCATCGATTCGCTGCACTACTGGGCGCGCGATATGCACGTCGACGGCTTCCGCTTCGACCTTGCCAGCGCCATGGCGCGCGGCGAAGACGGCGAGCCGCAGTATCACGCACCAGTGCTCTGGTCGGTCGAACTCTCGCCTGAGCTGGGCCGCGCACACATCATCGCTGAGGCCTGGGATGCCGCCGGACTCTATCAGGTGGGCGACTTTCCCGGCTTTCGCTGGGCCGAATGGAATGGCAACTATCGCGACGTGATGCGCGCCTTCGTGCGCGGCGATGGCGGCCTGATCGGCGACGTCGCCACCCGCATCGCCGGCTCGAGCGACCTCTATCAGAGCCGCGGCCGCCGCCCGGCCAACTCGATCAACCTGATCACCTGCCATGACGGCTTCACGCTGCATGACCTGGTCAGCTACGACGAAAAGCACAACCAGGCTAATGGCGAGGACAACCGCGACGGGCACAATCACAACCTGAGCTGGAACGGCGGCGTTGAAGGCCCGACCGACGACCAGGCGATCCTCGCCCTACGCCAGCAGCAGGCGCGCAACTTCGTCGCCCTGCTGCTGCTCAGCCAGGGCGTGCCCATGCTGCTCGCCGGCGACGAGCTGCTGCGCACCAAGCAGGGCAACAACAACACCTACTGCCAAGACAACGAGCTGTCTTGGATCGACTGGCGGTTGGCCGATGAGAATCGCACCATGCTCGCGTTTACCCGCGCAATGATCGCCTTTCGGCATCGCCATGCCACGCTGCGCCGCGATCGTTTCCTCACCGGCCAGCCCACCCGCGAGGATGCTATCCCCGACATCCGCTGGCACGGGACCAAGCTCGACACACCACTCTGGGATGATCCGGGGACCCGCGTGCTCGCCTTCACGCTGGCCGGACTTGAGCCGCACGAACCGCATCTGCATGTGATCATGAACATGTGGAAAGAGCCGAAGGAATTCGAGCTGCCACCGATGCCTGGCCGGCGCTGGTACAGCGCCATAGATACCGCCCAAGCACCCTACATCTGGTCAGTTCACGATCAGCAGCGGATCGACCGCGACAGCATCCGCGCGCAGGCCCGCAGCGTCCTGGTGCTGGAGGCTCGCTGAAGCAACCCGCGCCTCGACACCGGTCTCCATCTGTTGAACGCCCGCGCGGTCGAGGTCAGCTGGCCGCGCCAACCCTTGCCAAATCTCGGTAGAAACCAAGACAGAGAGGATATGCCAGCATGCAACTCGGAATGATCGGCCTCGGGCGCATGGGCGCCAACATGGTGCAACGACTGATGCGCGCAGGCCATGACTGCGTCGTCTACGACACCGACCCAGCCACTGTCGCGGAGCTCGAAAAAGAAGGCGCCATCGGCAGCACCGACATCGCCGACTTCTGCGCCAAGCTCAGCAAGCCGCGCGCGGCCTGGGTGATGGTGCCGGCGGCCGTGGTGGATAAGGTCATCGACCAGCTCGAGCCACATCTGGAACCGGGCGACATGATCATCGACGGCGGCAACTCCTACTATAAGGAGGACATCCGCCACGCTAAGCGCCTGCATGCGAAGGGCATCCAGTTCGTCGACTGCGGCACCAGTGGCGGCGTGTTCGGCCTCGAGCGCGGCTACTGCCTGATGATTGGTGGTGACAACGACGCCGTCAAACACCTGGACCCCGTCTTTGCAGCACTCGCACCCGGTGCTGGCGACATCGAGCGCACCATCGGCCGCAGCGGCGAACACGACCAGGCCGAGCTGGGCTACCTGCACTGCGGCCCGAACGGCGCTGGCCACTTCGTCAAGATGGTCCATAACGGCATCGAATACGCGCTCATGGCTGCCTATGCCGAAGGCCTCAACATCCTCAAGCACGCCGGCGTTGGACGCGCCGATCATGCTGTCGATGCTGAGACCGCCCCGCTCTCTGACCCCGAGTTCTACCAATACGAGATGGACCTACCGCGCATCGCCGAGGTCTGGCGGCGCGGCTCGGTGGTCTCCTCCTGGCTGCTCGACCTCACCGCCAATGCGCTGGCCGAAGACCCCGAGCTGAAGGCCTTCGGCGGGCGCGTCTCCGACTCGGGTGAGGGCCGCTGGACCAGCATCGCCGCGATCGAGAGCGGCACCCCGGCCCCCTTGCTCACCACTGCCCTCTACGAGCGCTTCAACTCGCAGGGCGAGGCCGGATTCGCCAATCAATTGCTCTCGGCGATGCGCTATCAGTTCGGCGGCCACCACGAGAAATCGGAGGGCTGATGGAACCGCAAACCATGTCGTTGAACCATACCGGCTTCAACACGGCGCCACCGGCGCCACCCAACGTGATGATCATCTTCGGCGCCGGTGGCGATCTGACCAAGCGCAAGCTGATCCCCTCGCTCTATCACCTCTGGTCCGCCGGGCTGCTGCCCGAGAGTTTTGTGATGCTCGGCCTCGATCGGCTGGATCTCGATGACGAGGGATTCCGCAGCATGATGTCGGAGCACCTACACGAGACCTCGGGCGAGGCCTTCAAGCCGGAGATCTGGGCTCAGCTCGAAGCGCGCATCCACTACATGAAGATCGACATGCTCGCCGGCGCTGAGTACGAGCATCTGTGCGAGAACCTGAGCCGCATCGATGCCGAGCGTAGCACCGAAGGCAACTATCTGTTCTACCTCGCCATCCCGCCGAGCATGTTCGGCACCGTCACCGATCATCTCGGTGAGGTCGGGCTGCTGCATGAGACCGAGGACGACTGGCGGCGGCTGATCATCGAGAAGCCGTTCGGGCGCGACCTGGATTCCGCGATCGCCCTCAACGACGACCTGCACCGCAACATGGACGAGGAGCAGATCTACCGGATCGATCACTATCTGGGCAAGGAGACGGTCCAGAACATCATGGTGTTTCGCTTCGCCAACAGCTTCATCGAGCCGCTCTGGAACCGCAACCACATCGACCACGTACAGATCACGGTGGCCGAATCGGTCGGCGTCGAGCATCGCGGCGCCTACTACGAAGAAGCCGGCGCGCTGCGCGACATGATGCCGAACCATCTCTTGGTGCTGCTCGGCTTCCTGGCGATGGAACCGCCGAACTCGTTCGATGCCAAGGCGATCCGCGACGAGGTCAACAAGGTCTTGGATGCGATCGAGCCGCTGACGCCGGAACAGGTGCTGACCCATGCGGTCCGCGGCCAGTACGACGCCGGCACCATGCCCAATGGCGAGCAGGTCAAGGCCTACCGGACCTCGCCGGGCGTCAAGCCCAATTCCCACACCGAGACCTTCGCCGCGCTCAAGCTGACCATGGACAACTGGCGCTGGGCTGGAGTGCCCTTCTATCTGCGCACCGGCAAGCGGCTCACCGCGCAGTACACCGAGGTGTCGATCCACTTCAAGAAGGCGCCCACCATCATGTTCCAAGACACCGACGTCGATGAGCTCGAGGCCGACATGCTGGTGTTGCGCATCCAGCCCAATGAAGGCATCCAGATGAGCTTCGGCGCTAAGGTGCCCGGCCCGACGATGAAGATCGGCACCGTCAATATGGACTTCTGTTACGAGGACTACTTCGGCAACAAACCCGCTACCGGCTACGAGACCCTGATCTACGACTGCATGAAGGGCGACGCAACCCTGTTCAAGCACGCCGACACGGTCGAGAAGGGTTGGGAGATCGTGCAGTCAGTGATCGACGTCTGGGCCGCGCTGCCACCACGCGAGTTCCCCAACTACGCGGCTGGCACCTGGGGGCCGCCCGCTGCTGGCGACATGATCAAGCGCGACAATCGGCAATGGCGGCGCATCGAGACGCCGAAGGCGCATTCGCGTAGCTGAGTGAGCGCCGGGAGATCACTCTGGCTGGACACCGCCCCCACATCGAGCCTAAGGGCCGATGGGGCGCTTCTTCTCAGGTTTCGCACCGGCTGCTCTCCGTACACACGTTTACACCAAGTCCCGTGATCGCTGACGTACAGAGTGCGTCGCCGCCCTGAGAGATGAGCCAGCCGTTGAGGGTAACAGGGCGTTCATGCCGAACCCACTTGGGGTCTCAACCCTGGCCACTAACCCACATCAATGCCGGCGGCTCATCGGCAACCAGTGTCTCAGGAACCAGCAGCATGCCAGCGTCGAAGCGCCAAGCAAGCACCACGCCAGAGCCGATGCTGTCGCGCCGCGGCGGGCCGTGGCGGGTATTCAATTCCTCGATCAGCACCTGATGCCAGCGCCCGCGGTAGTCGATGCGCACCGCCTTGAGCTGGCCATCGTCCCAGAAAAGCTCGGCGCTCCGAGCCGGCACACCATTGAACGAGCCAATCTCAGCCGCGCAACGGCGGCTGCCGATCGCACGCGGTTGGTCATCGCAAGCAAATTCGATGCGCGAGAATTGCGACAGCAGCGCCGCTTCCTCGATCTCTGGGCGCAGGTTCGCAACCGCCAAATTGAATGGCTGATGGCCAAACAGATGCAGCAGAAAGAGATCACTGCGGCGCTTACCATCCTCGCTCAGCACCAGCCAGATGAAAGGCCCCGCGACCATGCAGAGGGCCAGGATCAGCGTATAGGTCTTTGGCAGCTTCAGGTTCATGTGTGTTGCGCGCGAAATCCGTCCTTCAGTGATGCGTCCAGTGATGCGTCCAGTGATGCGTCCAGTGATGCGTCCAGTGACGAGTCGTTGAGTTCAATGCTGCGCCGTCGAAATCAATGATGCGCCGTTGAACGCTCGTAGGTGCCAATCAAGGTCGCCTGCTCGAGCACATGCCCTCGCATCGCGCGCTCCAGATCGGCCTTGGTTGGACGCAACAGACCCTGTAGCGTCGTATCCAGCGCATAGAGCTTATGGAAGTAGCGATGGCAGCCGATCGGCGGACAAGGACCACCGTAAGCCGTGCGGCGCCAGTCGTTGATGCCCTCCCCGATCACCGTCGCCAGCGTCGCCGGCTCGAACGCCTCCGGCAGGCTAGCGAGGGTCGTCGGCAGATTGTAGAGCACCCAATGCACATAGGTGCGCTGTGGTGCAGCCGGGTCTGGCGCATCCGGATCATCAACAATGAGGGCCAGACTCTGGGTGCCCTCGGGCACGCCATCCCACTCCAGCGGCGGCGAGCGGTCCTCACCGTCGCAGCTGTACTTGACCGGGATGGCCCCGCCCTCCGCGAACGCGCTGGATCGAATCATCAATGGCATGATCACCTCGGTGCGGCTAAAGGAAACGACAAGGATTCAGTATTTGAGGGGCTGATTGTACAGACTCCTGGCAGGCTGACCTGATGGCAACGCGCCTTTGGCCCGATCTGCCGAGCACGTCGTCGGCTCAATTTGCTCAGCGCACATCACCGGGCGAATCTCAGCGCGGTGAGATGCTGCGCTCCCTCCCGCCGCCAATATGCGAGAATCCGAACGCCGCGCGGGCAGATGCCCCGTTGAGCAGGCAGGGCATCGCCGTGACGCGCCATTGTCGACACCGCAAGGCCCTTCGAGACCATTGCTGAGCCCAGTAAGCGCAATGTTTAGCAACGAACGCCTTGTGATCCTCGACGCCGATGGCACCACCATCGACGCCTTTCGCGCCATCGAAAAGACCTTTGCCCACCTCGGGATGGACATCGGCCCACTCGCCCGCTTTCAGAAGCGCCGCAACCTGTTCAAATACATTGGTGGCTTCAAGGAGATGCCGCAAAACCTCAGACGCCAAATCGGCCCCGGACGGCGCACCAAGCTGATCGACACACTGACCGAGGTCTATCGCGAAGAGGCCTGCATGTTCGACGGCATCGAGGCCTTGATTCGTCGCCTTGCTGCTGCAGACGGTGTCCGCGTCGGCATTGTCACGCGCAACATCACCGTCGACCCGCTCGTCACCCTCACCCAACTCTTCACCCGCCACGGTATCGAGCCAGAACTGCTCGATTTCCTCGTCCACCTGCCACTCAGCGAGGATAAGCTCAGCTACTTCCGGCAGACCCGCGAGCGCTTCGGGATCAACCCCGCCTGCGCTTATGCCTGCGGCGACGAGGCCAAGGATTTCCGTGCCGCCATCAACTCCGGCATGCACCCCTTCATGGTCTCCTACGGCTTCGAGGACTTCGACCGACTGCACGGAAAGCATGAGATCCCGGCCGAGGTCATCAGCCGCTCGCCAGATGAGCTGGCTTGGCGCGTTCTCCACGCGCTGCAGCTCGACCCCGAGCCGGCGATGCGTCCTGTTGATGAAACGAAACTGCTGCAAACTGAGGCGACTGAGATGACCTGATTAGCCAATCACCGCGATTCCAGCCAGCTAACCTGTTGTTTGCTTGCGGCGATAGGCCAGGGCAAGGAGTAGAGCACCACCGAGCAGCATAGGAAGGGTCAGCAGCTGGCCCATGGTGAGCCAATCGAAGGCAAGGTAGCCGATGTGTGCATCGGGCAGCCGAACGAACTCGACGCTGAAGCGGAACAGGCCATAGAGCAGCAGGAACAGGCCGGAGACGGCCATCATTGGCCGCGGCCGGCTCGAGAACCACCAGAGCAGGATGAACAACACCAGACCCTCAAGGCCGGCTTCGTACAGCTGCGAGGCGTGCACTGGAAGGCTCCACTGGGCATCCAACGGCAGACCGACGCAGTAGCCCGGAAAGCCTTCACAGGGTAGGCGCATGCCCCAAGGCAAGTTGGTGGTGTGTCCCCAAAGCTCGCCGTTGATGAAGTTGCCGATGCGCCCGGTCAGCAGGCCGATCGGCACCAGCGGCGCGATGAAGTCACCGACCTCGAAAAAATTCAGACCGCGTTTGCGTGCAAACAGCCAGATCGCGACGAGGACGCCAATCAAACCACCGTGGAAGGACATACCGCCCTCCCAGACCTTGAGCAGGTTGAGCGGATTAGACAAAATCTGGTCGAAGCCGTAGAACAGCATGTAACCGAGGCGTCCACCCGCGATAACCCCAATCACGCTGTAGAAGATGACGTCATCGACCATCTCGGCGCTCCAGGCTGAGCCAGGTCGAGACGCCCGCCAGCGCCCGAGCAGCCAGGCCGCAGCGAAGCCGATCAGATACATGAGGCCATACCAATGGACCTTGATCGGTCCAAGGGCGAAGGCGACGGGGTCGATATTGGGATAGGTCAACATGGGCGTGGATATTATCACGAGCTTGCTGCAAGACGGTGACGCCAACGACAACGCAACAGGAGCCTAACGGGAGCCGAACGCTTATGGCGCGGCGGCGCCACGGACAATGAATTGCGTGAGATTCAGGTTGAACGAGACCTGAGCTGGCCGAACAGTCATGGCTTGCTGCTACCCTCAGACGATGCATTGCGCGAGACTTAGACTCATCTTTACCAAGGCTTGACCTGGCCCAAGCGTCGCCACAGCGTCTCGATCATCACCAAGGCGATCCTCAACAGAGCACCTCTCCGATGTTGGAATCCGATCTTAAAGCCATCGCCGCCCGCTTCACCGCCTCAGCGCCGGCAGCCGATTATTGGACGCTGCGCCTGGTCGATGAGACCGGCGAGGGGCTCGCGGTGCGCGATGATGTCGCCGAGCCGAGCCGGCTGTGGCGCTCGCGCGGCGCGATGATCACGGTGGTCGCCGGCGCCGGCCTAGGCTATGCCGCGACCTCGGACCTCAGTCCATCTGGGCTCGCGCAGGCGACTCAGCGTGCACTGGATCTCGCCGCGCTGCATGCGCGCCTTGGGCTGTTCGCGGCGGAACTCTATCCGCGCAGCAGCCTGCAAGCCCAATACACGGCTGACGTGCGCGAGCCCTGGGCGTCGCGCTCGCTGGAGGACAAGCTTGGTCTCTTGTTCGACGCCTGTCAGCAACTCGATCGCGACCCGCGCCTAGTCGAGCGTGCCGCCTGGCTCGGCCATCGCCGCATAGAACAACTGCTGATCAGCGCCGACGGCGCCGAGATCAGCCAGCGTTGGGAGACGGTGCACAGTGGACTCTCCGCCACCGCTCATGTCGATGGCCAGACCCAGACGCGGCATGGCGGTGGGGCTGGAATGCCGCGCCAAGGCGGCCTCGAACGGCTGGCCGAGGCCAAGTTCAGCAGCGCCGCCGAGCAGGTAGCCGAGGAGGCAATCGCGCTGGTCCTCGCGCCCGAGTGCCCAAGCGGCAAGCGCGATCTGCTGTTGATGCCGAGCCAGATGGTGCTGCAGATCCATGAATCGATCGGCCATCCGTTGGAGCTTGACCGCATCCTCGGCGACGAGCGCAACTATGCCGGCCTGAGCTTTGTCACGCCCGAGATGTTCGGCCAGTATCGCTATGGCTCGCCGCTGCTCAATGTGACCTTCGACCCCAGCCTGAGCAACGAGCTGGCCAGTTGCGTGGCCGATGACGAGGGCACGGCGGCCGAACGCCAGTACCTGATCCGCGACGGCATCCTCGAGCGCCCGCTCGGCGGCGCCCTCTCGCAGGCACGCTCGGGGCTGCCGGGCACCGCCAATGCGCGCGCCTGCAGCTGGGAGCGCCCGCCGATCGACCGCATGACCAACATCAACCTTGAGCCCGGCGCTGAAACGGAAAGCCTGGAGGCGCTGATCAGCCGCATCGAGCGCGGCATCCTGATGGAAACGAACCGCTCTTGGTCAATCGACGACAGCCGCAACAAGTTCCAGTTCGGCTGCGAACTGGGCCGGCTGATCGAGAATGGCGAACTCAAAGGGCTGGTGCGAAACCCCGGTTATCGGGGCGTCTCGGCCCACTTCTGGCGCAGTCTCGACGGTGTCGGCGGACCTGAGACCTTCGAGGTCGGCGGCGTGCGCAACTGCGGCAAGGGCGAGCCGAACCAATCGGTCTATGTCGGCCATGCCTCACCGCCCTGCCTGTTCCGTGACGTTGAGGTGTTTGGAGGTGGGCTATGACGCTGGCGATGAGCTTGGCGACAAACGCGGCGACAGATGAGGCGATAGATCCGACGACAGATCCAGCGAAGAAGCCAGGCATGCCTCTACAAGCAGAGCCATTCTTCGCGTTCGCCGAGCAGATCTTCAGCCAGCTCCAAGGCGACGAGCAGCTGTTCCTCAGCCTCGACGGCGAACGGTCGGACTTCGTGCGGCTCAATCGCAATCGGGTGCGGCAAGCCGGCGCGGTGCAGACCCAGCAGCTCGGGCTGACGCTGGTCGATAGCGAGCGCCAGATCGAGGGCAGCTGCGACCTCAGTGGCGATGTCGATGCGGATCGGTCACTCGCCCTCGCGCTGGTGCAACAGCTACGCGAACGCATCCCCCATCTGCCCGCCGATCCTTACCTGAATCTGGATCAGACACCAAGCCACTCCCATCGCGCGCTCGAGGCCGAGTTACCCCCAGCCGCCGAAGCGATCGCCAACCTCAGCGACCAGGCCGACGGCCTGGATCTGGTCGGCATTTATGCCGCCGGTGAGATCGCCAGCGGACTCGCCAGCTCGATCGGGCATCGCCACTGGCATCAAAGCCACAGCTTCAATCTCGATTGGAGCTGCTATCTGGACGGCGACAAGGCAGTCAAAGACAGCTACAGCGGCTTCGACTGGCAAGTAAGTGCGGTGCGCGAGCGGATCGAGCGCCAGCGCGAGCGGCTCGCGGTGATGGCACGACCAACCAAGCAGATCGAGCCGGGTCAGTATCGGGCCTTCTTGGCCCCGGCAGCGATGGAAGAACTGCTCGACATGCTCGCCTGGGGTGGCTTCGGCCTGCGCGATCATCGCACCCAGCAAACGCCACTGTTGCGCCTCGCCAAGGGCGAGCTGAGCCTGAGCCCGATGCTCAGCCTGATCGAAGATCACAGCCGCGGCCTGGCGCCCGGCTTCACCGCCGAGGGCTTTCTCAAGCCAGAGCAGGTGGCGCTGATCGAGCAGGGGCGCTTTGGCCAGTGTCTCGCCGACGCCCGCTCAGCCAAGGAATATGGCGAAGCGGTCAACGCCGCCGACGAATTCCCAGAATCACTCGCGCTCGCGGCCGGCAGGTTGCCCACCGATCAGGCACTCAGCGCGCTCGACACCGGCCTCTACATCGGCAATCTCTGGTACAGCAACTGGTCCGACCGCAACGCCTGCCGCATCACCGGCATGACCCGCTTCGGCACCTTTTGGGTCGAGCGCGGCGAACTGATCGCCCCGCTCGCCGTCATGCGCTTCGACGACAGCCTCTATCGGCTGTTAGGCGATCAGCTCGAGGCGCTCACGCAAGAGCGCGAGCTACGGCTCTCCGCCGAGACCTATGATGGCCGCTCCACCGCCAGTGCGCTGCTGCCTGGCGCCTTGGTCAGCAGCCTGAATCTGACGCTATGAGGGAGCGTTTGATCGCGGGGGCTCAGGCTCGAATCACTTGACGAAACTAAGATCGGATTTTAGTTTCGTCAGCATGTTGCCGACTTGCGCGCGGTTGAGCGCTTTCTCGGACTCAGCGCCGCGCAGCGCCGCCGTTACCACAGGAGCATCGCGCCATGCCCTGGTCGGCCTTTCCCGCCTGGCTCGGGCAGGCCTTTGAGGCCACCTACACATGAAAGCCAAATTTCAGGATCGGCTGCGCCGCCTTGACCGACTGGTCAACGTCCTACCCTCGCCCGCAACCGCCCCTTCGCGCTGCCTTGATGGCAGCGCCCTGCTCAGCATCCTCGCCGATGCCTATGGCAACGGCAGCCTGGATGCCAAGCGTCGGGCGCTGCAGCGCGATCTTGCCGACTTGGTCGAAGACGATCGCGTGGACATCCTCAACCCCGGCGGCAAGCCGCTGCGCTACCGCCGCAGTGACAAGGTACTGCGCGATGACCCTCTGGTGAACGGGTACCTGTTGCGTCAGATCCAAGACCTAGTCGCCGGGGCGCTGCCGACTCAGCGCCTCGATCAACTCTGGCAGCGCCTGCTCACCGAGACCGACGGCCCCCGCCTGGATGAACAGCGCCTGCGGATCGTGCCCGACACCATTCGGCTGCGTCCGGTGGCCCTGTACGAGCAGGTGCTGCATGCCGTCATCGTTGCGCTCTCGGAGCGCTGCGTGCTCAAGGTCCACTACGAGGACGCAGAAGGCCTGCGCACGCAGGCCATGCTGCAGCCGCATGCCTTGGTCCAACGCGGACCGATTCCCTATCTGTTCGCGCTCAAGAACGACGAAACCGAGCCGATGCGCCTGTATGCGCTGAACCGGCTCCCAGGCGCCCTCCAATCCGGTCAAACGCGCGGCGGCCCGCATGCCCTACAGCGCAGCGGTCGCAGAGCACTGCCTGCTCATGGCAAACTGCAAGAATGCACAGGCTCTGCGCACGCAAGCTGAGCCCCAGCCACACTACCTTGTAGCACTATGGCGTAAGTTGAGCCACGCCTTGAATGGTTTGCTGGTTCTGGTAAGAAGGCGGCTAGACAATGCATGGAGAAAAGCCTTGCGATCACCCGAGCGCTGCCCTCAAGCCCGGGCAATGACTGGATTCTTCATGTAACTGAGGTTCACCTCGCCGCGCTTTCTGATGACACATCGGTAGAGAGCATGCACTTGGTGGCTGCGGAACCTCTGCTGCAAGAGGTGCGGGCACTAACAAGTGAGATCGGCACCTTGCGAGCCTATCGAGCGATTAGCCCCTACTGATTTGGTCGGCGCTCAGGGCCGCAGACCAAACCAAAGGCGGGTAGCCCGAGGATCACCATCAAGCCCAACTCCAGTTATCCGGTAGCTCGATCTGGCCGACTTGGGCTATGAACTCAGAACACAATTGCCCCTATATCTGCCCGTGCCTGCTCAAGGCTACCCTTGGCGCAAACGCTCAAGATCCTCGACGCTATTGATGTTAGCGAAGCAGTTCGGCCGGTCGGCAAATGCTGCGATCGCGGTTCGGTGCTGCGCATACCAGCGCTCGACCTTGCGCTCGCCGCTGGCCAGAAAGGCTTCCAGGCTCGGCGCTAGGGCCTGAGGGATCAGCGCATAGACCGGCTGCAGACGTGCTCCGTCCGAGGCAACCGCTAGCTCCGCCTCTTGCTCAACCAGTGCCGCGCAGAGACGCTGGACCAGGTCCGGAGCGAGGTAAGGGCCGTCGCAGGGGACGGTGATGATCCACGGCGTCCGCACCACTGCGAGCGCAGCGGCGACACCGGCCAGCGGTCCTTGGAAGTCAGCCATGGCATCGGTAATCACCTGGTAACCATAGCTGGCGTAGCGTTCATGGCTGCGGTTGGCATTGATCATGAGATCCTGCACTTGCGGACGCAGGCCTTCGATGATCCAGGCCACCAGCGGCTGACCGGCGAGCTCCACCAGCCCCTTGTCTTCGCCGCCCATCCGGCGAGCTTTACCGCCGGCCAGGACGACGCCGGTGATGTTCTGCGGGTTGGGCGCTTCGACTAGCAAGGGAGCTGCTTCTGATGACTGAGGAGGCCGTTGTTTTTCTCATCGATACGCTAACAGATGGACGGCAACCGCACGCTAACAGATGCACGCCAGCCGCTCTACCCAGCGTGCGATCTGTGCTTGCGTTTGGAGTCCGTCCTGACGGATCTCGATCATGACGTGGGGAATCCCACGACCTTCACCATGTGTCGGCAAGGTGAAATCGTAGCTGTCCTCGATGCCATAGGGCTGATTGTCGCCGACAAGCAGATCCGCCTGCTGGGCGAGGAGCGGACGCAATTGCTGCGCGAGCCTGGGATCACGCCCATAGGCCAAACCAACCGACCAGGGGCGCAACTGGCCGGCGAGCCAGGGCGTGAAGCTATGCAGACTGATCAAGCGCAGCTCGGGGTTGGGATGCGCATCGAGCAACTCGGCGATGGCCTGGTGATAGGGCAGGAACAGGGCTGCGAGCCGGGCGTTCCGCTCCGCTGCGCTGAGACCCTGGTTGCCAGGAATCCTGACCCCGGCGCTCTCTGCGGCGATCAGCTCAGGACTCGCAAGGGGCCGGTTGAGATCGATCGCCAGGCGTGAGTAGCCACCCAGGATCAGCGGCACATCCAGCCGCGCCGAAAGCCCGCGAGCGACCGCTGCCGCGCCAGGATCCCAGGCGATGTGCTGTTGTAGCTGATCATCCGTGAGCCCTAGCCTGCCGAGTCGCCGCGGCAGCCGGTTGGAGGCGTGGTCACAGATCAGCAAAGCGTTTGCCTGACCTGTCGGGTTGACGATCTCGAACGGCGGAGGCTCATCAGGCTCGAGCAGAGGTGGCGCGCCAGACTCCTCCGGCGCCGGCACCAGCGCCGACGGCCACCAATCTCCCCAGCCGGTCTTGCCGTTCATCAACCGCAGACCTCCACCTTATGGCCCCAGCCGGTCTTGCCGCTCATTAACCGCATGCCCCCACCTCATCGCCCCAGCCGGCCTTTAGGCTCATTACCCGCTGACCCCCACCTCATCGGCCCAGACCCTGAAGCCGGTCAGCGTCGCAGGCCCAAAGGTATTGCTGAGCGGGACGTCGGCTGCGTCGCGGCCCTGGGCGATCAGCACCCGACCAATGCGAGGAACCCGATTGCGGGGGTCCAAGGTGTGCCAGTGGCCGCCCAGGTAGACCTCTAACCAGGCTGAGAAGTCCATCGGCTCCGGCGCCGGCGGGATGCCGATGTCACCCAGATACCCGGTGCAATAGCGTGCCGGGATATTCATACAGCGACAGAAGGCGATGGCAAGATGGGTGAAGTCTCGGCACACCCCAGTGCGCTCGTTGAAGGCCTCGAGAGCGGTCTTGGTCGCGCGGGAGTATTGATACCCAAAGGTGATGTGATGATGCACAAAATCACTGATCGCTTGAACTCGCGGCCAGCCGAGGGGGGTCTGCCCAAACAGCGACCAAGCCGTTTCGGAGAGTCGATCGGTCTCACAGTAGCGGCTCCCCTGCAGATAGACCAAGGTCTCGCTGGGTAGATCCTCGACCGCGTGCTGCACCGCCGTCGGATCGACGGCATCCGGCAGCCCGCGGTCATTGATCGTGGTGTCGGTGGTGATGCGGATCTCGCCAGGCGGCGCCACCAGCCGGCTGCACCAGTTACCGAAGCCGTCGCGGTAGGCGATGACCGGCAGTGCCGGCTGGGTCCGGATATGGTCTGGCGCGAGTAGGTCGGAGACCCGACTGTAATGGACATTCAGGGTCAGGATCATCGGCGTGCGCTGAGGGCACGCGTAGACCAGTTCGTAGCCGAGTCGAATCTGCATCGGTCAGTCCTTGCGAAATGCGCTTTGTCGCCATGAAAGGGATTATCTGGGCACGACTGCTGAAGCCGACAAGCCCTAAGTCCGCCATCTTCTCCATGTTGATCGCCGCGCGCGTCAAATAGAGACGAAATAAGCGCTTCGATTCTGAGTGACCACCACCTGAACAAAGGGTACCGGTGATATCGGTTTGCTGGTTTATTGGTCCGGGAGACTACAACGTGTAAGGTGAATGAGCGTTGTTGTTGTCGCTCATGCGATTTTCAGCAGTTTTCAATGGATGAGCTACGCTTGTTAAAAGAGGCTCAATCATCGAACGTAGGGGGAAGGCCTTTCGGGTCATTCCCTGAGCTGCGTGTAGGGGACGAAGCTGCGATGAACGAATCGGGGCGACTGACGCGGGTGCCATTCGGCCAACGCGAGGCGGATGGACAACTGATCGATGTGCATGATGCCGCGCGCGGCGCGCATTGTAGCTGCCGTTGCCCATCGTGCAGGATGCCGCTCATTGCCCGTCAGGGCGACGAAAAGGTTTGGCATTTCGCCCATCGCACACAGGGCGATGAAGCCATTGCGGAGCAGGCGTGTGCCTATTCGTTCTTCGTTTCAGTCCGGCTGATGGCCCGGCAACTGCTCGCAGCCGGTCAAACGCTTGCGCTTCCGGCGGCCGTCGGACAAGTCTCATTCGAGGTCCCCGAGCTGGGTATTCGGCGCGAGCGTCCCTACCCCATCACCGCGGGCGCCGTGGTGGTGCTGAACGACGTCGAGATCGATCCGCGCCGCCAAGGGGTGACGGTGGACCTGAGCGGTCGGGTACGCGATGCCGAGCTGCTGGTCGTGTTCAGCCATCCGGAACGTGCTGTGGCAGACGCCGTGCACGCATTGAACGGCGACCGCGTTGGCGTACTTGCGGTGGACCTGCGTCCGTTGGCGGCCGACTTCGCGACGGCACGTACCCGTCAATTGAGTTATCGCGATCTGCTGAGCCGTTTCCTGGCGCAAGAGACGGCCTCACGCCACTGGCTGTTCCATCCACGTGAGGCTCGGATGCGCGCGCGGGCGATGGCAGAGTTGGAGGCGGAGATTGCCGCGGAACGCTGGGCTCGGGCGCGACCGGTAGATTGCCACTGTCTGTTCTGCGGTACGCGCTGGAGGGAGCCGGCGGGCGTCGTGCATGCCTGCCGGCGCTGTCAGACGCATCTGGGAACCCGGGTCAACGCGGTCGGCGCGGGCGGTACAGGCGGCGCACCACCACCGCTGGCGCTGCGTTGAGTGAATCCTTGACTTGGGGCTAGCGTTCGAGAACGCTCGCACAGGACTCCACTCCGTGACGATTGCTAACGCGAGGAGTGACTGCTTGGGTAGCGCAGGGCTGCAACCTGGCCGCTGAAGGCGGCGCTGATCAAGGCGGAGCGATTCTCTGTAAGTCGCTCAATCGAATCCCTGATTTTTTTGAGTTGCAATCTCTGTTTCCTCTCGATTTCAAGCTTGCGAAGTCATCTAGAAGCCATCCTGCTGATTGACGCCGGAGCATCAGTCCGCACTCCCTGGCAGCACAATCTTAAGGCCGCGCAGATCAGCACCGGCGCGCCCGGCAAACAGCCTCAAGTCTTCGCTAATCATGGCCCAGCAGCGCGGCCCAATACGCTCGGGCATGCCGCTCAGCTCGGCATCAAAGCACAGCTTGCGGCCATCGAAGGCGATGCGAATGCCGAGCATCACCGGGTCCGGGTCAGCGATTCCACCGCACACGGACTCCGCAGTGGCCGCATAGCGCGCCGGGGTCGGGACCAAGCTGTTGCTTGGGTCCTTCGGCGGCGGCTGATCACTGCGATCACCAACCATGCCCAGCCCGCCCCTCGCCCACGGATGAATGGCGACGCTGATCTCAACCAGTTCGGTCGCAAGCCGCGGGAGATTGGTCTCGATTCGGGTCAGGGTGCAATCCGGATTGCGGCAACGCTCGCGCAGCGCAAACGAGAACTCTCGATCGACGAAGATGCCAATCGCATGCTCAACCTCCTCAAGCTGACGCTGGCAACGACGGAGCCGCCGCGGATAGGGTTTGTTGTCGCGCAGCTGTTGGCGAATCACTTTGCGCAATCGATCAAAGCCTTTCGGCAAGGTCCCGCTATGAAAGCCTCGGCACATGAGCCCGCGCATGCTCTCGCCATGGGCGCCCACGCTAGCGGGCTCGATCGGTGCCCCTGGAGCCGGTTCGGCATCGAGTGCACGCAGGCGCTCACGATGATTGGCCTCATAGAGCTTCCAGTTCTCCTTCAGCTCCCAGACCAAGAAGCCGAACAATCCTGGCAGCAGCACGATAGTGAGCGTCACAAACGGATAGGCGACGACCTTGGGCAAGACCGACTGCGTGATCTCGACAAACGCCGCGGTAATCGCCGGCAGGAAGGGCAACAGGAGCTTGTGTCCGATGGTCACGATCGGGAAGTGCTTGACCGGGTTGACCTGCGGCTCCACCAGCACGGTGACATAGAACTGGATCAGGGATTCTGAAAAGCGCCAGATCGGGGCCAAGAGTGCCTTCAACGCCAGGCTGCTCCAACGCTCGCTCAGATGGTGGGTCAGGCCCTCATCGACGCGATGTAACAGCTGCGAAAAGCGGCGCGTCACCTCCTTGAAGAAGAACAATAGCTGCTGGATCAGCCCAATAAACAGGGCCTGATTGAGCCGCTGCAGGTAAACCCCGATGCGCGTACTCAGGTTGTCAAGGAAACGACGGCCAGCTGGCGTATTGCGCGCCAAGGTGCCGAGCGCAAAGGCGAGTCCGAGCAGCCAAAGGCCGGGCTCGATCGGCACCTCGTCTACCAGCACCGCCAGCGCGATGATCGGCGCTAATGGCAACGCACCGATCAACAACGGCTGGATCAGGTTACGGCCGAGCCCGCGCATCATCGCCGTGCTCAAGAGCCCGGCGATGGGCCACCAATGCAACAGACCACGCGGTCCATCCCAGACCAGGAAACGCAGGATGCGCCAGCCACCAAGGCTGACCGATTGAGCAATGTGGCGGCCAATCCCGGTATAGGCGAACAGATTGATCAGGCATCCACTGAGCACGACCGAGGTGATCTCGGTGAAATGAAAGCTCTTGTCCACGAAGGGGATGAGTGCAATCAGCAGGTCCAGACTCTTGAGCACCAAAAAGGAGCCACCAAACGGCAGCAACAGGTAACGCAAGATGTCGCGACCCATCGGCGTGCCGAACAGCGGCGCTCCAAGCTGCTGCAAACCCTTGATATAGAGTTCGCCGGGGCGGTAGACGCCAGGCAGGGCGCGCTCTGCGGTCCGGTCGAGGCGCCGCAGCCGATCACCGCGGAAGAACTCGCTCCAGGTCGGGTCAGGGAGGCGCAGAATATTACGCGCGACGATATCGCGCGCATCGGTGAACTTGAGATGCCGGCGATGCTTGATCACATCGAGCAGTTCCAACTTCATCTTTTGCGCGGCCACGATCTCGCGGTGATTGCGCGGAACGAAATCGGCCTCTTGCATCGCTTGCTCGATGCGCGGCATGAGCTCGGTATCGAGCCGATCCGTGATCAACCGGTTGAGCCTGCGTAACAGACTCGAGAAGCGCTCCAGCTCAGCCATCGGCCAGGGCAGCTCTTCGAGCCGAGCGCGGCTGACCTCGAGCACGCGCAAGGCCTTGAGCAGGGGCTGAAACGGCAACTGCTCCCGAATCGGCGCACGGCCGAGCTGCATCAGCCAACGCCCGAGCCGGAGCCGATAGTAGTCGGTTGGGCCTTGGAGCATGAGCTGCTCGAGGCAGCCGAGCAGGCCCTGCGCGGCCGGTGAGCCGAAGCGCGCCCGATCATCGTCGGCAAGCCGATGCACCAGCGCGCAAAGCTCTGCGCGAACGCTGTTCGCCACCGCCCAGCGCTCGGCCAAGCCATCGGCCAAGAGCGACTCCACCAAGGCCTCGCGCTTGGCGATGGCCTGCCCAAGCGCCGCCGGCAGCTCGCCAACCTCGGGGACTAAGCGCAGCGCCAACCGCCTCGACGCCGCTAACCGGCGCAGTGCCAGGGCAAGATAGCCACCGCGCTGGGCACGAACCGCGGCAGCCACGGCCTGCTCGAACAAGGCAATGCCGCCGCGCAGGACAGCCTGGTCCGAGCGGCGGACATCCGTGACCAGACGCTTGCGCCGGAACAAACGCCACGGCAACACCGGAGGCACCCAGCGCAGTGCACCGAGCAACCGCGTGCGCCAGATCCCTAGCTGATCGCCAAAGCGCTCGACCCAGTCTGGCTGCAGATCCAGCTGTGTACCTCGCGCGAAGGCATCCAGCAGCCGTTGCTCGAGCAACCGGTCAACCTCACCGGCGCACCGCGGGGCCTCTACCGGGCCGCGGCGGAATGCAGGCGGCTCAGCCGCCACATCAGCCTGATCGACAGCATCCAGTGGCGAACCTTGCGTCGGCGCAATCGCGTCTTGGGTCGACTCCGCCGCGACCGCCAGGTCTGGATCGCTCTGCCCATAAGGCAGCGCAAGCGGAAGCAAAGGCGCCTCAGAGCGCAGGCTGCCACCGCTTCCAGGGCGGCTCTTGAGCAGCAGCCTAGGCAGCCGCTCATCGACTAGCGGTCGCGGCAGATCCAGCCCGGCCGCCGACATCCAGTGATCCACCTGTGGCCAGACCCGGATCGCAGGGAAATAGAAGCCGCGGGCGCCCGGGGCGAAGTAGCGCAAGCGAACGACGAAGGCGACAAAGCTGCGGCAGACGAGATCGTCATCCCATACCGGCAAGATGAGCCCATCGTGATTCAGCACCTCACGCACCTCGGCGAAGGCATAGTCACCGATCAGCTCGCGGAGTGCGCCCGCATCGAGTCGCGACCCATGCGTTGCGCACTCGCGCGCCGCCTGCCAGGCCCGGGCGACCTCGGCCTCGAACGAGCGCGCCCAGTAGTCATAGCGAAGCCGAGTGAAGCTGCTCTGCTCCAGACGCTGATCCGGCGGACTCGGCAGCAGGATCACATGCTCTGGCAGCTGCAGGCCTTCGATGACCGACAGTGCCTCGGCGTTCTCGGTCTCGAGCCCCAACAGAAAATCGGCTCGCGGCATCAAGTAATACGGCAGATCCGGCACCGAGATGCCCGCCAGGCGCTCGCCGAGCTGACCTTCGATCAGGCGTTCGATCGCGCGCGCGTGGAATAGAAACAGGCCCTCGGCCGGTTTCATGATCTGTTGACGGAAGGCCTTGGCAGTAACGATGGACATGCTGAAAGGGGATGACGGCAGCACTAAGCATTCATCTCGCGCTGACTTCAGAACACGACCTGTTCACACGACCTGTTCAAAGCATCCACGCGCAGCCGCAGCTCTTAAAGAGCTCGGCACTTGGCAGCGACCGGTCCTCAACGGATCGAGCAACAGCCAATTCCAGGCAACTCTAACCGATCATCCGGTCCCATGACGGCTTTTTAGCCTCTAAAGCTCACGAACCGAGACCTGAAGCGGCAAGCATGTTAGTTTTTCACAACAGATCGACCACCCTTCAGAGACCAATCGCTCCTATGCTTGACGCCAACGCGGCCGTTATTGCCACCTTCACCGCCTATCTCGTACTCATGTTAACGATCGGCTTCTGGGCCTATCGTCGCACCGCAGACTCATCCGGCTATTTTCTCGGCGGCCGCAGCTTGGGCCCCTGGCCGGCGGCGCTCTCAGCCGGCGCTTCAGACATGAGCGGATGGCTCTTGCTCGGCCTGCCCGGCTTTGCCTTTGCCTCGGGCATCGAATCACTCTGGCTTGCGGGTGGCCTCCTGCTCGGAACCTGGATGAACTGGCTGTTACTCGCGCGCCGACTGCGCGTCTACAGCTTTGAGGCCAACAATTCGCTGACCATCCCGGAGTTCTTCGCCAATCGCTTTGGCGATCGGCGACACCTCCTGCAGGCCGTTGCGGCCTTCTTCGTGCTGTTATTTTTCCTGTTCTATACCAGCTCGGGCCTGGTCGCGGCCGGCAAGCTGTTTGAGACCGTCTTCGGGCTTGACTATCAGATCGCGGTCATCGTCGGCACGCTATTCGTCGTCTCGTATACCCTGTTTGGCGGCTTTCTCGCTGTGTCTTGGACCGACTTCGTGCAGGGTCTGTTGATGGCCGCCGCGCTCTTGATCGTGCCGGTGATCGCGATTCAGAGCGACGGTGGCGTTAGCGCTATGATGATAACGCTGCAAGAGAAGAACCCGGAGCTGCTGACACTCTGGGCCGATAACACAGGCCAACCGCTGACCTTGTTGGCCATCGTCTCACTGGCTGCGTGGGGGCTGGGCTATTTTGGCCAGCCACACATTCTGGCGCGCTTCCAAGGCATTCGAAGCGCCAGCGACGTGCCCTCCGCGCGGCGTATCGCGGTCGGCTGGACGACCCTGAGCCTGATCGGTGCGATGCTGGTAGGGCTCGCTGGCGCGGCCTATGTCGACAGCAATCTCGGTGGCCAACTGGCCGATGCCGAGACCATCTTCATGGTCCTGGTGGACGCCTTGTTCCATCCGGTGATCGCTGGCATCCTGCTCGCCGCCATCCTCGCCGCGATCATGAGCACCGCTGACTCGCAACTGCTGGTCTCCTCATCAGCGCTGGCTGAGGACCTCTATCGGCAGTTACTGCGCAAGCAGGCGACTCAGGGTGAGGTCGTCTTGGTCGGACGTGCCGCCGTGGTCTTGCTGGCACTGGTGGCCTTGCTACTAGCGACCAACCCTGAAAGCACCGTGCTTGGACTGGTTGCCTATGCCTGGGCTGGCTTCGGAGCCGCCTTCGGCCCGGTGCTGCTGATCAGTCTGTATTGGAAGCGCATGAATTGGCACGGTGCCATCGCTGGCGTGCTGACCGGCGGCTTGGTGGTCGTCCTCTGGAAGCAGCTCGACGGTGGGATCTTCGAACTCTATGAGATCGTGCCCGGGGTGGTCTTGGCCAGTCTGGCCATCGTCGTCATCAGTCTTGCGACCGCGCCGCCAAGTGCGACGATTCGCGACGGCTTTGAGCGCTATCGTCAGGCGCTCCGCCAGCCCTGAGACGGCGTCGAATGGCGATGGTGAAGGGGGGAAGCCGCTAGAGGGGAGCCGAACCCTGCGAGCAGTGCAACAGAGGGGTGCCGCCCAGAGCAGCGGCGATGCCCCCCGGGGAGACCGAGTCGGCATCGCGCTGCGATCAGCGGGCTCTAGAAGCTATAGGTCGCAATCAGGCGCCAATGGCTCATGGTCGCATCGGCCTTGTTGCCAGTCACCGGATTGACGAAGCCATCGTATTCGCTGGTCCGGGCGACATAGAAGGTCCGGATCGTCAGCCCCTTGACCTGCTTCGGCTTGTAGGTCAGCACGAGATCCAGCTCGTCGGCATTCGAGGTTGGCACGGCCGCCGGGGTGACATTGGGCACGGCGCCGATGGTCTCGGATTTACCATAGTCGAAGTAGGCGGCCATGAAGCGCAGACCGGGGATGATCTCGTAGCTGGCACGCAGGCCCCAGGCATTGACGTCTTGGCGATAGGCATTGCGCGAGAAGATCGAGCTGGTGTAAGCGGGATCGCCACCGAAGGCGTTGAAGAATGCGGTATCTCCATCGGACTGGTTCCACATCACATGCGCAGTCCACTTCTTCTTCGGGCCGATCAGACCCGCCTTGAGGCCGAATAGGTTGTAGTCGAGGTTGCCATCGCCGAAGTTGGCCTGGATCGAGGGACCGCCTTGGATACCCTTGGTGCCGTCACCGACATCGTCCTGACGCAGATACTGGGCACCCAGATCGAGCTTCATCTTGCTCAACGGGATCTTGGCGTCGACATCGAAGTAGACGCTGTTGGAGATATCTTGGGTGTAGTAATTCCACAGCGACAGCTTGGTATGCGGTAGCCCCGCATAGCTGATACTGGCCACCGTGAGTCCACTGATATTCTCGGCCCGCGGACCCAATGCAATCTGCCCGAGATTGAAGAACTCGGCCTGGCCGAGACCAGACTGATTCGGCGCCTGCGCAACGCCCGCAGTCCCCGTGGCCTCGCCGATGAAGCCCCAGTCGGTCATTGCCCGAGTCCCGAAGGACATCTGCGTGATCTGCCCGAGCGAGATGTCGAGCCCCTCAATCGGCTTGGCGCCGGCGCGCAACGCGGTGTACGAGTTCGGCACCAGGTTGTAGGTGTTGGTGGTCAGGGGCGTATCGATCTGACCCCGGCCGCCAAAGGCATAGAGATGCTTGTTGCCAAAGGTGAGATTGACATTCGTGAGCTGGCCTTTCTGAGCACCCGTGTCATTCAGGAACATGCCGCGTGCGGTTCGCTCCTCGCCGACCTTTGGGTCAAAATCGGTGCTGCCGAAGATGTCGCCGTTTAGATACGCCGCCGTGTTGAAATTAAAGCCGTTCCAGCTTGGGCTTTTGTAGCTCAGCATCGCTGAATAGGCATTGCCACTGCTGGGGTCCCAGCCGTTGTCCTTGGCGGTGAGGATACTCATTGCGCGGATGCGCCCCTTGAGCTCGCCGTAGTCATTACCTTGGAACTTGAGCTCATAGGCTCCAGCCCCCGCACTGCCTAGGCCAACGGATAGCCCCATGGCCGCGATTCCAATCTGTCTTAGCATCGTCATCCTCCCATCTTCGTTATTAGTGGTCGTCGTTGTGTGTGCAGTCAGCAACAAACTTACTACAAAACTGCAACATTTGTATCAAAAAACGTCTGCTAACCCCCTGTTTTAACCAAAAACGAGTAACATTTTGACACGGGTCACAAACACAACAACGTTTCGCTACACACCCTAGGAGATCTCGCTTCAGGGGATCACGCTTCAGGGCATCACCCTTCAAGGGGTCGCTCTCCCAGACACAGATCGGTTGCGAAGGACAGATTCCGCACAACTGTTATAATGTTTCGAAAAATGCACGCTCATATCATTTGATGCCGAGGAGCCCGCCGTGCGCAGCCTAGCTTTGTGGTTCAGCCTTTTGATTGCCGCCGCCGGGCCAGCCTGGTCCATCGAAGAGCCAGCGCGGCTCAGGGTGTTCGCCAGCGTCCTTCCGATTCAGACCTTCGTCAAAGCGGTCGGCGGCGAGCGAGTCACGACTGAAGTCATGGTGCTACCAGGACACAGCCCAGCGACCTACGACCCGAGCCCGAAGCAGGTTGCCGCGCTTGCTGAGGCAGACCTCTATATCCGCGTCGGCGTGCCGTTCGAGACGGCCTGGATGAAACGCATCCAAACTGCAAATCCTGACATGCCCATCTTGGATCTGCGCGACGGCCTCCGGCTGCGCAGCCAAGAAGCACACGATCATGCGCATGAGCATGAGCAGAATGCTGTTAGCACTCAGCAGCACGCGCAGGAGCGAATGGCCGATGCGTCCAGCGAATCGGCGGCGGCGAAGGAGATGGAGATGGACCCACACATCTGGACCAGCCCGCTGCTGGCGCGCAAGATGGCGATTGCGATCCGCGACCGTCTGACCGCGCTCGACCCAGCGGGAGCCGAGCTGTACGCCGAAAACCAACAACGCTTCGACGCTGAGCTGCTAAACCTGCACCAGAGCATCCAAAGCCGCCTCGCCGGACTCGGCAACCGCACATTCCTGGTCTATCACCCGGCCTGGGGCTACTTCGCCGATACCTATAAGCTGCAACAAATCCCGATCGAACGCGCCGGCAAGGAGCCCGGACCACGGCGGCTCTCGGCCCTGATTGCACAGGCCCAGGACACCGGCACTCGCGCCATCTTCGTGCAACCGGAGTTCGACCAACGCACGGCCCAGCAGATCGCCCGCAGCATCAACGGACGCGTTGAGGCGGTGACGCCACTGGCAGCCGATTACATGGATAACTTACAGCGCTTTGCGGCAATCCTTGCCGACGCGAACAGCGTCTCTGAAGCCAAGGTTCCCGAGACCGGGAATCTCGATCCGTCGGCAGATGCCCAATGAGCACAGTCGCGACAGCCGTCATCGAGATTGAGCAGGCCAGCTTCGCCTATGGCGGTATCCCGGTTCTGGAGGATGTCAGTTTGCGCGTCGAAGCCGGCGAGTTCCTCGGCTTGGTCGGCCCAAACGCAGGCGGCAAGAGTACCCTGCTAAAGCTGGTGCTCGGGCTGCTGCGCCCGCAGCAGGGCCGCATCAGCGTGCTCGGTCGCTCGCCCAAGCAGGCCCGGCGCCACCTGGGCTATGTGCCGCAATATCCGGCTTTCCCGCGCGACTTCCCGATCCAGGTGCTCGATGTCGTCCTCATGGGACGGCTTGGGCTAGGCCGAGGGCTCAGCAGCCGCTTCGGCGCCTGGCGCCAACGCGACCGGGAGATCGCACGACAGACGCTGATCGAGGTTGAGGCCGGTGAGCTCGCGGCGCAGCCCATCGGCGCTTTGTCCGGTGGCCAACTGCAGCGGGTGCTGCTCGCCCGGGCGCTGGTGGGCGAGCCCGAGATCCTGATCCTCGATGAGCCAACCGCCAACATCGACCATCGCCTTGAGGGTGAGATCTTCGAGCTGCTCGCCCAACTGAACAAACAGCTCACGATCGTTGTCGTCTCACACGACATCGGTTTTATCTCGAGCTACGTCAGCCGCGTGGCCTGCCTGAATCGAACCCTCATCTGCCATCGCACCGAGGCCATCGATGGCAACCTGATCAATGAGCTCTATGGCGAGCGGGTGCGATTGATCAATCATCATCACGGAGATGCCCAGACTGACCTGAGTGCTGCTGCCGCCGCAGACAGTAAAGAGCCCCAGACCTCCCTGCATCCTCCTCAGGAGCACCCTGTGCATGGCTGAGTTTTTCACCGCACTGCTCGAACATAGCTTCCTGCAACAGGCCCTGATCGCTGGCTTGCTCGCAAGCATCGGTTGCGGGCTGATCGGTCCTTTTGTCGTCGTCAAGCGCATCACCTTTCTTGCTGGGGGCATCGCCCATTCGGTGCTCGCTGGCATGGGCGCGGCAGTCTTCTACGGCTTCGACCCGCTGAGCGGCGCGCTCGCGGCAGCGGTCGTCGCTGCGCTGCTGATCGGCTGGGTTCGTCTACGATGGCGCACTGGTGAAGACACCGCAATCGGCGCGCTCTGGGCGATCGGCATGGCGGTTGGCATCCTCTTCGTCTCGCAGACGCCCGGCTATGCCACGGATCTGATGAGCTTCCTCTTCGGCAACATCCTCTTGGTGCCGACACGAGAGCTCTGGTTCATGGCCGTGCTGGACTTCGTCTTGTTCGTCAGCGTTGCGCTGTTCTATCGGCAGTTCGTTGCCGTCGCCTTCGATGAAGAGTTCGCCCGTTTGCGCGCCGTGCCCGTCGACCTGTTCTATCTGCTGCTGCTGGTGCTGGTGGCGGTGACGGTGGTCTTGATGATCCAGGTGGTTGGGCTGATCCTGGTCATCGCACTGCTCACGCTTCCAGCAGCCACCGCCGGGCAGTGGACAGGCACACTGGCTGGCATGATGATGGGCGCGACCCTGCTCGGCGCCTTGCTGACGACCGGCGGCTTGGCGCTGTCTTATGCGCCAGATATCCCAACTGGCCCAACCATCATCTTGCTCGCTGGCGCGCTCTATCTGTTGTCAGCAATCAGCGCCGGTCTTCGCGCCAAACGCCGTGCCGAGAAGGCCGTGCGGTCAATCACCAGAGGCTGAGATGGACGAAGAGACCCTGCAAGCCGCCCTCAATACCGCCGACGTTCTCTGTGCGCAGCGAGGTGTTCGCTTTACCGCTCAGCGGCGCCGCGTGTTGGAGTTGGTCTGTCGCGCAGAACGCCCAGTCGGCGCCTACGAGATCCTCGGCCAGCTGCACACAGGCGCGACCGCAGCGCCGCCGACGGTCTACCGGGCGCTCGATTTCTTGCTCGAACAGGGCTTTGTGCACAAGCTCGAGACCCTGCACGCGTTCATTGGATGCACGCATCCGGAGCATCCGCATGCCAGCCAATTCTTGATCTGTGCCGACTGCGGGCGCGTCAAAGAGCTCGAGAGCGAAGCGGTTGCTGGGTGCCTGCGCTCGGCGGCGCAGGAGACCGGATTCCACCCCAAGCGCCCGGTGATCGAGGTCCTCGGCACCTGTGCGCAGTGCACCCACAAGGCTAAGAAGGTCTGAGGAGTATCCAATGCCGAGATCGATCAAGAGACCCTTAACATCCTTGCCCTTAACAGTCTTGCCCTTTGCAGCCTTGCTCTGCGCGCTCGCACTTGGCCCTCTGGGCTTGAGCAGCAGTCTCGCCCATAACGAAGACGAGCACTACCGGCAACAAGGTGCACATGTCCACGGCGTCGGTCAGCTCAATGTCGCGGTCGATGGCAGTGCCCTGCTGGTCGAGCTGATCAGCCCAGCGATGGACTTGGTTGGCTTCGAGCATGCACCGAGAAACGAGGCTCAGCGCACCGCAGTCGCCGAAGCAAGGTCCCGGCTCGAGCAGGGGGATCAGCTCTTCGCGCCGAGCGCGGTGGCGGACTGTAGCCTGCAGTCCGCCGAGATCGATTTCGACCTGGGGACCGGTGTAAGCGAAGATCATGCACCAGCCCAGCACCGGGATCAGCACCGGTGGCAAGGGCAAGGGCAAGGGCAGGATCATACATCGGCCCAGCATGATCTCGAGCAGGAGCAGGAGCAGGAGCAGGAACATGAGCATGAGCACGAGCACGAGCACGAGCACGAGCACGAGCACGAGCACGAGCACGCCGATGATCATGGCCACGAGTCGCATGCCGATGTCTACGCTAGCTATGTCTTCGACTGCCGTCAGCCACTCAAGCTCAAAGCGCTCTCAATCGGCTACTTTCCTGCCTTTCCGCGCGCAGAGAAGCTTCAAGTCCAGCTGATCTCAGAGACTCAGCAAACAGCCATCGAGCTGACTCGAACCGATCAGCGCCTGGACTTCTGAGACGATGGAACCGAAACCCTCAGCAAGCCGCCATGCGTTCGCTCGCTGGACGCGCAAGAGCAGCCCATTCAGGCCAGCCAGCCCAGGCAGGTCAGTCTCCAACAAGACCCACCCGTCATGACTCCGGTAATCAGGTTGCATGAGCTGCGCTTTCGTTGGCGTGCGCAGGGACCGGACATCCTGGCGATCGACGCACTCGAGGTCACCGCTGGCGAGCGCCTGTTCGTCGAGGGCCCAAGCGGCAGCGGCAAGAGCACGCTGCTCGGCCTCCTTGCCGGCGTCAACCCGCCGCAGCAGGGGCGCATCGAGGTGCTGGGCCAACCATTGGATCAGCTCAGCCCAGCAGCGCGTGACCGCTTCCGCGCCGACCATATCGGTTACATCTTCCAGCTGTTTAATCTGATCCCCTATCTCGGCATCATTGATAACGTGACCTTGCCGGCGCGTTTCTCGCACCGCCGCCGCCAGCGAGCCTTGGCTCGCTCGCCAAGCCTGGCCGCCGAGGCTAAGCGCCTGCTCGCCCATCTAGACCTCGACCAACCAGGCCTGCTGCGACAGCCGGTCAGCGAGCTCAGTATCGGCCAGCAGCAACGGGTCGCTGCGGCGCGGGCGCTGCTCGGCTCGCCGGAGCTGTTGATCGCCGACGAGCCAACCTCCTCGCTCGACACCGATCGCCGCCGCGCCTTCATCGAGCTGCTGTTCGCTGAATGCGCCGAGATGGGCTCAACGCTGGTCTTCGTCAGCCACGACGCCAGTCTCGAGGGGCTGTTTGATCGAACCCTGCGGCTGCCAGAACTGAATCGGGCGGTCGATCACCCATTAGCGCCGATGCCGCGCTCGGCGCCAGAGCCTGTCGTTGCGGCTGAGGTGACAGCGCCATCGGCAACCACAACAGCGGCGAGAGCAGCAGCGGCAACAACGGCGGCGACAGCAGCAGCGCCAGGGATGCAAGCGGGCCAGCCCGAACAGCAACCGCCAAGACCCTGATCAGGGCAACGCACCACACCAGCCTATGGCCATCCTCCGACTCGCCCTGCAAAGCCTGCTCAATCGCCGCTTCACGGCCCTGCTGACGCTGCTCTCGATCGCACTCAGCGTCTCGCTGCTTCTCGGTGTCGAGCGCATCCGCACCGAGGCCCGAGCCAGCTTTGCCAACACCCTCTCTGGCACTGACCTCATCGTTGGCGCGCGCAGCGGACCGGTGCAGCTGATGCTGTACTCGGTGTTTCGGATCGGTAACGCCACCAACAATCTTTCTTGGCAGAGCTATCAAGCGATCGCCGCAATGCCGCGCGTGGCCTGGACAGTGCCGATCTCGCTCGGCGATTCGCATCGCGGCTTTCCGGTGTTGGGAACCAGCAGCGCCTATTTCGACCACTATCGCTACGGCCGCGACAAGCCACTGGTGCTGGCCAAAGGCGAGCGCTTCGCTGATCTCTACGACGCCGTGCTCGGCGCCGAGGTCGCGACCCAACTCGGCTACCGGCTCGGCGACGAGATCGTCATCGCCCACGGCGCCGGCGATGTGAGCTTTGCTCGCCACGAGGACAAGCCGTTTCGGGTCGTCGGCATCCTCGAGCGCACCGGCACACCGGTCGATCGTAGCGTCCATGTCAGCCTGGAGGCGATCGAGGCCATCCATCTCGGCTGGGAGGGTGGCGCGCCGATGCGGGGCATTGAGATCGACGCTGAGCGGGCGCGCCGCATGGATCTCACGCCGAAGGCGATCACCGCGGTGCTGGTCGGACTCGATTCACGCATCGCCACCTTTGCGCTGCAGCGCCGCATCAACGACTATCCACAGGAGCCCTTACTCGCGGTGCTGCCCGGAGTCGCGCTCTCTGAACTCTGGTCGGTGATCGGGCTGGCCGAGAATGCACTGCTGGTGGTTTCCGCCTTCGTCGTTCTGGTCGGCCTGATTGGCATGCTGACGGCGCTGCTGATTGGGCTCGAGGGCCGCCGACGCGAGCTGGCGATCCTCCGTTCGCTCGGGGCGCGACCGGCACAGATCCTCGGGCTCATCATCGGCGAGGCCTTGCTGCTGACGCTGCTCGGCATCCTGACTGGCGTCGTCCTACTGTTGACCCTGTTCGCGCTCGGTCAGCCGCTGATCGAGGCTCGGCTCGGCTTGCAGCTCGGTCTCGGCCTGCCCAAGCTGCGCGAGTGGCTGCTACTGGCTGCAGTCGTTGCAACCGGCCTGCTGGTTGGGCTGATCCCTGGCTGGCGTGCTTACCGAATCTCACTGAGCAGCGGACTCGCATTGCGACTCTGAGCTTTTTTGCCCGACTTCCATTCGCTTTACCCGAGGAAGGCCCTGCTATGATTCGCTCACTGTTTCCAAGCCAACACCTAGCCTGGCATCCTGTCATGCAACCTGCCCAGCGCCCGGACCAACACCTAGCCCAGCATCGCCCAGCTCGCATCCAAGCCCAAGCTCAAGCTCAAGCTCAAGCTCAAGCTCAAGTTCAAGCCCAAGCTCAGAGCCAGCATCCAACGGCTCACACCTCGGCGAACACCGCCGCTGCCAACAGGGCAAGGGGCAAGATCGCCCAACAGATGCCAACGTCACGCGCCTGGCTCAGTTTGCCGCGCTCAGCGCGACTGATCGGTTGCTTGTCGATCATCCTGCCTCTTCTGCTCCTGAGCGGCTGCGGTGACGATGACCGCGACGAGGGCCTCAGCAAAGAGGAGCTAGCGCTTGAAGCTCCGGATGGCAGCGCCGTCGAGATCTCCTGGGACGACCTCATCCCCGCCGATTGGCAGCCAGAGGCACTGATGGAAGAGTACGACGCCGAGAACCTGAGCGACGAAGATCCGCGTGCGCAGGAACTGATGGACAAGCTCAAGGCGCTCTGGGCTGAGGCGCCAGTGGTCGAGGCGCTGAATGATCGTCTGGTGCGCCTGCCCGGCTTCGTCGTCCCTTTGGAGAACGATGAAGACAGCATCAGCGAATTTCTACTGGTGCCCTATTTCGGCGCCTGTATCCATGTTCCACCGCCGCCCGCAAACCAGACCATCCTGGTGACCACACCGGCGGACCAGCCTTATGTCGGCGCGCTCTTCGACACCGTCTGGGTCGAAGGCCGCATGCACGTCGAGCCCTTCAGGGACGAGCTTGGCGATGCCGGCTATCGGATCGAAGCGGCCGGGGTCAGCCTGTACGAGGAGCTTTGATCGGATGAAGCAGAGCAGGCGCATCGCCCAGGCCCAAGCTTGGGCCTGGGCCGAGGCACCCACCATCTGGCTGCTTGGCAAGACCCAAGCCGGTAAGACCAGCATCGTCGCCGAACTCGTCGGCCGGGCGCATGACCAGATCGGCAACGGCTTCGTGCCGATGACCAAGGAGCTGCGCCTGTACGCCTTCCCCGAGGAGCGCCCGGTGCTGCGCTTTCTCGACACCCGCGGCCTGAGTGATGTCGCCGATGATGATCCGGCAGCCGATCTCCACCACGCCAGTACCCAAGCGCAAGTGATCATGGTCGTGGCGCGGGTCGACGACTTGGCGCTGGAAGACGTGCTCGCGGTCCTCAAGCCGCTGCGCGCCGAGCATCCCGACTGGCCGGTGCTGGTCGCGCAAACCTGCCTGCATCATGGCTATCGCCGTCAAGACCGCCACCTGCTGCCCTATCCCTTCACTGGCGACGACAACGATTGGGCGCTGCCCGGTCTGCCCGATGAACTCCGGCAGTCCATGCTGGCGCAGCGGCAACTGTTCGCCGATCTGCCCGGTCATCATCCGCCGCTGTTCGTGCCGCTGGATTTCACGCGACCGGAACAGGCGCTGCCACCCAGCGACTATGGTGCCCAACGCCTGTGGGAGGTGCTGGAGCAGGTCTTGCCGGAAACGGTGATGCGCCTGCGCGCGTCGGTCAACCTGTCGCAGGCGGAGCAGGTGCGCACCAAGGTGATGCTGCCTTGGACGATGGCGGCGGTGGCGGCCAACTCGGTCCCGGTGCCGATCATCGGCGGCTTGGGCTCGGCCAGTCTGCAAGCCACAATGGTCAATCAGATCGCCCGCCGCTATGGGCAGCCGGCAACGCGCGATCAATGGAGCGAGCTGGTCGCCGCGCTGGGCACCGGCTTCGTGCTCGGTTTCGGCGGCCGTTGGCTTGTCCAGCAGGGGCTGAAGCTCGGGCTGGGCTGGGGTACTGCAGTGGTGGCCGCCTGGACCTTCGCCATCACCTGGGCAATTGGCGAGGCGGCGCTGTATTACTTCAGCGAGCGCGCGGCCGGGCGCGAACCGGATCATGAGGTGCTGCGCGAGCGTTACCAGCAGGCCTTGCGAGATGCGCGTCGGCGTTATGAAGAGCGCAAGGACAAGGAACAAGGACGTTGAAACGCTTGCAACAGCTAAAACAGATTACCCACAGTCTTCGAGCCTATTGGCGCGAGCTACTGGTGATCGTTCTGGTGCCGGCGCCCTTCCTGCTGATGCTCCCGCTGGGGCTGGCGTTTCTCTGGCAGCAGGGCTGGTTCTGGTATTGGCCGATCAGCCTCGTGGCGCTTACCCTGATCCCGCTGGTCTTGGTGCGGCATGGCTGGGGAACACGCGCGACTAAAGTTCGCGCGCATGAGAGACAGGCGCATGAGATCCGGGTCGCGCCCGGCAATCCGCATGCCGCGCCGGGCGAGCAACAAGCGCGCGTCGAACTCGAGCGGATTGTCGCCGAGGCCAGGGCGGAGGATCTGCAAACAGCGGAGACGATTCGCGATCTGCTGTTGCGCACCGTCAACGCCGTTGCCTTCGCCTATACGCCGGAAGGCGCACAAGCGCTGCAACAAGCCAGAGAGCAAGCCGAAAAGCAGGCCGAAAAGCGGGCCGAAAAGCGGGCCGAAAAGCAGGCCCGTAAACAAGCGAGCGAGCCGACGGACGAATCCGACTCGGCGGGCGAGCCAACGAGCAACAATGCAAGCGACAAAGCAAGCGACAAAGCAAGCGACACGGCAAGCGACACGGCGAGCGACACGACGGACGAGCCAACGAGCGACAAGGCGAGCGACCCGGGGGACGAACAACTCGCCCTAGGGTTCTCAAAAGCCGCGCTGCGCTTCACACTCGCGGAAGTGTTGCTGATGAATGAGGAGCTTGCGCGTGCGTTGCGCGAGGCCTTGACCCGAAATTTCCCGGTGATGCGCCACATCAAGGTCGGTTTGATGCTGGATGTCTATCAAACCGGCAACAGTACCCTGCCGCCGTTGTTGGGACTGGCACGGGCGTTACGCTGGGTCAACCCGCTCTCGGCCATCCTCTACGAGGTGCGGGGGTTGGCTGTCTCCAAGGCCGTGAACGTGCTCGGCACGGCGGCCAAGGCGCGGATTGCGGCGATTCTCGCGCGCGAGGTCGGCGAGGTGTTCATCCGTCTCTATGCCGGCCATTACCGACGCCGCGCCGATGAGCTGCTCGCGACCACGCCGCGCGCCAAGTCGCCACAAGCGCCCGCGCCCTTGACCATTGTGCTGGCCGGCCAACGCAATGTGGGCAAATCCAGCCTGCTGAACGCGCTGCTGGGTATCGCCCAGGTGCCGATTGGTTTGACGCGGCCTTCGGAGACCTTTGTCCACTATCATCTCGAACAGCCCAGCGTCGGCGATCTGGTGTTGGTGGACAGCCCGGGATTGGAGCAGATGCCGCGCGAGTCCTGGCTGAAACAGATACGCGAGAGCGATCTGATCCTCTGGGTAACAGCGGCCAACCGGGCCGATCGTGCCGCCGATCAGCGCGGCCTCGCGGCCCTGCGCGCCCTGACCACCAGTGATCCGCGTCTGAGTGCCATCCCGCTGGTGCTGGTCGCGACCCAGGCCGATCGACTCGACCCACCACTAGAGTGGTCACCACCCTACGATCCAATCACCGGGGTACGACCGAAGGAGGCCAACATGCGTGCGGCGCTGGAGGCTGCCGCGCAAGCCCTGACGATCCCCGCTGCACGAAGCGTGATTGTTGCCGTCCCACCAGACGAGCCGCCGTGGAATCTGGATGGCTTATGGGCAACTGTCGCCGCGGCCTTGCCCGCCGCTCGACAAAAACAGCTCGAGCGCGGCCTGAGCGAGGAAGGCTGGTTCAAATGGGTCGTTGATGGTGTTCGCACCGTGCCGGGCGCCCTGCGCCAGATAGGCGCATTGATCAAGCGTTGATATGGATTGCCTTGCCTTGCCTTTCCTTGGATTTCCTTGGATTGGATTGACTTGGCTTTCCTTGCATCGTCGATACAAGCAACAAATGCTGCGCAGTCATGCTACGCGGCTAACACATCGAATCAAGACAGCTGCCGCCAGACCAGGCGCTCAAAGCCCAGCGCGACCAACGCAAAGGCGCGCAGATCGCTGAGTCCATGACGTTGGATGAGGGTGCCGCCATAGTCACGCGCCTGCGCGGCGGCCTCATCCAGCTTGGCGGCAACCGCTGGCCGCTCGGCAAGTGCCTCGCGCGATTCGGCACGCACCTGCTCGCCGCTCAACCCAAGGTCTTTCAGGCTCAGATACTTGAACTCGAGTAGCAGGTCCAAGGCCGCAAACCGTCGCATATCAGGCCTCACGATCAACGCTAGATCGGCGTAACCGCGCTCGGTCTCGAGTTCGGAGACGACCATGTAGAGCCGATCCTCGAACAGCAGGGTCAGGAAGGCGAACTTGACCAGTCGCTCGTTGCTCCAGCGGTAGTCGCGGTTGGAGAGCACACCGAAGTAGCGTTGCTCGATGAAGTCGCACAGCGGCGCCAGGTCGGCGCCCTGCCCAAGCGCACGGACCAGCGCGGGCAGCTCGGAGCGCAGCTGAGGATCAGGCAGCCAGCGCTCGCGCAAACGCTCGACGTAGAGCGCGCGGGCCACCAGGTTGGGGATGCGCAGCTGGTTTTCGTTGAACCCTGTGAGACCGCCCAGCGTGAGGATGCCGAAAAAATACAACAGCGAGGCCATGAACGACTGGTCCTTAACCGCAGCCAGCACATCGGCGATGCCAAAGCGTTGTGTCAGCCCGGGGATCACGACCTGATCATCGCCACTGAGGGCGGCGACCAACAAGGCTTCACCACCGGGCAGTGCGGCAATGTAGCTGAGCTTGTTGCGGTCCATTGCCAGGTTGTCATCGAGCAGCTGGCGCGGCGGTTGCCGTCGGCGCTGCAGGGCTTTGAGAAAGTAGAGGCTCAGGGTCGGGTTGTAGAGGCGCTCATCGGCCTCTTCGCTGAAGCGGTAGCCGTTGTAGAAGGTGCGCATGGTCGTCAGTGCTTGCGCAGTTGACCAGGTCGCAGCGTTGCTGTTGGCGGTCGCTGCGGTTGTGGCCTCGGTCTGCGCGCTCGTGACGGCACTGGATGCAGGCGCCACCTCGTTTGCAAGCCGCTCGAGCAAGGCAGCGATCTCGGCCTCGGTAAAGCCGCAGAGGTCATTGAAGTCGGGTTGAAGATCGATATGCTCGGCGACGTTGTAGCCGCTGGTCATATCGCCTAAGACGACTGGCGAGACGCCGGTGATAAACACACGATCCAGTCCCATGCCACCGGCAGCGGCCTTGACCGCCTTGAAGACGGTCTTGAGCAGACCCTCGCCGTAGAGGAGTGACTCATAGCGCGACTGGCTGCCGTCGCGCTCGGCCATCAGCACCTCGTTGGCGAAGTTGTCGTATTCGTCGATGAGCAGATAGAGCCGGTGCGGGGTCTGCTGCACCACGCTGAGCACTGAGCGCCAGGAGGACAGGGCATTGTCGGGATCGATCTCGATCGGGCTCGGCAAGAAGTGCCCGCGGTAGTGCGCGATGAAGGCCTTGACGCAGTCGTTGAGGTGGTCGTGCAGAGCCTGTTCGATATCACCGACCTCGCCGTGCGCAGACACCAGCGAGAAGTCCCACTTCATGATGTAGAACTGGTTGTGCAGCGGTGTCGGCGCCTGACCGATTTTGAGATCGCCGAACAGCGACTCGAACTCGTCTGCACGTCTCAGATCATAGTAGTGCTCGAGCATCGACAGCAGCAGGCTTTTGCCGAAGCGCCTCGGGCGCAGGAAGATCAGCTGATCGCCGGCATCTTCCAATTGCGCGATGCGGTGGCTGCGATCCTGGTACCAATAGCCTTCCCGCCTCAGCTTGCCGAAGTTGCTTAAGCCGTAGGGAAATTTCATGCGTTCCGAGCCGATCGCTATGCTCGATCACGGTGCTTGATCGGGGCTCTGCATCTTTGTGTCATCTTTTAGGCCGCGTTGAAGGCAATGGCGTCGCGCTGGCAAAGCATCGCTAACAGCCGCATCGCCTCACGATTGGTCCAGGAGCCAGCCAGCTCCAAGGCCTTTTCGAGCGGCAGCCAAAGCACATCGCTGTGCTCCGCGGGGTTGATGCGGATGTGCCGTCGGTACGGCAGCCGCAGCGCGTACCAGTGCTCGCGGTTGAAGCAGATGCCCCGTGCATAGCGTTGGCGCCACGGCTGGATGATCGGGAACAGGCGCGATTGGCGCAGATTGATCAGACCGGAGGCGCCGAGCAGCCCGGTCTCCTCCTTCAGCTCGCGCAGCGCGGCATTGCGCGGCGACTCACCCGGCATCAGGCTGCCGGTCACCGACTGCCAGAAGCCGCTCGGCTTGACGCGATTGAGCAGCATGAACTCACCGGCGGTATTGAACACCACCACCAAGACTGAGATCGGACGTTTCAAGGTCTCTTTCGCGCTCATGGCCGGTTGCTCTCACACCGTTGAAGGCGGTCAATTTAGGCGATTGCCACACAGATCCTTCCGTCTTCTCTCCCTGTGCACCGGGGTCGATCCGTGGTGCAGATCCATGCATCGATTGGAGATCCTAGAGATCTCCCCTTGGCCGAGGCTCATCGGCCTTCAACAAGACCGATCGAGCGCTTTCACCGGCAGCGCGATCTGGTTGACTGCGCAAGCAGCGTACCGAGACCGAGCCTCAAGCCCGCAGCTTGATCCGCAGCGCCAGTTCCTTGAGCTGGGCCTCGTCCACCGCCGATGGCGCATCGGTGAGCAGACAGGAGGCGGTCTGCGTCTTCGGGAACGCCATCACATCGCGGATCGAGTGGCTGCCGGTCATCAGCATCACCAGCCGGTCGAGCCCGAAGGCGATGCCGCCGTGCGGCGGGCAGCCGTACTTGAGCGCATTGAGCAGGAAGCCAAAGCGGTCGTTGGCATCCTCATCGCTGATCTTCAGTAGCCGGAAGATGCTGCGCTGTATGTCTTCGCGATGGATACGGATCGAGCCGCCACCCAGCTCGGTGCCGTTGAGCACCAGGTCATAGGCGCGTGACAGGCAGGCGCCCGGATCGGTCTCGAGGCTGTCGAGCTGGTCTTCCTTCGGCGCCGTGAACGGATGGTGCAGCGCGGTCCAGCGGCCGGTGTGTGGCTCCTTCTCGAACATCGGAAAGTCGACTACCCAGAGCGGCTGCCAATCGCCCTCGAGCAGGCCGCGATCATGGCCGAGCTTGACCCGCAGTGCGCCGAGCGCCTCATTGACCACCGTCGCCTTATCGGCACCGAAGAACACCAGATCGCCGTCTTCAGCGCCGGTGCGCGCCATGATGCCCTCAACCGCGCTGTCGGGCAGGAACTTGAGGATCGGCGATTGCAGCCCTTCCCTACCCTGCGCGTTCCAGTCGTTGACCTTGATGTAGGCCAGCCCCTTGGCGCCATAGATACCGACGAACTTGGTGTATTCATCGATCTCCTTGCGCGTCAGCTCGCTGCCCTTGGGCAGACGCAGCGCTGCAACGCGGCCCTCTGGATCAGCCGCCGGACCAGCGAAGACCTTGAACTCGACCTCGCCCATCAGATCGGCGACATCGATCAGTTCGAGTGGCACGCGCAGGTCGGGCCGATCGGAGCCATAGCGGCGCATCGCCTCGGCATAGGTCATGCGCGGGAACGGATCGGGCAGATCGACCTCGAGCACGCTCTTGAACAACTCGCGCACCATCTGCTCCATCAGCACCGTGAGCTGATCCTCATCCATAAATGACATCTCGATGTCGAGCTGGGTGAACTCGGGCTGACGATCAGCGCGAAGGTCCTCATCACGGAAGCAGCGCGCGATCTGATAGTAGCGATCCATCCCCGACATCATCAGCAGCTGCTTGAACAGCTGCGGCGACTGCGGCAGCGCATAGAACTCGCCTGGATGCACCCGGCTCGGTACTAGATAGTCGCGCGCGCCCTCGGGGGTCGACTTGGTCAGGATCGGCGTCTCGATGTCGAGAAAACCCTCGGCATCGAGGAAGTTGCGCAGGGTCTGGGTGATGCGGCTGCGTAGGCGCAGGCGATCTTGCATCTCCGGGCGGCGCAGGTCGATGTAGCGATAACGCAGCCGAACCTCCTCTGAGGTGTCGGCGCCATGCTCATCGAGCTGGAATGGGGGCGTCTCGGCCGCGTTCAGCACCTGTAGCGACAGGCCGAGCACCTCGACCTCGCCGGTCGGCAGATCCGGGTTCTCGGTGCCCTCGGGCCGACTGCGCACGCGGCCAGTGACGGCAAGCACGTACTCGCTACGGACCTGCTCGGCGAGCGCAAAGATCTCGGCGCGGTCCGGGTCGAAAACGACCTGGACCAGACCGCTACGATCGCGCAGGTCGATAAAGATCACACCGCCGTGATCGCGCCGGCGATGAACCCAACCGCAGAGGCTGACCTCACGGTCGATGAGCCCACTCTCAAGCTCACCGCAATAATGACTGCGCATAGCGTCCGATCCCCGTTAACTGCCTGCCAACCGGTGAGCCCAGCCAGCGGAATGCGGGCGGTGAACACCGCCCGAAAAAACCGAACAAGATAACGGCACCCGAACCCCTACGCAAGCAAGGGTTCAGGCGTGCAACTAGGCGGCCGTCGTGATTCGGTTTTCAGACGGCTAATCAGGAGCCAGCCGCCGCCGCTTTCGGCTTCGGCGATTCCTTTGCTACGGGCTTAGCCGCCGGTGCATCAGACTGAGTCTTGGGTTTCGCATCCGCGGCTGGCTTCTCTTTGGGCTTATCAGCCGCAGACTTATCCTTGCTCGGCTCCGCATCCTGATGCAGATTCTTGCGTTTATCTTTGTCCTTCTTGAAGTCGGTCTCGTACCAACCACTGCCCTTGAGCCGAAAAGCGGCGGCCGTGATCTGTTTGGTCAAGGCCGAGGCACCACAAGCCGGGCAATCGGTCAACGGCGGATCACTGATCTTCTGCAGTGCATCCAGCTCGTGGCCGCATTCTTCGCAGCGATACGCGTAGATAGGCATGATCTCACTCACCAAGCAACGGAGGTATAACCGCGCGAGTATGGGGTTTTGGAGCCGATTTTCAAAGCCTGACGATAGCTCGGGCCACGCTCAGCCGGAAAACAAGCCGAAACGGCTCCCAGCGCTACTGCTGATGGGCATCGAGCAGCGTCCGGAGCTGCCGAAACAGGCGCCGCGGCGCCTCTGGACGCCCACGCTCGGCATCGCGCTGAGCAGCGCGCACCAGGCTGCGCAACTGCTGGCGGTCCACCTCCGGATAGGCTGAGATCAGCTCCGCGAGGGCCTCGTCGCCCTCTTCAATCAGGCGCTCCCGCCAGCGCTCGACCTCATGTTGGCGTGCCGTGGCAGCGCGCGCCTGCGCCTCACGCTGTGCCAAGAGGGCCTGCAAAGGCTCGGTGTTCTCGCGCGCCAGACAGTTGGCGATGCGCTTGTAGTGGCGACGCAATGCGCGTTGATCCTTGATGCGCGCAGTCTCGTTAATGGCCACCCGGGTCAGCTCACTGAACGAGAGCTCCTCGAGCAGCCTGCGCGGTAGCGCCAAGAGCTGCTCGGCGAGGCTCTGCAAGGCCAGATGCTCGCGCTTAATCTGGCTGCGGCTCGGCTTCGCATCATCCGCGTCGAGCTCTAGAGCATCGGTCGCGGGACTGTTTAGAGACGAGATCATGACTTCATGGGCTCCGAGGCGGCGAGTGGTGCCCACTCGACCGAGCGGTCAACGGCCGTTCTGGGGCTGGGGTCATCAGCTTAGATGGACATCGGCGCAAAGTAGGAATCGCGACTAGAGCCTATCAGCTTAAGCGAGCATCGGCGCGGATGGGAATAGCGACCACCGGTTTTCGGCTCATCGCTCTGTGGTCCGCTCGAGCTGTTCTTGCAGCGCGGAGACATCCGCGCGCGCGGATCGGAAATCGAAGCGCCGCACCGCTTGCAAAACGGCGTCGAGCTGGTTGCTAGAGCGAGGGTCGATGACCCGCCGCGCCAGTGCCTCAACCTCCGCCCGAGCACGCAAATTGTGCGCTGCCAACAGCGCATCGAGCCGCTTCAGCGCTAAACGAAAGTTATCCCTATCAAGCGGCTCGGAACGACCACCCTCTGGCGTCCCAGCCTCAAGGCTCAACTCGGGTCGAGCAGCCAAGTTCCTGATCGAGCCCAACACCTCGACCAAGGCGGCCTCTAGCGCCCCGAGTCGCTCCGCCAGCAGTCCCGGAAAACGCGCAAGCCCCGACCCATCAGCCTGGGCGATGCGGCGCTCGATCTCTTTCGCTAGGGTGCCAACCTGTGGCATGCCGAGCGTCAGCGCAACACCGCCCAAGGCGTGCGCCGCCGCCCTAGACTGCTCCCAGTCGCCCGCATCAAGTCGCGCGCGGATCTCAGCAGGATGACCCGAAAATCGCTCGGCAAAACGGCGCAGGCGATCAAGATGACCAGCAACGTCATCGTCAATCGGATCCAGGCCCGGGCCAAGCTCATCCATCGGCCGAGCGCCCGCCTGCACAACACTCGCCTTAGCAGCATCCAGCGCACCAGCGCCCGACCCACCGTCTTGTATTGCTAGCACACCGTTGGCTTGATCGGCATCAAGGCCCGCATTCCTCCCCGCTCGATCAGCTGCTCCTTCCGGCCGCAATCCTTGCAAGGCCGCGATCAGCTTTGAGCGCTCGATCGGCTTACTCAGGTGCCCATCCAGGCCCGCCGCACGACAACGCTCGCGCTCTGCATCGGTGGCATGAGCGGTCATCGCAAAAATCTGCTGAGCTGCGCAGCCAGGCAGCGCACGCACCGCTCGGGCGGTCTCGTAGCCATCCATCTCCGGCATCTGCAGATCCATCAGGATGGCATCGATGGCAGTACATCCGCGCTCGCCGAGCAGCGTGAGCGCCGCCGCGCCGGACTCGGCAACCAAAACCTCAGCACCCGCTCGCCGGAGGATCGCCGAAGCGACTTCGTAATTCAGCGGCTGATCCTCAACCAACAACACCTGCAAGCCCGATAAGGCGTCATCCGCGGGTGGCTCGATCACAGCCGGGCGGGAACGCTCGCTCGGCGATGCCGCATCCAGCGTCAGCTCGAACGCAAAGCGACTGCCGACGTCGAGCTGGCTACTCAGTTCGATCTCCCCACCCATCTGATTGACCAAGCGTCGGCAGATGGCCAGGCCGAGTCCGGTGCCACCAAAACGCCGGGTGATCGAGGCATCGGCCTGGGTAAACGGCTGGAACAACCGCTCGCGCTGATCGTCGCGAATACCGATGCCGGTATCGGTCACGGCAATGGCCAATCGCACCAAGTCATTGGCGAGAGGCTCGCAGCGCAGCTCGAGCTTGACCTTTCCAACCTCGGTAAATTTGATCGCATTGTTGAGCAGATTCACCAACACTTGCCGCAGGCGCGCTTCGTCGCCAAACACCCAGCAGTCGTCTCCTCCCTGTTGCTCGATCTCCAGCTCTAGGCCTTTGTTGACAGCGCTCAGCTCCACCAGGTCACGCGCCTCATCGACCAAGGCACTGACGCTGAAGGCGGTGCGTTCCAACTCGAGCCGTCCGGACTCGATCTTCGAGAAATCGAGCAGATCCCGAATCAGGTGCATCAGCACCCGCGCGGCGCGCTCGGCCTTGGCCACATAGTCGCGCTGGGCCGAATTCAGCCTGCTGCTCTCGAGCAGGTGAATGAAGCCAACGATGGCATTCATCGGTGTTCGGATCTCATGGCTCATGTTGGCCAAGAACTCCGATTTAGCGCGGTTAGCCGCCTCGGCCTTCTCTTCTGCGCGCCGTCGTACCTCGGCCTCGGCGCGCAGCCGCTCGTTGGACTGACGAAGATCTTTCAGTGTTGCCCGCACCTGGGACTCGAGGCCGGCGTTCTCCTCCTTGATCGCGTCTGCAGCGCTGGCTTGCCTCTTGCGACGCTGCTCCTCCAGCAGATAGAAGCGATCGGTAATCGCAAAGGCCAGGATCACCGCATCCAGGCCTGAGCCGATCTGCGTCGCCCAGGTGGTGATAAAGGTGGTCGGCAACAGGCCAAAGGCATTCAGTGCATAGATCACCATGAAGCCGAGCAAGACGGTCCAGCCAAACGAATAATACATCGCTGGCCGAAAACCCTGAAAGCTGACTTTAAAGCCAACAACGATGAACAAAGTGACACTAAAGACCAGCGCAACGGCAAACCGAACCGCGATGTCATAGGGCCCAATCAAGGCCAGCAGCATGCCGATCACAGCGAGCCAACGGAGACCACCAAGGATGCGGTGGATGACTGGCGCATTGGTGGCAGTATCCAAGATCGAACGGGTGAACAAGACCCCTGCCAGGTAGGCCGCTGAAAGGAAGAACGGCAGGCTGACATTACCCCACCAAGGATGATTGGGCCAAAAGAACTGAAATGAGATTCCACTCAGCCCGAGCTGAAAGGCAACGTAGAGACTGACAAAGACCGCATAATAGAGGGCATTGACATCACGGAGGCGCCTGGAGTGGTAAATGTTGTAGACCACCAACATCAGCAGCGCTCCATAGTAGAGCGCTAAAACAAAGTACTCGGTCGCCATGCGCTCGAACGCGCCGTTGCGCGAGAGCAGCTCAATCGGCAGGTTCAGCGAGCCGGTCGTCTCAACCCGGAGATAGACGGTGACCGGCTCACCCGGCTGCAGGTCCAGTGGGAACAGAAAGGTCCGCGTCATCACCGGGCGCGTCGCAAAAGGCTCACGATCACCGGTTTGATAGCGCGTTAATCCATCTGGGCCATCAACATAAGCGATGACCGAATCAAGCAGTGGATAGGCCAGCTCAAGGAAGTAGGTCTGTGAACGATCGAGCCGGTTGTCGATCTGTAGGCGCGCCCAATGCACGCGGCGATCGAAACCAAGACTGTCCATTTCAGCACGCACCGGAGCGAAGGCCTTGGCCGCATCCAAAGCGCGCACATCATCGATGCCAAGCTCACCGTCAGGATCGGTCAACAGTTGCAGATGCCCAACGGTGCTGTACTGGGCCTGTTCGCCCGAGACGAGCAATGGCGAGACCCGAGGGTCTGAGGACACTTCAGTAGGCGGCACCTCGACCGCCCAACTGGGCGCGGATACTAGCAGGACTATCAGCAGGAGGATGCCCAGCAAGTTCAGATAGATCCGGATCATGTTGAAGTCCCTCTCTCAGGTCCATGAAACTTACACCGCTGACTCCCAACGCTGCAGCCAAAGCTGGCCGCAACCACTGTTCGCAGCCTGCTCAAGCGCCTGCGTGGCCGCTAAGGCGAGGTCATGAGGACCAATGCGCTGATCAGACTCAATCAGCGCAAACTCGACCGTAATCCCGCCCACACTCGCTGTCACTGGCTGCCCAGGGTCACACCCCTTGAGCCCAAGCTGCGCCACTGCGTCGACTACAGCGGCAGCACGGTTTAACGCCGTCTCGGCACCCTGCTGAGGCAGAATGATCGCAAATTGGGGGCCGCCAAAGTGCGCACAGAAATCGAGTGCCCCCCGCGCCTGCTCAGCCAGCCCCTGTCCAACACGCTCGAGCAAGGACTCGATCGCGAGGTGTCCTCTGGTATCCACCAAGGCGCCAAAATCGTCGATCCCAATCAGCAGTAACGATAACGGCATCTGCTCGAGTTCAGCGCGCTTGATCTCGCGCTCTAATAGACTATCGAAGGTCGCGCGGTTCGCCACCCCGGCAATACTATCGACCTGGGCCAGCGCTCGCAAACGATCGCGACTCGCCTTCAGTTGAAGATGGGTGCTGACCCGCGCCCGAACCCGCAGTCGTTTGATCGGTTTGGTGATGTAATCCACACCGCCGACCTCGAAGCCCTTCGCTTCATCCTCGATATCGGTTTTCGCGGTGACGAAGATCACCGGGATCTCGGCGAGCCGCGGATCGAGCTTGAGAAGACGGCAGACCTCATAGCCGTCGACATCTGGCATCATGATGTCGAGCAGGATCAAATCGATACGCAGGCTCGAGGCGATCTCGATGGCCTCGTCGCCCGACATCGCAAAGAACACCTCACACTCGGAGCCAAGGGCAGCGGCGAGCACCTCGATGTTCTCTGACACATCGTCGACGATCAGCACATGTGGCCGCTCTTCCGAACCGGGATCGATCCCAGGATCAATGGTCGCCATCTATCGCCTCACTCAACTGGGGCTCGGAAACCGGCTGCGCAAATCAGGTAGCGCTGAGAAAACTAGCGCTAAGGAAACGCCTCGAGCTCAGCGATCGCCTTTTCATAGCGCTCGCGCAGCTCATCACGCAGCTTGGCCTCCTTAGCGCCCGAGCAGCCGCCCATCTCGCGCATGCGGGCAAGAAAATCCTCCCTCATGCGCGCCTGCGCGTCACGATAGTAGCCTTCGGGGAAGAGGTCGTCCTGCGCATCGAGCACCGTCATCCGAAAACCGCTTGCCAGAATCTTATTCAGATTCTCAGTCCGGCGCCCAGAGCGATCTTGCCGACAGCGATTGTTGTAGAGGTCGAGCTCGAAGGCGGCCTCGACCGCGTTGACGATGAGCTGCTGCGTCTGCTCATCGAGCGAGGCTTGGGCTCGTGCCTGCTGTGGTGCAAGCAGCGCCGAGGCCAAGGACAGGACGAGCAAGCTCGACAGCGCGGTTGAGCTAAGCAAACGCCAAGGCATCATGGATAGGTATAACAGGTGCATCGCCCCCTAGCTCCGGCCATAGACCGGCACAGCAGCTCCAGTGACGCATCGCGCTGCGTCAGAGGCAAGAAAGACCATGACATCGGCAAGCGCGGCCGGCGGTACCCAGCGCGAATGATCTTGGTCTGGCATCGCGGCGCGGTTCTCGGGGGTATCCACCGTACCCGGGAGGATCGCATTCACCCTGATTCCACCCTGCTTGTGCTCCTGAGCCAGCGCTTCGGTGAGTGCCACAACACCTGCCTTGGCCGCACAGTAAGGCCCCATATGGCCTTTAGCCGCAAGCGCGGCCCGCGCCGAGACGTTGACGATGCTGCCCTGGCCTTGCTCGAGCATGACTGGCACCACCGCCCGGCAGCAATGAAAGACGCTGCGCAGGTTGAGATCGAGCATGCGATCCCAGGTAGCATCATCGGTTTCGTGCAGCGGCGGCCCCATCGCGAAACCGCCAGCCACATTCGCGAGGATGTCGATGCGGCCGAAACGTCCCTTGACAGCGGAAATGGTGCGCTCGACGTCTTTGCTTGCGAGCAGGTCGGTGGGGAAGAGCTCGATCTCAGCACCATCTGGCAGCGCAGACCTCGCCTTGACGAGTCCCTCCGAGCTGATATCCAGCATGGCGATCCGCGCCCCTTCGCTCACCAGCGCCGCGCACAGGGCTTGACCAAGATTACCAGCGGCGCCGGTCACCAGCGCGACTTTGTCGTTAAACTGTCCCATACAAACACTCCGTTCAGACACACTAAGGGTCAGACACATTAAGGGTCAGACACTCTAAGGGTCGGACACCCCAAGGGCATCGACTGCGAGGTGGATGGCGGCCAAACGCTCTCGCGTTGAAGACCAGCCGAAGACTCGGCGCTGGCCAGCGGTGGCCTCTTCCGCCGGACAGGGGACCACCGTAAGGCCATCGAGCCCAGCTGTAAACGTCGGCGCAGAGCCACAGGCACGCCAGCGCTGGACGGCCTGCACGAGTCTGCATGCGACCCTTCGAGGTTCTCTGTATCATTAGAGGTTGTTTAAGTCACCGTAAAGAGGCCTGGCTTTGCCGAGAACGCCGACAGCAGCTGGCATCTGATGCAATGGCTTTTCCTATTGTTACCGATCGCGGCCGCCTCTGGCTGGCTCCTCGCGTGGCGCGGCGGTTCGCGACGCCGCACCGAGGGCAGCTGTTGTAGTGGAGATCCGGTCTTTTTCCGCGGCCTCAACTATCTACTCAACGAGCAGCCGGATAAGGCGATCGACGTCTTTCTGAAGCTCGCGGAGGTCGATGGTGAGACCGCGGAGACGCATCTTGCGCTCGGTGCCCTGTTCCAGCGCCGTGGAGAGGTGGATCGCGCCATCCGCATCCACCAAAATCTGGTCGCCCGTGAAAACCTGAGCAACGCCCAGCGCGGTTACGCGCTCTACGAGCTCGGACGCGACTATATGCTCGCCGGTTTGTTCGACCGGGCCGAGAGCCTGTTTCTGGAACTGGTCGAGCAAGGCCTGCAAGATCGGCGCGCGCTACGCAGCCTGATCGAGATCTATCAGGCGGAGAAGGATTGGCGGCGCTGTCTCGAGACGGCGGATCAACTGCGGCGGCGCTCCGACCGACCGATGCAGACCGAGATCGCCCACTATCACTGCGAGTTAGCCGACGAATACCTGCGACACGCCCGCCGTGACGAGGCGCGCGCGCATTTGCTCGACGCGCAGGCAGTGGACCCCAATTGCATCCGCGCGACCATGATCCAGGCGCAGATGGAGATGGATGGTGGCGACCCGAACTCCGCGTTGATGCTGTATCGACATCTCGCGCGGCGCGGCCCCGATTACCTGCCGGCCATGCTGCCAGCGCTGCTGCACTGCTGCGAGCGACTCAACCGCCAAGGCGTTGCCAAGGAGCTCGGCGACCTGTTCGCGGCCCATCCGTCGCCACCGTTAATGCTTGAGCTTTCGCGCGCAATCGAGCGCGAACATGGCCCGAAGGCCGCCCTAGACTTTCTCAACGACTACCTCGGCACCCATGCTGACCTGGTCGGCACCGAGCGGCTGCTCGAGCTGCGGCTGTCTCGGTTTCCGGAGCAAGCGGCGGAAGGCGACGCACAACTGCTCGAGGTGATCAGCCACCTGGTCGCCGCACGGCCAAGCTATCGCTGCGACCAATGCGGGTTCGAGGCCCGCGCCCTGCACTGGCAGTGCCCGAGCTGCAAACATTGGGGCAGCATCAAGGCGGTCGCCGCACAGTTGCTAACGCCGCCGGGCGGCCTAGCGCAAAGCCTAACCGCCGGCGTCGGCGGTTAACCTAACGCTCTTGGCGCCGCGCAACCCCGGTAAATGAATTGCGCGCGATTCACGTTAACCCGTCAGCCGCAACAGACACCGATCACGCCAACGCACGCGACCCAACGGATCACCGATGCCAGCCCTTGCAGACACCCGCATCATCGTCGCCCTCGACTACGCCTCCGCCGCCGCAGCCATCGCGCTCGCCGACCAGCTCGACCCGCAACACTGCCGAGTCAAGGTCGGCAAGGAGCTGTTCACCAGCGCCGGCCCGGCCGTGGTGGAACAGCTGGTCGGGCGCGGCTTCGATGTCTTTCTCGATCTCAAGTTCCACGACATCCCGAACACCGTCGCCGGCGCTTGCGCCGCCGCCGCCGCACTCGGGGTCTGGATGCTGAACGTCCACGCCTCCGGCGGTCTCGCCATGATGCAGGCCGCGCGTGAACGTCTCGAGCGTGCGCAGAAGCCACCCTTACTCATCGCCGTCACCCTGCTGACCAGCCTTGATCACAACGACCTCGCCGATATCGGCTGCCCCGGCACCACCCTCGAACGGGTCGAACGCCTCGCTGCACTCAGCGCCCAAGCGGGCCTCGATGGCGTCGTCTGCTCACCACTCGAAGCCGCGGCACTGCGCCAGACGCTCGGCCCGCAGTCTCTGCTCGTCACACCCGGCGTGCGCCCGGTCCAGGCGATCAGCGGCGACCAGAAGCGCATCATGAGCCCCAGCCAGGCCATTGCTGCCGGCGCCGATCATCTGGTCATCGGGCGCCCCATCACCGCCGCGGATGATCCCATGGCCGCCCTGCTCGCGATACAAGACGAGCTTGCGGCACCCCTTCTTGCCCCAGGCTGACATCAGCGCTGGAGCTGCGAGCGCAGGCTACGGCACGTCGCATCCCGCCACCGCAAAGGATGCAGCGCTTGTTTCACAGTCACTAACCCTACGACAGGAGCCCTCATGGCCAAGATCAATAAAGCTGTCTTCCCCGTCGCCGGCCTCGGTACGCGCTTCCTCCCGGTGACCAAGGCCAGCCCGAAAGAGATGCTGCCCATCGTCGACAAACCACTCATTCAGTATGCCGCCGAGGAGGCCGAACAGGCCGGAGCGACGCAGCTGGTGTTCGTCACCGGCCGTCACAAACGCTCGATCGAGGATCATTTCGACAAGTCACCCGAGCTCGAGTCCGAGCTCGAGTCGGCCGGCAAGGACAAGCTACTCAATATCGTCCGTACCATCCTGCCAGAGCACGTCAGCTGCATCTATCTGCGTCAGGCGGAAGCCCTCGGGCTCGGACACGCGGTGCTCTGCGCCAAGCCGGTGGTCGGCAATGAGCCGTTCGCGATCCTGCTTGCCGACGACCTCATCGACAATGCCGCTAAGGGCGTTTGCGAACAGATGGCCGAACTGCACGAACGCACTGGTGCAAGCATCCTCAGTGTCGAAGAAGTGCCGCCCAATGAGACCCACAAATACGGTATCGTCGAAACGGAAGAACAGGCCGACGGCACCCTACGGGTGACCTCGATCGTGGAGAAGCCGAGGCCCGAAGATGCCCCTTCGAACCTCGCCGTCGTCGGCCGCTATCTCCTCACACCAGCGATCTTCGACAAGCTCGAACAGACCCAGGCTGGCGCCGGCGGCGAGATCCAGCTGACCGATGCGATTGCGGCACTGCTTGAAGAAGAGACCGTGATTGCCCATCCGTTCGAAGGCAAGCGCTACGACTGCGGCAGCAAAGAAGGCTACCTTGAGGCGACCGTCGAACTCGCCCTAAAACACCCAGAGCTTGGCGATACGTTCCGCACTTATCTGAAATCGCTGGCGCTATGAAGCACCCATAACCAGCCAGAGGGCGCCAAACGGGGGCTTCGGCGCCTTCGAGCCTGAAACATCGAGCGTCATGACTGGAACATCAATCGCCTGGAACCGAAGTAAAATTTCATGGGCGATAAAATATTTTTGATTGCCAATACCTAGGCGATTAGTAGGATACTTGTCGAGGTCAAGTCGACCGGTACCCGTACGGCAATCGCCAGCGATGACGAGGAGATGATGTACCAGTGAAGAACTGCAAACTTTGCCGACTGAGTCGCCACTGCAACGACCTTCCCGGCGTCTGTATTCTGATGCCTTACTTTGCCGTCGTTGTGCTCACGGTCTCCATCGGCTACCTGTTCGTGACCCAAGAGGTCCTAGCCTAAGGCGCCGGGCACAGATGCTCAATAAGTCGCAGCCGACGTCTCTCAGCGAGCCAGGGGTCGGCCTCGACATGAGGTTGCGTGATGTTGTGACCTGGCAAGAAGAGGCTCGCGCAGAGACGCAGAGGCGCAAAGGAAGAAAGAGCCAGATCAGCCGAGTCCGTGATCGAGCCGGTAGATCAGCATCGTCATCACGAGTGCGCCGGCCAAGAACCAGATTGGCCCGAGTAGCCATAGCGCTAGCGGGATCGCGACGTAGTAGCAGCGCATCCCAAGGTTGTAGGCACTCGCCCCGCGACTGAGCGCACGAATCGCGGCATCGGAGTCGAGTGGCAATTCTTGGTCGTCGCGTGGCAGGTTGAGCAAGAAAGCAGCGTGATTATAGAAGCGCACGCAAAGCGAGAAGCTGACGAAGGCGATCAGGAAGACGAGCACGACCAGCAAGGCCTTAATCACCGCCAGTTTATGGCTGCGAATACCGGCAATGTGGAAGATGTTATTGAGCTGATCAAGGCCCTCATAGGTCAGGGCAAAGCTGAGAATTCCGAGTCCGATCACAATCGCAGTCGAGGCCAAGAAGGTGGCCGCCATGGTCCAGTTGCGCAGCGTCTGCACCGCCAGGATGTCAGCCCCACGCGCCATGACGTTCGAGGCCCAGCGAGCCCGAGCACGATTATTCCGGCCGAGTGACGTCCTTGCCGGCCAATAGCGAACCTCCAGCAAGTGGATCAGGTGATAGCCGATCAGCAAGCCCCCCGCAGAGCCCGACAACGCCAGCTCGAGGGTCAAGTCCGAGTAAGTGATCAGCATCAATGAGCGCCGGTCGATGGAGGGTCAACCTGCGGGATGCAGGCCGGGGCCATGCCACCACAGGTGTCGTCGTCACGCTCACAGAAATCGAAACAGGTGATGAGCCGCCCTTCAAAGGTGGCATCCACCTGAAGCCTGTTCGGGGTACGATCGACGCTGAAACCCGCCTGATTCTCCGGGGTCTGCCCGACCAGGCGCAGACGCTGGCCGGGATAGTCGATACTCAGCGCAACGCGCATTGGATAGTAGCCATCCAAGAATCGGCGCATGTAAGGGCCATTTCGGAGTCTGAACAGCCCATCCCCAAGCGACTGTAGGGCACGACTCTGAGCCCGGATACAGAGCTCCGCGTCGGTGCCAACATCCTCGAGCTGCACGCTATGACCTTCGACCCAGGCGCGGCCGATATTGCGACTGCGCTCGATGGCGAGATCGCGAATGCCGTCAACCCTAAACAGAATCTGCGCAGCATGCACTGGGTCGATGTTCTCGTGACATTGGGTCAGCTCGACCCAACCGAGATCTAGGCTAGCCTCGGTGATCGCAATCCGGTTGCGATGATAGTGGGCGCCGTCGGCCGCCGCCGACGGGATGAACTCCAGCTCACCCTCGTTAACCAAAGCGACTCGCGAAGCGAGGTCAAACTCGTCGGGCCAGTCCTCCGGCCAATCATCTGTCGCATCGCCCGTTGCCGCTGCGACTGGCACTGCTGTGAAGACCGAGGCAAGCAAGACCAACAAGACGGAACTGAGATTACCGACCTTTTTGGGGCAGTTCTTGCAGCGCTTACCCTCTTTATACTTCTTGCAGCACTTACCGTTTTTCTTGGGCATGATCGGCGCCTGAGTGTTGAGGGATCAGGCCGCCGGCGCGGTCGCACTAATCTTCTTGGCCGCGGCCGCAAGCTCATTGTCGATCATCAGCAGCCCCTGCCCTTGGTCGCCAAACAACCGCAGGCGGCCCAAGATATCGTTAACGGTCGCCTCCTCTTCAATCTGCTCGGTCACGAACCATTGCAAGAAGATATGCGTCGCATGATCCTTCTCGTGCGCAGCATGATCGACGAGGTCGTTGATCGCGCCGGTGACGCTGCGCTCATGACTCAGCGTGCGCTCGAACATATCCATGATCCCAGCGGTCTGTGCCGGCGGCGCTGAGACCGCCTCGAGCTTCACGGTGGCATCCTGATCGAGCAGGTAGCGGTACATCTTCAACGCATGGGTCATCTCCTCGCCATGCTTCGCCATGAACCAGGCTGCCGTACCGTTCAGATTACTGCTTTCGGCCTGGGCCGACAGACCAAGATAGAAATAGGCTGAGAACAGCTCTCGGTTGATCTGCGCGTTGATGCGCGAGGCCATCTCGTTAGAAATCATCGACGGGTCTCCGTTACTAGCTGACCTAGGTTCTTGCAGATGCGAGCCATCCGAGCACGGCGTCGCCAGCCCATGAGTTTGCGAGTCGAACGCCGTTTTCAAGCTCCACTCAGCTCCTCAGCCGACAGACGGGGCTCTGATCGAACGCGACGCCGCTTCTGTCGCCGAGCCAATGCCCCTTCGTTGGGCCGATGCTCGGCCTTGATCGCGCTAAAATGGCACTCATCCGCGCACACCTGAGCGCCAACGACGCTAATGCACCTGCCTCCTTCATGACCGATCACCCCGCGCGACCCCGCATCGCCATCGCCGGCGCCAGCGGCTTTATCGGCACCGCCCTCTGTCCACTGCTCGCCGAGCGTTTCGAGGTCATCGCCCTGACGCGCTCGCCGGCGCGAGCGCAAACGCCCGATCCAGCAGGGCTCATCCAGTGGCGGCAGTGCGACCTGTTCTGCTCGAGCGCACTGGTCGACGGGCTTGCCGACATCGACTATGCGGTCTATCTGGTGCACTCCCTCGCCCCCTCCTCCCGCCTGACTCAGGCAAGCCCGCGAGACATGGATCTGGTTCTGGCCGACAACTTCGCCCGCGCAGCCGCCGCCAACGGCGTCAAGCAGATCGTCTTCGTTAGCGGCGTGATGCCGGAGAGCTTCCGCTTCTCGCCGCTGCTCTGGAGTCGGCGCGAGGTCGAGATGGTGCTGGGCTCCAGGGGTACGCCGGTCACGGCACTTCGCGCCAGTCTGGTGATGGGTCCCGGCGGTACCGGCCCCCGGCTGCTGCTCGACCTGGTGCGGCGCTTGCCCCTGTTGCTGTTGCCACCTGCGGCTGGCTCCGTAACCCGCCCAATCGCACTCTCCGACCTGCTGCGAGCCATCCTCCACTGCCTCGGACAGCCCGAGCGATTTCGTGGCGCCTTCGACATCGGCGGCGCTGAGTCGCTCAGTTACGAGGCGATGCTGCGCGAGACCGCCGCTGCACTCGGCCTGCGACGGCGCTTCGTCAAGGTGCCGGTGCTGCCGGTCGGGCTCGCGTCGCTGACGGCGCGCGCGATCAGCGGCGCACCGGCAGCCATGGTCGGCGCCATCGTCGAGAGCTTGCCGCAGGATACGCGGATGCGCGACAACCCGGTGCAACAGGCCATCGAGCCGCAAGCGTTGGGCTTTCGCGCCGCGCTCGAGGCCAGTATTGACCCAGCCACTAGGCGCCTGCTGCCGAGCCCTCGGCAACGCCTCAAGGAGCAGGATCGCGAGGTCATGCGCGAGCAATCCCTGGTGCGCTCGATCCAGCGCGCCATCCAACCGCCTGGCCAGGACGCCGCCTGGCTCGCCGGCAACTATTTCCGCTGGCTCGGCGACTGCTGCTGGCCATTGGTGCGAAGCCAGGTCGACGACGACGGCCATGTCGAGGTCTGGTCGCGGCTGCCGCGCCTGCGGATGCTCAGGCTGCGGCACATGACCAGAGAGAGCACGCCAGAGCGTCAAATCTACGAGATCGCCGGCGGCCTGCTCGCCCGCCCCGGCGAGGGTCGCGCCCGGTTCGAGTTCCAGACCCTGCTCGATGGGCGCTACACCATGACCGCGATCCATGATTACGCCCCAGCCATCCCCTGGTACCTCTACATCCTCACCCAGGCTGTCGCCCATCGGCTGGTGATGCGGCGCTACCAGTCGCGCCTTGCGCGCTTAGCGCGTTAGCCGCGGCTCGGCATCTCAAGCCTTCAGTCCGGCGGGGACATCGGCAATCATCAGTATGCAGCATGCTGGCGGACATCAAATCGACCCAGGCCCCCTCTCGTCACACTCCTTGAGTCCTTATTCTCGCCCTTCCCGGGGTCGGACAGTCCATGTCGTATGGTTGGGGTTTAATAGACCCTTCACCGACTGACCGAGGTACCGCCCATGTCACGACCCGATCGCCCGCTCTCCTCCCGCGAACTGCTCAATCGCATCGGCCTCAACGAAGACGCCTCACACAGTCTGCTGCAAGATGAGTCACTGGATGCCCTCCTGCATGAGCTCGACGGCGATCTCGGGACCGTGCTCCTAGAGCGCTATGCCGCCCTCAACATGACCCATGCGTTCCAGCCTAGCGAACTGGTGTGCTGGAAGCCCGGGCTGCGCAATCGGCGCGCGCCGGCTTATGGCACCCCAGCCGTGGTGCTGGAGGTGCTCGACCCGCCGATCTATGACGGCGAGGAGGAGAGCGGCAGCACTTATTTCCGCGAGCCGCTGAGCCTGGTGATCGGGCTGTTCTGGAACCGCGATCCCCACCGCGGGGACTTCGTCGCTTTTCATGTCGATGGGCGTCGCTTCGAGCCCTGGGATTCTGATACGGCCTGATCATCTGCCGTCCTGCTCAGCCCACTCCTCACGCAACCGGAGATCACCATGGCCAACATCCTTTATCTGCATGGCTTTGCCAGCGGCCCGAAGCCGAATAGCCCAAAGGTCGCGCTGCTGCGCGGGCTTGGACATCAGGTGCAGTGCCTCAGCACCGAGGGCCGTTATCGGCCAGCGGATTACCTGCACGCCTTTCACCAACTGACGCAACAGGCGCCACTGCCGGATCTGTTCGTCGGCACCAGTCTAGGCGGCTTCTGGGCGCGACATCTCGGCTGTCGCCTAGAACGCCCCTGGATCGCGCTGAATCCGGCGCTGCATCCCTCGCAAACCTTGTCGCAGAACACCGGCACACTGCAACGCTTCGATGTTGAGGCCAGCTTCGAGTGGACGCTTGATCAGGCCAACCAATACCTGCCCTTTGAAGACCAATGGCTCAACAGCGAGGTCCCCGGCCTGATCCTCTGTGCCAAAGACGATGAGGTGGTCGATCCACAAGACACTTGGCGCTTCTCGGGCAAGAGCCAGTTCGTCAAGTTGCCACGTGGTGGGCATGAACTCGCCAATACCGACGACTATGCCGACATCTTGGCGCGGTTCATCAACAAGGCCCTTGCTGAGCCTGTCTAACTCACTCCCAAGCAGAAACCGAAACGACTGATCGCCGCCCAGATGAGAGGTTCAAGATGACCACAATGACGCTGGATCTAGACGACACCAAAGCACAGGCGTTCCGAGAGCGGGCGCGCAGTGTTGGGCGCGAGCCAGAGCAACTGCTGGTCGAGTTCATCGATCAACTCCTGAAGCAGCCTGGCACCAACATCGACGAGGCCACGGATTACGTGTTGGCGAAGAATCGCGAACTCTATCGCCGACTCGCTTGATGCGCTTTCTCGCGCTTGCCGAGGTGCTCGTCCTACAGCAGCGCCTGATCGCGACATCGGGCGGCGCCGACGGACTCCGCGACGCCGGCGCCCTCGAGTCCGCCGTCAGCCAGCCCGGTGGTTCAGCACATCATCAAGGCTACCTACGTCCGCCCAGCAGGATCGGATTCCAGTAACATCGGCTCCGTGTTCGCAGCCTACAGTAATGGAATGGTCCGCCCCGCTCCTCCAACACACCCCGAGCGGGCACAATAAGCGATGATGAGAACCCATCGTCAACCAAGGTAGCGGAGCAGACCAATGACAGAGACTCACAAAGACCGGGCCATCACG
>NZ_NRRY01000015.1 GCF_016583905.1 Lamprobacter modestohalophilus | reverse complement strand
GGTGGGGGTGGTGCACGACTCACCGACGAAGGTCGTCGTCTGATTGTGGCCTATCGCACCCTCTCCGCCGAATACCGGCATTTCTTGGAGAGCGTGAATGCGGCCCTGGGTGATCGGGAGGCCGGTGTTGCGATGTTGCAACGGTTGGCACTGCGCACCAGCGCCCGTAATCAGTTCATCGGACAGATCGTCTCAGTCACCGCGCGTCCGGTCGATGCCGAGGTCGAGATCGCGATTCAGGGTGGTGCGCGGGTCCGCGCTGGCGTGACCAATGAGAGTGTCGACTGTCTTGGGCTGAAGCCGGGGCGCCATGTCTGGGCGCTGATCAAGGCCGTGGCCGTGCGGATCGAGCCTGAAACGCCTAGCGGCATCTCCGATCCTAATCTCAATCGGCTCTGTGGACAGGTGCAGCGCATCACCCGCAGCGATGGCCCGGCCGAGGTGGTGATTGCACTCGAAGCAGGCATCACGGTGCGCGGTCTGATCCATGCCGAGCGTCTGGAGCCGCTCGGCATCCGTGAGCAAACATCCGCCTGCGCGCTGTTTGAGCCCGCGAGCGTGATCATCGGCGTGAGTGACTAAGAGAAAGCGCGGCAACTTTTTATCTCGATCCCATGATTCGCAGCTACATCTACGACGCACTGATTCTCAGACTCACTTCCCAATGGTACGCGGAGGTGTTCAGGCGCCTGCCCGAGGGCGCTGCGATGCTGGACGTCGGCATCGGCACCGCCGGAGCCCTGCTGGCGAACGCCGAGCTGGTCAAGCACAAGGGACTGCGCGTGACCGGCATCGATATCGATGCCGACTATGTCAAGCGCGCCCTGCGCAGGCTGCAGGATTCCGCGCTGGCGAAGAGCGCCGAGGTCCGTCTCGAATGCGTCTACGATCACCAAGGCGGACCCTACGATGCCGTCTATTTCTCCGGCAGCTTCATGCTGCTGCCCGAGCCGGAGCAGGCGCTGCGGCATTGCTCGGCGCTGTTGAACGAGGACGGACGTCTCTACTTTACCCAGACCATTCAGATGCGACCCGACCGCTGGATGGAGATCCTCAAGCCGATGCTGAAGCGGGTGACGAGCATCGAGTTCGGTCGCGTGACCTACGAGCCGGAGCTCAGGGCGCAGATCGACGCCGCCGGCTTGGAGCTGGAGGAGCTAACGACCTTGGCGCGCCACGGCAGTCGTGCATTTTGCATTGCCGTGGCCAGACCTGTGAGCAGGCAACCAGACCGGGAGCACTCGGATGCCGGCTACCGGTCCTCGGTGGAATACTAAACTGAATCTTAGGTTCCGATATCGCTAGCTAAACCGGACCTGCACATCGCGCGGCGGCGCTAGGTGCGGTGCCGTCGTCACCAGCAGCCGGGCACCAGCCCGGGCGTAGTCTTCAGCGTTCCTGGCATTGATGCCACCGGCGGCGCCAACGACGGCCTGCGAACCACGCGCGGTGAGCGCCGCGACGGTCTCGGCCACCTGCTCGGCGGTGAACTTCTCCAATTGCAGCACGTCCGCCTCGGCCCAGGTCAGCGCCTCCTTGGGCGTTGCCACCTCGACCACGACGCGCTTCTCCGGACACTGCCGGCGGAGCCGGGCCAGCGTCTCCTCCGGCGTCTCGTCGCCGAGAAACAGTCGATGCTCGGCGAAGATCAACAGCGTCTCCGAGAGGCCATTGCGGTGCATCACCGCACCGCCGGCCTTGAAGGCCTTGACCGCGAGCCGACGATTACCAGGGACATTCTTGCGCGTACCAGCCACTATCGCGTTCGGATCACCGCGTCGCGCGGCGGCGACGATGGCGGCAGCACTGCTGGCGATGCCACCACACCATTCCATCAGCGTCTGCGCTGTCTTCCAGCCTTGATGCAGTGCGCCAGCGCTGCCATGCGCCTCGAGCAGTAGCGTTTCTGGAGCGGCCTCGGCGCCAGAGGCAACGTGCGCCTCGGCTTCGGCGCCGCAGAGCTGGAACATCCGCACCGCTTCCTCAACGCCGCAGACGTGCATTGGGTCGCGAGCGAAGAAACGGATGTTGCCGAACTTGGCGGTGATGGCGAGCGATTCGCTGGTGAGGTCGCCAAAGGGAACATCTTCGGCCAGCAGTTGTTGTAGCGCGTGGTCACTGAGCACCGGCGGGTTGAAGCTAGGCATGGTCAACATCGATTCGGTTGGGTTGAGAACGGCACATTGTCACTGTCCAACAGTGTCGTGAAGAAGAGAGAAGAAGACAGCGAGGGCTGTCATGGCGAGGTGCACCGTCATTGTGCAAGGGGTGCCCCCGCTCATGGAGTCGCGCTATATCCTAGTGCATATTGCGCTCCGAGTAAGGCACGTTTAAGTTGGCACGCCGAGGATGACCTGCGGTGCCTTGATCACGGCAGTTGCATCGACGCCTTCCGCCAATCCGAGCACATCGCAGGCGGCATGCGTGATGGTTGCATGAACGCTGTCGCCGGATGCCAGGCTGATGCAAACCTCAGCGTGGATCGGCCCTTTTTCCAAGGCCGTTACCTTGCCTTTGAGGCTGTTTCGAGCCGAGAGGCGAATGCCCGCATCGTCGGTCATCACGAGCACGGACGAGGCTTTGATCAGCGCGATGACATCCGATCCAGCCTTTAGATTGAGTGACTTGACGCTCTCGTTGGTGACGATGGCAACGATCTGCTCGCCACCGGTCAGTGTCACCAAGACCTCCGCGTTAACGGCACCCAAGGTGACCTCTGCCACCTTGCCGCGGAACTGATTACGGGCGCTGATCTTCATGCTGTTTCCTCATCAAAGTGTCGGTCTTCGGTTGCGGCGCACCTGTCGTGCTTTGCTAGCGCATCGAGCGATGAGCGCTCGCCTTAGCAGATGGGTGCGACAGAAACTCGGCATGCATACTGCATACCAGATGAGGAGCTGCCTGGCGTTGTTTGTTTGACTATATTACGATCTCGCCATCCTTGTAAGCTCTGCAGGATCTAGCGCCGGTGGCAGTTTCCTTCCTTAACTCAATTCAGGAGTCCGTCTGATGCAACCGATTCGCCCCGTTCTCTTCGCTGTGAGCCTGCTGGCGAGTGGCAGTGTGTCTGCCGCAGAGGCCCAGATTGCGGTCGCGAGCAATTTCACCGCGCCGATGAAGGCGATCATCGCCAGCTTCGAGCAAGATAGCGGCCATATCGTTAAGGCCTCCTACGGCTCGACCGGTAAGCTCTATGCCCAGATCAAAAATGGCGCTCCCTTTGAGGCCCTGCTCGCAGCGGATCAGGAGCGTCCGCAACTGCTCGAGGAGCAAGGACTGGGCGTACCCGGCTCGCGCTATACCTATTCCATCGGCGCGCTGGTGCTTTGGTCCGCTGACGCCAACAAGGTCGAGGATGGTGCGGCGCTGTTGAAGTCCGGCGACTTCAACAAGCTGTCGATCGCCAACCCGAAGCTGGCGCCTTATGGCGAGGCCTCCATCGAAACCCTAGAAGCACTTGGCCTGAAGGCCGACGTCGAGCCTAAGCTGGTGATGGGCGAGAACATCGCCCAAACCTATCAGTTCGTTGACACGGGTAACGCCGATATTGGCTTCGTCGCCCTGTCGCAGGTCATGAAGGACGGCGAGATCGTCAAAGGCTCGGGCTGGATTGTGCCCAGCGAGATGCACGCACCGATCAGCCAGGATGCGTTGATTTTGAACAGCGGCCAGGACAACCCGGCGGTGACGGAGCTGTTCGCCTATCTCAAGGGCGAGAAGGCAGAGGCGATCATCCACGACTTCGGCTACGAGACCGAGTGACAGACAGCGTCGCGGTGCCGGCCCTGCTCGGCATCCTGTTGCTGATCTCCGCGATCAACGTCTTTCAACATGCCATCAAGGATTCCGCCCATGTGGCTCACTGAAACCGATCTCGAGGCCATCTGGCTGACGCTGCGATTGGCGGCGGTCACCACCCTGATTCTGTTCGTGGTTGGTACGCCCGTCGCTTGGTGGCTGGCGCGCACCCGTTCGCGCTGGAAAGGGCCGATTGGCGCCGTGGTCGCGTTGCCGCTGGTGTTACCGCCCTCGGTGCTGGGCTTTTATCTCTTGGTCGCCATGGGTCCAAACGGACCGGTGGGGCAGCTGACCCAAACGCTTGGTATCGGACTCTTGCCCTTTACCTTCTGGGGACTGGTGGTGGCCTCGGTGTTCTACTCCTTCCCCTTCATGGTACAGCCGGTGCAAAACGCCTTCGAGGGGATTGGTGATCGTCCACTGGAGGCCGCGGCGACGCTGCGTGCCTCACCGCTAGATCGTTTCTTCAGCGTCGCGCTGCCGCTCGCGCTGCCGGGATTCGTCACCGCCGGCATTCTCACCTTTGCGCACACCGTCGGTGAGTTTGGCGTGGTGCTGATGATCGGCGGCAACATCCCAGGGGTAACCCGTGTCGCCTCGGTGCAGATCTACGACTATGTGGAGGCGCTGGAATACGGCAACGCCCACCGGCTAGCGGCGGTCATGTTGGTGTTCTCCTTTCTGGTGCTGCTGGCGCTGTATGTCTGGAATCCGGGGGCGAAGAAGCGATGAACGAGACGCAAGCGAACACCAATACCGCCGCAGCGGCAGCCGCAGCGGCTGGTGCCGAAACCGGCATGCGGTCGCAGATCGAGGCCCGTTTCCGGGTCGCCTGGCCGGGCTTCACGCTGGATGTGGACGAACGGCTACCAGCGCGTGGCGTCACCGCCCTGTTCGGCCATTCCGGCTCCGGCAAGACCACCTTGCTGCGCTGCATTGCCGGCCTAGAGCATGCCGCAGTCGGCCGGCTCAGCTTCAAGGGTTCGGTCTGGCAGGATGCCAAGACCTGGGTGCCGACCCATCGGCGGCCCATTGGCTACGTGTTCCAGGAGGCGAGCCTGTTTCCGCATTTGACGGTGCTCGGAAACCTGCGCTACGGACAACGGCGCAGTCGCGGGGGCAGTGCGAGCGACAGTCTTGGCAAGAGCAGTGACAGTGACAGCAACAGTCTTGGCAAGCCCAACGCGAGCAACAGTCTTGGCAAGCGGGCCTTGGCCATCACTGAAAGCAGCGCTGACACTGACACTGATACTGATACTGATACTGATACTGATACTGATACTGATACTGATACTGATACTGATACTGATACTGGCTCAGTCACAGACCGCTTCAGTCTGGAACAGGCGATTGAGCTGCTCGGCATCGGTCATCTGCTACAGCGCAAACCAGCCGCGCTCTCTGGCGGCGAGCGTCAGCGCGTCGGCATCGCACGAGCGCTGGCGGTGAATCCGCGGCTGCTGTTGATGGATGAGCCGCTGGCGGCACTGGATTTAAAGCGCAAGCAGGAGATCCTGCCCTATCTGGAGCGCTTGCACGACGAGCTTGAGATCCCGGTGCTCTATGTCAGCCATTCCCCCGACGAGGTTGCGCGGTTGGCCGATCACATCCTGGTGATGGACGAGGGTCGAGTGCTGGCAAGCGGACCACTCAACGAGACCCTGTCACGGCTCGATCTGCCGATTCGGCTTGGTGAGGATGCCGGTGTGGTGCTCGATGGCCAAGTCGCAGAGCGCGATGAGCAATGGCATCTGCTGCGCGTTGCCTGCTGCGGCGCCAGCCTGTGGACCCGAGATAGCGGTGCCGAGATCGGTGCCCATGTGCGGCTGCGCATCCTCGCCCGCGATGTCAGCATCACTCGTGATCCGGGCCATGCGAGCAGTATCCAAAACACGCTGCCAGCGACGATTCTGTCGCTGGGCGACGACAGTCATCCGGCGCTGCGGCTGGTCAAGCTCGAGATCAGCGGCTCGCCGGTGTTGGCGCGCGTCACCCGGCGCTCGGCCGACCAGCTCGACTTGGCACCTAGGCAATTGGTCTATGCGCAGATCAAGGCTGTGGCGCTACTCTGAGCACGGGCTGTTCTTGCCATCGGCGTTGCGCAAGCATCCATTCAGCTGCTGCGCGACAGCGCAGCAGCGAAGCCTTAGTACTTGACAGCTGGCCTCTGGTACTGGAGAAAGGCTTGCTTTCTCCTACTGAACGAGGCCGAGCACGCATGCATTGGCTGCAGATGCAGAGTTGGTCGCCGTATGTCGTTGGCGCTGCCATGGGCGTACTGAGCTGGTTTACCTTCCTGTTGTCAGACAAGTACTTGAGCTGTTCGACCACTTACGCCCGTCTCAGCGGCATGGTGGAGCGTCGCCTGCGCGGGTCTGTGGTCGAGCAGAAGGCGTTCTATCGCAAGACGCCGCTGATCGTCGATTGGCAGTTCATGTTCGTGATCGGCATCTTCATCGGTGCCTTTCTCTCCGCCTTCCTGTCCGATTCGCTGCACCTGGAGATGGTGCCTGAGCTCTGGCGCCAGCACTTCGGCGACACGCCGGTGCTGCGGTTTCTGGTCGCCTTCGCCGGCGGCGTGCTGATGGGCATCGGCTCGCGCTGGGCCGATGGTTGCACCAGCGGCCATGCCATCAGCGGCGCGCTGCAGCTGGCGATCAGCAGCTGGATTGCGGTGGTCTTTCTGTTTGCGTCTGGCGTGATCGTCGCTCAGCTCATGTACTGAGTGCATGAATCGAGCGCATGAATCGAGCGCATGATTGACGCGCATGATTGACGCGCATGGATTGCGCCCGGCTTGGGCACCGCTGAGCCCGCTGATCGCACATCAACCTGAATCAACCGACCCAACCGGCCATGAGCTGCCTGCGGCGCGTGGCAGCAGAGACTGATCCCATGCTCGATAGACTGCATCAACATCGTCGGCTTCAACTCCTGCTCGGGCTGCTCATGGGGGTGCTGTTCGGCATCCTGTTGCAGAAGGGTGGCCTGACCCACTACGACGTCGTGCTTGGGCAGCTGCTGTTCCGCGACTGGACGGTGGTCAAGATCATGCTCTCGGCCATCATCGTTGGCGCCATCGGGATCTTTCTACTGAGGTCCTTCGGCCATGTTCGGTTGCAGCCGAAGCCGGCCTCAGTTGGCGGGTCGGCGATCGGCGGCATCATCTTCGGCGCTGGGCTGGCCACCCTCGGCTATTGCCCGGGAACGGTCACCGGCGCGATGGGGCAGGGATCCTATGATGCGCTCACCGGTGGCTTCTTCGGCATCTTGGTGGGAGCCGGCCTTTTCGCTCACTGCTATCCCTGGCTGGACAAGCACATCTTGAACAAAGGCCGGATTCAGGCTCAGACCTTACCCGAGCTCTGGGGTGTCTCACCCTGGACGCTGGTCTTGCCGATGATCCTGGTGATGGGCCTGCTGCTCTGGCTTATCGAGCGTTTTGGCGGTTAGCTGCGATTGCACGACAGACCCGTTCCAAGCTACAGGAGCCCGATGGACCTACGATTCAAACGCTCTTTTTAACGCGAATCTCGCGCGATGCATCGTCAGGGGTGGCGCGGCGCTATGCGCGTTAGGTCAATCGAGCAGAAACTCCGCATAGATGAAGCCCGCGGTCATGCCGAAGAAGAACAGGATGCCGACCCAGCTCAACAGCTTCAGGATCGGCCCCGGCCGATGCTCTGGCGGGACATTGTCGCCACTCATGACCAGAAAATTGATCACCGCCAAGATCGGCGAGGTGATGAAGGAGATGATGGCGGCGAAGCCAAGCAGCTGCAGCAAGTTCTGCACATAGCCGAGCACGATGGCCGAGGCGCCGATCACCGCAATCAAGATCCAGGCCTGATGCACGCGCGTGAAGGCCGGCAGCAGCTTTGGTGCGAGCAGTGTGGTGCAGGCGGCGAGCGCTCGCGGATAGCCATCGACACAGGTCAGCGAGGTGCTGAGCATGGTGACGAAGGCGGCAAACAGGATCAGCCCATAGGACCAGGCGCCGATGTTGCGGGAATAGAGCTCGATCAACTGGTTCGAGAACGCGATGCCGCTTGGCGAAAAGCGCTCACCGCTGCCATACATGACCAGCGCGCCGAGCGCGAGGAAGACCATTGCCAAGGCGACGGCCATGAAATAGCCGAGATGGAAATCGATCAGGGTCTCGCCAACGGTGGCCCGGTGTCCGGTCTGGCGCTCGCGCGAGAACATCCACAGCGACGACCAAGCCGACAGATCCAGTGGCGCCGGCATCCAGCCCATCAGCATGATCAGAAAGCCGAACGAGGCCCAGGTCCAGGGTGAAGGCGGCTCGAACCCGGGCTGCATGACTGGCCCTTCTCCGATCGCAAGCAACAGCGCTGCCAGGGTCGATACGGTCAGTACGATGACGACCAGCTTCGCCATACCATCGAGCAGTCGGTAATGGCCAAGGAAGATGAACACCGCGCAGCCGATCATGATCAGCACCGTCAACTGCGGCAGCGGTAACGCCTCGAGCCCAAAGCCGGCGAGCAAGGCCGCGCTCAGCATCGATACCCCGGCGATGTTGATGATGCCGGTGAGAATATTGATCGCCAGGAAGATGTAGACGAACAGGTTGCCCCTGCGCTGATAGCCGGCCAGCAAGGATTCGCCAGTGGCCGCCGTGTATTTCTGTCCGTACAGGAAGAACGGGTATTTGAAGAGATTGGCGAGCAACACCAGCCCAACCAACTGCCAGCCGAACTCAGCGCCGGCTCGGGTTGACCAGACCAGGTGCGAGCCACCGATGGCCGCGCAGGCCACCAAGAGCCCGGGGCCGAGCGCCTTCATCAACGATGCGCGAGAGGTTTGATTCATGGGGTGAGGTTGATGGGGTGAGGCTGATGCGTGGGGCTGATGCGTGGGGCTTGGGCAAGAACGAACTCATACAGCGGTGGGCGGACTCGGTGCGCGTCAGTCATCAGGGCGATCAGGTCGAGTTGTAGCTGCTTTTTCAAGACTGACGCCATTCAACGACTGTTGCTAGGCTCAATGCAACGTAAAGGCAACCGGCACCGTGATGGTCAGGCTGGAGCGGCCGAGGCTAGAGGGGATGCGTGGCATTGGAGAGGCGCGCTCGAGCATGGCTTGAACCTCTTGGTCGAGCAGTTCGTAGCCTGAGCTCTGGATGATCCGTTTCGACACCACCCGACCGCTGCGGGTGATGGTGAAGGTCACTTTCACCGTGCCTTCTTGGCGTAGCCGTCGTGCTTGCGCGGGGTAGCGCTTGTGACGCGTGAGCCAGGTTGCGAGGCGCCCGTAGTAGTTGCTGGCGTTGGCCTGACCATCATTGCCACTGCCCGAGCCGTTGCGACCGCCCTTGCCATGACCGATGGCCCCAGCCTCTGACGACTCAGCATTGCCATCGCCAGATCCAGAATGCGCGCGCGCCGCGGCCTTGTCTGGACGCTCTGGATTCGCCTTCGTTGCAGCGATGCCTGGCCTGTCCTGGGTGGCCTTTGGCTTCTGCTCGGGCTTGACGCGCTGAGGTGTTGCCACTCTAGCTGATGTCGGTGTTGGCTGCGGATCGGCCTGTGGTTCTGGTTCTGGCTTCTGCTTAGGCTCAGGCTCTGGCTCTGGCTCTGGCTCTGGCAGGGGCTTGGCGGCGACGGTCTCGACCGTTGCCACCGGCGGCAAGACAGCCTCTTGCTCGTGCGCACGCTCGGCGTCGATGGCCAGCTGCGTCTGATCCTCAGATGCCGCTGCCATCGGGCTGGCAGCAGGCGCGGGGCTGGCAACCGGCTGCAGCACAGCCGAGCCAGGCGGCGAGCCATCCCCATCGGCGCCCGCTGCTGCCGAGAGGCCGCCGTCACCAAGCTCGATGGTGATACCCGCTGGCGCGATCGGGGGCGGCGTTGACAGCTGTACCAGCGCGAGCGCCAACGCGGCATGCGTCAGGCTGGCAATCAGTAAGGCGATGAGCCAATGGCGAGGGGTGATCTCCACAGCGGTGGGGTCTTATGTGTCTGAGCCGGACGCTTGTTGCGCGAGGAGCTGCAGGCGCTCAACGCCGAGCGCGCGCAGCTGCTCGAGCAGCTGGCGCAGTTGACCTTGGGTGACCGCGGCATCGGCCTTCAAGGTGATGCCAAGGCGATTGGCGTCGCCGTCATCCTGAGCCCCTTGCATGGATGCCAGTCGTGCCGCAAGCCGGTCATTGAGCTGCGTTGGTGCGACAAGCTCGCCGTCCAGCGCAATGCGTCCCTGGGCATCCATCAGCAACAGGATGCGCTCAGGCTCTGACAGTCGTCCCTGTTGCGAGCTTGGCGGCTCAACCAGTAGTGCCTCTGGGGGGCTGATCTGTCCGGCAATCATGAAAAAGATCAGCATCAGAAAAACGACGTTGATCAACGGGATCAGGGCATCGTCGGTGTTGGCTCGCTGTCGAGGGGCGGTGAATCGCATGGTGTCTGGTGGGCTTGGGCAGGTCGGAAACAGTGGGTCGATGGCAGCGGTGGCGAGCCGTCATACACCTTAGCGCAGTCGCAACACCGGTATACCGGCAGCAGCGAGCTGATCGAAGACCTGCAAGGTCATCTGCAAGGACACGTCATCGTCCGGTTGCACCCAGACTTGCAGATCCGGCGCTTGCTGCAGTCGGGCGCGCAGCCGATCGGTCAGCGCCTCGGTCTCGACCGGCTCGCCATTGAGGTCGAGACGACCATCGGCCTGAATCCGCAACAGCAACGCCGGTTGGCTGTCGGCGCTCGCGATCTGGGTATTGGGTGCATCGAGTGCAACCGCATTCAGCCGCGTCAGGCTCGATGCGAGCATAAAGAACAGCAGCAGGATGAAGACCACATCGATCAGCGGCGTCAAGCTGATCAGGCGCCGCCGTGGCCGGAGCGGGGGCTCAAACTGCATCGGTCGCCGGCACCGAGATGCTGTTGTCGCTACCGCTGACCGGAGGCTTGCCGGTGTCCATCCCGCGCGTGCCCTTTGCCGACAGGGCGCTCGATCCATGGCTCAGGTCGCGTGTGAGCACCCGCGTCACCGCATCCTCCATCTGATGACCACAGCGCTCGACGCGTCGTTCCAGCCAGCTGTGCACCAGGACGACCGGAATGGCGACACTGAGGCCAGCGGCGGTGGTGAGCAGGGCCTGCCAGATGCCGCCCGAGAGGATGGCCGGATCGACCTGGCTGCCAGCCAGCTCCAGCTGTCGGAAGGCCTCGATCATGCCCAGCACGGTGCCAAGCAGGCCCAGCAGCGGGCTGAGCGCGGCAATCACCTCGAGGGCACGGAGCCAGGCGCGCAGCTGCTCCAATTTGGCGCTGGCGAACCGAGTCAACTCCTCCCGCAACAGCCCGAGATCAACAGCAGGCATCGCCAGCCCCTGCAAGGTCCGCGCGAGCAGTTGGGCGGTCGGCTGGGGACTACCCTGAAGCACCGCGAGGGCCTGTTGCGGGTTCTGTTGGTACCAGTAGCGCAGTGCCTGCTCAGTCGGCTCGCTCGCATTGAGCTTGAGGCGCGAGAACTGCCATAGCTTCACCAAGATGATGGCTAGCGCAGCGACGGAGAGCAACGCCAGTATCCAGAGCACAGGTCCGCCTTGGCCAAAGCTCTCGGCAAAGGCGCCGGATGCGGCTGAGGCGCTGGTACTCATTTGAACAGGTCAGCGTCGAGCTTCGACGACAGATCGAGCTGCGAGACATCATCGGGCAAGTCCCCGTCGGGTCCAGCGATCTTGACCACATCGTTGATCAGGATGCGTCCGACATTGGTGCACTGGGTCTCGGGAAGGTCGAACAGCTTGACGCTGGTCTTGTCTTTGGCGATGGGCGCCGCATCAAGGGTGAGCCGACGTTTCACAAACCCTTTGGTGTCGAATAGAACCAGCTCGAGCTGCAGCGTCTCGAGCTGTTGATCGATGGCGTTCTCGAACACAAAGTAGACGCGGCAGATATCCTCCACCTGCTCCAGTTTGTTCAGCTCGATGCTGAGTCGGCCTAAGTTGTCTGTATCTGTCTTCGTATCCGTATCCGTATCCGTATCCGTATCCGTATCCGTATCCGTATCCTTGTCATCCTTATCCGCATCGGTATCGCTTTCATGATCCGCAGTCGGCGCGTCAGCGGTGGCGTCATCCTCGCCTTCGTTTGCTGCTGAGGCAGTCTCTGTGTTGTCGCTGGCCTTAGTAGAGGATTCATCCTCAGCGAAGGCGGCGATCGGCGAAGCCAACATGGCGGCTGTGATCATCGCGAGCAGACAGCGTCTGGGGTGCGGCCCGGTCTGCTCGAGGAGCAGATGGGTCCAAGACCACGGCAGTATTCGGTTCGACATGGCTCTAAGTCCTTAATCTTGTGATTAGGGGTGGGTCAAGCGCGACCATTATCGCGCGATGAGGCTCTGATGCCACGGCTTTGCGCGGGGATGGGAAGATCTGCCCCCATAACAGGGATCATGAAGGCGTTTAGTCCCGCAACTCGCCGCTGGTTCACTCAGCACTTCGACGGTCCGACCGATGCCCAAAGGCGCGGTTGGCCGGTCATTGCGAGTGGCCGGCACTGCCTGATCACTGCGCCGACCGGTAGCGGCAAGACCTTAGCGGCGTTTCTCTGGGCCATCGATCGCCTGCTCGTTGAGGTGGGCCGAGAGATGGGCCAAGAGGTAGGCCAAGAAGTGGGCCAATCGGCGCTCAAGCCAAGCCAGCCGTCGACCCAAGTGCCCTGCGCCGGTCTCCGTGTTGAGGCGCGCCGGTCGGCTCCGCCCGGTACGCGTGTGCTCTATCTGTCGCCGCTGAAGGCGCTGGTGGTCGACATCGAGCGCAACCTGCGTGCGCCCTTGGCCGGCATCACCCAGGCCGCCGCAATGCTCGGCACCGGCGGCCAGACGGCTGCGCTACGGCCGCCGGAGGTTGCGATCCGCACCGGCGACACTCCTGCGCGTGAGCGCCAGCGCCAGCTCAAGACCCCGGCCGAGATCCTGGTCACCACGCCAGAGAGCCTGTACCTAATCCTTGGCTCGCAGGCCGCCACTACCCTCAGCCAGGTCGAGACGATCATCGTCGACGAGGTGCATGCGCTGGCGCCGACCAAGCGGGGCGCGCATCTGGCGCTGTCACTCGAGCGGCTATGCCTGCTGGTCACCCAGTCCGGCAACCCTGAGCCACAGCGTATCGGATTGTCGGCGACGATGCAGCCGCTGACCGAGGCGGCACGCTGGCTCGGAGGCGATCGAGCGGTCGAGATCGTCGATGCCGCGGCACCGCCGAGACTCGATCTACGCGTCAGCGTACCGGTCCCCGACATGGAGCGTCCACCCCAGCCAAGGGTCGATCGGCGGTCGACGGCTGCTTCGGTCGAGCCTGAAGGCGGCCCAATCCTGGGGGAGCTGTTCGCCCGCGAGCAACAGCATCCGAGCGAAAACCGCTCGGCCGAGAAGGGGCTCTGGTCGGCGATCTATCCAGCGCTATTGGATGAGATCATGGCGCATCGCTCCACCATCGTCTTTGTGAATAGCCGTGGGCTTTGCGAGCGGCTGTCGCAGCGGCTGAACGCCTTGGCGGCCGAGCCAGCAGTGGAGGATGACGAAGGCAGAGACAGAGACAGAGACAGGGGCAGGGACAGAGACGAAGATGCCGACGGCGTCTATCAAGCAGAAGGCCTTGGCGCGATTTTGGATTCGGATGCTGCTCCTGAAGCGCGAGCTTTCGCTGATGAACGCGACCTGATCGCGAATCCGGAGGCGGCTCTTGAGCGTGCAGAGCGTGGTCATGACGAAGCGCAGGTTGGGCTGGACAGTGACGAGACTCGCGTCGGCAGGCTGAGCGCAGCATCTGAGCGAAAAGCTCGCAGGCACTGGCTCGACGGCATCGATGAGCCAACCGTGCCGCTGCCTGAGCTGGTGCGCGCGCATCACGGCAGCGTCAGTCATCAGCAGCGCAGCGAGATCGAAGAGGGTCTCAAGCGCGGCACCCTGAAGGCGATCGTCGCCACCAGCTCGCTGGAGATGGGCATCGACATGGGTGGGGTCGATCAGGTGCTGCTGGTCGAGTCGCCAGGCTCGGTGGCGCGCGGGCTGCAGCGCATCGGCCGTGCCGGGCACGGTGTCGGCGAGGTCAGCACCGGGCGCATCTTCCCCAAGTATCGCGGTGATCTGCTCGAATGCGCGGTGATCGCCGAGCGTATGTTGGCCGGCCAGCTAGAGCCGTTCCGGATGCCGCGTAATGCGCTCGATGTGCTGGCGCAGCAGCTGGTCGCGCACTGCGTGATGGCCCCGCGCAGCGTCGACGAGCTGCTGGCGCTGGTCAATCGCGCCGGGCCTTATCGCGAGCTCAGCCGCGCTGCGCTCGAGGCGGTGCTCGATATGCTCTCCGGGCGCTATCCGTCGAGCGACTTCGCCGATCTGCGCCCGCTGCTGGTCTGGGACCGCAGCACCGATCTGCTCAGCCCACGCAAGGGCGCGCCGATGATCACCCGGCTCAACGCCGGCACCATCCCGGATCGTGGGCTCTACGCGGTGCATCTCGGCTCCGAGGGGCCGCGCATCGGCGAGCTGGACGAAGAGATGGTGTTCGAGACCCGCGCCGGCGAGTGCATCCTGCTCGGTGCCAGCACCTGGCGGGTCGAGGAGATCAGTCGCGATCGGGTGATCGTCTCGCCGGCACCGGGTGAGCCGGGCAAGCTGCCGTTTTGGCGCGGCGATGGGCCAGGGCGTCCGGTGGAGCTGGGGCGGGCGGTTGGCGCCTTTTGCCGGGAGGTTGCGGCGCTTGGGGCTGCTCCCACGCCTGATGGGGGAATTCATCGGGTGACGGATCGATCAACTGATCCGGCATTAGAGCAGGCCGCAGCTTGGATTTGCCAGCGCACACCGCTTGACGCGATGGCTGCGGACAACCTGGCCGCCTACATCCAAGATCAGCGCGAGGCGACCGGGCAGGTACCGAGCGACCGCACCATCGTCGTCGAGCGCTTCCGCGATGAGCTGGGCGATTGGCGGATCTGCATCCTGAGTCCGTTTGGCGCGCGCATCCATGCCCCCTGGGCGATGGCGTTGCAGTGGCGCCTCGAGCGCCGCGAGGGCTTCGAGCTGCAGGTGATGTACACCGATGACGGCATCGTGCTGCGCCTAGCCGATGGCGATGAGCTGCCCGATCTGACCGGGCTGCTGCCCGATCCGGACGAGATCGAGGATCGCGTCACCGAGCAGCTGGCCGACACAGCGCTCTTCGCCAGCCTGTTCCGCGAGAATGCCGGTCGCGCACTGCTGTTGCCGCGTCGCTCAGCCAAAGGCCGTCAGCCGCTCTGGGCGCAGCGGCTGAAGGCGCAGAACCTACTCGCGGTGGTGCGTCGCTATCCAGCCTTTCCGATCGTGCTCGAGACCTATCGTCAGGCGCTCAGCGATGTGTTTGATCTGCCCGGTCTGAAGGAGGTCTTGAGCGCGATTCGTTCGCGCGCCATCCGCGTGCATGAGGTCGAGACGCGCAGCGCCTCGCCGTTCGCGCGCTCGCTGGTCTTTGCCTATGTTGCGGCTTACATCTATGAGCAAGACGCACCGATTGCAGAGCGGCGCGCACAAGCCCTGACGCTCGACCGTGGGCTGCTCGCCGAGCTGCTCGGCGAGGCTGAGCTGCGCGCGTTGATCGATCCCGAGGTGCTTGATGCGTTGGAGCGCGAATTGCAGCATCTGGCGCCGTTGGGCCGCGCGGATGATGGCGATGTTGACGCTTATGATCGCCGCGCACGCGACGCCGACGAGATGCACGATCTACTGCGCCGTCTCGGCGATCTGACTGAGCCCGAGCTCCGCGAGCGCTGCCGAACCTCGGCGCTAATGAGGGTAGCCGATTCCGGTATCGGTGATCCTGCTGAACACCGAGAGCGCGCGGACCAGGAAGACGCAGACGGAGCCACCGCCGGCGTCGCTGATGCCGGTGCCGCTGCAGGCATTGATGTTGTGACTCGCCTTTGGCTTGATGGGCTAAAGCAGCAGCGTCGAGCCGCCCAGGTGCGCATCGCCGGCGAGCCCCGCTGGATCGCCGCCGAGGATGCAGGTCTGTATCGCGACGCCCTTGGTTGTGTGCCGCCGGCTGGTCTGCCGGATGCCTTTATCGGCGCTACCGAAGCTCCGTTAGAGCAGCTACTGCGCCGTTATGCGCGCACGCACGGCCCTTTTACGACCACCGAGCCTGCGGAGCGGTTCGGGCTGCGCGTGGCCCAGTTGGAGCCGATGCTGCGGCTGCTCGAGTCCCAAGGTGCCTTGGTGCAAGGTGAGATCCGGCCCAGTGGCACCGGCCCCGAATGGTGCGATGCCGAGGTCATGCGCCAATTGCGTCGCCGCACCTTAGCGCGAGCGCGTGATCAGGTCGCGCCGGTCGACGGCGCCACGCTCGGCCGGTTCCTGCCGGCTTGGCACGGCATCGGTGAGAGGCGCAAGGGACCGGAGCGCCTGTTGGACGCACTGATCCAGCTCGAAGGGCTGAGCGTCAGTTGGCGCCAACTCGACCGCGTGCTGCTGCCCGCACGGGTGCCTGGCTATCGCAGCGAGGATCTGGATCTGCTCGCCGCCAGCGGGCAGATTATTTGGGTTGGGCGAGGTGCGGCAGGGCCCAAGGACGGACGCATCGCGATCTATCGCACTGAGCATGCGGCGTCGGCGCTTGATCTGTCACGGGCCAAGACTGGTAAGACCCAAACGGCTTTGCCGGCTGGCGATGTTGTGTTAGCGAAAGCAGCCGCAACCGCGCCTGCTCCTGTTCCCGCGCCTGCCCTTGAGCCACCCGCTGCGATCGCTGAGCTGATCCTGGTACATCTGAACCGTCGCGGCGCCTGCTTTCTATTGGAGCTGCAGCAGGTGGTGGAGCGGGCGAGGCTGCCGCAGGGGTCGAAGTCCGACCAAGACACCTTCGAAACAGTGCTCTGGGATCTGGTCTGGGCCGGGCGCATCACCAACGACACCTTCGCGCCGCTGCGCTCGCTTGGCTCCACTCGATCGAAGACCTCGCGTCCGCGCAGCCGAGGGCGCTTTCGTGTAGGCGTCGTGGCAGGGAACAGCGCCTTCAGGGGTGGCCTCGCGGGTGGGCGTTGGTCTTTGGTCAGCGATCTCGCCGGCGTTGATGTCTGGCTCTCCGGTGGGATCACCGATGAATCTCCGGCTGGGTTAGACCTCGCTCCGAGCGAAGTGATTGGGGTCTCCACAGCCTCGGGCGGGATTGCAGCAGCTCCTGCCACCCAAGCCACCGAGCGCCTGCTCGCGCAGGCGCAGATGCTGCTCGAGCGCTATGGTGTGCTGAGCCGGGAGGCTGTCGCGGCCGAGGATCTGCCCGGCGGCTTTGGCCCACTCTACAGGGTACTGAAGCAGATGGAGGAGGTCGGCCAGGTGCGCCGCGGTTACTTCGTCGAGGGATTGTCCGGCGCCCAGTTCGCGCTGCCTGCTGCAATCGACCATCTGCGTGCGGCCCGAATCGATGAACCGCCGCTCGATGGCTTCGATCTGGCCGATGTCTGCATCCTGGCTGCAGTCGACCCAGCCAATCCCTACGGCGCCCTACTACCTTGGCCGGAGGTCGCGCAGGCTGTCCACTCGAAGAGGGCTTGCCGCCGCTCTGTTCGACAAGCGGGTCAGTCCGGCCCGAAACGCATTGCTGGCGCTTGGGTCATCCTGGTTGCTGGCAAGCCGGTGGTCTATGTTGCCACCAGCGGCAAGCAGATCCTGACCTTCCCCGATGCCGTCAGCGATGAGGGCAATGAGCTCGAGCTGGCGCTGGCCGAGCTGGTGCGGGTGCCCTCGGCTGGCCGTAAACGGCTGCTGATCCAACATATTGATGGCGTTCCAGCACTCGAGTCACCGCTTCGCGAGGCGCTGCTCACAGCCGGATTCGAGGCCGACTACGATGCGCTCGCGCCTGCGCGCTTCGCCTCGGACGCAGGCAACAAGCGCAGTAGTGGTCGCAATCCCAACGTGATCACGTGCGCTGGGCCGCAGATTTGACCAGACCAGTGCGAATAACGACATCGTCAGCGCGGCCGGTTCTATCGTCTACAAGGGGAGCAGCGCTTCTGCCACGATCCAGTCCAGGATTTCCGGGAAGTGGATATGGGCCCCACTTCACGTTATGCACTTTCAACCTCTGGTAAGATCGCAAAGATGGTCTAGATTTGTGCTGTGCCGCGCTTCGCTATTTCGTGACTCTGCAATCAGTGGCGTTCACTTCGCCATGTTTTTAAGTCGGGATATTTTTATGCTCGCTTCGCGCTATTTTGGTTCAGTTTTTGCTTCGGTGACTCTCTTGTTGCTGCTTCAGTTGTCGCCAGCAAAAGGAGTGTTTGCTGCTGCTGGGTTTGAACCGTCACCAACAGCTCCGCCGGCTGATCAGGTCTCCAGCGAGCAGCTCCAAGCTGTTGAACAGATCTTTTTTGTGCCGAATGTCGGCCAGTGGGATCGCTCCGAGCGCTTCAAGGCCGTTTCACTGGGCGGAACGGTGGCGACGTTTGGCGCCGCCGACGTGAAGCTGAGGCAGCCAAGGGATGTAGGTGGTCGAACGCTCTCGCTGAAGCCGCTGATGCCGAACACAGACACACAGTTGGAGCCACTCGACAAGAATTTGACCAAGCTCAATCTGCTCCGTGGGGCAGGGTTGTCGAGATCTTGGTCGAATATCCCGACCTTCGGCTCAGTGCGTTATCAGCAGATCTATCCAGGCGTCGACATGGTCTTTTTGTCTCGCGGGGGGCAGCTTGCATATGATCTCTATCTGGCTCCTGGTTCGAGCCCAACAGATCTAAGATTTGCCGTCGAAGGCGTAAGGAGCCTAGACATCGATCCGTCTGGCGCGCTCGTGATGAGCTTTGGTGACGGCGACCAGGTTCGGCAAGAGGCTCCGCTGATCTATCAGCTCGTTGCTGGCGAGCGCCAGGTGATCGACGGTGGCTTCAGGTTGCTCGAGCAAGATGCGGCGGGGGCCTTGGTGTACGGTTTCGAAGTTGCTGAGTACGATCCCACGCAGACGCTTGTGATTGACCCGAGTTTTACGCTCAGAACCACACCGACCAACCAGGAAAAGCCAACGCTCATGTTCTCTCGCATCGTTGGCGGCGAAGACGATGATGTCGTTAATGCGTTTGTGCTTGATGCCGAGGGTAATGCATTCGTGGCTGGAATGACGGATTCTGAGCTCTTTCCGAGTGATGCCAGCGGACGAATCATCAATCCGGTACCCATCGAGCCTCCACCGGAGAATCCGGTCGGCAGCCCTGCGGACGGGTTCATCTACAAGATAGACAAGAATGGCAACTTGGTCTTTGTGACCGTGCTGTCAGGGAGTGACGATGACAGTATTGAGGATCTTGCGATCGATGCAGAAGGTTACCTCTATGTGACCGGCTCGACGAGCTCTGAGGATTTCGCAACCATGGAGACTGCGCTCTATCCAGTGCTCTCGGGTAGACAGAATGCCTTTTTGGCAAAGCTGACCCCCGATGGTAGCCGTTTGGTTTTTTCGACCTATTTTGGTGGTACAGGCTCCGAATCTGGTAATGCGATTGCTTTAGGTGAAGGCGGCGATGTTGTCATTGCTGGAACGACGACCTCGCGGGATTTGATCGTGCGCGGTGCACTTCAGGACGAGCTTGCCGGCGGTGTCGATGGGTTTATCGCACGCTTTGACGGTGACGGAACGGCACTCGAGTATTCGACTTATTTTGGCGATAACGGCACGGATAATCTCAACTTCCTTGTGGTTACTGACCTCGGAGATATCTTTGTTGCTGGTAATACCAGCTCCAGTCGATTCCCTGTAAAGCATCCGCCGCTAGACCAGGATGGTGAGCCACTTGCGCGTGGCGGTGGCACTGATATGTTTCTCTCCCGGATCTCACGCAGCGGTGATGAGCTTGCGTTTAGCACTTATATTGGCGGTAGCAGTACTGATGAGTTAAACGACTTGGTCAGGGATAACGATGGGAATTTCTTGCTGGTCGGGACGAGCGCGTCGACTAATTTCCCGGTTGTGAATGCATGGCAGCCTGAGCCTGCCGGGGGAGATGATGGTGTGCTCGTGAAGATCGATGATTCAGGCCGCTTCATCTATTTCTCGACCTATCTCGGGGGGCTCGAAGACGACAACATCTTTGCCGTTGCGGCGGACCGCAGCACGGCGGCGGCCGGTGCATCGCAGCATAGTCAATTCATCTATGTCGGCGGCCAGACAGAATCGCATTTCATGCCGGTTCAAAACGCATATCAGAACTTTCATGCTGGTAATGGCGATGGCTATTTGGCTCGGTTTGATCCTTGTGGGCAGCAATTGTGGTTCTCGTCTTACTTCGGCGGTCGCGAGGCGGATTCGATTACCGCGCTGGCGACTGGACCATTAACTGACGCTGCAGACGATACCCGTCAAGGACTCTGGATCAGCGGATTAACCGAGTTGGAAGAGGGTGACATAACTCCGCTTTTCCCTCTTCTACCTACGGGGCAGGTCTTTCCCGGCGGTGTGGACACCTTCGTCGCCCTGATGGACGAGATACAAAGTACGCGCGACAGCAACTACCCTGAGCTCATCATTGGCTGCAATCCAGTGCCGTTCGTGCCCGAGCGCATTGGGATCGATGGACGCTTCGGTCAAGTGACCCTCAGCTTGAATGATCCGGGAAACGTTGGGATCAGCGCGCTTTCCACGACCGTCTTTTTCGATCCATCAGAGCTTCAGTTCCAGACGATCCACTGGAACCCTGAGTTACCTGCATCGGCAAATCTTCAGCTCGATCGGACAGTTCCCGGACAGCTTGGGATCGATATTTATCAGCCGATTGGGGTTGTGGATTTTGCGCCATTGACGGGACTCCTTGGCACGCTGGAGTTCGCGGCGGTACAGGTTGGAACGGTCAATGATAATCCACCGTTGCCATCACACTTGATTCGCCTTACTCAAGGTGGCCTTGCCGCGGCCGACATCAGCGGTCAAGGTACGCAGATCGACGGGATGCCGGGGGCGATGGTCATCGAGCGTCGCTGCAACAACATCATTGGGGATTGTGACTGCAGTGGGCAGGTGCGGCTTTTCGAGATTCAGACGGCAGTCGATTACTTCACGCGCTGGTTACCGGAACACCAACCGATTTGCGTGAAGCGAGACTACAGCACGATGCGGGCGACTGATCTGCAAGAGACCATTAATAATTACGACGATCGCATCGTTGAGCAGGATCTTTTAGACGCAGCTGCAGAGCGCAGAAACAGCACAAGATCGGGTGGCACGCGAGCAGTTGTCGCGGCGACCAGTCAGCTCAATTTTGCGAATATCGAATACGATGCTGTGGCGGGTTCTGTTGCTTTTGATCTCAAATTGGAGACCAACGGTCAAGCTATCTCGGTTTTAGCGACCGATATCTATTATGATCCCGAGCAAATCACTGGCATTGAAGCCGTTCCAGGGCGCGGAACTCAAAACGCAAATAAGCAGATAGCTTTTGAAACCTTGCGACCGGGTTGGTTTAGGATTACCTTTTACGGCATCAATTCGACGACATTCCCCAGTGACGTGATGGCGAGCCTGACGGCTACGCTCGCTCCGGGTGTAAGCTGTGCGGATCTTCAGAATGTGGTTCAGGTACCCTCTGCCGCGACTCCGGCAGCCGAAGCTGTGCCGATCGAATCCAATTCAATCCTCTCCTGCAATCCCATTAGCGATGCCCCGAATCGCAGCAGTCTGCCCTGGCAGGTGACTGAACTCTACGTCGCGATCCTGCAGTTTGCGCCTGATCAAGAAGGTCTTGTCTTCTGGGCTGATCAGTTACGGAATGGCTCAGGATTGACTCGAGCCGAGCTGGCTCGAGCGATTTACTCAAGCGATGTCGGGCGGGCGCTATATGAGGCGCTGTCGAATGAAGCTTTCGTGTCAGACATCTTCATGCGTCTCTTCAGTCGTGCGCCGAATGAAGCTGAGTTGGTCTTCTGGACCTGGCAGCTTGACTCGGGGAGTATCGCTCGGGGCGACGCCATCCCGACCATCATCGACGTTGGCTATGCAAATCCTTCGATGGTGCAAGACATGCGGCAAGTCACCCATATGGTTCAGGTAGGTTTAGCCTTCGCCGCTCGTCAGGGTGATCTCGGCATTTTGTTCAGTCAGCTCTCTGAAAGCTCGCGACAGGATCTTCGAAGCGCGGGTCGCGTCGTACTCCAGGGCGTGACTTCAGACCCGGTGACGCGCGACTTTGCAATCCAGAGCTTGCCGACGTTACTGCCAGCCGTGGTGACGGACCAGTAGGCTGAGATTAAAAGCCCTTGATCAAAGCTTCTATCCGCTGTGCAGGTCTGCTCGAGCGACGGAACAGCCAGCGCCGAATTCAGCCATTGCCGATGTCTTTGAGATGCGGCGGGTGGACGGCGTTTCTCCCTGAGCTTCTAAGAGTGATTCTTGACCACGGAAGATTGTACGAGTCAAAGGCTAGGGCGTCTCAGTGGCGCCCTATCGAGCCAGGCGGCGAGACAAACGGTTACTCTTTGGACGCAATCGCCTCGTCCTAGATTAATGTCGGTTGCTGCGTCATCGGGCTTGATTGGACTAATGTTATTGGTGCGGATAATAGACGCGCCAGTCGCTAACGGTTTCTTGAGGCAATGATGTACAAAACCCTAATTTCTTTCACCGTTACCCTTGTGCTCGTGTCGGGCCAGACCTGGGCCGATGATGCCGCGCTGCGTACCAAGGCCGAGAACGCTGGTCTAAAGCCGATCCCGCTGGCTTATCAGCGGGTCAACGATAACGCGCTCAGCCAGGAGAAGCTGGAGCTGGGCTGGATGCTGTTCTTTGATCCGCGCATCTCGGCGAGTGGGCTGATCAGCTGTAATACCTGTCATAACCTCTCGACGGGCGGTGATGACAACTTGCCGACTTCAGTCGGTCATGGCTGGCAGAAGGGGCCGCGCAACGCGCCAACAGTGCTCAATTCAGTGTTCAATAGCGCCCAATTCTGGGACGGTCGCGCTCCGGACCTCAAGGAGCAGGCCAAGGGGCCGGTGCAGGCCGGGGTTGAGATGGCCAATGATTCAGTCAGTGTGGTCAAGACGCTGAACAGCATGCCGGAGTACGTCGAGCGGTTCGAACAAGCGTTCCCGGGCCAAGCTGATCCGGTCACCTTCGACAACATGGCCAAGGCGATCGAGGTCTTCGAGGTAACGCTAGTCACGCCAAACGGGCCGTTCGACCAGTGGCTGCGCGGCAATGATGACGCGCTGACCGATGCCCAGAAGGCAGGGCTGGAGCTATTCGTCGACAAGGGCTGCACGGCTTGCCATAGCGGCGTCAATGTCGGCGGCCAGGGCTACTTTCCGTTCGGTCTGATCAAGAAGCCGGGCGCCGACATCCTCCCCCCGGATGACAAGGGTCGCTTCGAGGTAACCAAGACCGTTTCCGATGAGTATGTGTTCCGTGCGGCGCCGCTGCGTAACGTCTCGTTGACCGCGCCTTACTTCCATTCTGGCCAGGTCTGGGATCTTCAGCAGGCGGTGTCGGTGATGGCGCTGTCTCAGCTTGGCGTGGAGCTGAGTGACGAGCAAGCCGGCTTGATCGCGGACTTCCTGCGCAGCCTCGAGGGTGAGCAGCCGCACATCGGATATCCAGTGCTGCCAGTCGAGACGGCGGCGACGCCAAGGCCTCGTTTTTAGCGAGCGCTGCTATCAGCGCAGATCGGGCACGCGGGATCGGGCGGGATTGCTAACATCCGTATTGCCATGTTCTGCGCATCGAGCAACAGGAGCTTTGAGAACAGCGGCTCGCCGTAGCCGCTGAGCACCTTGATGGCCTCGGTGGCTTGGATGCTACCGATGATGCCGACCAGCGGTGCCAGCACGCCTTCGCGGGCGCAGCGTTCGCCTTCTTGCCCGTCGTCCGGATAAAGGCATTGATAGCAGGGATCGCCCGGTCGGCCTGAGAAGACCGCGACCTGGCCTTCCGCGCGGATGGCAGCGCCGGAGACGAGCGGTATGCGAGCCTTGATACAGGCATCGTTGACAGCGTAACGGGTCTGGAAGTTGTCGCTGGCGTCGACGATGAGATCGACCTCGGCGGCGAGCTCACTAAGGCGCCTCGGGCTTAGGCTACGCTTGATCGGGACCAACTCGCAGCAGGGATTCAACGCACTCAAGGTGGCGATGGCGGAATCGACCTTGGTCCAGCCGATGCGCTCGCTATTGTGCAGAATCTGCCGCTGCAGGTTGGAGAGGTCGACGGCGTCGAAGTCGGCGAGCAAGAGACGACCGATGCCTGCAGCGGCAAGATACATCGCCACGGGTGATCCAAGTCCGCCAAGCCCAACGATCAGCACCCGCGACTGTTTCAGGGCTTCCTGTGCCCGCTCGCCGAAACCCGGCAGCAGCGTTTGACGGCTGTAGCGGGTTTGTTCATCCGGCGTCATGGATTGCGCTCCCACTTTTTATGGACACTGTTGCCGCCCAGAACTTGGTGTCGCACAAGGGGCTAGCGTTGTGCGCTCAGTTGGCAGAAGCGCGCGCTCATCGTTGCGCTGGGCGGGCCGACAGCGGTTCCGGCTGGTCATCAGTGTTTGGGTTGGCCAAGGTTTAGCCGCCGGCCTGTTCGGTGGCGGGTTGGGCGCGGCCGATCTCGGTGACATCAACAAAGTAGTAGCCGCAGGTGGCTGGCGTGACGTTTTCGCTGACCGTGCGTGGGTATTTTCGGCAGCTCGGCGGACGCGCGTAGTAGACGGCACAGCTGCTCAGCCCTTCGGCATCGACGCGCAGGAACGGGCAGGGATAGGGCAGCTTGCAACAGGCGCCGCAGCGGTTGCAATCGCCGCGCCTGCCAGCATCGACGGGCAGGAGCAGCGATGTGACGAAGCGCTGAACCTTGCGGACCAGCCCGGTGATGAGCTCGAGCAGGGTCTGGCGCCTATGCGGTGGCGTCGTATGCATCGTTACAGAGACTCCTATAAAAGGGTCGTGGGAGACGGTGGAGAGCGTGATTTGGGGTCGGCGGTGCGCAGGCGCGAAACGTCTGGCCCCAGCGATGATCTCGTCATTGGCTTGTCATACTACGTGTCTTGCACTTATTTGACTACGGGCATTGCTTGCGCACAGAGAGTGCTTCATCGGTCGCTGATCGCTATACTGCGCGATTACCCGCTACTTTTTCGTGTGCTTTGTTGTGTCGCCCGAGCCGAGCCTCGGCTAGCGCGCCAAAGTATCCACTCAGATCAGCCAGAGGACTGCTTTATGCACCACGGTACGACCATCACCCAGTTCATCGCCGAAGAACAACGCCATGCGCCGGGAGCAACTGGCGAGTTCACCGCGTTGCTCAACGACATCGTCACCGCTTGCAAGATGATCTCGAATCAGGTCAACCACGGCGCGCTGGTCGGCGCGCTGGGCAGCGCTGGTAGCGAGAACATCCAGGGTGAGACGCAAAAGAAGCTCGACGTGCTCTCCAACCAGATGTTCATCCAGTGCACCGAGTGGTCGGGTCATGTTGGCGCCATGGCCTCGGAGGAGATGGATGAGATCTATGAGATTCCGAAGGAATACCCGCGCGGCAAGTATCTGCTGACCTTCGATCCGCTCGACGGCTCGTCGAATATCGACGTCAATGTCTCGGTTGGCACCATCTTCAGCATTCTGCGTATGGCTGATACCGATGGCGACGCCACCGAGCGCGACTTCCTGAAGGCCGGCACCGAGCAGGTTGCGGCCGGTTACGCACTCTATGGCCCTTCGACCATGATGGTGCTGACCACCGGCAACGGCGTCAACGGCTTTACGCTGGACCAGAATATCGGCGAGTTCATCCTGACACATCCGAACATGACGATCCCGACTGAGACCGCCGAGTTCGCGATCAATGCCTCTAACGGACGCTTCTGGGAGGCCCCGGTCAAGCGTTACGTCGACGAATGCCTAGCCGGTAAGGAAGGCCCGCGTGGCAAAGACTTCAACATGCGCTGGATTGCCTCCATGGTCGCTGAGGTGCATCGCATCCTGACCCGTGGCGGCGTGTTCATGTATCCGGTCGATGCGAAGATGGTCGAGAAGGGGCTGGGCGGTAAGCTGCGTCTGCTGTACGAGGCGAACCCGATGTCATTCGTCGTCGAGCAGGCGGGCGGTGCCTCGATCACCGGTAAGGAGCGGATCATGGAGATGCAGCCTGAAGGTCTGCATCAGCGTGTGCCGGTGATTCTTGGCTCGCGTGATGAAGTCGAGCGTCTGCAGGGCTATCACAACGAGGGCTGAGTCGTAGGTTAGCGCCTCGCCTTGTTGGCCGCGGGTTCGAGTCCCGCGGCTAGGCGGTTTCGTCGTTTGGCACAGCGCCCTAGACTGCCGGCGCAATCATCTTCAGCGGGTGTCGTCCGGTTAAGGTTCAACCATGGCTATGCTCGAACCCCAGCCTGACCCCCATCCGCGCAGTCTCTCGGTGGTGATTCCGCTCTATCAGGAGCGCGATAATATCGAGCCGTTGTTGGCCCGCATCCATCAGGGTCTGCAAATCTACCTCCATCCCTGGGAGCTGATCCTGGTCGACGATGGCAGTCGCGACGGCACCGCCCAAGCGCTGTTTGAGCAGACCGCCCGCTACGGAACGCATGTGCGGGTGATTGGCTTTCGGCGTAATTTCGGCCAGACGGCCGCCATGCAGGCCGGCTTCGATGCCGCGCGCGGTGCGCTGATCGCAACCCTCGATGGCGATCTGCAGAATGATCCGGCTGAGATCCCGCGTCTGATCGACGAGCTGTTGGCGCGTGATCTCGATCTCTTACAAGGTTGGCGGCGCGACCGTCAAGATGCCCTGCTGCTGCGCAAGATCCCGTCGCGTCTTGCCAACGGGCTCATTGCTCGGGTCACCGGCGTTCACCTGCATGATTACGGCTGCAGCCTCAAGGTCTACCGGTCCGAGGTGATCAAGGAGATCCGCCTATTCGGCGAGATGCATCGCTTCATCCCGGTCTGGGTGGCCGGGGTCACCGCGCCTGAGCGCATCGGCGAGACCGAGGTCGGGCATCGGGCGCGCGAGCTGGGGCAGTCCAAGTATGGGATCTCGCGCACCTTCCGCGTGCTGCTCGATCTGCTGGTCGCGTTCTTTTTTCTCCGCTTCGGCGCACGGCCTGGGCATTTCTTTGGTGGTATTGGGCTCTCATTCGGCCTGCTTGGCGGATTGATGATGAGCTGGCTGGCCTGGGTCAAGTTCGGGCTCGGTACCGATATCGGCGACCGTCCGCTGTTTTTCGTGGCGATCCTGTTACTAGTCGCCTCGATCCAATTCCTGACCACCGGTGTTCTCGCCGAGATCATGACCCGCACCCTGTTTGCCTCCGGTGAGCGCACGCATCACTGCATCAGTCGGCAGACTGATCCCGAGGCTTCCGACTGGAAGCTCGAGCAAAGGTCGCATGCGAGCGCTGAGAATGCAGGCCGTCATGAGGCAAGCAGGGATCATGCGGCCTGGTCAGTGGCGAGTCGGGATGGCCTGGGTCATGAGCAGGCAGACCGAGGGCAGGCAATCGAACCGAACGCGAACAGGGAAGAGCCGGGCTGATGGCGAGGACGACGCCTGACTCACTGCTCACGCGCCTTCTGGTCTCGCCTTGGTTCCTGGTGCTGATCGTCTGGCTGGCCTTCTTTTGGCAGCTCGGCGCGGTACCGCTCTACGATCTCGATGAGGGCGCCTTCACCGAGGCGACCCGCGAGATGCTTGACAGCGGTCACTTCATCACCCCGCACCGCGACGGCGAGCCGCGTTATGACAAGCCGGTGCTGATCTACTGGCTGCAGGCGGCCTCGGTCTCAGTGCTCGGCTGGAGCGAATTCGCGCTGCGGTTGCCATCGGCGATTGCCGCCAGTCTCTGGCTGCTGGCGCTCTGGTGGTTCGTGCGTGAGCGGCTGGATGCGACGACTGCGACCATTGCTGGCTTGGTCATGGCGCTCGGGCTGCAGGTCGCGATCATCGGCAAGGCCGCGGTCGCCGATGCGTTGCTGAACCTCTTCATCGCGCTCAGCTTCTTCGAGATCTACCGCTGGCGGCTGCGGCCGACCCGCGCAACCCTGCTGCGAGTCTACCTCTGGCTCGGTCTAGGCTTCCTGACCAAAGGCCCGGTCGCGGTGTTCTTCCCTTTGGTGGTGAGCCTGCTCTACTTCGGTTCGCTGCGCGAATGGCGCGCCTGGCTCGCGGCGGTCTTCGAATGGCGCGGCTGGCTGGTCTTCATCGCGGTGGCTGGCCCCTGGTATCTGGCGATCTATCTCGACGACGGCCCGGGCTTCTTTCAGAGCTTCTTCCTCGGCCACAATCTGGGACGTTACAGCGGTGTGAAGCATGGCCATTCCGGCTTCCCCGGCTACTACTTTGTGATGCTGCCGTTGGTGTTGCTGCCCTTTACAGGCTGGTTTTTCAGTCTGCTACCGAGGGTGCGCCGACTCTGGGTGGATGAGCTGGATCGGTTTCTGCTGCTCTGGTTCGTCACCGTGTTCGCGGTGTTTTCGTTCTCGGGTACCAAGTTGCCGCACTATCTGGTCTATGGCATCACGCCCTTGTTCATCCTGATGGCGCGACATCGCGATGCGCTGCGCAACCGCTGGCTGGCATGTCTGCCGCCGCTGCTGTTGGTGGCCTTGATGGTGGCACTGCCCGACGTCCTTGGGCTGCTGGAAGGGCAGGCCGATCGCGTCCATGAGCAGGCCATGTTTGCGGAAGGGGCGCGAGTGCTCGACGGCTGGTATCGGCTGGGCACCTGGATTGGACTCGTCGCGATGCTGGGTTTGCTGCTCTGGTCGCGGGCGGCACTCTGGCAGCGCCTTATTATGATCGGTGTCGTCCAAACCCTGCTGGTGTTTGGTCTCGTGGTGCCTGCGGTGTTTGCGGTGATGCAGGAGCCGGTCAAGCAGGCTGGACTGTTGGCGCGTGAGCTTGACCGGCCAACGGTGGTTTATCGCACCAGCATGCCGAGCTTCAGCGTCTATCGCGATGCGATCACGCCTGAGAGCGATCGGCCACAGGTTGGTGAGCTGGTGTTCTTGCGCGTCGATAAGCTCGAGCGTTTGGCCGAAGCCGTGGCGCCGAATCAGCTTGATCTTCGTTATCGTCAAGGGCCGGTGGCGTTGGTGCTGATTGAGCAGCCGGAGGCCCCATCGGTAGAGGCTCGGGGTGGCACGGCGCCATGAGGATTAGGATGATTGATAGAGCGTCTGATGGCCCTGACGGACTTGATGCTGCCGTTTTGGTCACTGTCACTACCGTCGAGGTGCCAGTCCACAGGCGCCCGGAGCAGCTGCTGCCACAAGGGCCCGCGAGCCCGAGGTTGGTTTGAAACGCAAACGCGGAATGGGCCTGGAACAGGCGCTGACGGCTGGGGCTGAGCGTGATCCGGATGTCGCGGCCGGAGGCGTCATCTGGTTGGTTGGTTGGGCGTTGGTTTGCACCTTGCTCGGCATTGGCTTGCAGCTAATTGGTGACGAGGGCTATCACAGCGGCTTCTTGACGCTAAACAGCCTATTCGCTCAGCTGCCCGCCAGCCTCTGGCAGTGGTTGACTATGCTTGGCGACGAGCGGGTCGCATTGACCTTGGCACTCTTGCTGTCGTACCGGCATCCTCGCGTTTTTTGGGCGTTGCTCTGCGCCGCGCTGGTGGCGATTGCCTACGCACGCGGGCTCAAGCCCCTGATCGACGCTGCTCGTCCGCCTGCGGTCTTATCGCCCGAAAGCTTTGAGCTGATTGGCCTTCAGCATCGCAAGCATAGCTTTCCATCGGGCCACAGCGTGACCGCCGCGGTCTTCTTCGGGGTGCTCATCTACTATGCCCAGCAGGCGCGCTGGCGCCTCATCTTTCTCGTTTTAGCGACCGCCGCCGGGCTGAGCCGGGTTGCGGTTGGTGTGCATTGGCCGGTCGATGTGATGGCCGGTCTTGCAGGTGGTGCGCTAGCGGCGTTGGCTGGCGTGTCGCTCGCCCGGCGCAGCCTTTGGGGCATTTACGATCCGGGCGTGCATCTCGCCTTCGTCGTGCTCGCCGGATTTGCCGCGATGGGTCTCTTCTTCGACGACGGTGGCTATCCGGCCGCTGCACGACCGTTGCAGGTTCTTGCGTTCTTCGCGTTGACCATAGCGCTAGTGCAGTACGTCCTGCGGCCTATGAGCAGGTCTCTATTGCGTTCACGGGCAGCAGATGACTCCGGCTGAGCAAGGATTCCACGGATACTTCAGGCCATTTTTGAAACCGCTGGTACCACGGAGCGCAGGACTTGACGGATCATCAACCTGCAACAGCCGATCTTCAGACGAGACACAGATCCTTGCTGTTTCTATCCAGCTTGATCTGTGGTCATCTGTGGTTCTTATCTTTGGGAAGATCGTATGAGATTTGCCGTAGATCGTCTAAGAGCCAGCTTTTCAGTCAGCGGAAGGTGCTTTATTCAGGCTCTGATCAGGCCAATACTTGGTCGCTAGCAGCTTGGCCGAGATCTTCCAGCCGTCGCCGGTGAGGACGAAGATCGCCTGGCCGCTGTCGTTGAAGTTGAACTTCAGTTGGTCGGTCTGATCGCCGGTCATGGTGCCCGCCTCGGCACTGGCATCGGTGCCTTGGGTGACGAACTTGTTAAAGGCGAATGGCGTCTCGAACAGGATCACGGTCTTGGTCGCGAATCCGCCGAGCCCAAAGCCGACGCCGACACCACCGCTGCCCATCTTCATGTAGGTGCGCTGATCGGTCTCGCGATCGACCGCAACACCGCGCCCGTAGCCAGCTGCGACCAGCATCTCAACTTGTCGGCTGACAAAGACCGCGTAGCCGGCACTCTCGTCGAACAGCTTCTTGGCCGCAGGCTCCTTAGCAAACAACTGCTCCAGGGTTTCCTCTGTCAGCGCATCGAGCTTGGCGCGCGTCTCTTCCGGAGTGGCCGCATCAGCAAGATCATACTTGGTTGATTCGACGGTCTGATTTGCACTTTCCGCGGCCTTGTCTAAGGCCTTGCCGGCCGCATCGGTGGCCGCGCTGGTCGCGGTGCCGATCTGTTCCGCGGTCTTTGCCGCACCCTCCTTAAGCTTCTCGAGCAGCGTTGGCTCGTCGGCGACAGCGAGGGTTGAGCCGGCAGCCAGAGCCATGATGGCTACTGCAGATCGGACTCGGACAGGATGTTTCATCTGGATCTGGCTCCGGTATAGCGCCTGTTGGTTCGGCTGACCTCAGCCTATTCGGCTGCCGCTTCGGTTTCGGTGCCTTCGGCCGTCTCGGCTTCGGGCTCGGCGGGCGCTGCCTTTGGCTCGGGCGTCTTCAGCAAGCCTTCTGTCCTGAGTACGGCGACCTTGTCGTCCCCTTGCACCCAACGTTTGCGTTTGTCTTTGACGGCATAGCGGCCTGAGCGCTTCTCATAAATCGTATGGTCGCTGGTGGTCTTGAGCTTCTTCATCGGTTGCCTTTGTCAGGGGGTTAAGGAAGAGGGGGTTTAGGAAGATTCGATCGGGGCTTGGAGCCGTTGGGCGCTCGGTCGTCGTGCTGGCTAGGCTCGCAGTCTGCGTGCTAGCGAGTGGCTAAGGCAGCACATTCGGGTCGTTCTTATCCTCAGTCTGCTCATCGGAGCGCTGGATATCGATCTCGAACTTCGTGATCAGCGCTGCCATGGCGCCGAGGGCGGCGATGATCGGCGCCAGCAGTGTCAGTGCGCCGCCGACGGCGACACCGGCGGTCAACGGTATCTCGAGCAGTGTCGCGCCACCCGGCTTGCGGATGATGAGACGGCGCACATTGCCCTCGGCGACAAGCTGCTTGACGTAGTCAACCAGCTCGCTGCCGGCGACGGTGACGCGCTCGCTGAGGCCGCGCCGGGGCTCGTAGGGATCTTTTGACATCTTGGGAGTTGCTCGGCTCGCGTCAATACAATGCAAGGGTTGTCGAACGGACCGCCTATCATCGACTGAGCCTTGCGGGTGCGTCAACTTCGACGCCAGACTTTGATGAGCAGAAGCGGCCGAGTCGCTCAGCGCGGGTAGCGGTCATATTGGAAACCCGCACCATCGGCATGATTGGCCCGGCTCAAAACAGCGCCAGTGGGCCTTCCTGCATCGCCGCGATCTGCTCGCGCAGGATCAGGATCTGCTCTTCCCAATAGCGTGGCGAGTCGAACCAGGGGAAGGCGCTGGGGAAGGCCGGATCTTCCCAGCGTCGCGCGATCCAGGCCGAATGATGGATCAGACGCAGCGTGCGCAGGGCTTCGATCAGATGCAGCTCGCGGGGATCAAAATCGGCAAAGTCCCGATAACCCTCGAGCACCGCATCCAGCTGCAGCGCCATGGCTTGACGGTCGCCGGAGAGCAGCATCCAGAGATCCTGGACCGCCGGGCCGCTGCGTGCGTCATCGAAGTCGACGAAGTGTGGCCCGGTATCAGTCCAGAGCAGGTTGCCGCGGTGACAATCGCCGTGGAGGCTCAGCATGTGCACGGCTCCGGCGCGCTTGTAGCAGGCCTCGACCTCGCTCAGCGCATGCGCCAGGACGCTCCGGTATGAGGTCTCGAGCTCGGTCGGAATCCAGCCCTGCTCGAGCAAGAATCGGCTCGGCTCCTCACCGAAGCGCTGCAGGTCCAGCGTCGGGCGATGCCGAAATGGCTGACTCTCGCCAACGACATGGATGCGGCCGATGAAGCGGCCGATCCGGGTCAAGATCTCAAGGTCCTCGAGCTCTGGATCACGGCCGCCACAGCGGATGCTGAGGGAGAAGCGGTAGCCCTGATGTCGGTGCAGACTGCGGCCATCGATCCGCAGCGGCGGGACTGCAGGGATCTCGCGTTCGGCCAATGCCGCGACAAAGGCATGTTCCTCGGCGATGGCTTCATCGGACCAGCGTCCGGGCCGATAGAATTTTGCAATCAGCGGTGCCGCGTCATCGATTCCGACCTGATAGACCCGGTTCTCATAGCTGTTCAGAGCCAGCAGATGGCCATCGACGAGGAAGCCGAGCGATTCGACGGCATCGAGCACCACGTCGGGGGTCAGATCGGCGTAAGGCCTGAGCTGAGCAGGGTCTTGAGGGGTTGCCGATGGGTTAAGGGACATAGCGCATCGCCTTAGTGTGCACTGTCCGCTTGCTCAGGCGGTCGCGGCAGCTCGGTGCGCTCCATCTCCAGATCGGCGCGCTTTCCGACGCGTTTGACCACTGCTCCAAGGGTGAGGCCCTGCACCAGGATCGAGAACACCACCACAATGTAGGTGACGGTCAGCAGGACATTGCGCACCTCGGATTCAGGCAGCGAGAGTGCCAGCGCGACCGAGATTCCACCGCGGAGTGCGCCCCAAGTCAGGATGGTGATCGCGCCGGTGGAGAAGCTGCGAAACCGGCGCATCCAGGCGACTGGGGCGCCAACGCTCACGACCCGAGCCACGAGCACCAGCGGAATGGCCAATAGCCCTGCGATGAGGGTCGGGCCGTTGATGCTGAGGACGAGGACCTCGAGGCCGATCATCACGAACAGCACCGCGTTGAGGATCTCGTCGGTCAGCTCCCAGAAGTCATCGAGATGATTCTGGGTCTTGTCCGACATCGCATGAAGGCGCACTTGGTTGCCGATGAGCAGACCGGCGACCACCACGGTGATGGGGGCCGAGAGGTGCAGATGCTCGGCCAACGCATAGGCGCCGCTCGCCACGGCCAGGGTGATCAGGACCTCGACCTGATAATTGTCGATCTTGCGCAGCATCAGATAGGCGATGCCGCCGCTTACGAGCCCGAGCAGCAGGCCGCCGACTGCCTCCTTCAAGAACAGCTGCAAGGCCGCGCCGAGCGTGACCTGCTCGCCACCGACAGCGATATCGAACAACACCAAGAAGAGCACCACCGCCACGCCGTCGTTGAAGAGCGACTCGCCGGTGATCTTCAGCTCCAGCCCCCGCGGTGCGCCTGCGCTTTTGAGGATGCCGAGCACCGCGATCGGATCGGTCGGGGAGATCAGCGCCCCGAACAGCAGGCAATAGAGCAGCGGGATCTCGAGTCCGAGCAGGCTGAACAACAGCCAAGCAACGCCGCCGACCAGGATGGTGGAGATGAAGACGCTAACGCTTGCCAACACAGCGATGACCCATTTGTGCTCCGCGAGCTCCTTGAGACTCACGTGCAGTGCCCCCGCAAACAGGAGGAAGCTGAGCATCCCATGCAGGACGGTTGCGTCGAAATCGATGCTGTCGACCATCAGCCGGACATCGCTTTCGAGCCCTTCCGTGCCGGGGATCGGCAGCAGCAGGAAGAGCGACATCAGCAGCGCGATCAGCATCAGCCCGATCGCGGTTGGCAGCTTCAGGAAGCGATCGTTGAGCCAAGCGAAGACTGCCGACAGCGTGATCAGAACCGCAATGATATTGAAAAGATTCATGAGGTCAGCTCGGGCTCGTGGCAGCGGCGGTCCAAGAGAGCGAGCATTATGCCTATGTTGGTCAAACGCTGTCTTGGCCTGAGTGCGGCGCATCTCGGTGTGAGTGCGGTTGGTTGTCAGCTGCAGTCGATCAACGCCTTCAAGACAGACTGTTCGGCGGCACGCCGCAATGCGACAACGCCGTTGGCGAGCGGCTCAACGCAATCGACCAATGGGGTTGGGTCGACGCGCTGCTGCTCGAGCAGCCTCAATGCGGCCGGGAAGGGACCACAGCGCGAGCCGATGATGCGGATCTCGTCGACGACCAGCGTTGACAAAGCCACTGGCACCTCGCCTCGGTAGGTGCTCTTGAGGCAGAGCGTGCCACGCGGGCGCAGTGCCTGCCGGGCCAAGGCGAAGCCGCCGGGCGCGCCGCTGGCCTCGACCACCAGATCGTAGTGACCATCGGCCACCTCCTGCTCTTCGATGCAGCGCGCGCCGATGCCCTGCAGGCGTTGGCGTTGGTGGGCGTGTCGTGCGACGACATCCAGCTCGGCCCCAGTCAAGGCTAGGACGCGCGCGATTAGCTGCCCAAGCCGTCCGGCTCCGACCAGCAACACCCGATCGGAAGGCTTGATCGGGACCAGCTCCGGGATCTCGAGCGCCGCCGCCAGTGGCTCGGCGAAGACAGCAGCAGGATCTGGCACGCCGTCGGGCACCCGGTGCAGATTGTCCAGAGGCAGACAGAGATACTCGGCGAAGGCACCGTCGTGGTGCTTGATACCGAGCACCTCGCGGTTCAAGCAATGATTCGGCCGGCAGGCCAGACATTCGCGGCAGTGACCGCAGCTGATATTGATCGACCCGACGACGCGCTCTCCCACGCGCTCGGGCGCGGTCGGCGCGCCCGTGATCTCACCGACGAACTCATGCCCGAGCACGCCCGTGAAGGGATAATAGCCGTCCAGTAGGGCGAGGTCGGTCGAGCAAACGCCGGCTAGACGCACCTTCACCAAGGCCTCGCCGGCGGCCGGGGCGGGCATAGGAAGATCGCTTCTGAGTCGAGGCTGGTCGTCGAGCCAAATCGCTTTCATCAATAGATCCTCCGACAGTCGCTTTGGGTTGCTGCGCGCGTTGAGATGCGCTCCGTCAAACAGCCTCGAGAACAGGCCCGCGCCGGTTTGTGCCTTCAGGTTATCCTTTCGCCCCTTCGAACGAAACGACTGCGACTGGAAATTCGGCTGCAATACCGCCAAATCACTCGCCAGAGTCAATCATGCACCGCTCTTCAGCCTTCATCGCCGGCGGCCGGTGAGCGATCAACCCATCCCAGCCTCTCTCTCAATCGACGAGACCGGACACCAGGAGAACCTGATGCCCCCAATGGACGACCCTAGTCTTTACGATGCCTATCGCCGCGTGCGAACGTTCACCGAGCAGCTGTGTGAGCCGCTCGAGATCGAGGATTACATGCTCCAGGCCGCAGCCGAGGCCAGCCCACCGAAGTGGCATCTGGCGCACGTCTCCTGGTTCTTCGAGACCTTTCTGCTGCGGCCGTTTCTGCCGGGCTATGCGGTCTTTCATGCGCAATTCGATCATCTGTTCAATTCCTACTACGAGCAGACGGAGGCGGGCTTTTGGCCGCGCTCCAAGCGTGGGCTGATCTCGCGCCCAACAGTGGCTGAGGTCTATGCCTACCGCCGCCATGTCGACGACGCCATGGCGCGGTTGCTCAGCGACTGTCCGACCGAACACCAAGCGACGGTGAGGGCGCGGGTCGAGATCGGACTCAATCATGAGCAGCAGCATCAAGAGCTCCTGTTGACAGACATCAAGTACAACCTGGCCTACAATCCGTTGCGCCCAGCCTATCGCAGCGAACTGTCCCCGCTGCCTTTGCAAGACCCGGTGCCGCTCACCTTCACCGCCTTCGAAGGCGGCATCCACAGCTTTGGTGCCGTCGATCAGGGCCAGACCGAGCCCCAGGCCGGGCGCCCGGCCTTCGCCTACGACAATGAATTCCCGTGCCATCAGCGGCTGTTAGAGCCGTTTCGGCTCGCTGATCGGCTGATCACAAACGCCGAGTACCAAGCGTTTGTCGACGACGGCGCGTATCGCAATCCGGCGCTCTGGCTTTCTGACGGCTGGGCACGGATCAAGACCGAGGGCTGGCAGGCACCGCTGTACTGGGAACAGCTTGATGGCGTCTGGCACGAGACCACGCTGAGCGGCCGCCGCCCTCTGCACCCGGCCGAGCCCGTCTGCCATGTCAGCTACTTCGAGGCCGAGGCCTACGCGCGCTGGGCCGGACGCCGACTGCCGACCGAGTTCGAATGGGAGCACGCAGCCGCTGACCGGGCCGTCGAGGGCCACTTCGTCGACGACGGCCGCCTGCATCCGGGACCAGCGAGTACTGGTTCGCTGCAGCAGCTGTTCGGCGACTGTTGGGAATGGACCGGGTCGGCCTATCTGCCCTATCCACGCTACCGCGCGGTGGATGGCGCCCTCGGCGAGTACAACGGCAAGTTTATGAATGGGCAGATGGTGCTGCGCGGCGGTTCTTGCGCCACCTCGCGCGATCATGCGCGTCTCACCTATCGGAACTTCTTCTATCCACACGAGCGCTGGCAGTTCAAAGGCATCCGGCTGGCGGAGGACTTGGCATGATCTCTTCGACCGACCCGACCACGGCCAACCCGATCTACTTCCACGATTACCATCCGACCCCTTCGGACCTGCGCGCCGAGGTGCTAGCGGGGCTTGGACGGCCCCGCAAACAGCTGTCGCCAAAGCTGTTCTACGACGCCGAGGGGTCGAAGCTGTTCGACGCCATCTGCGAGCTGCCGGAGTACTATCCGACCCGAACCGAGATCGCGATCCTGCGCGAGCATGGCGCCGAGATGGCCCGGCGGCTGGGTCGCGAGGCGCTCTTGGTCGAGCTCGGCAGCGGCAGCAGCCTCAAGATCCGGGTGTTGCTGGAGGCGCTGCAGCCGGCAGTCTATATGCCGGTGGACATCTCCAGCGAGCATCTCCAGCTGTCGGCACAGGCGCTTGCGGCGACCTTCCCGAAGCTCGAGGTGCATGCGGTTTGTGCGGATTACTCGACGCCGTTCGAGCTTCCTGTCGACGATCACTCGCACCCGCGCGCCGCCTTCTTCCCAGGCTCCTCGATTGGCAATTTCGAGCCTGCGGAGGCTGAGCAGCTGCTGCGTCGCGTGGGTACGATTCTGGGTCCTGAGGGCCGGCTGCTGATCGGGGTCGATCTGATCAAGGATCGCGCGCGGCTCGAACGTGCCTACAATGATGCGGCGGGCGTGACCGCGGCGTTCAACATGAACCTGCTCAGCCGCATCAACCGCGAGCTTGATGGCAAATTCGATCTTGCCCGGTTCCGGCACGAGGCCTTTTTCAATGCCGAACAGGGGCGCATTGAGATGCACCTGCTCAGCACCTGTGACCAAGATGTCGATGTGGCTGGCGAGACCTTCCGCTTTCGCGAAGGCGAGACCATCCACACCGAATGCTCACACAAGTACAGCGTGGAAGGCTTCCACGCCTTGGCCGGCCGTGCTGGCTTCCAGCCCGAGCAGGTCTGGACCGATCCCGAGCAGCTCTTTAGCGTCCATTGCCTCGTCCATCGGCCGTGATGGGTGGCGGAGAAACGGCGCAGCTGAGCCTTGATGGAACAGCTGAGCCGGGATGGATAAGACATCAAATGGATGAGAACAGACAGATCGGAATCGACCTGGGCGCCTGAGGTCGGTACGCATTAGCGACGGAATAACGAGACAGCCATTGAAGTACCAGGATCTGCGCGATTTCATCGACCAGCTCGAGGGGCGGGGCGAGCTCAAACGCATCCGCATCGAGGTCGACCCATACCTCGAGGCCACCGAGATCTGCGATCGCACCTTGCGTGCCGGCGGTCCAGCCCTCCTGTTCGAGCGCCCAAAAGGCTCCAAGATACCGCTGCTCGGGAACCTCTTCGGTACGCCGCAGCGGGTCGCGCTCGGCATGGGGGAGGAATCGGTCGAGGCCTTGCGCGAGGTCGGCAAGTTGCTCGCCTTTCTCAAGGAGCCGGACCCGCCGAAGGGGATGAAGGAGGCCTGGCGGACCTTACCGATCTTCAAGAAGGTGCTGGACATGGCCCCGAAGGTGCGCCGCAATGCGCCCTGCCATGAGCAGGTCTTCGAGGGCGACCAGGTTGACCTCGGGCGCTTTCCGATCCAGCACTGCTGGCCCGGCGATGCCGCACCGCTGATCACCTGGGGACTGGTGATCACCCGCGGCCCGGAGAAATCGCGGCAGAACCTCGGCATCTATCGGATGCAGGTGCTCGGCCGCAACCGGGTCATCATGCGCTGGCTTGCGCATCGTGGTGGCGCGCTCGATTTTCGCGACTGGCAGCGCGCGCACCCGGGCAAGCCGTTCCCGATTGCGGTTGCACTGGGCGCCGATCCGGCCACCATCCTCGGTGCTGTCACGCCGGTGCCAGACAGCCTCTCTGAGTACGCCTTCGCCGGTCTGCTGCGCGGGAGTCGCACCGAGCTTGCGGCCTGTATCGGCTCCGATCTGCAGGTGCCGGCGACCGCCGAGATCGTCCTCGAGGGCCATCTTCATCCGAATGACATGGCGCCCGAAGGGCCATTCGGCGACCACACCGGCTACTACAACGAGGTCGACGACTTCCCGGTCTTCACCATTGATCGCATCACCCAGCGCAAGCAGCCGATTTACCACAGCACCTACACGGGTCGGCCGCCGGATGAGCCCGCGATCCTCGGCGTTGCGCTGAATGAGGTCTTCGTGCCGATCCTACAGAAGCAGTTCCCTGAGATCGCTGACTTCTATCTCCCGCCCGAGGGCTGCTCCTATCGGCTTGCGGTGGTGGCGATGAAGAAGCAGTACCCCGGTCATGCGAAACGCGTGATGCTCGGTGTCTGGTCCTTCCTGCGCCAGTTCATGTACACAAAGTTCGTGATCGTGATCGATGACGATGTCGACGCACGCGACTGGAAAGACGTGATTTGGGCCATGACCACGCGGATGGACCCCGCGCGCGATACGGTGATGATCGAGAACACGCCGATCGACTATCTCGACTTCGCCTCACCGGTCTCCGGGCTCGGCTCCAAGATCGGTTTCGACGCCACCAGCAAATGGCCGGGTGAGACGACGCGCGAATGGGGACAGCCGATCCGGATGGATGCGGAGGTCAAGGCGCGGGTCGATGCGCTCTGGCCGCGACTGGGTATCGTCTGACGGCCGCCTCCGCACCTTGCGGCTGCCATGGTATCAACGCTGGTGACAGACGTTTTCGATCCAGGGCAGAAGACGTCCAGGGCGGAGGCGGCCCCGTGCTTAGAAACGCTGTTGGGCTCGTTCGGTTCGGGGTTTGGCCTCGTTCACTGTCAGCTTACGGCCATCTTGCATGGTGTCGTTTAGTGCTTGGATCGCATCTTCAGCCTCGGCTTTGCTCGGCATGTCAACAAAGCCAAAGCCCTTCGATTGTCCAGAGAACTTGTCCTTGATCACATCGGCACTGGCGACCTCGCCGAACTCGCTGAACATCGCTCTTAAGGTGTCATCATTGACCGAGTACTTTAGGTTACCTACGTAGATCCTCATCGCTCACTCTCGCAACGGACGTGCATTGAGCACGCGCACACCATCGGTCGATCAACGCACAACTCGAACGATAGCGATACGGCAGGCTGGGCCGTATGGGGTTGGGAGTGCTGCCGGTCCGGCGCATCCCCCGTGCTGATCTGGCGCATTGCTGTTGGCCTAGCGTCAGTGTCTACGATGCGCTTAGCCGACGTCAATCGCGCCTGGCTAACTGAAAGCCAGCACCCTCGATGGTATGCTCAAGGGTCTCGGTCTCGACGAAACCACCGCGAATCACCACCTGCCCGGTGGCGAGATCCGGCGACGCCTCATGCACCTGCTCGAGTGATTCCAGCGCGTTCTTGACGGTCGCGACGCAGTGTCCGCAGGTCATGCCCTTCACCTCGAGGATCAGCGCATCTCGGCCCGGTTTGGCAGCGAGATCCTGCTGTGAGCCCGCATTCGCGCCGCTATCGAGGCCCTGCAAGGTTGCCAGACGTGCTTTGGCCTGGGTTTGCGCCCGATACTGGCGTAAGCCGAGCATCGCCATCAATGCCAGCAGCAGGAGCGCCGACAGCACGGGTAGCCAGCTCTGCTGATGCTCGTGGACGAGCGTTTGCACCGGCACAGTCGTCAACAGTTGGTCGAAGATCAGACCGAAACCGAGGCTCATGACCACCACGGTTCCTAGATACACCGACAGGACTTTGGCGCCGAGTGTGCGGTAAACGGCGCCGATTGTCGCTAGGTTGGTTGCCGGTCCGGCCATCAGGAATACCAGTGCCGAGCCTGCCGGTAAACCGGCCGCGATTAAGGAGGCGGCGATCGGGACTGATGCGGTGGTGCACACGTAGAGGGGCAGGGCGATGGCCAGCATCACAAGCATGCCGAGCATACCGTCGGCCCAGGGTCGATCGGCGAAGAAGTCGACGGGGGTCAGGGTCGTGACCAAGGCGGCTGCAATCACGCCAATGACGAGCCAGGTATTGATGGCGCCGAGCAGATCAAACACCGCGTAGCGCACCGCCTCGATGATCCGCGCGAGCCATCCGCGCGGCCGTTCATCATCAGGGTGGCCGAGCCCGTCCTGTGCTTCATCACTCGGCGCTGCAGGTACCACCCGATTGACCAGTGCACCGCCGACGACGCCGGTCACGAAGGCAGCGATCAGCTTGAAGAGTGCGAACGGCCAGCCGAGAAAGGCCGCGGTGACCAGGATGGAGTCGACCCCGGTCTGCGGCGTGCTGATCATGAAGGAGGTTGCAGCGCCAGGCGAGGCCCCTTGGCGTCGCAAGCCGAGCGCGGTCGGGATCACCCCACAGGAGCAAAGCGGTAGTGGAACGCCGACCAACGAGGCCCGCACCACACTGCCGAGATCAGGCCGGCTCAGTCCGCGCCGGATGACAGCGGATGGCACATAGGCATGGATCAGCCCAGCGATGAGCAGACCGACCAAGAGCGACGGCGCAAGCTCGAGCAGAATGCCCCAGAGAGCGGTCGGAAAGGCGGTGACGATATCCATGAGCAGGGGTGTGCCTAGGTTCAGTCAGTGCCGATAGCGCTGGATTGGTCAAGGTGGGCGCTCGACTCCAGCGGACGAGCAGCAGCGCAGCCGGCTGACGCGGGTTTAGCTGAGGCGGGTTTAGCTGAGGCGGGTTTGCATGCCCGCCTCAATCGATGCGGTCCTAGTCGATGTTGCCTTTCGCGTGCTGATCGACCAGGAAGCCACCCAAGGCGCCGGCGCCGGCGCCAATCAGCGCACCAGCGCCCGCATTGGCGCTCAATGAGCCGATGAGGGCGCCGCCGGCGGCACCCATGAGGGCGCCGCTACCGGAGCGCTCACCGGTGGTTGTTCCGCAGGCCGAGATCAACAACAAGCTTGAAGCCATCACCGGTAAGAGCATCATTTTCATCATTTAGACTCCTGGAAAAAGGGTGTGTTGCGGCCATCGCAGGCAAATCTCCTGGGACGCATGCAGGCCTGAAGACGCATTAGCGGCATGGATATTCTGCGGCTAGCGCTCGCACGAGTCCGACCACAGGTTGTTCATCCATCAGGGATTTGTCGTCTTTGTTGGCTTCTGCCCATGCCAAGAAGGCGCGCCGACCATCAGCGATGGTGGCAGTTTTTGGGTAACAGATCAGCCGTTTCAGATTCTTTTTGCCGGATATTGCATCGTGGTACTGAACCGTCGCTTCGATGAAGGCGCGGCAGGCAAAGCTTGCAACCAGGTGTTCGGCTGCATCGCTTGGGGTCGCGCAGACCTGATAGAGATCGCCTGTGGTGTCAAAGTTGAAATCTTCGTCCGCGACAGGCGCGGCCTGAACCGACAGGCTCAAGCCTGCTGCTGCTGCGACGGCGATGCCGGCGGCTAGGAACGTCTTCATCAATCCAGTCCTCAGTGAGCGAATCTAACCAGTGGTGTTGACGTCTGACCGAAGCGACCTTCTGCCGACGTCGCGAGCATGTTGCGCGCCATCGAAGGCGGATCGCAACCCTGGAGCCGATTCTACCAGCGCGATCGTGACAATTGCTGCAGCCATTTCGGCGCCGGCAGCAGCGGCGGTCGAGCTAGAGCTAGAGCTAGGGTCGAGGGAACCGTGGTCAGACAGCCTCGCCCTGGAAGCACGGGGCTAATCCCTGAGCCAGGTCCGGATATCGCAGGCGGACCCCGAGCTCATCGAGCAGACGCTGGTTGCTCAGACGTCGCGATTCTTTCAGGTACGAGAGCATGCCGGCCGAGACTTGGCCGTCCGCCTCGGCCAATGGGATCTGCGGCGGGTGGGGTAGGCCTGCGGCATCGGCCACCTGACAAAAGTAGTCGGTCATGGTGCTCGGGTGCCCGTCGCAGACGTTGTAGATCGCATCGGACGGTGCCCGCTCCATCGCGGCGATGCAGATCTCGACCAGATCCTCAGCGTGGATGCGATTCGACCAGGGGGCTTCATCGGCCTTCACCACCGGCTGAGCGCTGCGGATGCGCGCCAGCGGCAACCGGTCACAGGCGTAGATGCCGGCCACGCGCAGGATCACCAGCTCGGCGCCGCTCTCGCGGCTCCATTGGCGCAGGCGCTGCTCCGCATCCCAACGGCGTAACGAGCGTGACGCGGTCGGTTGTGGCTGCCATGCCTCGTCCACCCAGGCCCCCTCGCAATCACCATAGACGCCGGTGGTGCCGATATACACCAGTCGACGCGGATGCCCGTTGCGCTCGAAGGCCTCTATGAGGTGTGCCGTCAGTGGGTCATCGTCACCCTCGCTCGGCGGCGGCGCGAGATGAAAGAGCTGTTTTCCCGCGGGCTCGAGCGAGGCCAAGTCGTCTCGTGAGAGATCGAGCTGCAGGGCCTGCGCGCCGGCCGCCTCGACCTCCACAGCGGTCTCCGCGCTGCGCACAATGCCGACAACCGGCTCCCCTCGCTGCCGATAGCGCTTGGCGAGCGCCTGCCCGATATAGCCGCAGCCCAGTATGATCATCACCTCTGCCCTCTTGGTCGCTTCGATTCCAGGTCATCATGCCCCAAGGTAAGGGTCATCCCATCACCGCCAAGCCCTGGAGTATGAACGACCCATGAGTGTCTCTGCGACGCGCTTCTCCGTGCGCACCGAGCCTGCTGGACATCAATTCGATGTCGCGCCCGACCAGACCATCCTCGAAGCCGCGTCGGCGCAGCGCATTGGGCTGCCTTATGGCTGTCGGCAGGGTACCTGCGGCAGTTGCACCGCACAGCTGCTCGCCGGTGAGGTCCAGTATCCGAACGGCAAGACCGCGGCGCTCGACGGGCAACCAGCGGATGCCTGCCTGACCTGTCAGGCGGTGCCGACCACAGACCTGGTGCTGCGCGTCGCCGAGCTCGAACGCCTGAGCGATATCGAGGTCCGCACGCTGCCCTGTCGGCTGGCCGAGAAAACGCGCCTCAATCACGATGTGATGCGTCTGCGCCTGAAGCTACCGGAAGGCCAACGGCTGGCCTTCGTTGCGGGCCAGTATCTTGAGTTCATGCTGCGTGACGGCGCTCGGCGTGCCTATTCGATCGCCAATCCGCCGCATGATGATGAGCTGCTCGAGCTGCATGTGCGTCGGGTGCCGAGAGGGCGCTTCAGCGACGAGGTCTTTGAGCAGATGCAAGAGCGCTGCATCCTGCGCATCCGCGGCCCGCTGGGGACCTTCGTGCTGCGCGAGGATGCTGAGCGGCCGATCTTGATGGTGGGCGGCGGCACCGGCTTCGCTCCGCTCAAGGCGATGCTCGAGCATGCCTTTCATCGCGGTATCGAGCGACCGATCCACCTGTATTGGGGGGTGCGCTCGCAGCGCGATCTGTACCTGCCGGAGCTGCCGGCAGCCTGGGCCGAGGCGCATCCGAATTTTCGCTGTGTGCCGGTGCTCTCAGAGCCTGATCGCGACTGGACCGGGCGCAGCGGTTGGGTGCATGAAGCCGTGCTCGAGGATCATCCTGCGCTGACCGACTTCGATTGCTATCTCAGCGGGCCGCCGGCAATGGTTGAGGCCGGTCGCAGCGCCTTCGAGGCCGCCGGATTGGCGATCGAGCATCTGTTCTCGGATGCCTTCGAGTATGCGGCCGACAGCCGCCGGGCCGATTGAGCCCGGCGCCCGGAGCCGTCGGTTTAGGCTCGGCTCATCGGCTCATCGGCTCATCGGCTCATCGGCTCATCGGCTCATCGGCTCATCGGCTCATCGGCTCATCGCCAATCGGCAAAGCGCATCGATGAGCCCTTCGTCACTCGTCTCCTCGGCGACCGCGACCCGGCGGAAGCCGAGCTGCATCGCGGTTGCGCCGCCGCGGTCGCTGATCACCACGAGCGGCGTCGACAACAGCCAGGCCTGATTCGCGCCGCCGATCAGCTGCAGGAGATTGTGCAGCACCTCGTCGCTGGTCGCGGTGATGAAGCCGACCCGCGCTTGCCAAGCCGACAGCTCGGCGCTGACATCGACATCTGGCAGGCTGCGCCGATAGACCTCGGCAAAGGCCACCTCGGCCCCGCGCGCGCGCAGGGTCTCGCCCAGCAGTGGACGTCCGCCCTCGCCACGCACGATCAGCACACGCTTGCCGCCCACCCGGGTCAGCGCCGGCAAGGCCAGCAGGGCCTCGCTGTCGAAGCCGCGCGCTGGGACCAGATCTGGCGCCAGACCTTGCTCGCGTAGTGCCGCCGCGGTGGCGCGACCAACGGCGCCGAGCAGGGGGCGACGAGCCGGTTCCGAATCCGGCCCTGAATGCAGGCCAGCCGGGGACAGCTTCATCCCATACTCGACCGCGTTGCGGCTGACAAACAGCATCAGATCCCAGGGCTCGGCCAGAAGCTGGCGCGCGCGTTCGGGAGACTCGGTGGCGCGAATCTCCAAGGTTGGAAACGCAATCGGCTCGCCGCCGGCCTCGCGGATCAGCTGGCAGAGGTGCTCGGCCTGGGCAGCAGGCCGCGTCACCAGGACCCCGCGCCCATTCAGCGGACAGGTCAGGTTCATGGCTGTGAGGCAGACTCCGACGATTGGCCTGCCGCCGGATCAGCCGGCTCATGCGCGAGCGCGGCCAGCACCGTATCGGCGCCCTGAGCCAGCAGTGCTTCGCCGACCTCGCGACCCATGCGCTCGGCATCGGCCATCGGGCCACTGATCTCTGCACGCATGATCTTCGAGCCATCCGGCATGCCGACCAGACCCCGCAGATACAGGCTGCCATCGCGATGCACCGCATGACCGGCAATCGGTACCTGACAGCCGCCATTCAGATGCGCGTTCAACGCCCGCTCGGCCATGACCTGCTCAGCGGTTGGCTGATGATGCAGCGGGGCGATCAGCGCATGCACGCGCTCGTCGTCGGTTCGGCACTCGATCCCGATTGCGCCCTGGCCAATCGCCGGCAGGCTATCCTCAGGCGCGATGAACGAGCGGATGCGCTCGCTAAACTCGAGCCGGATCAGGCCTGCCGCCGCCAAGATGATCGCGTCGTAGACGCCCTCGTCGAGCTTGCGCAGGCGAGTATTGACGTTGCCGCGCAAGGGCTCGATGCGCAGGTCTGGACGCCGCACCGCGAGCTGACACTGGCGGCGCAGGCTGGAGGTGCCGACACAGGCCCCTTGCGGCAGCTCGTCGAGCGCGGCGTACTTGTTCGAGACAAAGGCGTCGCGCGGGTCCTCGCGCTCTAGGATGCAGGCCAGATGCAGTCCGTCGGGGAAGTCGACCGGCACATCCTTCATCGAATGCACAGCGATGTCGGCATCGCGCGCGAGCATGCCCTGCTCCAGCTCTTTGACGAACAACCCCTTGCCGCCGACCTTCGCCAGCGGCGCGTCGAGGATCTTGTCGCCGCGGGTGGTCATGCCGATGATCTCCACCGTCAGCCCAGGGTGCAGGCGGCGCAGCGCGTCGGCAACATGCTCTGCCTGCCACATGGCGAGCGCGGATTTTCGGGTGGCAATGCGAATGGTCTCTGGCATGGAAGCGAATCCAGCTGGCTGGTGGTCGTGATGAGTTGAGTCGACGGCTAGTCGACCCCTAAAGGTAACCGAAATGCAACCTCGCCGACGTTGGCAGCGGTCAATCGGGGCGAAACGCGTTAGCTTAACCTGTCGGCAGGGTCGCAGACAGCGCTCCGCATCCATCTCAGGCTGTTGCCGGACACTGATCTGTACTATGGTGGTGCTTTTGCAAGGCGCATGAGCAAGAACCCGCGATGACCGAGAGTGCTGCTTCGAAACCCTGGGCTGGCCGTTTTTCCGAGCCGACCGATGCCTTCGTCGAGGCCTTTACCGCCTCAGTCGGATTCGACCAGCGCCTGTATCGCGAGGATATTGCCGGCTCTGTCGCCCACGCCCGCATGCTGGCGCGCCAAGGCATCCTCAGCGATGAGGAATCCGAGGCCATCGTGGCTGGTCTTGGGCGCATCCAGGCGCAGATCGAGGCCGGCGGCTTTGCTTGGTCGGTGCCGCTCGAAGATGTCCACATGAACATCGAGGCGGCGCTGACAGCGGAGATTGGCGAGGCTGGCAAACGCCTGCACACCGGGCGCTCGCGCAATGACCAGGTTGCCACCGACATCCGCCTCTGGCTGCGCAACGAGATCGATGCCATCAGTGAAGCTCTGCAACGGCTGCAAGACGCGCTGCTCGACCTCGCCGAGCGCGAGGCCGCGACCATCTTGCCCGGCTTCACCCATCTGCAGGTCGCGCAGCCGATCACCTTCGGTCATCACATGATGGCCTGGCAGGCGATGCTCGAGCGCGATGCCGGGCGTTTCGCCGATTGCCGGGCACGCATGAACCAGATGCCACTGGGCGCTGCAGCGCTAGCCGGCACCAGCTACCCGATCGACCGCGCCTATACCGCCGAGCTGCTCGGCTTCGACGCCCCCTGCGAGAACTCGCTCGACGCCGTGTCTGATCGCGACTTTGCGATCGAGTTCGTCGCCGCCGCCTCGATCCTAATGATGCATCTATCGCGCTTTGCCGAGGAGCTGATCCTTTGGACCTCGGCCCAGTTCGCCTTTATCGAGCTCTCGGACAGCTTTTGCACCGGCTCCTCGATCATGCCGCAGAAGAAGAATCCAGACGTCCCCGAGCTCATTCGTGGCAAGACCGGGCGCATCTTCGGCCACCTGATGGCGCTGCTGACCCTGATGAAAGGGCAGCCATTGGCCTACAACAAAGACAATCAAGAGGACAAGGAGCCGCTGTTCGACACGGCCGATAACCTACGCGGCTCGCTCAAGGTCTTCGCCGAGATGATGGCCAAGCTCCGCTGCAAACCAGAGCGTATGCGCGAAGCGGCCAGCCAGGGCTTCTCGACCGCGACGGATCTTGCGGACTATCTGGTGCTCAAGGGCATCGCCTTCCGTGATGCGCACGAGATCGTCGGCAAGGCTGTGGCCTATGGCATCCAGGAGGGCCGCGATCTCGCGCAGCTCAGCCTCGATGAGCTGCGACGCTTCTCGCCCGCCATCGGCAGCGATGTCTTCGACGTGCTGAGTCTCGATGGCTCGGTGGCCGCTCGCGACCACATTGGCGGCACCGCACCGGCGCAGGTCCATGCCGCGATTGCGCGCGCCCGCTCGCGGCGTGCCTCAACGCGCTGAGCAGACAGGGCGCAGCTTGCTCAGCTGGCGCACTGCTGCCATGACCCCGGCCGCGCGCATGGAGTGCGACCATGTCGCCTGAGCGCACAGCGCAGTTCCCGAATCCAGATCTGGCACCGCGGCTGGTGCTCTATCCCATCGCTGGTGGTGGTGTCGCGCTCGAGTGGTCGCTCGATCCGGCGTTGATCCAGCAGGCGCGCATGGCCTTTGCCGCGCTTCAGCCTGTCGCCAAGCTCTGTCATCGACGTGCCGATGGCGAAGGGGGCCGTCTGGCCGAGGCGGTCTTCGCCGACCTCAGCAGCCTCTCTACCGGCTACGCTCGCTTCGAGGCGCCGGTGGTTGGCCCGCTGCAGGCCGAGCTTGGTTTTGAAGGGCAGCGCGACGGCGGCTGGCTGCTGCTGGCGCGCTCGAATCGCCTGGATGCGGTTCCGGAGCCTCGCGGACTCGAGCCTAGAACCGCGGACGCCGGCGTTGCGCAAGTCGATGCGCAAGTCGATGCGTCATCGGACGCGCTGGCCATTGCCCAAGCACCAGCGATCTCGGTTCCTCGCGAGCCTGTTTCTGAGGCCCCGAGACGCCCGGCAGGGCTGGCCTCGACAGGCGCTCCGCTGTCTGATTCAGCTGCTGATCTGCAGGCGCTCAATCGTCATTCGATGTTGACGTCGAGTCCAAGCGTTAGCGCGGCACAGGCGCCAGCTTCGGCGTTAGGATCGGCACCCGCACCGACCTCGGCACTCGCAGGAGCATTGGTCAAGGGTAATGCCGAGCAACCGCTAGCGGGGTCTGTTGCAGCAGAGCAGGTCGACGTTGCGGCGGCGCTAACGCTTGATCGTGGTAGCCCGGGATCTGCACAAGACTGGAGCGGGTTGCTGCCCGCGACCCGCTTTCCCGATCTCTCCCTAGCGGCGCTCTCGGAGCGTCCTGAGTTGCGCGGTAGCCCCTTTCCGCTGGTCAGGGTCGCGCCTGCGACGTCTGATGCGGCCGATGATCTGAAGTCTCGGACAGCCGGTGATCTGGGGTCTGATTCGACCCCTGATTCGTCTCCAGACCCGGTCCCTGATCCGTTCATCGAAACCAACTCAGTGCAGGTTCTATTGGACCAGGCGCTGCCAAACCGGCAAGATGTTGCGCCATCGGAAACGCGTGTCTCGCGCGGCAGTGGACCGCTGTCCCCGTATCCATCCCGCGAGGGCGCTGTGATCCGTGGTGAATTGCATGTCTTCGGCAGCGCTGCGCCTGGTAGCCTGCTCGACCTTGGCGGGCACCCGTTTCGCGTCGGGCCGGGCGGACGCTTCTCGTTTCGCGTCGCGCTCGATGACGACGAGCTGCTGGCAGCGCTCCTCGCGCGGCTGCCGCGGCTGCCGGTCGACGAGCGCGAGTCCTGACCCCTGATCCTCTAGCTATCTGATTGAGAACGGTTGTATGTATATCCTGATGGCCACGCCGGAGTGCGCGCCGGTTGCCAAGGCCGGTGGCCTCGGCGATTTCGTGCAGGGACTATCCCGCGAGCTTGCGGCCCAAGGCCACCAGGTCGAGATCATCCTGCCCAAGTACGACTGCCTGCGCTACGACCGGGTCGAGGACATGACCCTCGAGCACCCGGATCTCTGGGTGCCGTTCTTCGACCGCGCTGTGCATTGTGATGTCGAGGTTGGTCTGGTTGACGGGCTGCGCTGCTACTTCATCGATGCCCATTCCGAGCACGGCTTCTTCAACCGCGGCGCCATCTATGGCGATGCCGACGACCCGGACCGCTTTACCTTCTTCTCGCACGCCATCCTCGAGTTTCTGGTGGCCTCTGGCAGGTGTCCAGACATCATCCACTGCAACGAATGGCAAACCGGGCTGGTGCCGGTACTCTTGTTCGAGCGTTATACCGCGCTCGGGCTGGACAAGACTCGCGTCTGCTACTCGCTGCATAACCTGGGTCATCAAGGTTGGACGACGCCTAAGGTGCTGGAGATGAACGGCCTCGATGTGGGCCGCCTGATGGTGCCGGATCGCCTACAAGACCCGGGCAACCCACAGGCCGTCAACCTGATGAAGGGCGGTATCGTCTTCTCCAACTTCGTCACCACGGTCTCGCCGCGCTATGCCTGGGAGATTCAGCACACCGACCAAGGGATGGGGCTGCAGGGCGTGCTGCGCGACCAGGACCGCAAGTTCGGCGGCGTGCTGAACGGCATCGATACCACGACCTGGAACCCGGCGACCGACCCCTTTATCGCCACTAACTACGCTCTAGAAAAGCTGCCAGGCAAGGCAGAGAACAAGGCTGCCCTGCGCGAGCGGCTCGGTCTGGTTGATACGCCCAAGCCCATCGTCGCGGTGGTCAGCCGGCTTGATCGGCAGAAGGGGATCGACCTGATTCGCCATAGCATCGACTACAGTTTGCAGCAGGATGCGCAGTTCGTGCTGCTTGGCAGCGCCCAAGAGCCGGCGATCAACGCCATCTTCTGGGATGCGAAGCAGTCCCTGGCTGATCATCCTGACGCTCACCTTGAGCTTGGCTACGACGAGGAGCTGGCGCATCTGATCTACGCCGGCGCCGACATGATTGTGATCCCCAGCGTTTACGAGCCCTGCGGTCTGACCCAGATGATCGCGATGCGTTACGGCTGCGTGCCCATCGTGCGACGGGTCGGCGGTCTCGCGGATACGGTGTTCGACGCCAACTACAGCGACCGCCCCTACGAAGAGCGCAATGGCTACGTCTTCGATGAGCTGACCTTCGAGGGGCTGGAATCCGCGCTCGGCCGTGCCATTGGGCTGTGGCAGCAGCACCCCGATCATTTTCGCCAGCTACGCCTCAACGGGATGCGAATGGACAACTCGTGGGCCAGGCCAGCACAGGACTACCTGAATATCTACCAGCACATCCGTGTGCGCTAGCGGTTTTACGGGGCCGCTGTCTGCCTGAGCGGCTCGAGCGCCTGTTGCACGTATTCGATCGCCCCGGTTGAGAAGGGGATGTAACCGATACGCGCGGCGAGCTTTTGGCCTGGTCCGAGTGCATAGTCGACGATGTCGACAAGCGCCTGTTGTTTTCGCGGATCATCGTAGTGCTTGCGCAGCATGAGGTAAGACAGCGCGATCAACGGATAGGCGTTCTCGCCGCTGGGGTCGATCAGCGCAGTGGCCGTTGGCGACTGGCTGATCGCAGCCATCGAAGCTGCGAAGCTGAGCGCAGTGGGCACGACCATCTGGCCGTCCTTGTTTTCGATCGCGGCCATTGGTGTGTTGGTGAAGTCTGCATAAGGATAGGCGACGTAGCCGATTGAGCCTGGGATCGAACGGACCAGCGAGGTGACACCGTCATTGCCCGAGGCGCGGATCAGTCCACCCGCGCGGTTGATCACCTTGCCCCAGTCCGGGGTCAGCGTGGTGCCGACGCGCTTGGTGAGGTCTGGACTGATCGCACTCAGGTGCGCCGTCAGATTGAAGCTGGTTCCGCTCGCGCCAGCCCGTGCTACCAAGGTGATCGGCAGGTCAGGAAGTGAGGCGTTGGGGTTGGTCTTGGCGATCAGAGGATCGTTCCAGCGCCCGATTTGGCCACCAAAGATGCCGATCAGCGCAGCTCGTGACAGCCGCAGCTGTCCAACCTCGGGCAGATTGTAGATCAGGGCGATGCCTGCTGCCGCCATTGGCAGTTGGATGATGCCCCCGGCCAACTGGGCGGCATCCTCTTCCGGAATCCGATAATCAGCAGCGGCAAAATCGACGTGGCCTGAGGCCAGATCCCGCAGACCGCCGGCGCTGCTGATGCCTTGATAATCCGGTTGGATGAGCGGGTGCTCGGCGGTGAAGCTGTGCATCCAGCTCGAGAGCAAGGGGGCTGGAAAGGTGGCCCCGACGCCATAGAGGCGAAGCGGTTTCTCGGCCGCGAGCAGCATCGATGGCAGGAGCAAGAGCCCGCTCAGCACCAAGGCTGAAAGGCTGATGAGCAGGCTGTTGGTTTGTCGTTTCATGGATTATCCTCGGCGCGAGTGACTGGAGAGCGACGCCTCTTTGCGGCTGGTTGTACCCTGAGCGGGGTCCCGGAGCATAGTGAAGAAGCGGCCGCTGTTGCTACCTTCATTCGGTCACCTAGGCGTCATGAAACGGAAACCGTTAGTAGCCGTCCATTTTCTACTTCCCGATTCTTGGCGGACAGTGGTGCTCAAATCGAGAAGCAGTTGGTGGACGCTTTCTTAGCTTGGTGATTGCGGGTCTGAGACGGCGCTGCTAATGCGTCGCAGCACCGGGCTAAAAGACAGAGCGCGTCGCCAACCCGCAAGAGACGCGATTGTTTCATGGTAACGTCCCGCCAAACAGGAGCCGCCTTGTCAACGAGCGACCTTAAAACCAGCCTCCAGCCCGATCCCATCAGTTCCGCCCTGAGCGCGCATATCGAGCTGGTGCAAGCGCTCGAGCAACTGCGCGCCCCGATCGAGACCTTTGCCGCCGAGGTCTCCGCCGCCATCGAGCGCGGCGGCCGCGTGTTCTGGATGGGCAACGGCGGCAGTGCAGCCGATAGCCAGCACCTGGCCGCAGAGCTGGTCGGTCGCTTCGAGCGGGAGCGTCCTGGCCTCCCGGCGATTGCGCTTACCACCGATACCGCCGTTTTGACCTCGATCGCCAACGATTACGGCTTTGAGTCGGTATTTGCGCGTCAGGTGGAGGCGCTTTGCCGTCCTGGCGACGTCCTCGTCGGGATGTCAACCTCGGGCAACAGTGCCAACGTCGTGCGCGCCATGGAACGTGCCGAGCGGCTCCAGGTCTACCGTGTCGGCATGACCGGCGCGGGCGGTGGGCGGTTGCGACAGTGCTGCGAGCTTTGGCTCGAGGTCCCCTCGGCCAATACCGCTCGCATCCAAGAAGCACAGATGCTCATCGGCCATATTCTGTGCGACCTGGTCGAGCAGCGCGCCTACAACGCCGCCAATAGGCACTGAAGGGATCATGTCCATGAGCCCACTAGAGGCGGAGTCTGAAACGGTAGCTCAGCTGCAGGAGCCAGAGCAGGAGCCAAAGCACGACCCAGGCTTGATCTCCGGCCAGGCGCTGGCCGCGGTGCGCAACGGTTTTGGCGGTGTGCGGGTCCTGGTCGTCGGTGATCTAATGCTCGACCGCTACCTTTGGGGCCAGGTTGGGCGCATCTCGCCGGAGGCGCCGGTGCCGGTGCTGCATCTCGACCGCGAGACGGAGACCGCGGGCGGGGCCGCCAACGTCGCGCGCAATCTGATCGGGCTTGGTCTGTGGGTCAGCATCGCCGGCGTCACCGGTGAAGACGAAAACCGCGAGCGCTTGCTGCGGCTGCTCGCTGAGCAGGGGGCCGAGACCAGCGCCGTGCTCGCTGATCCAAGCCGGCCGACCACCACCAAGACCCGACTGCTCGGGAATCATCAGCAGATGTTGCGCATCGACGCCGAGCGCATCGCGCCGCTCAGCGCCGAGCTGGAAGATCGGCTGTTTGCGTTGATCCTGTCCCAGCTCAGCGATGCCTCGGTCCTGTTACTGTCTGACTATGCCAAGGGTGTGCTCTACGGTGGCCTTTGCCAGCGTCTGATCAGCGCGGCGCGTGAGCAGGGGGTACCGGTGCTGGTCGATCCCAAAGGCCGCGACTTCGATCGTTATCTCGGCGCCAGCCTGATCACGCCGAACCGCGCCGAGCTGGCGCAAGCCGCTCATGTCGACCCAACCGATCTCGAGCATCTCATCGCCAGCGCCGGCCAAATGCGCGCCGACTTGAGGCTCGACCGCCTGGTGCTGACGCTCGGCGAGCTCGGCCTGCTGGTCGTCGAATCCGACCGCCAGACGCGCATCCCCGCTGTTGCACGCGAGGTGTTCGACGTCTCGGGCGCCGGCGATACGGTCATCGCCACGCTCGCCGCTGGTCTCGCTGCCGGGCTCGACCCGATCGACAGCGCCCATCTTGCCAACCTCGCTGCCGGGGTTGTCGTCGCTAAGGTCGGCACCGCTGCTATCCGTCTGGGCGAGCTTGAGCATGCCATCAGCGACGAGGCCGCCTTGGAGCAGGCCGCCAAGCTCTGCAGCCTCACGGAGCTGCAGGTGCGGGTGCGCAGTTGGCAGTCTCGCGGTGAGCGCGTGGTCTTTACCAACGGCTGCTTCGACCTGCTGCATGCCGGCCATGTGACCTATCTAGAGCGCGCTCGACGCCATGGCCAGCGTCTGATCATTGGTCTGAATAGCGATCGCTCGGTGCGTGCGCTCAAGGGCCCAGAACGTCCGCTCATCGGCGAGCAGGATCGCGCGCGGGTCCTGGCCGCTCTGGCCGCCGTCGATGCCGTCGTGCTGTTCGACGAAGACACCCCGCTCAAGCTCATCGAGGCATTGCGGCCCGACGTGCTCGCCAAGGGTGCTGACTACCAGCCAGACCAGGTCGTCGGCGCCGAGCAAGTCCGCAGCTGGGGCGGCGAGCTGGTCCTGATACCGCTGCTCGAAGAGCGCAGCACCAGCGGCATCATTCGGCGCATGCAGGGCTAAGTGGCCGTCCATTTTCTGCTTCCCGATGCTTGCCGGACAGTGGCACTCAAATCGGGAAGCAGTTGATAGACGTCTTCCAAGTAACGGTGCAAACAACCCCTGCACCGGTAGGCTGAGCCAGCGCAGAGGTTGCGCTAATCAAGCTTTGAAGCGCTAAAATTCTGTTCCTGCGGATGCCTAAAATGCCAGGTTCGCGGCCCAACCGAAGAGCCCAAGTAGCGCTGCGTAGCGCGCGCCCTTGCCGATCCAGGTAAGCACAAAGAACAGCGCGAACGGCACTCGCATCATCCCGGCGATAAAGGTGAGTGCATCGCCGCCCACCGGTAGCCAGGCCATGAGTAGGGACCAGACACCCCAGCGCTGATACCAACGCTGGGCAACGCCAAGCTTCTCGGGCTTGAACGGGAACCAGCGCCGATCTTGGAAACGCAGCAGCCAGCGGCCGAGCGCCCAATTCACCGCAGCGCCCAGCGTGTTGCCGGCGGTCGCCCAGAACCAAAGCGTCAGCGGGTCGTAGTCAGCGGCCTGCAGGCCAACCAGCAGCGCCTCCGAGTAGAACGGCAACAGCGTCGCAGCCACGAAGGCCGCTGCAAACAACCCGAAATAGGCTTCCATTGTAAACGCGGCCAACCTCCGGCCTGAGGGCATCACGTCAGAACAGCTTTCGATGGCCGTTAACGTGAATCTCTCGCGATTCATTTTCCGGTGTTGCGCCGCGCCATGAGCGTTAGGTCCACACCAAAGGCGATGTCAGGGCAACAACGAAAGCGCCTGGTCGGATGATTCAATCGAGGGGAGGCGAATGCAAGGCTTCAAGGGTTAGGTCGCATTGCCCGATAGAACCGTCCAAACAGCCAGTGTTAGTCTTATGGCATCGCCATGTTCGGTGCCCGTGCGCGTTGTGCGCTGGCGTCATCGATCCAATCGAGCACCCGCTGCTCCTGGTAGTCGTAGAACGGGTTATGACGCAGCCGCAAGAGCCATTGAGCCGGCACCTTGAGCACGCCGCGCTCGCCGCGCACCGCAAGCTGACCTAAGAACACCTCAGTGCTCTGCTCCGGTGGGTAGCGCCCGTAGAGCGGGTCATCGATCGGAAACGGCAGGTCGACATGAGAGAGTGAGAGCGCATCTTGAGGCCATGGCTCGTCTAACGTTTCTCGCGTCATCGGCTCGGCGCTGAAGGGTGGTTTGCGCAAGGCGACCACCTCGCGCGTCTCGGGGCTCGCGTTCGTCATCAGCGTCAGCTCAAAAGGCAGGCTGTCATCAGCGAGGAGCTGTTGCGCGAGCGCAGCGCGATCGGTGACCAGCAGCGGGGACGTCACCGCAACGCGATTGATGTCATAGAGCAGCAGCGCGTGGCTACCCTCCGTAAGGAGCCCGAGCAGATTGTCGATGGCCGCATCGGGCGAGACGGTCGCGTCCACCACGCTGAGTAGCACCAGAGTGGCGGGGAAGTTCGTGATGGGGCCTTGGCGCGCGAGCTGCCGCATTCGCGCGGTGGCTGAGCGTGTCATCCGGTGTACTTGCAGACTGGCATTGGCAGTGAAGGCGTTGTAGTTGAACGGATCGAACTCCGGCAGTAGCGTCGTCCAGGCGACCTTTTCTAACCCCGGTAGCTTCGACAAACGAACCAACCAAGGCGTCACCGCCGCGGCTTTGGTGATGCCGATCGCCGGTGAGACCAGCACCAGACTCGTTGGTACCTGCAATACGGCCTTGCCCGAGCCCGAGCCTGTTGCGGCGCGCTTTTCAGAGCCAGCATTGACCGCTGATTCAGAGCCCGTTGTTGAGGCCGCTTCAGAGCCCGCATCAGAGTGCTCAACAGAGCCCGTATCAGAGCCGGCTGCGGAGTCTGTGGTCGATTGCTGAGCTGATTCGTGATCTGATTTGCGATCGCTAGCATCGCTAGCGTTAGGCGCAGCATCCGCTAGCAGTGCCTCGTCCGCTGCCATTGCATCCAGGGTGTAATCCAGCGCAAGCGCGGCGCCGGTCGAGTAGCCAATCATGTGCAGCGGTTTGCCACCGAGCTGATCGGCCAGATGGGCCATGCCGAGGCGAGTAGCGGCCGCCATGTCCTCCCAGGTCACCGAGAGCAAGCCGGCCGGCGCCGTGCCGTGGCCGGGCATGCGCAGGCCTAGCACCTGATAGCCCTGCTCGGCGAGTGCCAGCCCAAGCGCACGCAGGCTGTAAGGGCCGTCGGACATTCCGTGCAACAGCAAGACGCCGCCGATTGGCTGTCCGGCGGGCATTAGCTCGAAGCTGCGATTCCAGTTCGGCTCCCGATCTCTTGGATCGGAGGCGCTACCGCTGCTAAAGCGATTCAGGATCTGATCGGGACCGGTGGGCGTGACGGCGTAGACCTTATCCTCAAGCTCCTGGAAGAGCCGCGCCTCTAACGCTTGGTAGTCGGCAAAGGTTGTGATCTCCTCAGCCCGATCAGCATTGAACTCTTCCTCCAGCTCAACGGTATGCCAGAGCTGGACCGGGGGTCCGCTGCGGACCCAAAGCACATAGAGGACGACGACGCCGGTGAGGAATCCAAGTGTGGCGATCAGCGCCCAGAGGCCGAGGCGTTTGAGCAGGCGCTTGAGTGCGCGCAGGGGGTTCATCATGTGCTGTGCCTATGAGCGTGCGATATGTGCGTGCGAGATGAGCATGCGATATGTGCGTGCGATATGTGCGTGCGAGATGAGCATGCGATATGAGAGTGTGCGATCCGGATCGTGCATCAGCGACCGCGGGTGAGGACCGAGTAGAGCCGGCCGTCGGGCGTGCGGAATTGGTAGCGCTGACGGTTCAGCGGGCTACCGGGATTGGTCAGGCGCAGAAACATGTCGTCGAAATACTCCGGCACCTCGAGACTGAAGTTGTGGAAGTTGCGCGTGCGATTGACCGGCGTCACGTCGACCAGCGCGACCCGGCCGTCGTTGCTCTCCACCTCGACCAGCTCCAGCAGCTGCTCGATCTCGTCGATGAGCTCGGCATCGGTCTTGTCGAGTGTGCTTTGCCCGAGTCGGCGTTGCAGATTGACCAGCCGACTCAAGAGTAGGGCGCGGTCGTTCGAGGAGACGTAGATGGTGGTGTCGTCGACCAGCGCTGCGAGCTGATGCTTGAATTGCGCGTTGAATCGGCTGCTGCTGATGTCGGGCGCGGTCAGGATGACATCGCTGATCTCGCGCTCGGCGTCGGCGAGGTCCGGGGCCTGGGCGAGCACTGAAATTGCATCGACCACAACCTGAGAGCCTAAGCTGTTGGCCACCACCCACAGACGCTGCGGGCGTACCTCATCGATCAGCAGGCGCAGCGTCGCTGCGAACTCGGCGCCAGAGGTGGTCGCGATGCGTTGCGCTTGGCGGTATCCGCGCAAGGTGTCGCCTTGGTTCCCCGGCCAGTCGAACACCAGCACCGGGGCATTGATGTCGAGGATGTGGGCGAGGAAGGCGGTGCCGCGCATCGCGTAATCCAGGTCCGTGCGCAGCCCATGCACAAGAAGGAGTATGCCCTGATGGGGTGAGGCCGAGACCATGCCGCGCAGTTGTTGGATGAAGGCGGTCTGATCGAGCCGGGTGATGTTCCTGATCTGGATCTCCTCATCGAGGAGCCAGCTGCTTTCGTCCAGCCACATGCCCAGGCCCAAGGTTGGCTCGATCTCGGTATCGAAGGAGCCGAACAGCAGCTCCGACGAGCGCTGGTTACCAATCCGCTCGATCAGCGGCCCTGCGCCAGGCTCAGCGGTCCGGTTGCTGACAAAGAAGAAGCGAAAGACGTTCTCAGCGCCGACGCGTGCCACCTGCATGCGCCGAAACTCAAAGGCCTCAGCACGGCTCAGGGCGGCGTTGGTGGAGATGAAGAAGACGTAACCGCTAAGCGCGGCGAGCAGCGCCAGCATCAGGCCGACGATCCAGAGCGCCCGTTTCTTTGTGATCTTCATTGCCTGACCTGTTGCTACTTCATGCCGCGAGAGGGTAACCGGATCTGGTCTGCCATCCAAGCGACTGCGGACCCGGCTCAGACGACTGGATTCTCCGCTGATCCACTGGGTCAGCGTCACTCTGCTGCCCGTCATCTATTCACAGACCCTGTGCACAACCCTGTTGATGGATTGCCGATAACAAACGCAATTCATTGGCTGAACAGGGCCTTGCAGGCTCCATCATCGACATGCGCATTGACTGAGCAGTCGACATTAAATCAAAGACTTAGCGCGATTTAGCGCTCCCGTCTCGAGAACGTTCGATCGCCCTTTGTCAAGCTCGGGTTATCCACGGCGCCTGTGGATAACCCTGTGCGTAATTGGTAGGCTCGGGCCTCCTGACCCTTGCCCAGGTTACGGTTTTGTGTCGTTCTGCTTAGATCGGTCAATCGCTGAACAGCGCGGAACTTTTTTCGATCGCCGCTGAAGGCCATGCTGAACTCGGCCACTTCGCTGCGACCAGCCACCCAAGGCGTGGGTCACGGCTCATTTCTAAGCCTGAACATGCTAACCCTGCGGCGGCGCGATCGCTTATCATCCTGCCGCCTAGACCTGAGGCCTGCTCTGCGGCTCGCATACGCCCAAATCGTACGATGTCAGTCGACAGGTCGCGCGTTGGTCAGCCGACGTTGACTGCCGGTGCATCGATTTGCCTTGGCAGCAATCTTGCGGTCGCCCTACCGAAGTTCAGATCTGTTCCCCTAATCTGTTCCCCTAAAACTAGCGAAGGAGTCCCGCCGTGTCTTCTCCCCGTCGTTTTGGTCGTGAGACCGCCGCTTTGACCTCTGTGATCGCCTTGGTTGGAATCCTGGCAGCTCCAGCCATCGCCGTCGAAGTCGAGGACCTGCGCTTCGACACCACGGAAGACCTCTATCAGGTCTGCGCCGCTGATCCAAGCTCGCCAGCCCAGCTGGCGTGCACCGGCTTTATCGAAGCGACTGTCCAGTATCACGATGGGGTCGCAAACAAGCGCGATATGAAGCGTCTGATCTGCTACCCAGAGGGCACCACGGTCGCGAAGGGCCGCACGGTTTTCGTCGCCTGGGCAGAGGCGAACAAGGGCGATGCGACGCTCATGGGTGAGCAGCCCGTGGTTGGCTTGGTGCGGGCCTTGGCCAAGGCCTATCCCTGCCGCTGAGCGCGTTGTTGCGCCGGGGTTGCGCCGGGCTTGCGTATCGATGTCGAAAGAGCGCGGCTGCTGCCGAAGACGCAAGGCTGCGCGAAGCGACGTGGAATTAGAGCTATATCGAGCTATATCGACTTAGAGTGGAGTGTTGACGATGAACCGTATTGGTTTCCTGGTTTCAGTGATGGTTGTGGCGATGCTGGTGTTGACAGGTTGTGGTGAGACTACCACCAGCCGTGCCGGCAGCGGCGCCCTGATGGGGGCGGCTGGTGGTGCTGCGATTGGCTCGATCAGTGGCAACGCGGGCCGTGGCGCTGCGATTGGCGCTGGTACCGGCCTGATCGGCGGCTATCTGTTCGACCAACATCGGCGTGGCAATATCGACTAGGTCGCTACCTATGTGACCAGACCGAGTGCAACTGCAGAGCACATCGGCTTCCGATCCGCTTTGGCGCTGATTCAACAAGCCATAGAGCGACCTCCGCGACCATTTGAGCGGTGGGCCGTGTCGTGGCTTGTCGGACAGTTGGGATCACCGTCGCCAGCATGGCTTGCGTTGGCGCTGATGGCACTCGCGCTGAGTGGCTGTCAGTCCCTCGCGCCAACCAAGCCAGCGCCAGAACTGGCCCGTGAGCGTCTCGAGCAATCCCTCAAACTCCTGGGCTCGACGCAGGCTAGCGATGCCAAGCGCGCCCGGGCGCAGACCCAGTATCGGCGCATGCTGGAGCGCGTTCTGCCTGCGATTGCCGAGGGTGAGGTTGCACCTGAACTGATCATGGCCCCCGCTGATCCGTCGGACTGGCGCGATCCGCAGGACTTGGCCGAGATCGATCCGGTGCGTCGGCCACTCAAGGCCGATTCAGGCCTGCAGCGGCCTGGGCTGGGAGCGCCCGCGGTCGGTTCGATCATTCCGGGCGGGGCCAACGCACCTAGACGTGGCTACCGGATTCCGATCACAGCGCTGGCCTTACCGGCACCGGAGGCCGATCAACTCCGGGTCGCTCTCGCTGATCCGCTGCGCGTGGAGTCGATTGATCTCGGTCCTGTCGCGGGTCCGAGAGACCAACGCCAGCCGCTGCCGGTCGCGATGGACCTCGAGGCGCCGCTCGACGCCACTCGCGCACTGGGGCCGGGGCCGCTCGCTGGTCTGCGTTATCTGCTGCGTGCCGATCGCTTTGCGGGTCAGTCGCGGCTGACCTTCTTGCAGCCGTTTGATCCCGATAAGCGACCGCTGGTGCTGGTGCACGGCCTGATGACCACGCCGCAGATGTGGAACCGACTGGTGCGCGAGTTGATGGCGGACCCGAGCGTGCGGGAGCACTACCAGTTTTGGTTCTTCTATTATCCAACGGCACAACCGGTACCGCTTTCGGCCATGCAGCTCCGCGAGGAGCTCGATCAGGCGGTGGCGGTTCATGGACCGACCAAACCAATCGTCTTGGTCGGCTATAGCATGGGCGGGGTGTTATCCCGAGCCCAGATTACGGGGTTGGACGCCGTTGCGGCGGAGCAAATCGTGCCCGGAGTCTCGCAGCTGCCGGCCAGCAGCCCGGTGCGGCAGGCGCTGATCTTCGAGCCGCGCGACGACATCAGCCGTGCCATCTTCATGTTTACGCCACATCGCGGCAGCCGGCTTGCCACCTTTAATGTAGCGCTCTGGGTCTCGCGCCTGATCCGATTGCCAAACTGGGTTCGCAATGAGCTCGAGTTGGTCACTGATCGTCTGGCGGGTCTCGAGTCCGATCGGATTCCAACCAGCATCCAAGGGCTCTCACCCGACTCCCCCTTCTTGGCAGCGCTCGATCAGGCCGAGATCAGCGTGCCGATGCATTCAGTGATTGGTAACCGTGGCCGGCGCGGCGAGCTCAGTCGCAGCTCCGATGGGGTCGTCCCCTATTGGAGTGCCCATCTGCCGAGTGCCGAGTCTGAGGTGATCGTGCCAACCGGCCATGGTGGTTTCGCGCATCCGCTGGCGGTGCAGGAGCTGATCCGGATCTTGCATGAGGATCTTGCAGTAGTGAGTAGTGAGTGGTGAGTGGTGAGTGGTGAGTGGTGAGTGGTTGAGGACTCATTGGGTGGTGGGTGGTTGATGGACTGGCTGATAGATGCGGCCATCGGCATGCAAGAAGCGGATGAAGAACTCGAAGAGCACCAGCCGTGTGGTTTGCACGAACACGATCAGACCCTCGAGTACGACGGCGAACAGATTGCCGAGCACTAGGATCAGTAGCCAGCCCATGGGATGCTGGACGCTGTCCGCGAGCGTCATGATCGCGTGCGAGAGGGCCGCATGGGCGAGCGCAAAAGCGCCGACTCGAAGAAAGGAGAGGGTGTTCAGCGCCAGCTCGAAGAGACTCAGCAGCAGCCTGCCAAGCGCTTCGCCCAGCGCCGCGCCAAGCGCCGCGAGCCGTTGCTCCCGCGCCTGCATGGCACTGCCGACGAAGTAGTGCAGCAGCGCCAAGGGCGCCAGCCAGAGGATCTCATGGACGAATGGGGTCAGCAGGAGCAGTAGATAGAGCACGAGAACTGCCGCGTCTACCTGCAGCCATTGTTGTAAAGTGCCACGCCACTGCGCCTCTAGGCCAGCAAAGACGAGCCCGAGCAGGAGCAGCAGGACGCCAAACAGCATCGGTACGCCGAGCACGATCATCGGCGCCTCGAGCGGCTTCATCCAGAGCGCGGGGATGAGCGTGTCGAAGCCAAAGAGGTCACCAAACAGCAGGCCGAAGAGCATCGCCGAGAGACCGCAGGGGAGCAGGAAGCGGATCTGCGGCCAGCGCCACCAGAAAAGCATCGCGAATGCGACCAGCATCAGGCCGTGGCCGACATCGGGGAACATGTAGCCGAACAGCAGCGGGACGATGAGCGCGAGGACGCCACTGGGGTCAACCTCGGTATGGCCTGGCGTGCCCCACATCAGCAGTAGCGGCTGAAACGGCTGCGCCCACCAGGTATCGAGGGTCATCACCGGCGAGCTGACCGTGGGTGGCGGCTCGGGGAAGCGCAGGATCGCGCGGATATCAGCATCCCATAAGCGCTGCTGGAGCTGGCTTGGCTCGGGCGCGATGGTCCAGCCGGTGATGTGGCAGAGATCGTGTGCGCCGAGCTGACGTGCCGCATGTTCCAGATACCAGGCCAGGGTCTCGAGATTGGCGTGGGCGGTGGCGATCTTGGGGTCAGTGCGCAGCTGCGCAAGCTCGCCCTCGATCTCCTCGAGGCGCGCCTGTTTGTCTCGGCGCAGTGAGTCGATGTCGCGACCTTGTTGGCCGCGGTCGTTGCTCAGCCAAGAGGGGATGCCGACCGGCTCGCAGCCGTGCTCCAAGACCATGCGGCGCACCATGTCGCCGTCTTCGGGCTTGCCGAGCAGCAGCGCAAAGTCGTGCCGGGAGCCGCGAACGACCCGGTGTACCAGCGCCTGCAGCGCGGGCTCACGGTCGTTGTCGTCTTGCGGGCAGGCGAACAGGCATTTGCACAGGAAGTGGCTGTGATGCCCCAGGCCCTCCGTCGATATCGCCCTTCTGGTGCGGGTTAATACTCGAGCTCGAAGGCCGCGCCGGCGCGCGCGCCGCTGTTGGCGCCAACATCGGTCTCGAGGCGAATGCGCGGGCTGACCTGCATGCGCAGGATGCCTTGGGTGTCGCCGGCTCGGGTGCCTTGGCGGGCGCCGAGATAGACGCGTTCGCTGAGGTAACGACCGCCCTCGAGGACGGCGTCGCCGCGGCCTTGGCGCTCGGCGCCGCGATCGAGGCGAAAGCGGTCGAGCCCGAGTCCGCTGCGGGTGCGCTCGAGCAGTCCGAGTGCCGGGTTATCGATGCCCGCGAGTGAGGTTGCCGCAAGTCCGAGTCGCGTGACCTGCAGCGCCGAGAGCCGAGAGCGAGACAGGCCAAAGAGCAGCCGGGCGAGCACCTCGTCCTCGGGCATCTCCGGTTCGCCGGAGAGCCGGATCTCTGGCCGGCGTGCGCTGCCTTCGACGCTGAGGATGGCGGTGGCACCTTCGGCATGGACCCGCGCCTCGAGGTCGAGCGTCGGGTCGAGCACCGAGGCGCCATCGAAACCAATGCGTCCGCGGCTGAAGCGTAGCGGCTGACCGAGCAGCTCGTACTCGCCGCGCAGGAGCCGGAAGTCGCCGGTGATGGCCGGGTGGGCAAGGCTGCCGCGGACGTTGATCTGGCCGCCAAGCTCGGCATCGACACCGCGGCCGGTGAGGGTGATGGCGCCTGGGGCATCGATGCGCAGGTCGAGCGCGACCTCGGCTGGCGAGCCGAGGTTAAAGCCGCTCCGGCGCGGCGGGTCTCGCCGCGGCTGGCGACGCGGCCCGATCTCCTTCACCTCCAGCGTCGCAACGGTCGCCGGGAAACGCTCGGGGATGCGCAGCGCGATCTGGTCGAAACGAAGGCCGCCTTCGAGTCTCATATCGCCCGCTAGTTCGCCGCTGAGCCGAAGATCGGCATCGGCTTGGAGCTGAAGTTGGTCGAGCTGGAGCGGGCTCGCCGCTCGGGCGCTGAGGTTGAGGTCAACGGGTTGTCCGGGCGCGAGCCATCCGAGACTGCCGCTCAGTTGGATCGTTCCGGGGTCGGCCCTCGCGCTCAGCCGTGTCAGTCTGAGACTGTCGCCGGATAGCGCCATCTCGCCATCGATCTGAGTCAGGACCAGGCCGCTGAGCTGATCCTTCCAGGCGCCATCGCTGAATCGGACGATGCCATCGAGCTGTGGCTTGTTTGGTCGGCCGCTGATGCCGAGATCCACGGCCAACTCGCCATCCAGTGTTCGGCCACTGGCGGCAAGTTGAGGGTTCAACAATCTCGCGTCGATACGGCCGCGTGAGCGTAGCGAGAGGGTTCCGAGTGTCGTGAACGGCGAGCCGTCTATTTGACCACGTAGGTCCAGATGAGCGCGCTTGCCAGCCGACGCCGATGCCTCGATCGTCGTCGCTTTTGGGTCGATACGCAGCGCGATCCTCAGCTCACCGCTTGGCAGGCTGACTGCGGCACCGTTCTCCGAACGGATCTCTCGTGCGAGCAGATCCAGACGACCGCTCGGTGCGCTGTGCTCACCCTCCAGACGTGTCTCGACGTCGACAAGTCCATTGAACCTGCGGATCGGCTCGGGCAGCGCGGCACTGAGTGGCACGAGGTCAATCAGGGTCGCGAGCGGGACGTCGATTGCGCGCGCATCCAGCGCAAGCGCTGGTGCGAGCCGTCCGCTGAGCCCGACACGGCCACTGGCTCTCCGCAATCCGCTCGCCGTCGGTGCCGAGAGCGCAAATGCCAGTTTGTCGATGCTTAGGCCATCGCTGAAATCGAGATACCCTGACTCGAGCAGTCGCAGTCCAAGGCCGTTAGCAGTGACCGCCGGGGCTCGCGCAAGCGCAGATCCGTTTTCACGGAGACCCTCTCTCTGTGGTGCCGATTGGTCTGGTGCAACTTGGTCTGGTGCAACTGGCCTGTGTCGAATGACTTCGAGCGACGCTGCGCTCAGCCCCAGCCGCCGGTCGAAGGGCTCTAGCTCGCCCGTGGCGCTGAGCTGGAGTTCGGTGGTGCTGCTCAACGGCTTCAGGCGCAGTCTGGCTTCGGTATCCAGCAGCAAGTTGGTGATCGGTCCGCTGGCCTGTGCGTTGAGGTCGGCGCCAATGCCGGGCAAGTTCAGGTCAATGAGCTTAAGGACCGAGTGAATCCGGGGCTGTTCCAACAGGTCCTCGATCTCGGTCCGCAGTGCCAAGCGCCCCAGCCGGACCTGCTGCAGAAGCTGCAATCCCTCACCCTCAACCTCGGCAATCAGCAACCCGTTCGGGACTGAGCTCAGTTCGACGTTCAGACGTCCGGCCAGCGCGACAGGCGCGGATACCGGGAGCCAAGGCGCGACCAGCGGATTCAGCGCCTCCAGCTTGGCGACCTGAAGACGGATTTCGCCGAAGGGAAGGGGTTCTTGGCTTGACCATCGCAGCTGGCCCGAGGCGCCGACTCCGGACCAGTGGCTGTCGCCCAGTGAGAGCTCTAGCGTCTCGTCTTGGTCGCGGCGCAGATGCATCTGCACCGCGATCGGTTGGCCAGCCCAGTCACCAGCGAGCGTCAGGCTTGCCTCGGCTGTCGCGGATCGGAGCTCGAGCCAAAGGTTGACGGTCGCGAGACCTCTCAGGTCGGACAGATCGAGCGGTCTGATCGCGAGCTTGGTCTCGAGCGAGCCTTGGCGCGATCGCGCAGCGGAGCCCTGAATCGACAGGGTTGGTGCCGCCCCGAGCAGGCCGTTCAGGCGGAGTCGGTCGATCTCCAGTCGCTGTAAGTTGAGTGCGAGCGGGGGTGACCAATCGCCACTGGAGCCTGCGTTGCCCGACGGTAGACGCAGCAGGTCAACGGCATTGGCCGTGAGCGCGCGGATCTCAAGTTTGGCGACCAAGAGCGCGGCGGGATTGAGCTCCAGCTGAGCCTGTTCGATCCGCAGCCAGCATCCGTCCGCGTCGGCGAACTCGAGCGACTCCACCCGCGGTGCGAACGGAAGCGAACCGCCGAGGCCGCTGATCTGCACCCGGCCGGCGGTTCCGCTGTTGATTGCGCTTGCGATCAGGTCGCGGCCGTGCTCGCTATTGAGGCCAATCAGCAGGCCAACGCCGAGCACGAGCGCGAGGGATGGACCCAAGGCCAGCCTCAGCCAGGTCCAGAAGCGCTGCTGGCTCAGAGGTTGTTGGCGCAGCCGTTTTTGGCGCTGCTGATGCCTGAGCAAGCGTTTCAGTTTCAACGGTTTCTTGTGCGTCATCATCATCAGGGCCACGGCTGCCTGGACATCAAAATGATTGCCCAATGCCGATGTAGAGCTGGACCGAGGCATCGTCTTCGGACTCGGTCAATGGGCTCGCCAGATCAACGCGTATCGGACCCACCGGGGTATGAAAACGCGCACCGAGCCCGACGCCCACGGCAAGGTTGCCGAACCCCTGGAAGCCGTCCGCGGAGACGTCGCCGACATCGACGAAGGCCGCGATCCCCCAGCGTGCGCCGATCCGCTGACGCAGCTCCAGACTGCCTTCGAGCAGGGCATCGCCACCCGCCGGCGAGCCGTTGGCGGTGCGCGGGCCGATCGACTGGTAGGGATAGCCGCGCACCGAGCCACCGCCGCCGGCATAGAAACGCCAGTCGGGCGGGATGGCGCTCACGTTGGTGCCGAGGATGCGGCCGATCGCGAGTCGCAGCGCTAAGACCCGGCGCCCAAGCAGCTTGGGCCTGGCCCCATCGGTCGGCGATGAGTGCGATGCGGGCGATGCAGGCGCTTCGTTGCCGGCTGTCGGCTCCGAGAGATCGAAGTAGGTCGCGCCGACCAGGCGTGCGCGCACGAAGCTGTCGCCCTCATCGCCCTCCACCCAGGGGGTCGGCGTTAGCTGGGCCGCCAGTCGCCAGCCGCGGCGCGGATCGAGTGGGTCGTCGCTGGAATCCCAGTTGGCGGTGATCGGGAGCGACAGCAGTCGAAGGTCTTGAGCCGGTCCGTCCTGGACGATGCGCGCGTTCTCGACACCGATCCCGGCGCCCAGGCTGAGCCGTGCCGAGACCCGCTGCTCAAACACAGCCGATGCGGTAACCGCGTCTCGATTGTAGGCCTCGAGGCGCTCGCTGACCGCGCCCAGCTCGAGCTGCAGATCGAGATCGCGGCGCCAGAGATCGGGAATCCGCAGGCTGGCGCGGACAAAATCGTTGATGTCGCCGATCGGCCCTGCGGAGAGCTGACTGACCTCGGCGCCCAGCGTCAGCCGCTCGGCGCCACCAAAGAGGTTGCGATGACTCCAGGACGCCGAGAGGCTGCCGCCTTCGTCGCTCGAGTAGGCGCCGGCCAGTCGCAGCACCCGCAGCGGGCGCTCAACGACCTCAAGTCGGAGCGGAAGGCGCCCGCCGGCGTCCGGCGCGGTGGCTGGGGTCAGTCGCGCCGAGGCGAGGGCGTCGCTCGCGAGCAAGGCCCGCCGCGCGGTCTCGAGCCGGCTCGGGCTGAACGGCTCCCCCGGCCTTAGGCCAAGCCGACGCCGCACAGTGCCCTCGCGCAAACGCTCGAGGCCAATGATCTCGATCTCGCCAAGGGGTAGGCGGTCGCCAGGCTCGACGCGATAGGTCACCGCCATGGTCCTTGTCCAATGGTTGACGATGACCTCGGGTGGGGGGACTTGCGCGAGTGGAAAGCCGTCTTCTTGCAGCGCGTCGAGCAGTGCGATGCCGGCGGCCAGCACCTCGGGTGCGGTGGCCGGCGCGCCGGGCTTCAGGGCGAAGGCCGCGCGGGCGGCGGGTGGCACCGGACCCTCGAGCTGCACGCGGTCGATCCGATAGAGCGGGCCGCTGTCGATCAGTACCTCGACCGCCACGGTCGTCGCTGGTGTATACCGCTCGAGCTGTGGCAGCAAGCCGGGATCGCTGAGATCGCGGCCGTCGATGCGGAGACTGATCAGCGCATCGTAGTAGCCAAAGCTGCGCAGGACTTGATCGATGCGATCGATATCGTTGTTGGCGCGCGCGATCAGCCCAAACGCGCCAACCGGTGCCGACTCGCGCAGGCGCTCGAGCATCGAAGTCTCGATGATGCTGCGCTCCAGCAAGGGGGTCGGGAGCGATTCGATGGTCAGCTGGTAGGTGATGCTATCCGTCGCCGTTGGATCAATGCCGTCCTGCATGTCATCCGCTGCCCTGCCTTCCGGGGTGCTTGCCGGGCCGCTCCCGAGCGCAGCTATCCAGGCGCCTTCCGGGTGACCGTTTGATGCCTGGCTGTTGAGCGCATGGCCGTTGGACGCCAGGAGCAACAAGGCGAAGAACAGCGGCCAAGCAGGTCTCGTGACAACGCCGCAGAGCAGAAGACAGCGCACGCCTGTTGGGCGACGTCTCAACGTTCGGCTTGGATGTGGAAAAAGAGGTTTCAGAATCTCGTTCTCAGCAGCAACGGCTGGGTCGCGCTCTCGCCGCCGAGCGCTGCCGATGATGATGCTACACTTTTGGCCTTTGATCGTCGCACCACTGAAAGCAGCAAACGATCGATTTGTCAATTCGCCAATTCGCTTCTCATCGAGCGCAGCCTGAAATCTTGGGCTGCGATCATGCGTTGTGAATAAAAAGGCCACATTGCATTTCCGGAGACTCTAGGAGTCTCATTGATGACCCATCATTCATATGCAGGAGGCGAGTAATCGTGTTTCAACCAATCAACCCGTTGCGCCAGCGTGGTTTGCCTACAACGGTGCTTGCAATGCTGCTCGCAACTTCGTGCGTGGCGTTACCAGCTATGGCCAATGCTGCGGCAGGGATGCAATCCTGTGCCGAGATTCGCGATGATCAACGCCGTCTGGCCTGTTATGACCAGATCAGTGGTCGAACACCGGAACTCGCTCCGCTCGCGACAGCGAAGCCGGTTGAATCTGATACAGCCGCTCGCAAGCCGATGCAGGTGAACGCTGCGGATGCGAAACAAGCGGATTTCAGCGAGGCAGCATTGACAGCCTCCGAGCCATCAGCGTCGATGTTCGATCGAGCTTGGAGCTTTGAGCCCGACAGCGATCGCTATCTGATCAAGCTCTACCGCCCCAATTACCTCAACCCGATGCGCTATCAGAGCCGCACCAACGACCAGCCCTTTGAATCGCTCTTTAACTCCGTTGAGAGCACGGACGGCGATCTTGATAAGGTTGAGGCCGCCTTTCAGATCAGCTTCAAGACTCGGGTCTGGGCGACCAATGATCGGCGCCTCGGGTTCTGGTTCGCCTATACCCAGCAGAGCTTCTGGCAGGTCTATAACGGCGATATCTCGAGCCCGTTTCGCGATACCAACTACATGCCGGAACTCAAGGTGGCCTGGCAGCCGCAATGGTCCTTCGGTGGTTTCGATTGGCGCCTGTTGAGCCTGGGCTACACCCACGAATCCAATGGTCGCTCCGACCCGATCTCGCGCAGCTGGGATCGTCTGGTGGCCGAGATCGGGCTCGAGAAGGATAACTTCGCGCTCCTGATCCGGCCTTGGATCAGGATCGACGATTCAAGCTCCGATAAGGATAACCCGGACATCACCGATTACTACGGCTATGGCGACATCACCGCCATCTACAAATGGCGCGGCCATAGCTTCACGCTGATGGCGCGGGGCAATCCGGCCGAAGCGAAGGGAGCGGTCAGAGCGAGCTGGATGACGCCGAAGCTCATCGGGCCGCTGCGCGGCTATCTGGTCGGCTTTAGTGGCTATGGCGATACGCTGATCGATTACAACTTCAAGCAGAATACGATCTCGATCGGGATTGCGCTGAATGACGTGCTTGATCGCTAACCAAGACTGTTTCGCGATACTCTTTCGTGACGAAATTGCGTTCGACGTAGTACGCAAACAGCTCTTTCAGGGTTTGTATTGGATCATCCACCAACACCACGCGCTGCTCGCTAAATCGGATGATCGTCTCGCGCGGGCGTAGAACCTCTGCGAACATTCGCTTTGCGAGCTCGCTATCGTTGGTCTTGGGGTGTCGATCAAAACCCTCGGACTTCAGCAGTCTGTGAACGCGTTCCAGCTCCTCTTGGAGTTCTAACATGGCCTGACGAAATACCTTAGCGTCGAGCGCTGCGAAGAACTTCGTGATGCGTCCATGGCGACGGGTCAGCAGCTTGAATCCAAAATAGCCTGCCGCCGGCGCCATCATCAGGATACCCACGTTGGCGAACTCGCCTGAACGGTCCTTTTCGGGACGGTTTCGGGGGTGCGCCGACCATCAAGACCAAGCCTGAAGGCGTGCTCGTTGATGGAATGCCCCGAGACCCGGAGTTTGTCGTTTTTTGGCACCGCGGTCTCGCCTGTCGGTCAACTGCCGGCGGGGCTGGCGAATTGACGCCGATAGGCGCTCGGCGTCATGCCGGTCCAACCCTTGAAGGCACGCCAGAAGGCGGAGGATTCGGAATAATGCAGGGTGGCGGCGATCTCACTCATGGGCATCCGCGACTCCAGCAGCAATTGTTTCGCCACAGACTCGTTCACCTCGTCCTGCAGTTCGCCGGGACGGGCGCCCTCGGCTTCGAGCCGACGATAGAGGGTGCGTCGGCTCACGCCGAGCAGCACACAGGCGGCTGCGAGCGAGGGTTTGTCGATCACCATCAGCTCGATCAGAACCTGTCGGACCTTGTCCGTAAACAGTGCCGGCTTGGCGCGCTCGATCTCGGCGACCCGCCGCAACAGGTGTTCGCGCGTCAGGGCATCGGCCCCGGCAATGGGTTGCTGGAGCCACTGTGCCGCGAACACCAGCGCCGGGCGGCTCTGGTTGAAGTGCACCGGCGCGCCAAAAAAGGCACGGTAGGGCGCGGGATCGGCCGGTGCCTGGTGGTTGAAGGTCACTTTGATGGGTGCCCAGCCAGGACCGCAGAGCCCCCGCAGCAGATGGTAGGCGATCGCCATCGCGCCATCGGCGATCTGCGCGGCGCCCCGCATCCCGAACGTGTGGATGACATAGGCCAGCTCGACGTCCTGACCACGGCCAGCATGGAGCACGGGTGCCGCACCACGATCATGCAGATGAAAGTGCAGGATGAGGCTGCGCAGCCCGGCCCCAACGGTGGCCGACTGGCCCGCCAGCTCACCGATCAGACCCAGCACGGACGCGCCCGCGCGCTCGCCGACCCGCAGTCCGAACCAGGGGCAGCCGGTCAGGGTGACGCATTCGACCAGCAGGCGTCCGACCTGCTCGAAGGGGACGCGTTGTTCGGGATCAAGGAAGACGCGCGGATCGATCCCGACGCGTTCGAGCGCGGCCCTGGGATCGATTCCAAACTCGCGCAACAGCGCTGGGACGCCGAGCAGCGGCTGCACCCGCAAGTCCTCGGCGCAGCCCAATCGACTTTCAAGACGCAGCGAGGGGATGCTCGGCGGGGCGACGCTCATCGGGTCGTATCTCCAGAATTCCCGAGTGTTTTGCGAATAATGGCACGAATCGTCAAGTCGATGTGGTCAGGTCTCTGTTAGATTTTCGGCCTTGTTCCAGATCCGCCATTCAGCGGTCCGTTGGGCACGACGGCATCCTTAACCCATCAGCTGCACAGCCAGAGGGTCCGCGATGGATTCCTTCACTGCATTTCCACACAACTGTCGCACCGTCCTGCTCGCGGCGATGGTCCTGGCGGCGGGGTCGACAGCGGCCCGCGCGGACGACTGGCAGTTCGGCGTCAATCTCTACGGCTGGTTTCCCGGCGTCACGGGGGATGTCACCTTCAAGAATGGCGCCCGCACGCCGGCGGGTAGCGGTCGGGATCTGGACGTCAGCGCCGATGACATCCTCAATGCCCTCGACTTCGTCTTCCTGGGCGGTTTCGAGATGCGCAAGGGCGACTGGGGCGCCTTCACGGATCTGATCTATCTGGACCTCAGTGGAAACGACCGCCAGTCGCTGAATGCCCTGGTTCCGGGTGGACCGGGTGTCCAACTCGATGCCGCGCTGGAACTCAAAAGCACCATCTGGACACTGGCCGGTCAGTACCGCGTGCTGGATGCGCCCCAGGTCTCGGCGGACGCCGTCCTTGGCTTTCGCTACCTGGCCTTGGACGTGGCGCTGGACCTGACCCTTGATGGCCCGCTGCCGCCCGAGCTGCCGACCGCCCATCTGTCGCGCAATCCTCAGCAGTGGGACGGGATTATTGGCCTGCGTGGCGAGTTCCGGCCTGGTGGCGACTGGATCCTGCCCTACTACGTTGATGTTGGCACCGGAGATTCGAGCCTCACCTGGCAGGCACTGTTCGGCGTCGGCTATCGGTTCGACTGGGGGGATATCGTCCTCGCCTATCGTCATCTCGACTATGCCTTCGATGACAGCGCCAAGGTCGATCTGGACCTTGGCTTCAGTGGCGCGGGACTGGGGGCGACCTTCCGTTTCTAAACCCTCACCGACTCGCTCACCAGCATTCCGCAAGAGGCATCGATGATGAAAACGAGAACGCAACTTCGCCCGCTGGGCCTTGGTCTGGGCGTGGCGACGACCCTGCTGCTGCTAGCCGCCGGGGCTCCGGACGGTTGGGTGATCCGCGACGCCGAAGCGGTCATCGGGCGTCCCATCACGCCGGTCAGTGTCGCAGGCGTGGCCCGTCGCTCCACGCGGCGCGCCATCTATGCCACCTCGGTCTACGCGGCCACACTGCCCGCGGGCTGTCGCACGGTCGTCATCGACGGCGTGGCGCTGCATCAATGCGGCGTTACTTACTACCAGGCGACCGGCGGGCGCTATGTCGTGGTGCGGGTCGAGTAATTCGGCATGTCCGTGTCAGCGACCCGCTGATTGCGAAGGCACGGCGTTCGAGCGCTGCTGTTTTTCCCGCCCCCACTGCTCCGCAACCCTGACGACGAGGTCGATGCCCAATGACACTCCACCCTAGCCTCTATGCCGCCGGTTTGGCCGCACTCCTTTCCGGACTGCCGCTGGCACAGGCCCAGGCCCAGGCCCAAGCCGATGACGCCAAGGCCATCCTCAAGACCTCGCTCGACTACGTCAGCCAGCAGCAGACTCTGTCGCTGACGTTCGACAGTTCGATCGAGATCATCACCCCTCGGCTCGAAAAGATTCAGTTCACCAACTCGGGCGATCTGCGGCTCCAGCGTCCGGACAAACTGCGCGCTCACCGGGTCGGCGGTTACGCGGATGTTGAGCTAGTGTTCGATGGCAAGACAGTCAGCATTCTGGGCCGGAATCTGGACGCCTACGCCCAATTCGAGGGACCGGACAACCTGGATGCCTTGATCGAGGCACTGCGGATGGGGCACGGCATTGCCTTGCCCGGCGCCGATCTGCTCCTGTCGAACGCCTACGAGGCGCTGGTCGCCGGGGTGTTGGAGTCCAAGCACATCGGGCGCGGCGTGATCGACGGCGTGGAGTGCGAACATCTGGCCTTCCGCAATGCCGACACCGACTGGCAGCTCTGGGTGGAGTTGGGCGAACGGCCCATCCCGAGGAAACTCGTGATCACCAGCAAGACCGTCAACAGCGCGCCTCAATACACGCTCCAGGTCAAGGATTGGAGCACCGAGGCCGCCCCGGCGGCCGATGCCTTCGTCTTCAAGGTGCCCGATGGCGCGACCCGACTGGAGCCGGACGCGTTGACCGGACTCGACGAACTGCCTCCCGGGGCGCCCGCCGGAGAGACGCCATGAGATTCAATCCAGGTCGATCGCTGATGATGTTGAGCCTGGCAACCGCCGGCTGGCTGGCCAATGGCGCGCTCGCGCCCTCGTCCCCAGGCGGTTGGATCGCCAGCGCCGAGGCCGTTGTCGGGCGGCCGGCGACCCCGATCAGTTATGCCGGCGTGGCGCGACGCACGACGGTGCGGGCGGTGACCCCTGGGGTCGGAGCCGGCGGGGTAGGAGGACCGGCGTCCGGCGTCGGCGTGCTGCCGGGGGCCGGCGCAGGGCAGGTCGGCGTGGGTTACAGCGGCGGCGTCGGGGTCAATCTCGGTGGTCCCGTCAATCGGGTTGGCGTGCGTTGAGATGTCCGGGTTGAGATGTCCGGACGCGCCTGGACGATTGACCCAGGTCGATCCACCCAGCCCGAGCCGCTCTTGCGGATCGGGAGACCTGAACAGCGTCGGGCATCCTGCCCGGCAGGAACCGCGGACACCATGAACAGCGTTTTCACCAAGCTTAAAAAGGAGTTTCTGGCGATCCTGCCGCCGACGCTCTATTTCTTCGTCGCCCTGCATCTGGTGGTCGTGATCCGCGTCTTGATGCTCGAGGGGACCGGCATCCCGGCCACGACATCGGTATCGGTTGCCCTTGCGGCCCTCATCCTCGGCAAGGCGGTGCTGATCGCCGACTTGCTGCCCATCATCAATCGTTACCCCGAAAAACCGCTGATCTACAACGTGGTCTGGAAGACACTCCTGTATCAGTTGGTTGCCGCGGTGGTGCACTATGCGGAGCGGCTTGTCGACTTCGCTCGACAGGCCGGCGGTGTGGTCGCCGGCAACGAGAAACTGCTCGCCGAGATCGTCTGGCCACATTTCTGGGCCGTTCAGATCCTCCTGTTCCTGCTGATTCTGATGTACTGCACCCTGCATGAATTGGTCCGCCTGGTCGGTAAGGACAAGGCCAAGCAGATGTTCTTCGGACCCTTGCCGAGCGACCCTAATTTAGATCAGAGGTAGAGATCCGAGCGCTCCGTACCACCGAGCGAACTACTAAAACCAGTTGACGGGCGACATCGGTTCCGGCGCGACCCTCGGCGACTTCAAGTCCGAGTCTTTCGGCATCGGTCCGGGCTTCCTCTGGATTCCCGCGCTCGGGCGCCAGCTCAGCAAGTAGCCGAGGCATCGGCAGCAGGGATGCTGAGGTTAGGTCGCGGGCGCTGGACGCTTGGCCGGCAGGTCGACGCTTCGCCCCACCCGAATGTATCGATGAGAACGGCCAAGGCAAAGAACAACAACCGGAATCCAGAGGAGAACCAAGATGACCAGTGACAACCGAATCGAGAAGATTGCCGCTGCTGTGCTGCTCGCCGCGGCGCCCTTGCTGCTGCCTGAGGTGGCCCTGGCGCAGTTCACGCCTGCCGAGGAGTCGCTGTCGGATCTCTACCCCGGCAAGGCCTATTCCCCCTATGCCCAGCGCAGCTTCCCGAGCCGCGTGTTCTGGGGCGACACCCACCTGCACACCGGCTTGTCGATGGACGCGGGCCTGTTCGGTGCCCGCCTCGGGCTGGACGACGCCTACCGCTTCGCCCGCGGCGAGGAGGTCATGGCCTCCAGCGGCCAGCCGGCCAAGCTTTCGCGGCCGCTGGACTGGCTGGTGATCGCCGATCACTCCGACGGCATGGGACTCTTCAACGACCTCGCGTCCGGCAAGCCCGGCCTCATCGCCTTCGACCAGGCCAAGGGCTGGTACGAGGGGCTACAGAAAGGGGGCGAAGCCTCGGCGACCGCGGCCCTTGATCTCATCACGACCTTCTCCCAGGGGGAGATCGACCCGGAGATGATGGCCGAGTACTCGCCCGGCGGTAAGACCTACAAGTCGATCTGGGAGGACGTCGTCGACGCGGCCGAGCGCTTCAACGACCCCGGCCGTTTCACGACCCTGATCGGCTTCGAGTGGACCTCGCTAGTCAATGGCGCCAACCTGCACCGCAATGTGATCTTCCGCGACGGGGCGAACAAGGCTGGGCGTGTCGTTCCCTACACGACCCAGGCGCCGGTCGGCTCCACCGATCCGCTGGACCTCTATGCCTGGCTCGAGAACTACGAGAAGACCACCGGCGGCACCGCGTTGGCGCTGGCGCACAACGGCAACCTCTCCAACGGCATCATGTTCCCGGTGGATGCCCAGTACACCGGTAAGGCGATCGATGCCGAGTATGTTCGCTTGCGGGCCAAGTGGGAGCCGATGTACGAGATCACGCAAATCAAGGGCGACGGCGAGGCGCACCCCTTCCTCTCGCCGGATGATGCCTTCGCCGACTACGAGACCTGGGATGTCGGCAACCTTGACCTGACCGAGGCCAAGACGCAGGACATGCTGCAGTACGAATACGCCCGCGAGGCCCTGAAAAACGGGCTGCTGCTGGAGCAGCGCCACGGCGCCAACCCCTACAAGTTCGGCCTGGTCGGCTCCACCGACAGTCACACCGCGCTGGCCGCGGTCGAGGAGGAGAACTTCTTCGGCAAGGCCACTAATGCCGAGCCGAAGCCGGAGCGCATGGGCCACGCCTTCGCCAAGACTGAGAAGGGTGAGTTCCGTGGCGACATGCTGGTGGCCTCGGGCTACGCCGCGGTCTGGGCCGAGGAGAACACCCGCGCCGCGATCTTCGACGCCATGGAGCGCAAGGAGGTCTATGCCACCACCGGTCCCCGCATGATGGTCCGCTTCTTCGGCGGCTGGGACTACACGGCCGATGACCTCAACAGCCGCCAGCCGGCCTTCCGCGGCTACGAGAAGGGTGTGCCGATGGGCGGTGACCTAAGACCCGAGCAAGGCAAATCGGCACCGACCTTCATGGTCTACGCGCTGCGCGACCCGATCGGCGCCAACCTGGACCGTGTCCAGATCGTCAAGGGCTGGCTGGACAAGGACGGAGAGACGCACGAAAAGGTCTACGACGTCGCCTGGTCCGCGGGCCGTGAGCCAGACGCAAATGGCGCATTGCCGCCGGTGGGCAACACGGTGGACGTGGAGAACGCCAACTGGACCAACACCATCGGCGCGTCGGAGCTGGGTACCGTCTGGACCGACCCGGACTTCGACCCCGACCAGTCTGCCTTCTACTACGCCCGTGTCCTGGAGATCCCGACACCGCGCTGGGTTGTCTACGACGCCTTCCGCTTCGGCGTGGAGATCCCCGAGGAAGCCGAGACCACACACCAGGAGCGCGCCTACACCTCGCCGATCTGGTACACGCCGGTCAAAGGCTGATCGATCTTGATTCCCGCCAGGTAAGGATGAGGATCAGGGTGAACAGGTTTATGCAGAGACTGTTGCGTGAGCCACTGGTCCATTTTCTGGTGCTGGGTGCGGCGCTGTTCCTGGTGTTTAATCTCACGGGCGAGACCGACCAGGCGGGCGAGCGACGGATCGTCGTGACGCCCGGCCAGGTCGAGCAGCTCGCCGCCCAGTTCTCGCGCACCTGGCTGCGGCCGCCCACGCCGAGCGAGCTCGACGGGCTGATCGAGCGCTACGTGCGCAGAGAGATCTACTACCGGGAGGCGTTGGCCATGGGGCTCGGCCAGGACGATCCCTATGTGCGCAATCGCCTGGCGCTCAAGCTGGAAGTGCTGCTCGATGATCTGTCGGCGGAGGCCGAGCCGGCCGATACGGAGTTGGCGGATTTTCTCGAGTCACACGCGGAGCGTTTCGCCAAACCGGCCCGGCTGAGCTTCCGGCAGGTCTACCTGAACCCGGAGCGCCATCCTGACCCGACGGCCGAGGCGCGGCGCCTGCTCGAGACGCTGCGTGACGGGGGCGACCCTAACGCGCGCGGTGATGTTTCGATGCTCATCCCCGGCCTGGCGGCGGCCAGCCCGGACGAGATTGCCCGGCATTTCGGGGAGGATTTTGCCGAGGCATTGGTTGTGCTCGAACCGGGTGGCTGGGATGGCCCGGTTCGCTCTCCCTACGGAATCCACCTGGTTCTGGTCACGCAGTGCGAGCCTGAGAGGCAGCCGGCGCTGGCGGAGATCCGCGACAGGGTACTGGTCGAGTGGCGCGACCAACGCCGCCACGAGACCAAAGAGCAGGCCTACCAGCGCCTGCGCGAGCGCTACGAGATCGTGATGCAGCAGGACTCGGCAGCCCCAGCGCCTGACACCGCCGCTGCACAACAAGCCGCGCAGGTACAGGCCGGTCAGTGAACAGGGCGCTGCGCAAACTTGCCGTGCTGCTGCTGTTGATGGCCGGGTTCTGGTCGGTCCCGGGCAGCGCGCACGAGTCCCAGCCCGGCCTGCTCGAGATCCGCCAGCTTACCACCGAGCGTTGGGAGATCGTCTGGCGGGCACCGATCTACTACGGCAAGTCGCATCCGGCGCGTCTGGCGCTGCCGGCGGATTGGCGGCCCGTGGGCGAGCCCAGCGTGCAGCGGTTGGCGAGCGCGGACCTGCGCCGGCAGGTCGTGACGGTGCCACCGGGCACCCTCAACGGCAGCGTCATCGGCTTCCCTGGGCTGGAGCAGACCATCACGGACGTGTTCGTGCGCCTCGCCCGGCTGGATGGCAGCGAGGCGTCCCAGGTGGTGCGCCCTAGCAAGCCGGAGGCGGTGCTGCGCGGTGAGCGGCCGTGGCATGTCACGGCTGGGGAATACCTGGTGCTGGGTTTCCATCACATCCTGCTCGGCATCGACCACCTGCTGTTCGTGCTCGGGCTGCTGGTCATCGTGCGCGGGAATCGCATGCTGGTGAAGACCATCACCGCCTTCACCGTCGCCCACAGCATCACCCTGGGGCTCGCCACCCTCGGTTACGCCAGTGTGCCGGGGCCGCCACTCAACGCGGCCATCGCCCTGTCGATCCTGTTCCTCGGCCCAGAGATGGTGCGGGTGTGGCGGGGGCACACCAGCTTGACCATCCGCCATCCCTGGGTGGTCGCGTTCTGCTTCGGGCTGCTGCATGGTTTCGGTTTCGCCAGTGGCCTGTCCGTGGTTGGAATGCCACGCGCCGAGATCCCGCTCACGCTGGCCATGTTCAACGTCGGTGTCGAACTGGGGCAGCTCGCCTTCGTGGCCCTGATCCTGTTGTCTTACCGAGCGATGCGGACGCTGGAATTCCGCTGGCCCCGCTGGGCCGAATTGGGGCCGGCGTACGCGATTGGCTCCCTCGGTGCCTACTGGACCATCCAGCGCACCGCGATGATGTTCTGAGGAGGAGCAAATGAACCCTGCCAAGCGATGCGGCCGTAAAGCGATCCTCGCATCCCTGCTCGTACTGGTCGCCCTTTGGCCGCTGGCCGCCTGGGCCCACGTGGAATCCGGACAGGCCGGCGGCTTCCTGAGTGGCCTGTCCCACCCCGTCTCCGGGCTCGACCACGTCGTCGCCATGATTGCCGTGGGCCTGTGGGGCGCCCAGCTCGGCATGCCGGCGTTGTGGGTCCTGCCGGTGGCCTTTCCGATGTTGATGGCCTTCGGCGGCATGCTGGGACTGATCGGCATCCCCCTGCCCGGCGTGGAGATCGGCATCGCGCTGTCGGCCGTGGTGCTCGGCGCCCTGGTGCTCGGGCGGGTACGGTTGCCCCTGGCCGTCGCGGTGATCGTGGTCGCCTGCTTCGCCGTCTTCCACGGCCATGCCCACGGCACCGAGCTTCAGGCCGGCCAGAACGCGATGCTCTATAGCCTTGGCTTCGTCATCGCCACCGGCCTGCTGCACGGCGTCGGCATCACCAGCGGGCTCATCCAGCGCTGGGAACCGGGGGCGCAGATACTGCGGGGCGCCGGCGCCCTGGTCATGGCGGCGGGGCTCTATTTCCTGTGGGGCGCGGCGACATGAAGCGCCTGGGCCTGCTCCCGTGGTTGGCCGCCGGGCTGGCGGCACTGCCCGGGGCGGCACAGGCTCACCTGGTCAACTCCGGGCTCGGCCCCTTCTACGACGGAGCCTTGCACCTACTGCTGTCCCCCGGCGATCTACTGGGTCTCCTCGCCCTAGCGCTGCTCGCTGGCCTGCGCGGCACCACAGCGGCCAGAGCGGCGGTGACCGCCCTGCCGACGGCCTTGCTGCTGGCGGGCCTGATCGGCCTGACGCTGCCGGTCATACCGAACCTGGCCTGGTTGAGCACACTCGCATTCATGCTGCTGGGTGTGCTGGTTGCGTTCGATGTCCGGCTGCCGCCGGTCATCATCGCCGCCCTGGCTGGCGTCTACGGTACGCTGCTTGGCCTACTGAACGGCTCCACCCTGGCCACCATGGATGCGGGTGTAGGGAGCTTGCTCGGGATAGTGCTGACGGCCTTCATGCTGGTCCTGCTCGCCTCGGCAGCCGTGGTCCCGCTGCATGCATTCTGGGCCCGGATAACCGTCAGAGTCGCCGGCAGCTGGGTCGTAGCGGTGGGGATGTTGATGTTGGGCTGGTTAGCACAAGGCGCGGTCTGAGTCCAAATCATCGCCAGGTTTCGATGTGGCACCGGATGACAAGTAGCCGAAGCGCATGACGCGTAGAAAGGATAGGAAATCCAAGCCACCCTGAGGATTCAGTATGGGTGTCAGCGGGTAGGATAGAGCGGCAACAGCCAGGGCACCATGGCGACGCTGACGGCCATGATGATCAGCGTCAGCGGCAGGCCGATGCGGATGAAATCGCTGATGCGATAGTTGCCGGCGGTGGTGACGAGCGTGTTGATCGGTGAAATCGGGTTCATGAAGGCGGCCGATGCGGCCAGCGCGACGATCATCGCGAACGGGTAGGGCGAGGCCTGCAACTCCTCGGCGACGGCGAGCGCAAGCGGGATCAACAGCACTGCGTTGGCGGTGTTGACGATGAATAGCCCGAGCAGCACTCCCCCGAACGGGGTGAAACTGAAGAAGTCGAAGCCGTCCGTGCCGGTGCGCACCAACTCGTAGTTGATGACCAGGTTGGGCGAGGTGGCGACCAGCGTCATCATGCCGCTGATCAAGGCCGCGTAGGCCATCGGCATCATCAGTTGCGCCGGCGCAATGCCGCTGCGGTTCGCCATGCACAGCACGCTCGGCACGAAGATCGTCACCACCCAGGTCGAGCTCATTACGCTTGTTGATGGCGAACATGCCGATGGCCACCGCCAGCAACAGGAGCACGATGAATCGATCGATCGGCATAACAACACTTTGTCGATGCTAACACCCTTGGAAGCGGGTAACCGAGTCTCGCTCTATCAGGCGAGCTGGTGCAATCGGTGATGTCGATCAGGGGCATGCGGCAAACCGATTAGCCACCGATGCTGCTCGTGCGTAGCCTAAAAATCTGCCCAAGCAGGCACCCGACAGGCAGGCACCTGGCCGCCAAACCGAGTTCGTTGACACCACAAGCAGAGGCAAAGATGGCAAATACCCCAATGAGCACCGCCGGCCAATGTCCAGTCATGCACGGCGCGAACACCGCTGCTGGGACCACGGTCATGGACTGGTGGCCGAAGGCGCTGAACCTCGACATCCTGCATCAGCACGATCGCAAGACCGATCCGATGGGTGACGCCTTCGATTATCGCGAGGCGCTCAAGCAGCTCGATGTCGACGCGCTCAAGCAAGATCTGCACGCCCTGATGACCGACAGCCAAGACTGGTGGCCAGCAGACTGGGGCCATTATGGCGGTCTGATGATCCGCATGGCCTGGCACGCCGCCGGCTCCTATCGCATCGCCGATGGCCGCGGCGGGGCCGGCACCGGCAATCAGCGCTTCGCGCCGCTCAACAGTTGGCCGGACAACGTCAATCTGGACAAGGCCCGTCGGCTGCTCTGGCCGATCAAGAAAAAATACGGCAACCAGATCAGCTGGGCCGATTTGATCGTCCTCGCCGGCACCGTCGCCTATGAATCCATGGGCCTGAAGACCTTCGGCTTCGGCTTCGGCCGCGAGGACATCTGGCATCCGGAGAAGGACACCTACTGGGGCTCCGAGAAAGAGTGGCTGGCGCCGAGCGACAGCGAGGGCAGTCGTTATTCGGGCGAGCGTGACTTGGAGAACCCACTCGCCGCGGTGATGATGGGGCTCATCTATGTCAACCCCGAAGGCGTCGATGGCAACCCCGATCCGCTCAAGACCGCCGTCGACGTGCGCGAGACCTTCGCGCGCATGGCGATGAACGACGAGGAGACCGTCGCCCTCACCGCGGGTGGCCACACCGTCGGCAAGTGTCACGGCAACGGCGACGCGGCGCTACTCGGCCCCGATCCGGAAGGCGCGGAGCTGGAGGATCAAGGTCTCGGCTGGATCAACAAGACCCAGCGCGGCATCGGTCGCGACACCATGAGCAGCGGCATCGAAGGCGCCTGGACCAGCCGCCCCACGCGCTGGGATAACGGCTACTTCAAGATGCTGCTCGACCATGAGTGGGAGCTCAAGAAGAGCCCGGCCGGCGCCTGGCAGTGGGAGCCGGTCGAGATCAAGGAAGAGGACAAGCCGGTCGATGTCGAAGACCCCTCGATCCGCTACAACCCGATCATGACCGATGCCGACATGGCGATGAAGATGGACCCGGTCTATCGCGAGATCTCGGAGCGGTTCTACAACGACCCGGACCATCTCTCCGAGGTCTTCGCCCGTGCCTGGTTCAAGCTCACCCATCGCGACATGGGTCCGAAGGCGCGCTACATCGGCCCCGATGTGCCACAGGAAGATCTCATCTGGCAGGACCCGGTGCCCGCTGGCAGCACTGACTATGACATCGATGCGGTGAAGGCCAAGATCGCAGCCAAGATAACAGCCAGCGGCCTGAGCATCAGCGAGCTGGTCGCGACTGCCTGGGACAGCGCGCGCACCTTCCGCGGCTCCGACATGCGTGGCGGCGCCAATGGGGCGCGCATCCGTCTGGCCCCGCAGAAGGACTGGGAGGGCAACGAGCCCGAGCGGCTAGCCAAGGTGCTGGCTGTGCTCGAAGGCATTGCGGCCGAGAGCGGCGCCAGCGTTGCCGATGTCATCGTGCTCGCTGGCAATGTGGGTATCGAGCAGGCGGCCAAGGCGGCGGGCGTCGAGATCAGCGTGCCTTTTGCACCCGGCCGTGGCGATGCTACCGACGCGATGACCGATGCCGAGTCGTTCGAGCCGCTGGAGCCGATCCACGACGGCTATCGGAACTGGCTGAAGAAGGACTATGCAGTCACCGCCGAAGAACTGATGCTCGACCGCACCCAGTTGATGCGGATCACCGCCCCCGAGATGACGGCGCTGGTCGGCGGTCTGCGCGTCTTGGGCACCAACCATGGCGGTACCAAGCACGGCGTCTTCACCGAGCGCGAGGGCGTGCTGAGCAACGACTTCTTCGTCAATCTGACCGACATGGCGTATCGCTGGGAGCCGGTGGGCGGGAATCTGTACGAGGTTCGCGATCGCCAGACCGACGAGGTCAAGTGGACGGCAACCCGGGTCGATCTGGTGTTCGGCTCCAACGCGATCCTGCGTGCCTATGCCGAGGTCTACGCGCAGGATGATAATCAGGAGAAGTTCGTTCGCGACTTCGTCGCCGCTTGGACCAAGGTCATGAATGCGGATCGCTTCGATCTCGGCTAGGCTGTGGCCCAATGGCCCAATGGCCCAATGGCCCAATGGCCCAATCCCTGACACCGGCCTTGGTCGGTGTCAGGGACAGCGATGTTATCGTTGGACGCGGTTTTCGCGGTTCAACGACGGGCCAGCAACATGGCAGAGACTCACACAGCCTGGACGATGTGGCGCATACAGTGCCTGTTGCTGATCTGGCTGAGCTTGGGACTTACCATTCCTGATGCCGCAAACGCGCAAGCGAGACATGCGGGCTCACCTGAGCTGACGGATCAGGAGCGCGCTTGGCTGGCCGCTGGTCACCGGGTGCGTGTGCGCATCAGCGACTATCCGCCCTACATGATCAGGGAGCCCCGACCAAAGGGGCTGGCGGTCGATTATCTTGATCATATCGCGGCGCAATTCGATCTCGAGATTGAATACGTTCCAGCCAACATGACCTTTGCCGCTGCCGTGGCTGACCTCGCCGGCAGCCGGCAGCATTATGATGTGCTGCCCACCTTTACGCGGACGCCGGAACGGGAGAAACAGTTCGCCGTCAGCGCTGATTACCTGAGCGCGCCTTGGGTGATCTATACCCGCCAGGACAGCCCTTATCTGGTTGGCCTCGAGAGCCTGGCCGGGAAAACCCTGGCGGCCGAGAAAGGCTTCTTGATCATCGACAAGCTCAAGCACGATGTGCCTGGCGTCAACATCCTGGAGGTGCCCTTCGCGTTGGATGCACTGACGGCCTTGGCGACCGGGCAAGCCGATGCCTATGTCGGCAACCTGGCTGTCGGTAGCTATCTGGTCAAAGAGCATCGGCTCACCAACCTCATGGTGGCCGCGCCGACGCACTATGGCATCAACACCCAGGCGATGGCGGTGCGATCGGACTGGCCGGAATTGGCCAGTCTGATTAGCAAGGGCATTGCCTCGATGACGCTCGAGGATCGCAATGCCATCCTTGGTAAATGGATTCATCTCGAGATGCAACCGCGGCGCGACTATAGGCTGGCGTTTAGCATTTTGGCAGGCGCCTCGCTCGTCATCATCGCTGTCTTTCTCTGGAACCGTAGGTTGGCGCGCGAGATCCTGGTCAGGCAGCGCGTTGAGTCCGAGCTGCGCAGGTCTGAGGCTCGACTCCTAGAAGAGACGAACAGCCTGCAGCAGACCAAGGTTGAGCTACAGCACAAGAAGGATGAACTGCAAGCGTTCAATGCCAACCTAGAGGCTCGGCTGCTGGCGGCGGTCGAGGATCGTACCCGCGTTCTTAACCAAGCAGCGGCCCGCGCCAAAGAGAGCGATCAGGCCAAATCGGCCTTTCTGTCAGCGGTCAGTCACGAGCTACGCTCGCCGTTGCACGACATCCTTGGCTATGCGGGGCTACTGACTCGGCAGATACCGCAACAGGCTCGCCATCAGCTCGACATCATCTCAGAGAGTGGTCATCAACTCCTGCGGCTGATCAACGACATCCTCGACTATAGCCGCGGCGAGGTCAGCCCCATCCCGCTCGAGCCAGGCCCGCTCTCGCTGGTCCGGCTCACACGACAGCTGACCGCGACCTATCGGCCGGTTGCTGAGCGAGGCAAGAATCAGTTTGTCGTTGCGCTGAAGACAGGCGGCTTGGACTGGGTGATCGCCGACGAGATGCGGCTGACCCAAATCCTGCGCAACCTGTTGGACAACGCCTTCAAGTTCACTCGCGATGGACGCATTGAACTGGCGATTGAGCTGATCGAGGCGCGGACCATCAAGGCAGAGGCAGAGGCAGAGGCAGAGGCAGAGGCAGAGGCAGGAGAAAGGGAGGGGGCAGATTCAGCGGCAGATGAGGGGGCAATGGGTGCCGACTGCCTGGTGCGTTTTCGTGTCAGCGATACCGGTGTTGGCATTCCGGCGAGCAAGCAGGAGACGGTCTTCCAACCCTTCCAGCGCCTGGAACGTCACCGCAGTCTGCCTGGTGTCGGGCTTGGGTTGGCGATCGCGCAGCAACTGACAACCGCCATGGGTGGCAGCATCCGTCTGCGCAGCCAGTCAGGTCTGCATTCTGGAAGCACCTTTTGTTTCGAGCTGCGTTTGCCGATGGGCGCACAGCTGGAGCAGGACACCAACGAGGACTTGTTCATCGTGGGGTATTCAGGGCGGCGTCGTACCCTACTGGTCGCCGACGACCAAGCGACGAGTCGCGGTTTCTTGTCAGAATGCTGTCGCGGTTGGGGGTTCGAGGTCATCGAGGCGGCCGATGGCGCCGAGGCCGTCGCTTGTTTCCAGGCGCTTGAGACGCCGGTGGATGCGGTCTTGGTCGATCAATTCATGCCGCGGCTCGATGGCTGGGGATGCTTGCAAGCGCTGCGCGGCATGGAGTGGGGCCGCCAGCTGCCGGTAATCCTGTTCTCGGCGGTACCAGCGCAGCGACCGGCAGGCTATCCCGAGGCGATGCGCTTCGATGGATTCGCCATGAAGCCGCTGACCGAAGCGACCTTGGCGAGACTCTTGGCCGAATCGCTGGCGCTCGACTGGGAGTATGAGGTCGCCTCGTCAACCGCAGAGGCGCCGCAAACCGATCCGGCGTTGCTGTCGGCCTCTCTGGCCGCCGAAGAGCGTGCGCGCTTGCGAGCGATGGTCGCGATGGGGCAGGTCATTGGGCTGCAGCAATGGGCGGCAACCATGGCGACCCAGGATGTCGGGCGCAAGCCGATGTGGCAGGGGATCGAGCAGCTGTGTCGTGCGCTGGATCTGCAAGCCTTGCAGCGATTGGCTGCCGCATCGTTGGATGATTGAGCGCAACCGGCCTGTCCTCAGTGGTTTGCTCGCTTCGATTGCGCCCTGACCCCCTTGGTCCCGGTGGCGAGACTGCTGCTCAGGGCCGAGCCCGATGTTCAGGGCCGAGCCCGACAAACTTTGCCGCGTCAGCATAAGACTATGCCGCGAGCCCTGTTCGGCTGCAATCAGACGATTGGCTCAGTTAAGATGACGAATCGTTTCGAACGCTAAGACAACCCATCAGCATGGCCGAAAACGTCGCGCGTATCCTGATCATCGATGATCAACCGGCATCGATTGGCCTCCTGATCGCCTATTTGCAAGGGCGCGATATCGACCTCCTGGTCGCGCAGACCGGCGAAGACGGTTTGAGGATTGCGGCTGAGGGTCAGCCCGATCTGATCCTGCTCGACGTGCGGATGCAGGGATTGGACGGATTTAGCGTTTGCCAAAGGATCAAGGAATCGCCAAACACCCGCTCGATCCCAGTGATCTTCCTCTCCTCGGCGATCGAGACTGAGGATAAGTTGCGCGGCTTTGCCGCCGGTGGTGCGGATTACATCACCAAGCCCTTCTCTGAGCAGGAGGTGCTGGCGCGGGTCTACCTGCAGATCGGCAACCACCAACAGCTCAGCGCCTTGAGCAGCCAGGCGATTGATGAGCTCGAAGACATCCCACTCTCGGCCTCGGCGAATCGGCTCGATCAGCGTCTCTTTACCGACGCGGTCGCGGTGCTGACCAAGCGGCTCGTCGACCCGCCGAGCGCGGTTGAATTGGCCCATCAGGTCGGCACCAATCAGCAGCGGCTGACGCGCATCTTCCGCGAGCAGGTGGGGATGAGCGCCTATGAATATCTGCAAGAGATGCGCCTGGAGCGTGGGCGGAGTCTGTTGCTGGATACGGATCTTCAGGTCCAGTTGATCGCGGATCGGGTTGGCTACCGCAATGCCGGGGATTTCACTCGCGCCTTCCGCCGTCATTTTGGGGTGACGCCACGGCAATACCGGCAGGGTCGACTGCAGCCCGATGACGTTGATGAAGAGTGATCAAGAGTGATCAAGAGTGATGAACAGATGTGTGGACTCAACCTCTAGGACGGCGCACTGACCATGGCGACAGCACCTAGTCCCGCCCAGATCGACATCCGCATTGGACGGGTTGATCAACTCTTCCAGACCTTCGATCCCTCGCCCTTTCGCGAGCGGGATTTGGACCCGGATGCGACCGCCTTCATCGTCGACTGGGCGCGTGAGCTGAACCGCCGAGTGCCGATCGAGATCCATCTCAATGTGAAGGATTCTGGACCCGAGCATGATGCCCCTGAGGATGTCAGCGCTGCGATCCATTGTTATTTCGAGCATCGTGCCGAGGTCGCCGAGCGCGAGCTGCGCGAGCTGTTCCGCTTTGGCCGGATCTACCTTGCGATCGGCTTGCTGATCCTGGTGCTCGCTTTATTTGGCGCGGAGGTGCTGGTGATCAAGTTCGGCGAGAGTCCATCACTCGCACTGATCGCCGAGAGCCTGATCATCCTCGGCTGGGTGGTGAACTGGCGACCGCTGGAGATCTTCCTCTACGAATGGCGCCCGATCCGTCGCGATGCCAACCTGTTCCGGCGCCTCGCCGCGGCCCGGATCAAGGTTCAGGGCTGAGCGGGGCGGTCACCAGGCTGGGCCTCATCGTCGCACCTCGACTTGCCCGAGAGCCTCCGGTCGATCCAACATGCTTGGTCTGATGCATGCTGTCACACTGATGTTTCGTCAAGCGCCCAACTCGAGGTGATGCCCGATGAACACGAAAGAATTGATTGATCAAGCGATCGCGTTGCCGGTTGAGGAGCGCGCCTTGGTCGTGGACTCCTTGCTGCGAAGCCTGAACCCACCACAGTCCGAGATCGACGCCCAATGGGCCAAGGAATCGAGGCGCCGGTTGACGGCGCTGCGCTCCGGTCAGGTCGAGGCCATCTCCGGCGAGGTCGTGTTCCAGCGCGTCTGGGATCGCTTCAAGTGATGAGCTATCGGTTCCATCCCGAGGCAGAGGCCGAGCTCAACCTGTCGATCGACTACTATGAGGCTATTGAGCCTGGCTTGGGCTATGACTTCGCGCTCGAGGTCTACGCGGCCATCCATCGTATTCTAGACTTCCCAAAGGCGTGGGCCACCCTTGATGACGATGTGCGCCGTTCGCTCGTCAAGCGCTTCCCTTACGGAGTGCTGTATAGCGAAGAGTCCGATGGCATCTTGATCCTCGCGGTTATGAACCTTCACCGAGCACCAGACTACTGGAAGCATCGAGTGTGATCCTGCGCGCCGGAGCAAGGTTCAGGGTTCATTGATCCACGCCGTCGGCAACAAAGGGCTGCCGCTTTGGCGAGCAGCAGGTTGCCGACGACCTGTCACTCCTCTGGCTCAGATGGGATACCGCAGAATGGCCGCAACCGCCTTGCCAGACTCAGGCATATCCTCGGCGCGCACACTGAGCACCTCACCGCCGGTGGCGAGCACCCGCCGTGCGACTTCATCGGCCACACCATAGGTCTCCGCGCTGGCCTCGTCGGCGAAGGTGACACTGCCATCGGCGTCGTCGACGGTACCATTGACCACCTGATCCATATCGACCAGCAGGCTGGCGACAGCGCCGGCGGTCGCGGCCCGCGCGGCGCGCACGATATCCGTGGTGGCGCGGTCTTCATTGATGCGCTGGCGGTAACGCTCCTGCCAGTCCGCGATCTTGGCCCGATAGACCTCATCGAGCAGGGCGCGAGCAGCGTTGGCCAGCTCGCCCGGGCTCTGGCGCTCCGGGTTGCCGCGCAGGCCTTCTTCGAGCAGGTGCGGATAGCTGTTGACCGAGCGGTAGATCGCATCCAGGGCATCGACCGAGGCCAGGATCAGCGGCTCTTGCCGACCAGCGAGGATCGCCCGCACCGCGGTGTCGACCTGCCGCGCATACTGACGCAGCCGCACCTTTTTGCCCTCACTGCCACCGATACGGCCGCTGTAGGAGCGGGTCGAGATGGTGCGCTTGCCGACCGCCGAGGCGGCATCGGTGGGTAGATCCGGCACCGCCACCTCGACCGCCGGCACATCCTTGCTGACCTCGATCAGGCGCACGCCGCCATCCGCCAACGCGAGCACATAGCCAGCATCGCAGAAGGTGGTCGAGCGCAGCAGGGGCTTCAAATGAAACCGATCCGAGACCTTGACCAGCGGTTGTAGCGCATTGGGTACGCGGAAGCTGCGCAGGTTGTCTGGGGTGGCATAGATCATCAGCCCGCGCGCCTGATAGGCCCAGAAGACATCGTCTTCGAGCAGGTCGTCGAGCTCTTCGATCAGGTCGCGCACACGACGCTTGTCGGCGCCGGCAGCCTCGAGCTGGTCGACGGCCTCTTTGGCAAGGTTCTTCAGCTGGATGCGGTCGGCATCGGTGTCATCGGTGACCGGGGTGGTTGGCAGCGCGATGGAGACCGCCATGTCGCCGCGGAAGGCGGCCAGGTCGGCGTAGTCATCAGCGGTGGGGATATCAAGGTAGAGCATTGAGGCTTCCGGGGTTCGGTTGTTAGAGAGGCGCGTTTCAGCGCGATAGCGTCGCGATCGGGGTCGTCAGCGCAGCCGGAGCAGCATGCCGGTTGCGAGATCGACAGCGAGATCGCTCAGGGTGTCGATGATCTGGGTTGTCTGCATGTCACAGTGCGCCCGGCATGCGGTGCGCCCTAGCGACCAGCATGGGCGGCGGCAGCAAAACCGACCGTCGCGGCTGCGGTCAGCGCCAACAGGCTGTGCTCGAACAGGGCACTGGTGACCAGCTCGACCGGCAGCAGCGGCACCGCAATCGCGGTCCAGGCCGTGGCGGCGACGGTGAATCCGAGCACGATCTTGGCGATCACCATCGGCGCTTGCCGCGGGATGCGAAGCCGAGGCCCAAGCGCGGCGAGGATCAGGAGTGCGACCATTGCGCCCCCGGTGATCGCGAGATTGATCCAGGTCGAGTCCGGCATGCTGGCGATGCTGCAGCTGGCCGCCTCTGGCGCGTTCTCGATCCGGAAGAATTGCACATCGAGCGCGTTCGAGAACTGCAGCGCGAGCACGATGACCGGTCCGAGCACTGAAGTCATCTGGATGATGACCGACTGTGCCGGCAAGAAGATCTCGCGGTTGGCGCCGTAGGTTCGCAGTACCGCATTGAGGCCGAACAGCAGTAACAGGGTCGCGAGACCGAAGGTGGGACCGAACAGCATCTGCTCATGCGCGGCGACCGCCGCAACCATGCCGCCGGCGGTCCGACCCGCAAGCACTGCGTAGTTGATCGAAAGCACCAGCAACGCGAAGAAGGCGCAGGTGAAGACCACCACCGCGTTGGTGCACTCGATATCCTCGCGCTCGGCTTCGTGATCAAGCGGTAGCAGGATCGCCAGCAGCGCGAAGCCGGTCAGCAGCCCAGCGATCGACGAATACCAGCCGGCCGTGCTGGCGATCTCGAATTCAAAGGCGGCGATCGCGCAGCTCATTGGCTCAGGCTCCGAAGCAGCTGTCTGGCGTTCTGTGTCACCAGCGCACCGCTCGGGCTGGACAGAGGGGTGGAGAGGATGAGGGCGAGGACTAGGACCAGGGCGAGCAGCATCGGTGCGATCTCGGTGCGATCAGGTGTGATCAATAGAACGGATACAACCAGGGCAGCAGGGTCAAGGTCAAGGTAAACACCAGCAGCACCAGCGGCAGGCCCATCTTGGCATAATCGCCGAAGCGATAGCCACCGAGGGTGCCAACCATCGCATTGGCCGGCACCACCGGCGTCATGAAGGCGCTCGACGCGGCGAGCGCGACGGCAATCGCGAACGGGTAGGGCGAGGCGCCAATCTCAGCGGCGAGCGCCATCGCCAAGGGCGCCATCAGCACCGCAGTGGCGGCCGGCACCACGAACATCCCTAAGGCCAGCGTCATCAAATAGACCGTCGCCAGCACCAGGTAGGGGCTGGCGGCGCCGAGCACGCCGACCAGTGCGTCAGCGGCTAGCTCGATGCCGCCGGTGCGCTCCAGCGCCATGCCAAACGGCAGCATGCCAGCGATCAGCACCAGGGTGCGCAGGCTGATCGCGCGGTAGGCATTGTCCAGATCGATGCAGCGGAACAGCAGCATCAACAACACCCCGACCAAAGCGGCATGCATCGCCGGCAGCAGCTCCGAGACCATCAGCCCGACCGTGACCGCCAGCGAGAGCACCGCATAGGGCGCGCGCTTGGCGGCTGGTAGGCGCTCATCCAACTCCTTCGGCAGGTTGGTCGTCACCAGATCATGGTCCTGACCGCGCAGTTGCTCGATCGCGGCCCAGGCGCCGACCAAGAGCAGGGTGTCGCCGGCCTGCAGCCTGGTCTCAGCCCGCGCCTCGGCATCGAGCACGCTGCGGCCCCGACGCAGACCGACGGCATGCAGCCCGCGCTCCAGTTGCACCCCGGCCTCATCCAGGGTCTTGCCGAGCAGCCGTGACTCGGCTGGCAGGATCACCTCGGCCATGCCGATCGATTGGGCGCGGTCGGCGAAGTAAAGGCCGGAGAGCGGCAAGGGCTCGAGTCCAAGCTCGGCGCATTGGGGTAGGGGTTGCGTCTGCGCGTCATCAGTGGCGGTCGAGGTCGCGCGATCGAGCAGGAGGACGTCGCCGGCGGCCAGGAGCGTCTCATCATCCGGACCGATGACGCAGCCGCCGTACGCACGTTTGCGCTCGAGGGCGATGACACGCAGACCGCGATCCGGCGTCAGCCCGAGCGCGGCGAGCGACTGGCCGATGGCTGGCGAATCAGGCGCAATCTGGGCGCGCAGCTCGCGCTCGGCGAGCTGATACTGCTCGACCCAGCTGCCGAGCCGCGGCTTGGCGTTCGCATCGTCCTGCGCGCCGGCCTTCGCCTCCGCGCCGAGCCAGCGACTCGCGATCATCATGTAGAGCATGCCGAGCAGCAGGACGGGGATGCCGATCGGCGTCAGGGCGAGAAAATCCAGCCCCTCGGCCCCGGTGCGCGTCAGCTCATAGTTGACGATCAGGTTCGGCGCGGCAGCGACCAGGGTCAGCATGCCGCTGATCAGCGCTGCGTAGGAGACCGGCATCAGCACCTGCGCCGGGCTCATGCCGGTATTGCGGGCGATGCGCAAGGCCACCGGGATGAAGATGGCGACCACGCCCGTCGAGTACATCACCGAGCCCAGTGAGCCGACGATCAGCATCAGCAGCGCCACCAGCCGTGCTGGCCGGTTGCCGCCGCGGGTCACCAGCCAATCGCCCAAGCGCTGGGCGACGCCGGTGCGTGCCAGGCCCTCGCCGATCACGAACATGGCCGCGATCAGGATGATGTTCGGGTTTGCGAACCCGGAGATGGCCTCGCGGGCGCTGATCACGCCGGTCAGTGGCAGGGCCACCATCATCAACAGGCCCACGGCATCGGCGCGCGGACGGCCAAGCATGAACATCAGGATGGCGCCGGCCAGCAGGGCGAGCACTAGGGTCAATTCGAAGGTCACGTCTACTCCTCGTTCGGCCGCTGGTCCAGAGGCGACGACTATAGCAATTGGCAAAGCGGACGAGGCATGTCCAGCCTTCGCGTTTCTATGCAGTGAGGCGCAAAAAATGAGCTGTCAGCAACTATCGCGCTTTTGCGTCTTTCCTTGCACTGAGTCGCATGACTATGGTGTTCGCCCATCGCCACCATCACTGACCTTTGAGTCCAAAGCTAATGAGCAACGTCTGGGAAATCCTTTACCTGGTCGCGTCGAGTTTTTTATTTTTCGCCTATCTGATCATCCTCTTTCATATTGTTATCGACCTGTTTCGCGACCCTGTGCTTGGTGGGGGACGCAAGGCCTTATGGCTGGTCGGTCTGTTATTCCTGCCATTCCTGACGGCACTGCTCTATGTGCTGATCCGCGGCAATGGCATGGGGACGCGGCAACGCTCCGCCCTCGAGCGAGCCAGGTCGGATACCGAGGCCTACATCCGGGACCTGGCGAGAACGGCTCCCGCCGATCAGATCGCCGCCGCCAAGGCGCTGCTCGATGCGGGCACCATCAACCAGAGCGAATTCGACAAGCTGAAGGAGAAAGCGCTCGCCTAGGTGGTCGCGAGCCCGACGGCGCTGCTTCGTCTTTCGCAATCGAGCCCTCGAGCCCATCGCCTCGATCACCGAGCAGGCCGCTGATGATCCGCGCGACCAGGCTTGGCGGCGTCGCCGAGCGCATGGATCAGATCCGTGCTGAGGTGGACGACATCGACCAAAGCCCTGTCTCCAACCCCAACTGAAGAGGAAGCAACCATGTTGAACGGTAAAACCGCCGTCGTCACCGGCTCGACCAGCGGCATCGGCTTAGGCATCGCGCGAGCGCTGGCCGCCGATGGCGCGGACATCCTGCTGAACGGCTTCGGCGATGCCGCCGAGATCGAAGCGCTGCGCCGACAGCTGTCCAGCGAGTACGGCTGTCAGGTCGCCTACTGCGGTGCCGACATGACCAAGGCCGCCGACATCGAGCGCATGATCGAGACCGCCAATCGGGAGCTCGGCAGGATCGACATCGTCGTCAATAACGCCGGCATTCAGCATACCGCGCCGGTACAGGAGTTCCCGGTCGATCGCTGGGACGCGGTGATCGCCATCAATCTGACCGCCCCGTTCCTGATCACGCGCGCGGTCCTGGGCCAGATGCTCGAGCGCGACTGGGGCCGCATCATCAACATCGCCTCGGTGCACGGTCAGGTCGCCTCGGTCGACAAGTCCGCCTATGTCGCCTCCAAGCACGGCATCATGGGCTTCACCAAGGCCGTCGCGCTGGAGACCGCCACCACCGGCGTCACCTGCAATGCGATCTGCCCCGGCTGGGTGCTGACCCCATTGGTGCAGAAGCAGATCGATGCCCTGGCCGAGCGTGAGGGGCTCTCCAACGAAGATGCTAGCGTTAAGCTGCTTGGCGACAAACAGCCGTCGCAGTCCTTCACCTCACCGGAGCAGCTCGGGGCGCTAGCGGTCTATTTGTGCTCGGATGCCGCCTGCAACATGCGCGGCGTTGGCCTGCCGGTCGACGGCGGCTGGCTGGCGCAGTAGCGATGCACCGCATGCATGGGCCGGTTGCGGCGCAAGCCTATTCGGCCCCTTGTTGCGCGACGCCCGCGCCTATCGCGCCAGCTCCTCGATGTTGCAACCATCAGCCGACGGCCCTTGGAGGGTAGAGTGATGCAAGAGACACTTTCTTGGGATGCGCAAACGCTGCGCAGCGCAATGGCGTCGAATCCTGCGATTCGCGTCATCGATGTCCGTTCAGCAGCGGAGTTCGAGTCGGAACACATCCCCGGCTCCTTGAATATTCCGATGGGCACGCTGGAAGAGCACGTCGGGCGCATACTGAAGGTGGTCAGCGACCCGATCGTCTTCGTCTGCCAGATGGGCGGGCGCGCGCAGAAGGCACAGCAGATGGCAGGCGCCGAGAGCGACGCCGGTGCACTCGCCGACGGCGGTCTCGGGCACGTCCATGTGCTCGCGGGCGGCCTGCGTGCCTGGGAGCAGGCCGGTGGCGAGCTGAAGCGCGGACGGCGGGTATGGAGCGCCGAGCGGCAGGTCCGCTTCATTACAGGGTCAATCGTGGTGATCTCGATCCTGCTGAGCGGATTTGTCCCGGCGCTGAAGTGGGTCGCGCTGTTCATCGGCCTCGGGCTGATCGTTGCAGCTTGGACCAACTTCTGCGGCCTGGAGCAACTTTTAGCGAAGCTGCCTTGGAACCGAGCAACCAGACCGAGTCCGGATGTCGTGATCGAGCAACTGATCGCCGCAACGCGACGGTTGGCTTGATCGCCGGGTCATGTGCCCCTCCCGGTCGTACGGGCTTGACCGCTCATAGGGCCAACCGCCGGCCAGCCGAACCGGCGGTATGGCCCGCTCCCTCGGAATTCGCGCTGCCCATCTCCCGCCGCACGACCAACCAGGGCGGCTGGCGTTGCCGCTGGCCGGCAACCCTCGCCGGTCTCTTCTTTCTCCTTCTGCTGGCCGTCGGCGCCGCGTCGGTCCTGGCGGACTCTTCGCCGGCTGCCAACAGCAGCGGGCTGTTCGGCTCCGCGCCGACGCCGACCGAAGTAGCCGCTGCCCGCGACACACTGGCCGATGATCCGAGCCTGACCATCGAGGAGCGCGCCCGACTCAATGCGGATCTGGATCGGGTGCTGGCCAACCTGAAGGCCCTGGCCCAGGCCAATGAGACGGCGCTCGAGCTGCGCGAGACCCAGGCAACCGCGCCTGGGCGGACCGCGACCATCCGCGCCCGCTTGGCGGCAGCCGAGCCGTTGCCAGACCCGCCGGTGGATTTGCCGGTCGACGCCGATCTGGAGCCGGTGCAGCAACAGCTGGCGCAGGAGACCGCAGCTGTTGCTGCCCAGCAAGACCGGCTGGCGGCACTCGAGCAGGAGCTAACCGAGGATGCCGATGCGCTTCCTGGTTGGCGCCGTCAGCTCGAGGAACTGCGCCAGCAGGTGCAAGATCTTGATGATGAGCTTGCCAGTGTCCTGACCACGGTTGCCGAGGGAGCAAGTCGTCTTGACGGCGCCAATCTCTCGGACGGCATCAATCGTTCCACGGGCATCCAGGCCACCGATGTTGCTGAAGCTGCCAGTACTGCCGATGCCAACATCGAGAGGCTGATCCGACGCTGGCTGCTGGAGAGCCAGCGCGACCGCTTGCGTGCCGAGGCGCTGGTGCTGGAGCTGAAGGTGAATGGGGCCGAGGCGCGTCGAGCGCTCACCCAGGCTCGGCGCGATGAGGCACGGCTCGCCCTGGATCAGGCCCGCGGCCGCCAGGCATGGCTCACGCTGGCGGTCGACGAGCGGCGCCGCGAGGAGGCCGCCCAGCTTCGCGCCGAGACCGAGGCCGCGCGGGCGGCGGTGGCCGACGCCCATCCGCCGGTGCAGGAGCTGGCGCGTGCCAATGCCGAGTTGGCCGAGGTCATCCAAGCGGTCGATCAGCGCACCGCTGCGGTTACTGACCAGCTCGCCGCAACCACCGCGACCAAAGCGGCGCTGGCGCAGGACTTCGCCAACGACCGCCAGCGGGTCGCCGCCGCGGGCATCAGCCGTGCCCTGGGCCGGGTGTTGGTGGACCAGCGGGAGCGTCTGCCCGATCCGCGCGAGTTGCGCCGAGAGGCCGCCGAACGCGCGGATGCCGAGGCCGAGGCCCGGCTGGCCCAATTGCGCTGGCACGAGGAGCTGCTGATGCTGCGTGCGAGGGCCGAGTCGCTGTCGAGTTCCGTCTCAAACTCGGTGCTCGCAGGCATGACGCCGGCCGATGTCGCCGCCATCGAGGCCCAGCTCAGCGAGCTGCAAGCGCGCCGTTTTGAGCTGCTCGAGCGTGCCATCGCGGCCGAAGATCGGCACCTGAAGGTGTTGGCGGAGCTGGACCTGGCGGCGGCCGATCTGCGCGTCCTGGCCATCGACTACGATAACTTCCTAGCCGAGCATCTGCTCTGGCTGCGCAGCCATGTCCCGCTGACCCAGCAGAGCTTTGCCGCACTGCCGGCGGTGCTCGCCGAGCTCCTGCGGCCGGCCCATTGGCTGGGGATGATGCGGACATTGGGCGCCAGTGTCACCGAAGCCTGGTATTGGTGGGGCGGGCTGGCGCTGGTGGCGCTGCTGCTGGCGTTCGACCGACCTCTGCGCCGGCATATCCGCGCCACGGCCGAGCCCTTGCGTCGTATCCGCACCGACCGTTTCGGCTATACCCTGTGGGCGATTGCGCTGACCTTTGTGCTGGCGGCACCGGTCTCGCTGTTGCTGGCCTTGGCCGGCTTGATGCTGCACAGCGCCCCGGGGGCCGACGGCTTTGTCTACGCGGTCGGCTACGGCCTGCTGCAGGTCGCGCCCGGACTCTATTGCCTGCGCGCGTTCCGGTTGCTGTGCATGCCGGGCGGGGTGGCCGAGCGGCACTTCCGCTGGCGTGCCGACACCCTGGTTCGGTTGCGGCGCAGCCTCAATCTGGCCATCTGGATACTGCTGCCAATCGGGTTTCTCGCGGCAGCCGTCAACGAGCTCGGGGAGATTCAGGCCGCCACGCTGGGACGGCTGTTGCTGGCCGCGGTGACTCTCGGTTTCGCGCTGCTGCTGGCCGGCGCCCTACACCCAACCCGCGGTGTGCTCACAGAGCTCTTGCGGTCGCGGCCCGGCGGTCTGACCAGCCGCACCCGCTGGCTCTGGTATCCGCTCGCGGTGGCGGTGCCGCTGGCCCTGGCCGGGCTGACCTTGGCCGGCTTTCAATATACCGCGACGACCCTGTTTCAGCTCTGGATCAACCAGCTCTGGCTGGTCCTGGGGTTGGTGGTGCTGCAACAGGCGATCGTGCGCTGGCTACTGGTAACCCGGCGTGCGTTGACCCTGCGCACCGCGCTCGCACGCCGCGCCCGGCTCGCAGCGCTCAGCGAGTTCGGCACCGAGGTTGGCGATGAGGGTGTGGGCGAGGGCGGGGGCAAGGCTGGGGACAATGGTGGCGCGGCCGCTGCGAGGACCGAGACGGCGTTCGAGACCGCGTTGGACCTGATGGCGCTCGACGGTCAAACCCGCAGCTTAATCAGTGCACTGTTGACGATCGGCACTGGCCTCGCGCTCTGGATGCTGTGGTCCGATGTGCTGCCAGCGCTCGGTGTCCTGGAGCGTATCCCGCTCTGGCACAGCACCCGCTTGGTCGAAGGCGAGAGCCGCCTATTGCCGGTGACCCTGGCCGACCTGGGGATCGTGCTGATTATCGCCACCGGCGCCATTGTCGCCGTGCGCTATCTGCCGGCCCTGCTCGAGATCCTGATGCTCAAGCACACCGGCGTCAGCGCCGGTGCGCGCTACACCATCATCACCTTGACCAGCTACGGCATCATTGCGGTGGCCTTGATCAATGGGGCGGGGCGGCTGGGGCTGCACTGGGAGCAGTTGCAATGGCTGGTCGCAGCGCTAGGTGTCGGCATCGGCTTCGGCCTGCGCGAGATCGCGGCCAATTTCATCGCCGGGCTGATCTTGCTCTTCGAGCGCCCGGTGCGGGTCGGCGACACCGTCACCGTGGGCCTCAACGAAGGCATCGTCACCCACATCGAGGCGCGCGCGACCACGGTTCGGATCAGGGACCAGCGCGAGCTGCTGGTGCCCAATAACCAATTGATCACGCAGGAGGTCATCAACTGGTCCCTAACCGATCAGGTCATCCGCGGCGAGATCCGTTTGAGCATCGAGTACGGCAGCGACATCGAGGCCGCCCTGCGCATCCTCGCCGAGATCGCCGCCGCCGATACGCGCCTGCTGACCGACCTGGCACCCGTGATCACCGCCGCCGAGTTCGGTGAGCGGGGGATCGAGCTGCTATTCCTCTATTTCTTGCCGACGCTGGCCAACCGCATCCAGATCCGCGGCGAGCTGATCGTCGCCATCGACCGGCAACTGCGTGCTGCTGGCATTGCGATTGGGCTGCCGCAGCGGGACGTGCGGCTGCGCGATGAGGCGCTGGCGAGAGCAGGTGGGAGAGACCCTAGTTGAACAACGAGGGCATCTAGACTATGAATGAAGCGTCGAAGTACCGGAAGGCCGCTGTCGGCTCGCGCGGGAAACGATGCAAGGCGCCGGGCAGTTCGGCGCCTTTTCTTTTGGCCATCCCTCGCGCACGGCCTTCAAACCTTGCGGTAGGTTGCCAGGCAGACGATTTGCTTACTCTTCGATCTCGGTGGCACGCCCTCGGTCACTGACACCGCTACCGGGCGGTGCCTGTCGCGCCGACAGGGTTGCTGATTCGGCGCACTGGCGCTAGGCTTTAGGTCGGTTTTGTGCTTGGAGGGTGAAACGATGGAGACGATTTTTGACCATGATCCGACGGCCGAAGAGTTGCGGTATTTCTCAGGCCCGGCGGGTAAGGATCGCTATCTTGAAGGCATCACGAACGATCAAGCGTTGATCGACCTTGCTTCGCTTTTTGCGATGCGCGGCGACCAGGAGCGGTCCATGTCGTTCATTGGCCAGGTGTCCGATCAAGATTTCGTGGCGACTCAGTTGCTCTGGGACTCGATGACGCCAGAGAGCGCGTCAAGAAAAAGGTCTTCGCGCGCAGCTCCGGTTAACAGCAAGGCCGCTTGAATCCTCGCAAAATCACGCCCGCTTCTTTTTGCAAAGTGCTTGGCAAGCAATGTCGCGGCAGCAATCATGTCTTCGCCTTGGTTGATGGTTGTCAGGATGTCCTTTTGCTCAATCCTGTCTAACTCGCAGGCGTCAATCACGCGCCAAAAACGCGACACATAACGGCGTAACCGTTCACGGGGCTGAAACCTGCCATCGCCTCACCTCCAGCGGCTTCAGCCCAGGCTGTGGAAACCCCGACATCCGTGCTCAGGAGCGCAGCCCAGGCGAAGGACGTGTTGATGATGAACCCGAGTTGGGATCTCTTCGAGCGGCTGGCATCGCGGAGTC
>NZ_NRRY01000014.1 GCF_016583905.1 Lamprobacter modestohalophilus | reverse complement strand
CGCCCAAGCATGCCTCTTGGCTGAACCAAATCGAGATGTGGTTCTCCATCTTGGCGCGCAAAGTGATCCGCCGCGGCAACTTCCTCTCGGTCGATGATCTTCATGAGAAACTCGCCAACTTCATTGATTTCTTCAACGACAAGCTGGCCAAGCCGTTTCGCTGGACCTATACCGGGAAGCCACTCGCGGCTTGATTGGCTGGTCGGTATCAGGATTTTCACAGCAAAGCACTAGTCTTTTCGCTCACCGTCTTCGTCGCGCCGCCGGTCACATAGCCCGGCTATGCTCCCGGCGACGCTCCTCGAAGGCAAACGAACATCCTGCGCAATTCGGTACGCGCTTTTCCGGCAACCGCCTAAAGAGCGCAATGGCCGATGGCCAGCCACCCGCACCAGCGATGCGCAGCCGCTCGGTCCGCCACAGCAGCAGCCAGAGCATGAGTGCGCCAGAGATCAAGCGCAAGCTGGTGAAGCTTGCCGGGTCGATCTCAGTATCGCGCAGCGCCGCACGACAGAGCCAGGAATTCGCGGATAGCGGGATCATGGCGAACGCGGTCAGCGCGATCAGGCGAGCTCTTGTCATTCAATCCCCCCAGATCGTCGTCGTCTTGCTCTGCGCCCCCCACAGGTGCAGCAAACCCTACCCACGACACCAAGGCATGCTGGCTGGAGGCGTTGGCAAACCGTGGTGAACCAGTGCGATCGGGCAGAAATCGGCAGGTCTTATTATTGGCGAGTTGGATATTTAATAAGTAGTAATAATAATCGTCGTGTATAACCGAGTTTTTCGACTAAAAGCAAAATATTTTCAAGCGGTTAAGAAAATCATAACAAGGTGCTCTAGATGCCAACCAACGGTTGATGAGTTGTGGATAAAAAGCACCGGTAAATCCATCGACAATTTGTCCACAGGCAGCGCCCTATCGTTCTCAACAGGATATGATCCTGAACTTGGATTCACGCTTTGACAAGCGGAAGCTCCGTCCTATGATCCCCAGTCCACCTCGTCGATCGTTCGCGCCTCCGCTCAGGTTCTTGCGCTCATTCGGGGCCGTAGTCCTCGCGATTCTTGGACTGCTCTCCGGCTGTAACGACCCTCAGCCCCCGCCGCCAGTGCTGCGGGTAGGACATGCCCCTCACGATCACCATGCGGCGCTATTCGTGGCTGCGACCTATCCGGACCGCGTCCACACAGAGACCGGCGTGCATCTGAGGGAGCTTGAGTTTGCTAAGCGTTACGACCTGGTCGAAGGCGCGCGCACCATGGCCAGACTGAGCATCGATGCGAGCACGGGTGGCCGGGAATTGATACGAAGACTCGGCGAGGACCAACTGGATTTGAGCTTCGGTGGTGTGCCCGCGATCCTGGTACAGATCGATCAGGGGGCGCCGATCCGCATGCTGGCCCCGGTGATGACTGATGGTGCCGGCTTGGTGATGTCCAACGCGCTGCCAGTGCGCTCCTGGGCGGAGTTTCTGGACTTTGCCCGCCAGCCTCGGAAAGAGCCTCTTCGGATTGGCTTCAAGGCCGAATTGTCCGTGCAAAATCTGGTGTTTGAGCAGCGGCTTGCCGACGCTGGCATCAGTTTCGCCTACTCCCTGGACACCTCAGATGTCCAGATCCAGCTGTTGAATCTGTCCGGTGCTCGGCATCTGGTGCCGGCATTGCGGCACGGTCTAGTGCAGGGTTTTGTCAGCATGCAGCCCTACCTAGCGCTTGCCGAGGCCGATGGTAGCGGGCGATTGATCACCCTGCTGAGCGGCATGACAGATGCCGTTTCCGGTCGCGGCTACCCCTGCTGTGCGATCGCCGCGCGCACGGCGGCGCTCTTGGCGCATAGCGAGATCATTGCGCCTTTCGTCGACCTCATGCGAGTCGCGACCGATTTCATCCGCACTGAGCCGGAACTGAGTGCGGATGCGGTCAGCGCGTGGCTCGGCACCACGCCTGCGATCGAACGTCGATCGCTGTCAACGACGCGCTTCTCAATGGAGCGCGATGCCGACTGGGATCAAGGCGTGCTGCGATGGTGTGAGCGGATGCAGGCACCGGGGCTGTTGAGCGGAGCACTCGGCAGAGAGGCGACGGATACGGCGCTGCTCGACAGCGTTTATGCGGCCTCTGCGGCCCCTCCCCAGCGGGCTTCGGGCGAATGAGCCACTGGTCTGTAGCGCGCAAGGTCGCGATGGTCTTCGCGCTGCTATTGGCGACAACCTTGGGCGTGATTGCCGCCGCCGTTTGGCACACGCTGGCGGTCGAGCGCAATGTCGCCCACAGTCAGGCAGTGCAGCAGTTGGTCGCGCAGCTGACGACCCTGAGAATGGTGGCTCCGGACCGGGTGGCCGTCGATGACCAGTCGGCCAAAGACCAGGAGACGCTGTGGCTCGAGCTGGAACAGTCTTTAGAGCAAGTCGCCGGGTTTGCCGAGCATCTGCCGCCGGAACTGGGCCAGGGACTGGCTCGGTTCCACGCGAGTCTGGGGCATCATCGCATTGCCTTTGCCCAGGCGGTGTCCGCCTATCGTCATGATCAGCGCTATGCGCGGGAGCAGTTGTTCGCCGAGAGGCTTCTGGAGAGTCCATTGGCTAGCGCCGTCGCTGCTGACCGAGAGCGGGCCGCGCGGATCGCCATGCAGCTCTCGCAGCTCTACGTCATGCGTGACTTGGCGGTGCTGGATGAGATCCGGCCGGAGCTGGCGCGGGTCGAGGATCAGGGTTTGCGCGATGCACTCCGAAAGCGCCTTGGTTGGGCTGAGGCAAACTATGTGAACGACCTCGGTATCCGTGAGCGCCAGTTGTTTCTGGACGATGCCCTGGATGGCCTGATCGATCTCGGCACGGCAGTGCTGGCGAAGCTCGATCGCCGCAATCAGCAAATCAACCGGCGCTTGCTGGCCAGCCTCGCTGGGCTGCTGGTGATCTACCTGGCGTTGCTCTTGCTCATCGGCTGGCAAGCAATGCGCTATGTGCGCCACTTCCTGGCGGCCCAGACCTACGCCATCGCGGAGATTGAGCAGGGTCGCTACGGCTACCAGCCGTGGCCACTTCCAGATGATGAGCTCGGGCGGCTGGGTGGTTTCATCAAGCGGGTTGCACTCGGCCTTGGCGAGAGTCGCGCGCAGCTCGAGCAAAGTCTGAATCGCTTACGTCTGGCAGCACGCGTCTTCAGCAGCGCCCGCGAGGGCATCGTCATTACCGATCGCCGCGGCCGCATCGTTGACCTAAACCCGACCTTCAGCGAGATGACCGGTTGGCCGCGTGAGGAGGCGATTGGTCGCAGTATGCGCCCCTTGCGTTGCGATCATCATAGCAAGACCTTCTACCGCAGCATTGCTCGATCGCTTGCCAGCCGTGGCTTCTGGCGCGGCGAGGCTTATATCCGCCACCTGGACGCCGAGCCTTTTCCGGCCCTGGTGGTGGCCTCAGAGGTCAAGGATGATATGGGCTCTACGAGCCATTATGTGTGGCTTGGCGACAACATCACGCAGATCAAGGATCAGCAGCACCGTCTCGAGCACCTGGCACATCACGATGCCTTGACCCAGTTACCGAATCGGGTGCTGTTCGCCGACCGACTCGAACAGGCGATGGCACAAGTGCAGCGCACGGGTGGCTTACTGGCGGTCTGCTATCTGGACCTCGACGACTTCAAGGTGGTGAACGATTCGCTCGGCCATCGGGCTGGCGATCGGCTGTTGATCGAGGTCGCCAGGCGGCTCCGGGGCATTGTTCGGGGCTTGGATACAGTGGCACGGCTCGGCGGTGACGAGTTTGCCCTAGTGCTGAATGAGGTACAGGACGCTGAGGGTTGCCGCATGAGCCTGGCACGGCTGCTGGAGGGGTTGACGAAATCCTTTGCGCTCGGCGGCGGGCCGTTGCTGCAGGTTTCGGCTAGCATTGGGGCGGCCGTCTACAACGGCGGGTCCACCACGGCGGATGAGTTGGTGCGCCGAGCGGACCAGGCCATGTATCGGGCCAAGGAGCTTGGGCGCAACCGGTTCCATCTGTTTGAGCCAGGTCGGGCCTTGCCGCTGGTCGATCGTGAGAACACACTCACCCGGATCGAGCGCGCGCTCGCGGACGGCGAATTCGTCCTCTACTATCAACCCAAGGTCGACCTGCGCTGCGGCCAGGTGGTGGCTGCCGAGGCCCTGATCCGCTGGCTCCATCCGCGTCGTGGTCTGGTCTCGCCGGGCGAGTTTCTGCCGGTCGTCGAAGGCACCGAATTCGTCGGCCAACTCGGCGATTGGGTCTTGGATACGGCCTTAGGGCAGCTGGCGATCTGGCGTGCGGCGGGGCTTGAGCTCTCGGTCAGCGTCAATATCTCGCCGAGCCATCTCCAGGCAGAGGGTTTTGCGGAGCGTCTTGGTGAGCATCTCACAACCCATGAGCGGGTTCCGCCTTCCTGCCTAGAGCTCGAGGTTCTCGAGTCCACTGCGTTGGAAGACATCGGCTTTGTCTCCTCGGTGATCACCGACTGTCGCGCCTATGGTGTGCGGTTCGCCCTCGATGACTTTGGCACCGGTTTTTCGTCTCTCGCCTATCTCAAGGGCGTGCCTGCCGATGTGCTGAAGATCGACCAGAGCTTCGTGCGCGATATGTTGCTGGACGCCGATGACCTTGCGTTGGTCGAGGCCATCATTGGTCTCGGCCGGACCTTCCGCAAACAGGTGATCGCTGAGGGTGTCGAGACCGATGATCAATGCTTGGTGCTGCTGCGCGCTGGCTGTGATCAGGTGCAGGGCTTCGGTATTGCCCGTCCGATGCCTGCGGAGGAACTGCCCGGTTGGGTGCAAAGCTTCATCCCTGATCCTCGTTGGCAGGCGGAGTCGGCCGATGTCTGGCCACTGCATCATCTGCCGCTATTGGCAGCCGACGTCCAGCATCGCCGATGGGTCGCGCAGGTCGATGCCTATCTGGAAGACGCTGACCCACGAGCGGTGCCTCCGTTCGCACAGAGCTCGGATCAATGCCCATTCGGGCTGTTGGCCGGCGCCGCCGACCGCGTACCTTTTGCTGGCAAGTCAGAGACCAAGCGGATTAGTGACGCGCATGCCGAGGCGCATCGGGTTGCTGCAGAGGCAGTGGCCCTCAAGCAGTCCGGGGAACTGGAGAGCGCGCTCGCCATGCGCGAACCGCTGCATCAGGCCCAAGCTCAACTGCTTGGGGCGTTGGCGGCAGCGCGTCGGCAGATCCGCCGGGGGCTCTGAGTGCAGGCCCAGCGCGATCGATCAGCAACCTCAGTGAGGCGATGCGAGCTTCAAGCCAATGATGCCGACGACGATCAGGCCGACGAAAAAGAACCGCGCCAGCGTCGCCGGCTCGCTGAACAGCAATAGCCCGATGACGAAGGCGCCCACGGCACCAATGCCAGTCCAGACCGCATAGGCGGTGCCCATCGGGATCGTTCGCTGCGCGAGCAACAACAGCGTGCCGCTGGCGATCATCGTCAGCAGGCTGAACACAAGCCAGCCCCAGCGCAGGCCACCCTCGGAGAGGCCGAGCTTGAGGCCAACGGGCCAGCCCCATTCGAAGACACCGGCGATGATGAGGTAGATCCAAGCCATGAGTGCCTGCTAGTGAAGGGTTACAGTTGGGCGGGGTAATGTATCGTTTGACGGTATCAGTTCAACCGTCTCCCAGATCGAGCTCGAAGTGACAGATCAGCGTGACGTCTTGCTGAGTCAACTGCTCGTATGCTTCTGCGAGTGATCTTGCCCGGGCGAAGAATTCGCGTTGAAACACCCGGATTGAGAGGTCTTCCCAATCACTTTCAAAGAGACTGTCGGCTGCGGAATCGATCTGGATGGCCGTCGTCTGCTTGCCGCCAACAAGGCCAAGAAATCCGCCGACAGCAGTATCAACCGTCAGGCATCTGCCGTCGAATCGACCTGATGTGGCAAGGTGCCTTTTCATCAGGGCGCGGAATCGTTGCAGCCGGAAGTATCGGGAACCCGTTGTTTCAGCCATGTGTTTCTAAATGTCTCGACGATCAGCGCCCGTCGCAGCGACGATCGTCACCACTAGCAGAACCGTAGAATACTCCTAATGAGAATACTCCTATGGCTGAAAACATCGACAGCTTGGTGCTCAAACACTTGGAGTTCGAACACTTAAGGGCGATCCGCGTCGATAGTGCCGATCTCAAGCGGGAGGTGCCGGGATTCGTGTCCAGATCGCAGACAAGGGTCAGCAGGTCGCGAGCCTGACGACGGCTGTCCCTTGAAACCGCATCGCCAGCTTTATGATGACATGTTGTCATGCTGGCATGTCCGATGGGTAAACCTCTAGACTCTAGTGCCGACCACAGCGGATCACCCCGCATACAACGCCACCTGCATCTGCTTGAACCCGGCCTTCACCTGCGTCAAATCGCCCAGCTTGGCCTTGCCCTCACCGACGCTGCCATAGCGCGCAACCAACAACTGTCCCAGCTTTGGCGTCTCCAGCTCAGTCTCGCCGCCGATCTCATAAGCCTTCAAGATGCGGTTTTCAGCTGATTGATCAGATCGCGCACAAGCGCCGGCTGATCCTGGGTCGCGCGGAACACGAGGCTCTTCTGGTGCTGGTCGATCCGGTCCATGAACTCCTGCACCCGGCTCAGCTCGCGCTCCGGGATAATCTGGGCGCCGGGGATCACACCTCAGCCTGCCGCCGCCAGCACTCGACCGATGCGGTGGGTGCGGGTGTCGGCTTCCGTTTCGTCGCACATGCCTTGTACCTGACAGTCAGCCAAGACCGTGCGGAGGTTTTGGCGTCAGACAGAGCTGACTCTGGATAACCTCAAGCACGGCGTCGAGCGTGATCCCGGTGCTCTCGATGATGCCGTCCTCCGTGTGCCGATGATGCGGATAAGTGGCTACCATCCGATGATGGGGTGCATTATCCCATCGGCTGATGAGTTGCCCCTCGGCTGTCTGCCAGTGGAAGGAATAATCCCGCTCGTCTGCATCCAGATATTCCCTCGCGTGTAACTCGGAGCCGTCAATTAAATTGACCTTGAGCTTGAAATAGAATCCAACCGACCAGTGCCGATAGACCTGAACCTCGTAGGCCGAGACGCACGAATGGGTTTCAAGCGACCTCAAAATGTCCATGCCTGATCTCTTCGATCTTTTGGCTCAGATCCTCGGATACTCGTCGATACGCCCTCCACTCCATATAATCGTCCCACGCCTCGAAATCCTCCTGATCGCTACTTTTGAGTGCGGCTGAGAACTCATCCAAGGAGGTTTGATATTTGCGTTCAAATAATCGCAGCTTCTCCTGTGCTGAATGCAGTGATGCCAGATGGTCGAGCAACAGCAGGTGGCCGATGTCCTGCTTATCAATGGTGATCATGGCTCGTTCTCCTTTCGGTTGCCAACTCAGTAGGGATGTAGGGGCAGCTCGCCTAGGGGCCGATGGGCAAAGAAAGCTATTGCCGTACAACCTTCGAGGTTTTGGGGTAGAAATGGTGCTCGGAGCCGGACTCGAGCCGGCACGGCTTGCGCTTACCACACGCCAATACACTTTAAAATACAGAATCTTATGTGGTGTTTCGATGTGCGGAAAAGGGTACAAATGGGCGGGCCGATGGGAATTGTGGGCTCAAATTGGGACCAAACCCGAGCAGGACCACTCGACGATCGATGCCTGTCGCAGCTACGATCCTCACCACTAGCAGAACAGTAGAATACTCCTATGGCTGAAAACATCGACAGCCTGGTACTCGAACACTTGCGGGCGATTCGCGCCGACATCGCGGACCTAAAGCGGGAGGTTGCCGGGAACAGTATTCAGATCGCGGCCATGGGTCAGCAGCTCGCGGGCTTGACGACTGCGGTCTACAGCAGCAAGGGCGACGTTGATGGCGTTTTAGATCTGGTTGCTGGAGAACCCGGCTTGAGTTGCAGCGGATTTGCGAGTCAACCTTGTCGATCGATGCTCGCTTAGGAAGTGGAAACCAGACGCTAAACGACTGATCCTGAAGTGGTGCCCGGAGCCGGACTCGAACCGGCACGGCTTGCGCCGAGGGATTTTAAGTCCCTTGTGTCTACCAATTTCACCATCCGGGCGGTTTGGAGGTGCGCTGCTGGCCGCAGGGGCTCAGCGCTGGATGGTCAGCGGGTATTATGACGTTTTGAGGCCATTTCGGCGAGTGTCATCGGAAGCGGGTGCTTGTTGCGTCTGCGAAGGTTTTTGAACCGCTGGGGTCAGGCTTATGGGATCGTGTTCTGAGGATTTGGCTTTGAGCGCGACCGCGATCGACCCCATGTCCGATGATTGGGTTAGATACTGAGCGAGCAACGGAGATTCGCGCTATGCGCAGCCCCTTTCTTCAGCGTCTTGCGGACCTGCCAGACGTGTTGCCAATCTTTCCGCTGAGCGGGGCGGTGGTGCTGCCAGGCGTGCAGCTGCCGCTGAACATCTTCGAGCCGCGCTACCTCGCGCTGGTGCAGGCGGCGCTGGCGAGCGACCATCTCATCGGCATGGTCCAGCCGCGCGGGCCGGCTGAGGATGAACAGCTCGAGATCCATCGGGTCGGCTGCGCTGGGCGCATCACCTCTTACAGTGAGACCAACGATGGTCGAATCATCGTGGTACTGACGGGGCTGTGCCGGTTCAAGGTCGTGCAAGAGCTGCCGATGCAGGACGGTTTTCGGCGGATCAAGCCGGATTGGCAGGCGTTCACGCTCGACCTGGAAGATGATGAGGCAGGCCTCGATGAGCGGGATCGGTTCATGGGCTCGCTGAGGGCTTTCTGCGACCGGCGCAGTGTCGAGATCCCTTGGGATGATGTGAGCAACATGGCCGACACCGACCTGGTTAATCTCCTTTGCACGCACCTGCCGCTTGACGCGGAGGACAAGCAGGCGTTGCTCGAGACGGCTCCGTTGGGGGAGCGGGCGACCTTGATGCGGGGACTGATGGATATGTCGGCCCACGCCTCCGGGCTTGGGACCGAGCATCGTCATTAGCCAGTCGGAGGGTGATCGGCCCTTGAAATTTGCTCCAACGAAAGGCACTAGCAGGGCATCGTCTGTTACGACACGAGGAATCTAGAGATGGCAGTGACTTTAACCGACGCGGCCGCGAGCCATGTCAACAAAATGCTTCAACAGCGCGGCCACGGCGTCGGGCTGCGTATCGGCACACGGAAGAGCGGTTGCACGGGCTTCGCGTACGTTGTCGACTACGCTGACGACTGCGGTGACAGCGACCATATCTTTGAAAGTCACGGTGTGAAGGTCGTCGTCGACGAGGCCAGCCTGTCGCGGCTGGAAGGGATGGAGGTCGACTTCGTCAAGTCGAGCCTGCTCAACGAGGGGTTCGAGTTTCGTAACCCGAATGTCAAGGACGAGTGCGGCTGCGGCGAGTCGTTTAGCGTCTGATCGCAACCAGGGAAGCTAGGCTCATGGCCGACGAATCGATCCAAGACATCATCGACACCTTTGACCTGCTTGGCGACTGGGACCAGCGCTACGAGTATCTGGTTGAGATCGGCGAGCGATTGCCGGCGATGGAGCCGGCCGACAAGACCGATGCCAACCGGGTCATGGAGTGCATGAGTACGGTGCACGTGGTTGCTAAGCCCGAGACCGGCGTGATCCGCTTCGATGGCGATTGCGATACGGCGATCATCAAGGGCGTGGTGGCCTTGTTGGTTGGTTTGTTCTCAGGCAAGACCGCGGCGGAGATCGAGGCCCTCGATGTCGACGCCCTCTTCGAAGGGCTGCAACTGGAAGAGCACCTGAGCCCGAACCGACACGTCGGCGTCTATGCGATCGTGAACAAGATGAAGGCGCAGGCCGCGCGTGCGGCCTGAGCAACCTCAGATGGCCTCGCCAAAGCTGCTATAGCCTTGGTTTTCTTATATTTAATTGGCGTGCATCTGTGCTATCTGCGGTTTATAGGTTTAAAGGTCGCTCCACATTCGCACGAGGTTGGAATAGCTGCGGTCGACCAAGGCCGTGTGGTCTGCGGTCGGCGCCTCTTTCAGTAACACCTCGCGCGCCTGGTTGAGTTCGAAAAGCAGCTCCCGCTGAGCGGGATCGCGCACGTAGCTTTGAATCCAGGTGAGCGCAACAAGTCGCTCTCCGCGCGTGACCTCGGCGACCTGATGCAGGCTTGAGGATGGATAGATCACCGCATCGCCGGCAGGCAGTTTCACGCGCCGGTCGCCAAACGGCGTGCGCATCACCAAGTCGCCCCCATCGTAGGTGTCGGGTGCGTTGAGGAACAGCGTCATCGAGACATCGCTGCGAAAACGCGGCCCAGAGCTGCCCATGATCGGATCATCGACGTGGTCGCCATAGGTCATGCCGGGGCGATAGCGGGCGAAGATCGGGTCGGCGACGCGATGCGGCAGGGCGCCGAAACGGAAACGCTCGTTATGGCCGAGGCTGGCCATCAGGATACGCACCAATAACTTCATGCGCTCCGGTTCTTGGCGCATCTCCTCGTTGTTCTTCACCCGCGAGGCGGCGAAGCCGGCGCTGAGCTTGCCGTCGACGAACTCGGCGTCAGTGAGGAGCTCTTGGACCTTCTGGACCTGAGCGGGATTCAATAGGCCGGGAATAGTGAGCAGCATAAGACAGGCTTACAAGCAGTTGTCGAAAGGTAACCCTGAAACAGTCGCTTGATGTTCAGGGGACGGTGACGTGCCGGATGGTGACGCGCTATAAAGGTGGTCGGCGCCGACATGGCCACTGAGTTCGGTATAGAATCGGTCGCCTGATCGCGATCACGCAGAGACGTTGGAGGGCCGGATGATCCTCAATGCCATCATTGATGAGCAAGTTTACACCCTGAATGTGCCCGATCCTGTGATCGAGCGCGGCGCCGAGTTTTTTGACCAGCTGGACCGAGATATGGACCAGGGCTGGCAGATGAGCCGCGAGTGGGTCGAGGCCCCAGATCGACTGCAACGCTGCCAGATCATCGCCGACAAGCTCTTGACCGCGCTCGAGAAAGAGAACGAAAAGCTGGGCATGCTGATGGCCGGCTATATCCTCAGCAGGCTGCCACAGGTCGAGAGCGTCGAATTGGATCTCCAGGGTGAGATACAGAACAACCAGTTCCGCTTCAGTGAAGCACCAGGGCTAGATGATGCAGGCGCTAGGCAGACGACCCCGCATGAGAAGCCGGCAAGCCCCGCAGCGAGCAATGGCGCTACCGAAACTGGGGCTGCGTCTGGGGCTGGTGGTGGTGCTGCTGCAGCCGCTGCTGCAGCCGCGCACTCTGATCTGCCATCCGGACTGAACAAGATGCAGGCGATGGCGCAGGCTGGGCAGGATGTGACCCAAGTCTTTAAGGTCGGCAAGGCGTATCGGTTTTCGGTCATGGATCACGCCAGCGGCAACTGGCAAGACTCCCCGCTCATTGCCACCGAGGCTGAGGCCGAGCGGCTCCGCCAACAAGCCTTCAAGGCGCGCTACGAGGCCTTACAACAACCCTGATCACAGGCGTCGGCTGGCATGGACGGGATGATTGACCTCGGTTGGCAAGGATGGCTCAGCCTTGGGCTGGTCGTGCTCTCGTTCGTTCTTTTTCTCCGCACCCGCATTGCCCCCGATGTGATCACGTCGGGGGCGCTCACTGTTTTACTGGTGAGTGGCGTGTTAACGCCAAGCGAGGCCCTCGCCGGCTTTGCCAACCCGGGCATGCTCACCGTCGCCGTTCTCTATATGGTGGTGTCTGGCCTCAAGGAGACCGGGGCGGTGGGTTGGATCGGCCAGACACTGCTCGGCCGCCCAAAGGACGAGAACAATGCGCGGTTACGCCTGATGCTGCCGGCTGCCGGGCTCAGCGCCTTTCTCAACAATACAGCCGTGGTCGCGATCTTCATCCCGGCGGTTGCCGACTGGGCGCGTCGACATCGGTTGTCGCTCTCCGGACTGCTGATCCCGCTCAGTTTCGCCAGCATCGTCGGCGGCACCTGCACCTTGATCGGCACTAGCACCAATCTGGTCGTGAATGGGCTTTACAGCAGTCAGGTCGAGGGGCCTGGCTTCGCGCTGTTTGAGCTTGCCTGGATCGGGCTGCCGTTAGTGTTTGCGACCCTGGCATTTATCCTTCTGAGTGCGCGCTGGTTGTTACCAAAACGCGCGACGGCCATCGAACGTTTTGAGGACGTCCGCCGCTTTACCACCGAGATGTTGGTCAACGCGGATAGCCCGCTGGCCGGCAAGAGTATCGAGGCTGCCGGACTGCGCCAGCTGCCAGGCCTGTTCCTCGCCGAGATCGAGCGCGACGGGCAGATTATGCCGGCCGTCTCGCCGCAGGTGCTGCTCGCGGCGGGCGATCGACTGGTGTTCGCTGGCATCCTCGATTCGGTGGTCGAACTGCACCGCATTCGTGGTCTGATACCCGCCACGAAGCAGGTCTATAAGCTCGGTGGGCCGCGCCAGGATCGCTGCTTCGTCGAGGCTGTCATCTCGAATAAGTGTCCGCTGGTGGGCTCCAGTGTGCGCAAGGGCCACTTCCGCGGCTACTACAATGCGGTCATCCTGGCGCTGTCGCGTAACGGCGAGCGGGTGGAGCGGAAGATTGGCGACATCATCCTCGAGGCCGGCGACACATTGTTGCTCGAGACGCGCCCAGATTTCTTGCTGCAGCAGCGCAACTCCAAAGATTTTCTCGTCGTGAGCCAGTTTGGTGATGAGCACCCGCTCAGCCATGATCGGGCGCCGATCGCGATTGGTATCGTGGCGGCGATGGTTGCTGTCGTCGCCTTTGAGCTGCTCAGCATGCTGGAGGCTGCGCTGCTAGCTGCCGGGGCGATGATCCTGACCCGCTGCACACCCGATCGAGTCGCTCGGCGTGCACCCGACTGGCAGGTGCTGATCGTGATCGCGACCTCGTTTGGTATCGGTGCCGCGCTGGAAAAGACGGGCGCCGCGGCACTGCTGGCGGGATCGCTGATCGAGCTTGCCGGTGGTGTCCCCTGGCTCGCCCTTGGGCTGCTGTTTGTTGCGACAGCACTGCTCACCGCGCTGGCAACCAACAATGTGGCGGCGGTCTTGCTGTTCCCAGTCGCGATCGATAGTGCGCGGCTGATGGAGGTGAGTGTCGTCCCGTTCCTGGTGACCTTGATGGTGGGCGCCTCAGCGAGCTTCGCCACGCCGATCGGCTATCAGACCAACCTGATGGTGTTCAACGTCGGCGGCTATCGCTTCGCCGATTTCATGCGAATCGGCATCCCACTCACGGCGCTGATCGGTGCGATCACGGTCGCCCTGGTGCCGCTGATCTGGCCGTTTTGATCATCCTCAGCGCACGCGTGTCTATTTATATTGACACTTTTTGCAATTTTTTCGTGTCAATCAGACTACACACAATCTGAAAAGGGTTTACACTTAGCTGGAGCTTGTCACTTCCGGCGGTCCCGCGTCGCGTTAGCGATGTCGGTATTAGCGCGACGTCGTGTTGAGGTCTGCCCTGTACCTCGACGGTTGTGACCGTCGGTCCCCTTCACCACAGGTCCAGTTGGAGGACTCGTCGTGCCTGAAGCTACTGCCGTTCCCAGTGCAACGCCTGCTAAGCCAAAACCCAAGGTCAAGCGCAAGCGTTATCAATCTCCCCTGCTGCTTTCGCTGTTGCCGCAGATCGTCTTATTTGTCAGCGCGGTCGTCCTGTTTTGGCTGAGCCAGAACGATATGGCGGGCACCATCGAATATTGGGAATACTTCGTCGCGGTCATCGCGGCGATCTCCTTGATCTCAGGTTGGAGCCAGTCTTATCTCTCGAACGAGGTCCGGGCCTGGTACCTGATTAAGCAAGTCATCCATTGGGGGGCTCTGTTCACCCTGTTGTATGTCGCGAATAATCAGGGGTTACGTGGGGCGATCGATGCCCAGCAGTACACCACGATCGTGATCTACCTGATCGCCTTCACAACATTGCTTGCCGCGATTCACCTCGACTTCAAGCTGTTCTTCTTCAGCCTGTTCCTGGTGTTCTGCGCCTATCTGCTCGCCGTACCGGCCGATAACGCCGTGCTGCTCTACATCGGCGAAACCTTCGGCATTGACGGTGCGCAGAGCAAGACGCTGTCCATCAGTATTGGTGTTGCGGTGGTTGGCTTTATCGCCAGCACCTTTGTGCTGCTCTCGATGCGGGGCGCTCTGCTCACCAAACGCATCGGCGCCAAGCGTAAGGAAGCGGAAGCGGCTTAGGCGATTGCCGGAAACGCTTGTACCGAATTGCGCAGGCTGTTCGTTTGCCGTCAAGAAGCGTCGTCGGGAGCATAGCTGAGCGATGTGACCGGCGGCGCGGCAGGAGTTGTTCCGGCGCCGCGCCCTGATTCCCTGGCTGACGTTATACTGATCGATTGTTTATCGTTTATCGCCATTGCAAGGCGTATCGATCAGGAACGCGCTGATGACCTATCCATCTTGTCGGCTTCGTGTAATGCAATCGCGTCAGCTTCCCGCGTGGCGGCGGGCGATGCTCGTTCGCTGGGCGCCAGATCCTAGCCGCGGGCTCGGCATTATGGGCGCTGTGTTTGCGGGTCTGCTTTCGATGTTGGTCCTCGAGACCAGCCTGGCTGCTGAGACGCCCTGGTCTCAGGTGAAGACCACCGCCACTGGCCGCGTCGAATCGATCGGTGGACCCTCAAACGGCTGTCTTCGCGGTGCGCTAGCGCTGCCACCAAACGGCGAAGGCTTCGTCAGTATCCGTCGCCATCGCAATCGCTACTACGGGCACGTCAAGACGATCGGGTTGATCGAAGCGCTGGGGGCAGCGGTTTCGGAGCATACCGGTGGTCGCCTGATCATGATCGGTGACCTCGCCCAGCCACGGGGTGGACGGATGTCATCCTCGCATGTCAGCCATCAGAACGGGCTGGACGTTGATATCTGGCTCACCCTGGCTGATTCACCTCGCCAAGCCTGGCAAGACACCCCTGAAGCCCGTGATCCGCCGAGCCTGCTCGGCAAGCATGGTCTTCAGCCCAGTCAGGCCTGGGGAGCGGATCAGGCGTTCTTGATCAAGCGCGCGGCCGAGCATCCAGACGTCGACCGTATCCTGGTCAATCCAGGCATCAAGCGCGCGCTCTGCCGCAGCGACCCTGATGCGCCCTGGCTGCGTAAGCTGCGGCCCTGGTGGGGGCACGATGCACACATGCATGTGCGGCTGAAATGCCCAACAGATAGCCCGAGCTGCCAAGGGCAGGCGCCAATCGCTCGGGGAAGCGGCTGCGGCTCCGAACTCGCCTGGTGGTTCAGTCCGCAGTCTCGGTCGCCAAGTGGCGGTTCATCCGCCAAAGCGAAGCCGCGCCCACAGCCGCCGGCCGCCTGTCTGAGCCTGTTGAAGTGACCCTAAGGTCACAAGACAAACAGAAAGCACCAGGACTAACGTCCATCGCGCACCGCCCCCGTCAGACGATGTGCCAACAGGCGTGATCAAGCATTGCCTGTCAGCACGCGCTGGAGCGCTGCCTCCATGTCGGCCTCGCTGACGGGTAGCGGCAGCGTCGCAAACAGCGGAAAGCGCTCGAGCAGCGTGTCGAGCTTATGGCGGTGGTCGGGCTGATAGATGGCGATGACTTGCACCTGCGGGTGACGCTGCAGCCGCGCCATGAGGGTCTCGAGGTTGCTGGTGCGATCACGAAAATCCGATTGGAAGTTGTACTCAGCAACGATGACGTCCGGGAGCTGACGCTTGAGAGCGGCTTGGGCCTTGCGTTGCGAGCTGACCAGCTCGGTGTCGAAGCCAAGCCGACGATAGAGCGGGATGAAGTTGGGGTAGCCGCCGAGTTCGATTATCGCGAGGAGGCGCGGCGCTGGGGTCGGGGCGTTGGTCGACATCGTGCGGCGGTTGAGACCTCAGGCAAAGACGACCCAGGTCGTGGCAATGTATTTGAGCCCCGCTTGCAACTCCGCTGCCCGGTGCTCATGGGTCCAGAACGGGGGAAACAGCACTAGCTTTCCGCGCTCTGGCCGCACGCTGATCTGTTGAAACAGGAAGTCGGTCTCGCCGCCTGGACCGGGCACATCGTTGAGATACCAAAGTGCCACGAGCTGGCGTTGGCTGAGCTCGTGGCTGCCGCCATCGATATGCCAGTGATAATACTCGCCGGCCTGATAGCGCTGGACCTGATAGCCGATGTCTTTGAAGGGTCCTTTGAAGTACGGAAAGGCCTCGCGCAGCTCGAGCATGGCGGCGCCGAGCGAGCGAAAGAACATCCGATCGACGTCTTTCCAGTCGTCCTTATTGCTGACCACCAGATCGGTGGTCTTCTTCACCGAGGCGTCTTCTTCCCGCAACTGGCCGACGCGACCGGCATACTGCTGCGCTGGATTGGCCTCGAAGCGGGCAATGACCTCGTCGCAGAAGGCGGGCGGCAGCGCCGCTGGGCGCTCGAAGATGAAGCTACCTGGCTTGAGCTCGCGCAGGCTGTTCAGAGCCGCGGCGCCAACGGCCAGTGGCGCAGGGGTTGTCATCGGAGTATCAGCACTTGCATCAGCACTCTTATCAGCGCTCGCATCAATCATCATGGTCGGTCATCCACCACCTTGCCTTCTTTCTCCACCGGCATCAGATCGGCTCGGCTCAAGCCCAACCAAACGGCTGCGGCGGTGGCGATATAGATGGTCGAGTAGGTACCCACCAAGACGCCGATGATCAAGGCCAATGAGAAGCCAGCGATGGCCGCTCCGCCGAGGAAGTAGAGCGCCAGCAGCACCAGCAGCGTGGTGCCGGAGGTGATGATGGTGCGCGACAGGGTCTGATTGACCGAGCGATTACTGATCTCGATCACCGTGCCCTTACGCATCTTGCGGAAGTTTTCACGAATGCGGTCGAAGATGACGATGGTGTCGTTGAGCGAGTAGCCGATGACGGCGAGCACCGCCGCGAGCACCGTCAGATCGAAGGGGATGTAGAAGATCGAGAACAGGCCGATGGTGAACAGCACATCGTGCATCAACGCGGCGACCGCGCCCACCGCCAAACGCCACTCAAATCGCAGCGCGACATAGACCAGGATACCGATCAGCGCAAACAGCACTGCCAAACCACCCTGCTCGCGCAGCTCCTCGCCGACTTGTGGCCCGACGAACTCGACCCGGCGCAGCTCGATCCCAGTCTCGGCAGTCGCACTGAGCAGCCGGAACACGCGATCGCTCAGCTCAGCGCTGGCCTCTTCGCCCTCTTGTGGGGCAATGCGGATCAGGATGTCGCGGTTCGAGCCGAAGTATTGGACGGTTGCGTCGACGATGCCTTCATCGGCGAGCGTCGTCGTGATAGCAGCGACTTCGACCGGCTGCTCATAGCCGAGCTCGATCACGGTCCCGCCCGTGAAGTCGAGACCAAAGTTGAAGCCGCGGAACAGGATCGATAACAGGCAGATGACCATCAGCGCCCCGGAGACGATCGCTGCAATGCGTCGCTTGCCGAGAAAGTCGATGTTGGACTCTTTGAGGATTTGGGCGTGCGCCATAAGGGTGCTCCTGGTTAGATGACCAGTTAGATGACCAGCTAGATGATCCGTTAGATCGCGAGCCGCTTGACGCGACGGCCGCCGTAGATCAGGTTGATCAACGCCCGAGAGCCGAGAATGGCGGTGAACATTGAGGTCAGGATGCCGATGAACAGGGTGACCGCGAAACCTTTGACCGGGCCGGTGCCGAAGCTGAACAGGACGATGGCCGCGATCAAGGTGGTCACATTGGCGTCGACGATGGTGGACAGCGCCTTGTCATAACCGGCGTGGATGCTCGCCTGCGGTGTGCTGCCGTTGCGGATCTCCTCGCGGATGCGCTCGAAGATCAGCACATTGGCGTCGACGGCCATGCCCACGGTCAAGACGATACCAGCGATACCGGGCATGGTGAGCGTTGCCTGCAGCAGCGAGAGCACGGCGATGATCATGATCAGGTTGACTACCAGCACCACATCGGCCACCAGGCCAAAGACCCGGTAGTACAAGGCCATGAAGACCACAACCAGGGATAGCCCGATCAGCACCGAGCGGAAGCCTTGATCGATATTATCTTGGCCGAGGCTTGGGCCAATGGTGCGCTCCTCGACGATCTCGATCGGTGCCGCCAGTGCGCCAGCGCGCAGCAATAGCGCCAAGGTGTGCGCCTCTTCGGAACTATCGAGGCCGGTGGTCTGGAAGCGGCGGCCGAAGGGTTCGAGGATGTTGGCTACGCTGATCACCTCCTCGCTGCGAACCCGTTCTTTCACCGGCTCGCCATCGACGATGCGCGTGACAGTGCGGGATTCGATGAACACCACGGCCATCGGCTTGCCGACGTTATCGGTGGTCACGCGGCGCATCTGGCGAGCACCCTGACCGTCGAGACTGACGCTGACCATCGGCGAGCCGCTTTGCTGGTCGAAGCCAGCCGCGGCGCTGGTGATCTGGTCGCCGGTGACGATGACCCGACGTTTGAGCAGGATCGGCTGGCCGTTACGCTCGTAATAGAGCGCGGCGCCGACCGGCACCCGGCCATCAAGCGCATCCTGTACGTTGTGCTCGGTGTCGACTAAGCGATATTCGAGGGTTGCTGTCGCCCCCAGCAGGTCCTTCAGGCGGGCTGGGTCTTGAGCGCCCGGCAGCTGGACGATGATCCGACGTTCACCCTGGCGCTGGATGATCGGCTCGGCGACGCCCAGCGCGTTGACGCGGTTGCGCAGCGTGGTGATGTTTTGTTGGAGCGCGAAGCCTTTGATCTCTTCTTGCTTGGCCGGTGGCAGGATGGCGTAGACATAATAATCGCCACCTTCGCTACCCGCCGTCACCTCCAGATCCTGAAACTCGCGCCGGATCAGCTTGGTTGCCTCATCGCGGACGGATTCCTCGCGGAAGCGAACCGCAATGCGGCCGTCCTCGTGCCCAACCGTCAGATAGCGGATGCGATCGTTGCGCAACAGGGTGCGGATGTCACCGGTGAAGCGTTCGAGCGCCTGCGTCACCGCCGCATCCATATCGACATCGATCAAGACATGGATACCACCGCGGAGATCGAGGCCGAGGAACATCGGCTGCAGCCCGAGTGCCTCAACCCAGCCGGGGAGATCTGGAGATTGTGTCAGCGCATGCTGATAGCTGTCGCCAAGGGTCCGCTCGAGGGTTGCTTGGCCGCGGAGCTGGTCGCTCGGCTTCTCGAAACGGATGAGGGCTCGGCCGCCCTCGCGCTCTTCGATCGCCTTCACCGGCACGCCGGCGTTCTCCATCGCCGCCGCGATCTCAGCCCGAGTTGCAGCGCTGACCTCACCCTTTTCCGCCTTGATCTCGATTGCCGGGTCCTGCGAAAACAGGTTTGGCAATGCTAAGAACAGGCCGAACAGGATGACAGCCAGGATCAGCAAATTCTTCCAGAGTGGATACTGATTCATGGGGTGTGTCTTTCAGTGGCGGAATTGTGCGGCGAACAGCGCGAGCAGGGCGCGGTTAAGCCGTGAACGAGCGCATGGTTTTGGAAGAAGGCGACGTGCGATAAGGCTTCAGGCTTCAGTTAATCAGCAGCGCCTGGCCTGGCTACCTGAAGCGGCTGGCTTAGAAACTGTCCATCAACTGCTTCCCGGTTTGAGCACCAATGTCGAGCGATCATCGGGAAGTAGAATCTAGGCAGCTACTTAGGGCAGCCAGAATCCGCTGAGTAACCTGGCGTCGCTCGGCGTTACTGAGGAGCCGTCGCCCCTCAGCGCGACAGTTCGCTCAGAGATCTTTCAAAGACCCCTTCGGCAGCACCGCCTCGATCGCCTGGCGGCGGACCTTAACGATCACGTTGTCTGACACTTCGACCTGCGCAAAATTATCGCCGAGGTCGGTGATACGCCCGGCGACGCCACCCATGGTGACGACCTCATCGCCTTTGCCGAGCCCCTCGACCAGGCGCTTGTGCTCCTTTTGGCGTTTGATCTGTGGCCGAATCATCAGGAAATACAAGATGATGATCAGACCAATCGGGAACAGCAGCCCGAGCAACGGGTCGCCAGCGGGAGCGCCTTCGGCCTGGGCCAGGGCGTCAGAGATGAAAAAGCTCATCAGAGGGTTCCTCATAGGCCGCGCTTCGCGCGCGATTCAGCAGTGATCTAGCCCGCTATTATGGCATATCCTCATGCGCAGAGAACTGGGCTGCGAAGGCCTCGAATTCACCGGCGGCGATGGCCTCGCGCAGCGCGCGCATCAGGTCTTGATAGAAGGCGAGATTGTGGATGGTGTTCAGGCGAGCGCCCAGGATCTCGTTGCAGCGGTCCAGATGATGCAGATAGGCGCGGCTGTAGTGCTGGCAGCTGTAGCAGCCGCAGCGCGGATCAATCGGACTTTCGTCATTTTTGTAGCGCGCGTTGCGAATTCGCAAAACACCACCGCGCACGAACAGGTGGCCATTACGCGCGTTGCGGGTGGGCATCACACAATCGAAGAGATCGATACCGCGCGCGACGGCCTCGACGATGTCGGTCGGCTTGCCGACACCCATCAGATAGCGTGGACGCTCAGCCGGCAGCTCGGTCGACAGATGGTCAAGCACCCGCAGTCGATCTTCTCGTGGCTCACCGACCGAGAGTCCGCCAACCGCGTAGCCGTCGAAGCCAATCTCGAGCAGGCCGGCGAGCGAGGCCGAGCGCAGGGCCGGCGACATGCCGCCCTGGACGATGCCGAAGAGCGCGGCCGGGTTTCCGGCATGCGCCTGCTTGCACCGCTTGGCCCAGCGCAGCGAAAGCTCCATCGAGGCACGCACTTGCTCATCGCTGGCCGGATAGGGGGTGCACTCGTCGAAGATCATGACGATGTCGGCGCCTAGCGCCCGCTGCACCGCCATTGATTCCTCAGGGCCAAGGAAGACTGGGCTGCCGTCGATCGGGGAGCGGAAATGCACGCCTTGCTCGGTGATCTTGCGCAGCTCGCCAAGGCTGAAGACCTGGAAGCCCCCCGAGTCCGTCAGGATGGGACCGTCCCAGTGCATGAACCGATGCAGCCCGCCGAACGGCTCAATAATCTCGGTCCCGGGTCGCAGCATCAGATGGAAGGTGTTGCCGAGGATGATCTCCGCGCCGATGGCACGCAGCTCCTCCGGCGTCATGCCCTTGACCGTGCCGTAGGTGCCAACGGGCATGAAGGCGGGGGTCTCGATACTGCCGCGTGGCAGGATGAGGCGGCCCCGACGCGCTCGGCCATCGCTCGCCGACTGCTCGAACAGGAGGCTCATCGTGCGGCCTCCCCGAGGCCAAGCCAGGTCTCAAACGCGCTCAGTTCCGACACCTCCAACAGCGGCGGTTGAAGCTCAGGGGGCCAGGCACGCCCGGTCCGATTCACCCAGATGGCAGCAAGCCCCATGGATCGCGCCGCCTCGACATCGAGCGCGGGATCATCGCCGATGTGGAGGGTTTGGGCAGGCGTGGCATCAGCCCAGCGCATCGCCAGTTCGAAGAGCGCCGGGTCCGGCTTAGCGGCACCTGCATCGGCCGCGGTGAGGCAGTGGTGGAAGGTGTCGCGAAGCGGGGTATGCTGAATCTCCGCATTGCCATTCGTGACGGCAACTAACTGGCAGCGGCGGCGCAGCCGGGTCAAGACTGGAGTGACGTCTGGATAGGGCTCGACCTGGTTGCGTGCCTCACGGAAGGCGCTCAGCGCACCCTGTGCCAACTCAGTGGCCTGCTGCTCGGAATAGTCGAGTTCGATCAGCAGGCTCAGCAGCGATGCGTGCCGCAGCGCGGTCACGTCATGAGCGATGTCCGGGCGTGTTTGCATCAAGACGCGGCGACAAGCGCGCAGACTATCAAGATCATGCTGCTCCACCAGGCGCGGGGCTTGGGCGGCGAGCCAGGCATAGTGCGCCGCTTCTGCGGCTTGGATGACCGGCGCACAGGGCCAAACCGTGTCGTCGAGGTCGATGGTGATCAAGCGAAGATGATGCCAAGCGGACATGCGAGCGTTCAGGATTCTGTTGTGGGGGCTGGCGCTGTTGAGGGTCTGGCGGCGAAACGCGCTCAGGATTTCGAGCCAAGATCGTGCTCTTGGTGAGCGGCGACTCGCCCATTTTGCATCACTGCCCCGCGAGAGGAAGAGCTGGATTTATGTCCCGGCTTGTGTAATCAGGACCTCAAGAGGTCTGCTGATACTGGGAATGCCGGCATCCGCCGTCTGCATGAGCGTTGGCGGAACGATAACCAAGGAGACGCTTGGCTTGAGCCGACGTGCCCAAACCTCGGGCAGAGATCGCGTGCGCCAGCCGCGGCATCTTCGTTTGAACCCTACTGAGCGAGGCCGTCATCATGTTCATGTTCCGCAAAAAGACCGAGCTGCCAACCGCAAGCGAGGCCCTACGCGGCCGTGACACGCCGATGCCCATCAACAACCGGCATGCGGTGTTAGGTCATCCACTGCAGCCACCATTCCCCGAAACTATGCAGCAGGTGCTCTTCGGCATGGGTTGCTTTTGGGGTGCCGAAAAGGCCTTTTGGAGCCTACCCGGGGTCTACAGCACTGCCGTCGGCTACGCCGGCGGCAAGACGCCGAACCCGACCTACGACGAGGTTTGCTCCGGCTACACCGGCCACAACGAGGTGGTGTTGGTCGTTTACGAGCCGACGCAGATCCCGTTCCAGCAGTTGCTTCGGACCTTCTGGGAGGGGCACGACCCCACCCAGGGGATGCGCCAGGGCAATGATGTCGGCACCCAGTATCGCTCCGGAATCTACCCATTCGACCAGGCGCAGCTCGAGGCGGCGCAGCAAAGCCTGAGCCACTATCAACAAGCGTTAACCCAAGCCGGCAGGCGCGTGACCATCACCACCGAGATCCAAATGGCACCAAGCTTCTACTACGCCGAGGACTACCACCAGCAGTATCTGGCGAAGAACCCAGGCGGGTACTGTGGGCATGGCGGCTGCGGTGTCCGTTTTCCAGGGTTGGAGGCCGGCGTTGCCGGGTGAGGATATCACGCGCGCCCCGAGTTGATCCGGCCTGAAACAGGGAGGGCGAGCGCTGGTTGGATGCTGCGCTGGCAGGGCGCGTTGAAGTGGCTGTACCCAGAGGAGTCGCAAAGGGACTCAAGAAGCCGACAGGTTGCAGACATGTTGCGAAAATGCGATCTGGTTCCCGTTTCTGACTCAAACCATGACTAGACTCAGGCTCAGGTGGTAGCGATGCAGCGGTTGGGCTTGACAGCAGGATTAGTATTTAAGAAACTAGCGATGCACTGGAGGTTCGCAGTCCTCTGGTGCACTCCTCCATCCTCCTTTGGTGGTAATCTTTAGAGCGCGGCAATCGCCGCGCTTTTTTTTGTGCGCGATAAAACGTCCCGCGCACTTTTACCGCACGTCAGCTCTTCACGCGCGTCAGAAACATCGCATCCCCGTAGCTAAAGAAGCGGTACCGTTGAGAAACAGCGTGGCTGTAGGCAGCCATGATCGCCTCATGGCCGGCAAACGCCGACACCAGCATCAAGAGCGTCGAGCCGGGAAGATGGAAGTTGGTGATCATCGCATCGACCACGCGGAACCGATAGGGCGGGCGGATGAACAAGCGGCTTTCACCGCGATAAGGGCGCAGGCCTAGCGGGGCTGTAACCGATGCAAGTTGCTCCGGCGACGCCGCATCGGCGAGCTGATCTTCACTCCCGGCGATGTCCGATCCGCTTGCTGCGGCGGCGGTTTCCAAGCTACGAACCGACGTGGTCCCGACGGCAATGATCCGACTGCCAGTGGCTCGGGTTGCCTCGATCTGCGCCACCGCCTTCTCGTTGACCTCGAGCCATTCGGCATGCATTCGATGCTGGTCTAGATCCTCCTCGCGCACCGGCTGAAAGGTGCCTGCGCCGACATGCAGGGTGATATGCGCTGTCTTGATGCCGGCCTGAGCCAGTCGATCGAGCATCGGCTGGTCGAAATGCAAGCCGGCGGTCGGCGCCGCAACGGCCCCTTCACGCTCCGCATAGACGGTCTGATAACGCTCGATATCAGCGGCATCATCGGCGCGCCGAATATAGGGCGGCAGTGGCATGTGACCGTGGCGTTGCATCAGCTTTGGCAACGCTGCATCGAGCGCGCGAAGCCGAAACAGGTCGTCCTCGCGATCGAGGATCAGCAGCCGTTCGCCATCAGCCAACTGCAGCTCAGCACCCAACCGCGGTGTCTTACTCGCGCGCAGGTGGGCGAAGGCCTCGCGATCGTCGACCATGCGCTCGATCAGCACCTCAACCTGGCCGCCGGTGGGTTTACGCGCGAAGAGTCTCGCTGGGATGACTCGGGTGTCGTTGAACACGAGAAGATCGCCCGCCTGCAGCAGGCTTGGGAGATCAAGAAAGCGTAGGTCGGTCTGCCGACCGGTTGCGCCATCGAGCGCGAGTAAGCGGCTGGCGCTGCGCTCGGCAAGGGGTCGTTGAGCGATCAGCTCATCGGGCAGATCGAAGTGGAAATCGGAGCGGCGCATCATACTGATCGGCAAACCTGTTGCTGTGACTGTTCTCTTTGGGCAAGGAAGCGCTATAATTATAGGTTCGCTGCCGGGGTGGCGGAATTGGTAGACGCAGTGGACTCAAAATCCACCGGTGGTAACACCTTACGAGTTCGAGTCTCGTCCCCGGTACCACATGCTAGACGGTGAAACCATGGTTTCATCTTTCGGGCGGCCAATGCGCACAAAGCGATGCCCGGCTGTGTAGCGCACAGATTGGCCTTCGCCTTGGCTGCCTCTCGATCATGCCGCGACTGGCTACGCTTTGACCTCCGTGGCGTGACCGGAGCAGGAGTCCGTGACACCCATGCGCCTAGGAATCGATCGACTTCTCGCCGATGGCAACTTGCGGCGACCGCTTGTGGGGCGGCGCATCGCCTTCCTCGGCCATCCCGCTTCGGTCAACCATGTCGGGCGCCACAGCCTGGATGCACTGATGTCGCTGAGCGGTCTGCGGATCACCGCCGCCTTTGGGCCTCAGCATGGCATGCGTGGCGACAAGCAGGACAACATGATCGAGTCCGACGATTATGTCGACCCGATCCACCAGATTCCGGTGTTCAGCCTCTACGGGCAGGTGCGCTACCCCAGCGACGCCATGCTCGATCATTTCGATGTCCTGCTGGTCGATCTACAGGACATCGGCACGCGCATTTATACCTATGCCACCACCCTCGCCTATGTGCTTGAGGCCTGTGCCAAGCGCGGCAAGGCGGTCTGGGTGCTCGACAGACCAAACCCCGCCGGTCGGCCCGTCGAGGGCAGTCTGCTCGAGGACGACTGGCACAGTTTTGTCGGCGTTGCCCCACTGCCGATGCGACACGGCCTCAGCTTCGGCGAGCTCGCACGCTGGCTAATCGCCAACAAGCGGCTCGACCTTGAGTGCGAGGTGATCGCGATGGACGGCTACCAGCCAGACGCCGCGCCCGGATACGGCTGGCCGCGCGACGAGCTGCCCTGGGTCAATCCGAGCCCGAATGCCTCCAGCCTCAACATGGCGCGCTGCTTCCCAGGTACCGTACTACTCGAGGGCACCAGCCTCTCCGAAGGACGCGGAACCACGAACCCCCTTGAGGTGGTCGGGGCGCCAGGACTGGATATCTGCCGGCTGATGCAGCGCATGGAGACCTTTGCCTCAGACTGGATGCAAGGCGCCCTGATCCGTTGCTGCGGCTTCGAGCCCTGCTTCCACAAGCACCAAGGACAGCTCTGCCACGGGCTCCAGATCCACACCGACAGCGTCCACTACGACCACCAGCGCTTCCGCCCCTACCGACTCATCGCACTCTTTCTCAAGGCCCTGCGTCTGGAGTATCCAGACTACCCACTCTGGCGCGACTTCCCCTACGAATACGAGACCGAACGCCTCGCCATCGACCTCTTGAGCGGCGGCACAGGGCTGCGTGAATGGGTCGACGATGCCACCACCGAGCCCGCCGACCTCGACGAACTGCTCGCCAATGATGAGCAACGTTGGCTTGAAGAACGCGCGCCTTTTCTGGCTTACTGAAACGCTTCCAGGCGATGCCCAAGACCAATCTCCGCTCAGTCGCAGGCGCGCAAGGCTGAACGCCAATCCAATTTTCGTCCGATTTGTCGAGACGTCCGTTTTGATGACACCTCCAAGTCAAAAAGCGCCGGTCCACATCTTGACGCGATGGCGCAAGAGCGGTCTAATAAAGGGCTTCGCCAAGCCTTCCCTGGCATGGCAAACGGTTAAAGCCCAGGTAGCTCAGTTGGTAGAGCAGGGGACTGAAAATCCCCGTGTCGGCAGTTCGATTCTGTCCCTGGGCACCAATTTTCAAGCAAAACCGCTCCCCGCTTAACAATGTTCCGCTTTCGCTGAATTCGGCCTGGTGTCGTTCGACCTGAAGCGGCCCATATCGTCAAGATTCCCGGATATGCTCGATATATTTCGGCGTCGCCTGCATCAGGAGCCGAACAGTCTCGCCTTGAGCGGTGATGCGCGCATCAGTGCCATGGAGCTTAAGGTCACAGCGGCAAAGACCACGACTCTCGAGCGGTATTGGAATCATATCTCGATAGGTGTAGACGTTTTCATCGATGTCGCCGCCATCGCAGACGAGACCTTCTCCAGGCTGTGGCTCCGGTAACGGCGCGAGCAGCTCTGCATGTTCGAGCACCAGTTCGCCGGCCTGCCACCAGAGGGTCTTCTCGGTCGATCCGGTCATGGTCTTGATGATGTAGGCGCGGGCGAAGGCAACTCTTAGGGTTCCATCGACAAAACTGATTTCAGCGAGCTGAGAGCCGGGGAGGCGGATACTGCTACTGTCCACTGGTGAAGTCCTGTGGCTGAGGGTGTCTTAACGTGAATCTCACGCGATTCATGTTCCAGGGTGGCGCCGTACCATGAGCGTTAGGCTAGGCGGTTGACGGCTTGGCCGCCTCGATTGCACCGAAGTGGGGCGCCTTCGCGGCGATTGCTAGCGTCGCCTGCGGTCGGTTTACGCCCTAGTTCGGGGCTCGGCGCGATGGATTCGCGCATGGACGTGCGGTGAGCTAGCTGGCAGGGGTGTTGGCTTCGTCATCCTCACTGGGATCATCCGATCCGTCTTCTTCCATGCCGAGGTCCTTAATCTTACGTGTTAGGGTGTTACGCCCCCAGCCTAATAGCCTGGCTGCTTCTTGGCGCCGACCACCGGTATGCTCAAGGGCACATTCGATCAGAATGCGCTCGAACGCCGGCATCGCGGAGTCAAGGATGTCGTGATCACCCTGCTGCAAGCGACGCCGGGTCCAGGCGCGCAGCGTGCCTTCCCACTGGTCATCAGAATGCGCCGCTGCTGAGATGCCCTCTAAGTCGGGCGGTAGATCACCCACATGGATCTGCTTGGTCGAGGCCATTACCGTGAGCCAGCGGGCGGTGTTCTCAAGCTGGCGCACATTGCCGGGCCATTCGAGCCGCTCAAGCCGTTCAAGCGCGTCATTCGCCAGCACCTTGGCCTCGCAGCCGAGCTCTTTGGCGGCTTGGGCGAGAAAATGGCGCATCAATAAGCCAATGTCTTCACTCCGCTCGCGCAATGCTGGCAAATGGATACGGATGACATTCAGGCGATGGAACAGATCTTCGCGGAAACTGCCCTTGGCAACGAGCTCGCGAAGGTTTTGATGGGTGGCGGCGATGATGCGGACATCGACCTTGATGGGGGTGAGGCCGCCGACACGATAGAACTCGCCGTCAGCGAGTACCCGCAGGAGCCGTGTCTGCAGCTCGGCGGGCATATCTCCGATCTCATCGAGGAACAGGGTACCGCCATCGGCCTGCTCAAAGCGGCCTTCGCGGCGCGTCTGGGCACCGGTGAAGGCGCCACGCTCATGGCCAAATAGCTCGGATTCCATCAGATCGCGCGGGATCGCGGCCATGTTCAGGGCGATGAATGGGGCCTTCGCCCGTGGGCTGTGCCGATGCAGCGCATGTGCGACCAGCTCCTTGCCCGTCCCGGACTCGCCATTGATCAACACCGTGATGTTGGAGCGTGCGAGACGGCCGATTGCACGGAACACCTCCTGCATCGACGGTGCCTCGCCGATGATGTCCGGACTATGCAGCAGCGGTGGTGGTTCAGCAGTGGCGTCATTGTGTTTGCGACAGGCTCGCTGCACCTGATCCACCGCCTCATCGATGTCGAATGGCTTTGGCAGGTACTCGAAGGCGCCACCATGAAAGGCCGAGACAGCGCTGTTGAGGTCAGAGTGCGCGGTCATGATGATGACCGGAATCTGAGGGTAGCGGGCTGTGATCTGCTCGAGCAGCTCGAGACCGTCAATCCCCGGCATGCGGATGTCGGATAGGATGACGTCGGGCGTCTCGCGTTCGAGCGCATCCATCACGCCGACGCCGTTGGAGAAGCTGGTCACGTCCATCTCAGCCTGGCGTAAGGCGCGCTCGAGCACCCAGCGAATCGAACGGTCGTCGTCGATCACCCAAATCCGGGGCACTCTATTCATGGATCGGCTCCAGCGGAAGATAGACCAGGAAGTTGGTGCAGCCCGGGCGGCTTTCGCATTCGATCAAACCTTGATGCTGATTCACGAGCTCCTGCGCAATCGCAAGCCCAAGTCCCGTGCCGCCGGCACGGCCAGACACCATCGGAAAAAAGATGCGATCCATCAGCTCTTCGGGGATACCCGGTCCGTCGTCTTCGATCTCGATCACTAAGACTAGCCGGTGGCGCACATTACCAATGGTGAACTGCCGCATAACTCTGGTCCGCAGCCTGACCTGGCCATGCTGACCTGCCGCGTGTGCGGCATTCCGTGCGATATTGAGAATGGCCTGGATGAGCCGATCGGGGTCAGCGTCGAAATTCGGGATGCTCGGGTCATAGTCGCGTACGATCTCAGGTCCAGAGGGGAACTCGGCACTCAGCAGACCACGAACATGCTCGATCACATGATGAATATTCAGGGAGCTGAGGTGCGGCAGGTTATTGGGACCCAGCATTCGATTCAGCAGTGTCTGTAACCGGTCCGCCTCGTCGATGATGATGCGGGTGTACTCGCGGAGCCCCGGGTTCGGCAGCTCGCGCTCCAAGAGTTGAGCAGCGCCTCGCAGTCCGCCGAGCGGATTCTTGATCTCGTGGGCCAAACCGCGCAGCAATGCTTGGGTCGCATGATGCTGGGAGATTAGATACTCTTCGCGCGCAATCCTGAGCTGACGGTCAATCTGTTGCATCTCCATGAGGAGCTCGTAGGGCTCGTCGAAGGGATGTAACGGCAGGACCGTGCAGTTGACGCGAATGATCTGGCGATCTGGACGCTTGACCTCGACCTCGCGTTCAGTGAAGGGCTGCCGCGTATCAAGGGATTCCCGCAGGCGGTCCTCCACTGCGTCGGTGGGGCAGGGCACGAGATTTCCTGCTGCCTCGCCTAGAACCGTTTTTGCGCTGACCGCAAGAAGATTTTCACCAGCGATATTGATATACCGCAGGCGAAGGTCGCGATCGAACAGCAGCACGGCCGTGCTTAGGTTGTCGAGGATCATGGTGCCAAGCCGGCTCAGTCCGCTCGGTGTTTGGTTCATCAGTCGTTGTGTGGTCGCTTGGCTCCTATCCCTAACCCACAAGCAAACAACACGCCAGATCAGGGCCAAGCGCGCAGGATCGGGTCGAAGGCACCAGGCTAGCAGGGACGCGCTGGGCAACCGCTAAAAAGATCAGTCAGCGCAAGGCGTTATTTGCGCTGAAAAGACGGATACGAATGGGGCCCAAGCCCTAGTGGACGCTGATTATCGGAGCATCGCCAAGCAAGCGCACTAGTCTAGTGCCTAACGCACTGCCGGTGTGCAATTGAATGCACCAGGCTCGAACAGAGTTTGGTCACGCCGGTGGGATGGGACTGGGCTGAGCGTCCTACGCAAACAGAAGGCGCTGGGCGCTGGGCTCATGGCAGGCAGCCAATGCTAACGCTGAGTTGGCATGTGGCCTGTAACGGCCCTTATCGAAGCTGTGGCTCCGTCAATCAGAGCGCAAGGAGAGGGTAGGAGGTTGACCCTGAGAGTGTGCTTGGTCGCCAGGGGGCGGCGGCGTTGCGTCCGTTGGAGCGGGCATCCTTGCCCTCAAGAGGTAGCTCTGCTGAGCTACCCTGTATCCTGCTCTGTCGCCAAGGATCAGAGGCTGTAGTACATGTCGAATTCAACTGGATGGGTGCTCATCCGCAGCTGGGTCACTTCCCCCATCTTCAGCTTGATGTAGCCATCAATCACATCATCGGTGAACACGCCACCAGCGGTCAGGAACTCTCGGTCCTTGTCGAGCGCTTCGAGTGCCTGGTCGAGCGCGAAGCAGACCTGCGGGATCGACTTTTCTTCCTCCGGCGGCAGATCGTAGAGGTCCTTGTCCATCGGATCGCCCGGGTGGATCTTGTTTTGGATGCCGTCGAGACCAGCCATCATCATGGCGGCAAACGACAGATAGGGGTTACCGGTCGAGTCCGGGAAGCGCACCTCGATGCGGCGGCCCTTCGGATTGGCATCGTGTGGGATGCGGATCGATGCCGAGCGGTTCTTGGACGAGTAGGCCAGCATCACGGGCGCCTCGAATCCGGGGACTAACCGCTTGTAGGAGTTGGTCGAGGCATTGGTCAGGGCATTCAGAGCGCGCGCATGCTTGATGATGCCGCCGATGTAGTACAGCGCGTTATCGGACAGACCGGCGTACTTGTCTCCGGCGAAGATATTGACGCCGTCTTTGGCGAGCGACTGATGCACGTGCATGCCGGTGCCGTTGTCGCCAACCAGCGGCTTCGGCATGAACGTGGCCGTCTTACCATAGGCATGGGCGACGTTTTGGATCACGTACTTGGTGATCTGGTTCATGTCGGCACGACGAACCAGAGGCCCGAAGCGGGTGCCGATCTCGCATTGTCCGGCGGTGGCGACCTCGTGATGATGGACCTCGACCGGGACGCCCATTTCTTCTAGCGCTAGGCACATGGCCGCGCGGAGGTCGTTCAGAGAGTCAACCGGCGGTACTGGGAAGTAGCCACCCTTGACGCTGGGACGATGGCCCATGTTGCCATCTTCGAACACGCGCTCGGAGTTCCACTCGGCCTCTTCGGAATCGACCTTGTAGAACGAGCCGGCCATGGTGACGCCCCAACGGACATCATCGAAGACAAAGAATTCAGGCTCGGGACCGAAGAACGCGGTATCGGCGATTCCGGTCGATGCGAGATAGGCCTCGGCGCGCTTGGCGACCGAGCGTGGATCACGCTCATAGCCCTGCATGGTCGCAGGCTCGAGGATATCGCAGCGGATGTTCATCGTCTTCTCGTCGGTGAATGGGTCCATCACCGCCGTCTCAGCCTCTGGCATCAAGACCATGTCAGACGCCTCGATGCCTTTCCAGCCGGCGATTGAGGAGCCATCGAACATCTTTCCGTCTTGGAAGAGGCCCTCATCGATCACCCCAGCGGGCAGGGAGACGTGTTGCTCCTTGCCGCGCGTGTCGGTGAACCGAAGGTCCACGAACTTTACTTCCTCGTCTTTGATGGTCTTCAACACGTCAGTGGCGGACATCTGCGAAATCTCCCGCTGTAGGTCTTGGGATTAAGAATAGGGTTCGGATGCTAGGTCAACGCGAAGCGCCCGATCCAGGATCGCAGGCGATCGATCATCGGTCTGTGAGTTCGGACAAGCCTTGGTCGTCCAAAACGCGGATCGCGCAACAGCTACCCAAGTGGCAATAAGCAGATTATGTGCCATCGCGTGCAGTTCGCTCTCTTCGAGCGGTCAAGCAGGAGCTTGTTAGCGAAGCAAGCCGCATGACGCACCAAGATAAAACAGGCATCGACTGATAGCGCACCAATAGAGGGCAACTAGAGGGCAACTAGAGGGCAACTAGAGGGCAACCCAAGGGGTCAATCCATCAGCCGAAGTAGATTCGGACATCGGCGAAGCGAGCATCTGCTTGCAGTGCCTCGCGAAGTCGATCCCGAAGCTGACGGGCAGTCGGCTCGTCAGTATAGGTTCGCAAAGGGAAAAAGATGTCGACGGTGATGGCCCCCTCTAAGTAGTGGAGGACGACACGCTTACGCATCAAGGCCTCGGGAATCTGTGCCCAGAACTGGTCGAGGCGCTCGATGACTTCGGTGCGCAGCGGCAAACCTTTGGTTGGCGCTGCGGTCTCGTCGTCTTCAGGATCGATGTGGACCGTGACGTCAGACATCCGATCGATGGCTTCCATGAGCCGTTCTTGGACCAGCACACTGATGGCGTGCCCTTCAGAGACGCTGATATCAGGGTCGACCAGAACGTGGACATCAGCCGAGGCGTTACCGCCCAGGGTGCGAGTGCGCAGCATGTGGACATCGCGAACACCGGTGCTGCGGCGGATGATCTGACTGATCTCGCGCAGCCGCTCGGGGCTCAGTCCGGTATCGACCAGTTCGCGCGTCGCGTCCGAGCCAAGATCCCAGGCGATCTTTGCGATCATCACCGCAACGATCACCGACGCCACCGAATCGAGGTAGGGCAGGCCGGCGAGCGTTCCGGCGACCCCGATCAAGACCACGATCGAGGAGATCGCATCCGAGCGGTGGTGCCAGGCGTTGGCCATGAGCAGATCTGATCGCACCCGGAGTCCGTAGGCGCGGGTATACCAATAGAGCGCCTCTTTGACGAGGATCGATAGGCCTGCGGCGTAGAGCGCGATGGGCTCAGGCCGCAACAACGCTTCAGGCTGGAAAAGGCGCTCGGTGGCGTCCCAAGCAATGCCGATTGCGACGGCACTCAGCAAGAATCCGAGAACCAGTGTCGCGACCGTCTCAAAGCGCCCGTGGCCGTAGGGATGCTCGGCGTCGGGTCCTTTGGCCGCCTTGTGGCCTGCAAACCAGACCAGGACATCAGACAACAGGTCGGACAGGGAGTGAACCCCGTCGGCGATCAGCGCGTGAGATTGGCCCATCCAGCCTGCCGCGATCTTGATCGCTGACAGTAGCAGGTTGATGACTGCGCCAACCACGCTCGTGCGCTTGATTGCCCTTGCGCGCGCCTGGCGTGCGATGGTGTCCATGAAAGCCCCGGTGCGTATTTGCGAGTGCGGCGTCGATTGGCGCGGATTATAACGGCGACGGCGCGTTATGGCCCTGGCGTTTGCTGTAGTCGGAAAAGGAGCAAAATCGCTATACTGTAGGGTTTTAGCAAACGCCGGAGTCCGCGTTGAGCAATCTGTCGGACGATCGGATCAGTTTCCAAGAGCTGATCTTTAAACTCGAGCACTATTGGAGCCGCCAAGGCTGCGTGATCCTACAGCCTTACGACATGGAGGTGGGGGCAGGAACCTTCCATCCTGGAACCTTCTTGCGAGCGATTGGACCAGAGCCATGGAACGCTGCCTATGTGCAGCCGTCGCGACGGCCGACGGATGGTCGTTATGGCGAGAACCCAAATCGTCTGCAGCACTATTATCAGTTTCAGGTGGTCATGAAGCCCTCGCCGGAGGCGATCCAAGCGCTGTATTTGGACTCGCTACGCGAGCTCGGTATCGATCCGCTGATCCACGATATCCGTTTCGTTGAAGACAACTGGGAGTCGCCAACCTTGGGCGCCTGGGGATTGGGCTGGGAGGTCTGGTTAAATGGCATGGAGGTGACACAGTTCACCTATTTCCAGCAGGTGGGTGGGCTCGAATGTCGGCCCGTGACCGGCGAGATCACTTACGGACTCGAGCGCATCGCGATGTATTTGCAGGGCGTCGAAAGCGTCTACGATCTGCTCTGGACAAACTCTGCCACTGGCCCTGTCTCCTATGGTGACGTCTTTCTGCAGAACGAACGCGAGCAGTCCGCTTACAACTTCGAGCACGCTGATATCCAGTCGCTGTTTGCGTTGTTCGACGGCTGTGAGCAGCAGAGCAAGGTCTTGGTTGAGGCTGGCCTGCCGCTGCCGGCCTACGAGCAGGTGTTGAAGGCCTCCCATACCTTCAATCTGCTCGATGCACGCGGTGCGATCTCAGTCACCGAGCGTCAACGCTTTATCCTTAGGGTCCGGACGCTTGCGCGAGCGGTGGCTGAGGCCTATTACCACAGTCGCGAGTCGCTCGGCTTCCCGATGGCAGCCGCCAAGGCCAGCGCCGAGGAGGCCGCATGAGCAGTCACAACACCGCTGATCTTCTGGTCGAAATTGGTACTGAGGAATTGCCTCCCGCCGCACTGGCGAAACTGTCGACGGCGTTCTGCGACGGCCTGCTGAAGGGCCTAGACGACGCCCGGCTTGCCCACGGGAGTGGACAGGCGTTTGCAAGCCCACGTCGACTCGCGGTGATCCTGAGCCAAGTCGCACTCGCGCAACCGGATGAGCAAGTCGCCCGGCGCGGCCCGGCGCTGAAAGCCGCATTCAACGCCGAAGGCGCTCCGACCAAGGCCGCTTTGGGATTTGCGCAGTCTTGCGGTGTTGCTGTCGACTCACTGGAGCAGGAAGAGACCGAAAAGGGCGCTTGGCTATGTTATCGGCAGCAGGTCATTGGCAAACCGGCCGCAGCCCTATTGCCGGAGCTGATCGACGCGGCATTGGCAGCATTGCCGATCCCAAAACGGATGCGCTGGGGCAATAGCCATGTCGAGTTCGTGCGTCCAGTGCACTGGGTCTGCGTGCTGCTGGGCGATTCCGTCATCCCTGGACAGGTGCTTGGAATCGAGATCGATCGTCTCACCCGCGGGCATCGGTTCCATCATCCTGATGCAGTGAGGCTGAGCTCAGCCGCTGACTATCTGTCGGCGCTGCGGGGTGCATACGTCGAAGCCGATCTGGCAGCAAGACGCAGCGCCATCCTTGAGCAGGTTGCATCACTGGCGGCCGAAGCGGGTGGGGCGGCGATGATCGATGAGTCCGTGCTCGATGAGGTGACGGCACTCTGTGAGTGGCCGGTGGCCTTGCTCGGACGCTTCGATCCAGGCTTCCTGGAGGTGCCATCAGAGGTCTTGATCGAGACCATGCAAGCCAACCAGAAGTATTTTCCGGTGGTTGATCGCTCTGGGAGCCTGTTGCCCTTCTTCATCACCGTCAGCAACATCCAAAGCCGCGATCCAGATCAGGTTCGGGCCGGCAACGAGCGGGTGATTCGGCCGCGGTTTGCTGATGCCAAGTTTTTCTGGGAGCAGGATCTCAAGACCCCGCTCGGCGAGCGCGTGGGCGCGCTACAGGGGATCGTCTTTCAGCACAAGCTCGGCACCCTGCTCGAGAAGACTGAGCGTGTCGCGGAGCTGAGTGCCTGGATTGCCGAGGTGATTGGCGGCGATAGCAGTCAAACGCGTCATGCTGCGCGGCTGGCAAAGGCCGATCTCGTGACCCTGATGGTTGGTGAGTTTGGCAGCTTGCAAGGCGTGATGGGCCGCTACTATGCGGAGCGCTCTGGCGAAGCCCCGATCGTCGCAGCGGCGATTGAACAGCATTATTGGCCTAAGCACGCTGGCGATCATCTCCCGGAGACAGACCTTGCGCGCGCAGTGGCGATCGCGGACCGTGCGGACACCTTGGTTGGCATTTTCGCGATCGGTCTGCGTCCAACCGGCGTCAAAGATCCTTATGGGTTGCGTCGGGCCGCCATTGGCGTGCTCCGCATCTTGATCGAGACGCCACTGGCTTTGGATCTTCGCGTCCTGTTCGAACGGGCGGCGGCTGGTTTTCCGGCCAGCCTGAACGCTGCCGGCTGCGTCGACGAGGTTTTGGGATATTGTGTCGAACGCCTGAAGCGCTACTACGCTGACGCTGGCGACGATCGTTCAGCCGATGCCGACGTCATCGCCTCGGTCTTGGCGCTCGACCTCAGCGAGCCGGTGGATATCGACCGCCGCATCCAAGCCGTCCAACATTTTCGTGGTCGCCCGGAGGCAAGCGCACTCGCGGCCGCCAATAAGCGGACGCGCAATATCCTGCGGAAGGTGTCGGCTGATGAGATTGGCCGGCAGGTCGAGCAGGCATTGTTGCAGGACGTTGCCGAGCAGTCGCTTGCCATGGCTGTCGATACGCTGAGCGACAAGGTGACAGGCTTGTTAGATCAGCACGACTACAACGCCGCCCTTGCCGAACTCTCGAGTCTGCGCCAAGCGCTTGATGATTTCTTTGATCAGGTGATGGTGATGGCAGACGAGCCCGAGATCCGAGCCAATCGACTCGCGCTGTTAAAGCGTATCGAGACGTTATTCCATGGGGTCGCTGATATCTCGTTGCTGCAGGGATAATGCGAGCGTCCGGCTGAACTGCGGATTACGGGGCAATATCCGCACCAAGAGCCGCACCAAGAGCCGAAAGAGGCGCCACTATGAAACTCGTCATCTTGGATCGCGATGGGGTGATCAACTACGACTCAGAGGACTACATCAAGTCCGCCGACGAATGGTACCCCATCCCCGGGAGCCTGGAGGCGATCGCGCGACTCAACAACGCTGGCATCAGCGTTGCGGTCGCCACCAATCAGTCGGCCGTCGCGCGCGGACTCTGTGATTTGGACGACATCAACGCCATCCATCAGGCGCTGCGCACGCGCTTGAGTGCCGTCGGCGGCCGCGTCGAGGTCATCGCCTTTTGTCACCACGGCCCCAGCAATGGCTGCGACTGCCGCAAGCCGTTGCCGGGACTCTTGCGTGAGATCCGCCGTCGAACCGGCTTTCCGCTCAGCGGCACGCCGATGGTCGGCGATTCGCGGCGGGATCTCGAGGCCGCACTCGGTGTGGGGGCGCAGCCAATCCTGGTGCGCACCGGCAATGGCGAGAAAACGGAGCGACTGCTCCCGCCGCCGCTGGCTGAAGTGCCGGTGTTCGATGATCTAGCCGCGGCTGTTGATGCGCTGCTCGAGGGCGCGCTACTCGAGCGCGCTTAGTGGCCCATGGCTGGCTTGTCCATGTCTGGGTGGCGAACCTCCGCGCTGGACACTGCGCGAGCCCTCAGTTTTGCGGCCTTTCTCTGGCTAAGCGCGGTGATCTACAGCACGCTGCTGCTGATTCTGTTTCCAGTTCTACCAAGACAGCATCTGCAGCGTCTGGTTCTGCAATGGGAGCATGCTGTGCTCTGGGCTCTGCGGATGCTGTGCGGGCTTAGCTATCGCGTAACAGGGTTGGAACATCTGCAGTCTGGCCAAGGCCAAGGCCAAGGCCAGGGTCGGATCATTTTCAGCAATCACCAGTCCGCCTGGGAAACCATTGCGCTCGGCCCCTTGTTACCGACCCCACAAACCTGGGTGACGAAACGCGAGCTGTTACTCATCCCGTTTTTTGGCTGGGCGCTTGCGCTCTTTCGGCCGATTGCAATTGATCGCTCGGCAGGCCGTCAGGCGATGAAACAGTTGCTTTCAGTCGGAGCAGAGCGGCTAGCGCGCGGTCACTCGGTCGTGATCTTTCCAGAAGGCACGCGCGTTGCGCCAGGAAAGCTAAAGCGTTTTGGGATCGGTGGCGCCATGCTGGCGGCCCGCACTGGCGTGCCGGTGGTGCCAATCGCACATAACGCGGGCTGTTTCTGGGGCCGCAACCAATTGCGCAAGCGCCCCGGAATGATCGATGTGGTGATCGGACCGCCGATCGCGACCAAGGGGCTGAGTGCAAGCGCCATCAATGCGTTGGCTGAAGACTGGATCAGCACTGCTGCAACAGCGCTGATCCAGAATGCTGACTGTCCGCCAGCGTCTGATTAGACGTCGATATTGGCAGCATCGAGCGCATGCAGCTCGATGAATTCTCGCCGCGGTTCGACATGCTCACCCATCAGGGTGGTGAAGATTTGATCCGCGCTCACCGCATCTTCGATGGTGACGCGAAGCAGGCGACGGCAATCGGGGTCCATGGTGGTCTCCCATAACTGACCTGGGTTCATCTCTCCAAGACCCTTGTAGCGCTGAATGTGGTAGCCGCGCCGTCCTTCAGCAAGCAGCCAATCAAAGGCCTCCCCAAACGTTCTCACTTCGCGGTGACGCTCACCACGCACAACGCGCGCTCCGGGCTTCAGTAGACCTTCGAGCTTCTCGGCAAGCGTTGCGATGCGGCGGTAGTCTGCAGAATCGAAGAAGTCGAGCGCCACTTCTCGGGTCTCTGGAATACCATGCACGAGGCGAATGATCGAGAGGCCGATCGGCTTTTCGCTGTCTGATTGGATCAGCCTGATGCGATAGTCGATGGCTGGACCCGCTTGCGCTCGAAGCAACTGCTCCAGCTGGTCTGCCCAGGCAGCAAGGCGTTCGGCATCCGTGCGGACCTCTACGGACAGGCGAGGCATGCTCAGGAGTTCAGTCAGGAAATTGAGATCGTAACGCGTGGCCATTCTCAGGAGCATCGCGCGGAAGACCTGATAGTCGCTCATCAAGGCCTCAAACCCGATATCGCTGATCGGCGGGGCCTCTGGTTCAACATAGAGCGCGGCGTTATCGATCGCGGTTCGAAGCAGCGATGCACTCATTTCCGCATCGTCGAGGAGATAGTCTTCCTGCTTGCCGCGCTTGACCTTGTACAGCGGTGGCTGGGCGATGTAAACGTAGCCGCGATCGATCAGCTCCGGCATCTGCCGATAGAAGAAGGTCAGCAGGAGCGTTCGGATATGGGCGCCATCGACATCGGCATCGGTCATGATGATGATGCGATGGTAACGGAGCTTGTCCGGATTATATTCCTCGCGACCGATGCCACAGCCGAGCGCCGTGATCAAGGTTCCGACCTCCGCCGAGGACAGCATCTTGTCAAAGCGGGCCTTTTCGACGTTGAGGATCTTGCCCTTCAGCGGCAGGATCGCTTGGAAGGCGCGGTCTCGACCCTGCTTCGCTGAGCCGCCGGCTGAGTCACCCTCGACGATAAAGAGCTCGGAGCGCGAGGGGTCCTTCTCCTGGCAGTCCGCCAATTTTCCAGGTAGGCCGGCAATGTCGAGCACGCCCTTGCGACGCGTCATGTCACGCGCCTTGCGCGCAGCCTCCCGCGCCCGCGCAGCATCCAGCATCTTATTGGCGATGATCTTTGCTTCGGACGGGTTCTCTTCGAGAAACATATCCAAGTACTGGCTCAGCAAGGCCTCGACCACCGGCTTGACATCCGAAGAAACCAGCTTGTCCTTGGTTTGCGAAGAGAACTTCGGGTCAGGCACCTTGACGGAGACAACCGCGGTTAATCCCTCACGCGCATCGTCACCGACGGGCCGAGTCTTCTGATTTTTGTCGAGCTGCTGCCGTTCGATGTACTGATTGAGCGTCCGGGTGAGCCCCGCACGAAACCCGGCGAGGTGTGTGCCACCATCGCGCTGCGGGATGTTATTGGTGTAGCAGAAGATGTTTTCTTGGTAGGCATCGTTCCACTGCAAGGCGACCTCGGTGACGATCTCACTGCGCTCGGCGGTGAAATAGAAGACGCTTGGATGGATCGGCGATTTGTTCTGGTTGAGATGTTCGATGAAGGCGCGAATACCGCCCTGATACTCGAAGACATTTTCGCGATCGGTGCGCTCGTCCTTCAGCCGAATGCGCACCCCGGAGTTCAGGAAGGACAGCTCTCGCAAGCGTTTGGCGAGTATTTCGAAGTGAAACTCGAGATCGGTGAAAATGGTTGGCGAGGGCTTGAAATAGACCTCGGTCCCGGTGGCATCGGAGGGGCCGCATTCACGCAGCGGGTAGGAGGGCACGCCAAGCTCGAACTCTTGTTCATAGGCCATGCCGTCGCGCCGGATACGCAGGCGCAAATACTCCGAGAGGGCATTGACGACCGAGACGCCGACCCCGTGCAGACCACCGGATACCTTGTAAGAGTTGTCGTCGAACTTACCGCCAGCATGGAGCACGGTCATGATGACCTCGGCGGCGGAACGATTCTCTTCGGGATGGATGTCGACAGGGATGCCGCGGCCGTTGTCGATGACCGAGACAGCGCCATCAGCGTGCACGGTGACCAGGATTTCGTTGCAATGACCAGCAAGCGCTTCGTCGATCGCATTGTCGACGACCTCGAAGACCATGTGGTGGAGCCCTGTCCCATCATCGGTATCGCCGATGTACATTCCGGGCCGCTTGCGGACAGCGTCAAGGCCTCGAAGAACCTTGATACTTGAGGAATCGTAGCTCATACGCTGGGGAGATCTGTAGTGGTAGACAAGACGTGCCAAGCCAGATGAGGCAGGCAGGCAATCGACGCCATCGGGCGGGAAGTCTCAGAAAAGGGCAGTCTGTGAGGGCGCTAGCGCGCCTGCGACAATTGCGGCTGGACTCATCGATCGGTGGCGTCAAGCCTAGGTTAGCGACAGCTGGCGATGACGCCACTGTGGCAAAAGGCTAGAACCCATTGATTATACATGGCTGACGCCTGCTTTGGGCTGGGCAATCGGTCGGCAGTATATGGCCGAGTGTTCCACGTGGAACATGCACGGGCGCCGCAGTTAGTCAGATTGCGTTCAACATGAGTGAGGGCTTCAACTCCACCACGGATGTTCCACGTGGAACATCCTTCCGGAGATCAGTTTGTCCAGAGCTCGCCATGCGCTTGAAGCAGACCGATAACCGTAGGGGGTTTGCAGTGGCGGCTTTCACCACAACGGCGCCAAATCAGCCGGTTGCACGCAGCAGGTCTCCATGTTCCACGTGGAACACCGCATCATCCGCAGTGCGACAACTGGCCAGTAACTCCTTGCCTGGTAATGCGGTATAGAACACTTGAGAACCATTCCTTCTTAATAGCCCCACCACTCGCTGGCTCCACTCTGGAGACAGCTCGGCGTCAAGATCGTCAACCAACCACAATGCACCAACCCCATTTTCGCCCGACACCAACTGCTCAGCTGCAAGTTGCAAGACGCACCCAAGGACCTTCGACTGGCCGCGGGAGCCAACCCACTTATTGCCATCGAGCCGCAGGGAAAAGTCGTCACGCGAGATCCCTAGATAGGTGAAGCCACGCTCTTGATCCGCTGGGCGCATCTCTGCCAACCTGGACACCAGTTCGTCTTGCCCTGCGATGACGCCGTCCCAGCACGCCTCGATCTCCCTGAACCAATCCTCCTCGGCATTCAGAGCACGAAATCCTTCCGCGAATGCCTCAAAGAACCTCGCCCGAAGTCGTGAGATCTCGCTGAGCGCGACAGCATAAGGTTCATCCCAAACAGCCTGACCCCGCGCACCAGCCCGAAGCCAAGCGTTACGTTGCGACGCAACTCGCCGAAAGCGAGAAAATAAGCCGCCTGCTGACCGATCCCACAGCATGAGATTCCAATCGATGAAACGCCGTCGCAATGATGGCTCACCCTCAACGAGTGCATGTGTCCACTCGCAGATCAGCCGGACTGGCAACTTGGTCTCAGCACCCTGGGCCGGATCTCGCGTAACCTCCCCGCGAGCACTCGCCCAACTGATTCTTGCATCTCCGAGCGACGCCTCGAGCCAGCCCTCGATCCGCGCCGAAGTCTCACCCCGCTCGATCAAGCTTCCGAATCGGCGTCCGCGAAAGCTCCGACCTCGGCTCAAGCAGTAGATCGACTCGAGTAGAGCCGTCTTCCCAGCCGCATTAGCACCAACAATCCAGGTAGCACCCGAGCGAAAATCAACGTCGACGTCCCGCAGATTCCTAAACCGCTGCACCCGGATTCGTTTTAACGTTGCGTTAAACAACCATCACCTTAACCATACCATCACGCTCCCACCTCGCCACCCACAGATCAATCCAAAAACGAGGCAAGGAGAACAACCAATAAGGCAACCGTCACCACAGAGGCTAGAGCCGCATCGGCATGATGACGAACACCTCATCCTCAGCCCCAACCCCTTGCCAGACGGCACTGTTCTCAGCATTCTTGAAGCGTACTTCGACAGTGGACGCATCGACCGCTGAGAGGACATCAAGCACATAAGCGACGTTGAACCCGACTGAGACCGACTCACCGTTGTACTCGATCTCAATCTCGTCTTCCGCCTGCTCCTTCTCCGGGTTCTGGGTCTGAAGCAACAGCCGCCCGGTCTCGAAGGTCACGCGCACGCCTTTATACTTCTCATTCGACAGGATGGCTGTTCGCTGCAGGGCAGCCCTCAAACGATCCCGATCGATGCTCGCAACCCGCTCCAGATCTGCCGGGATGACACGGTTGTAGTCTGGATACTGACCCTCGACCAATTTCGAGACGACTTGTGTCTTACCCAGGTCAACTTTGAGCGCCCGCTCAGATAACTCAACCCGCACTCGGTCTGGAGCCGAGCCAAGAAGACGCTTGAGCTCAAGCACCGTCTTTGCCGGAACAATGACCTGCCGCGGCTCCGTCGCCAACCCTGAATCGTCTGGATTGGCGTCGTCTAGCGTCGCAACAACCTTTGCCAGCCGATGCCCATCAGTGGCAACGGCAACCGCGCGATCCGACGACAGCTCGAGTAGCACACCATTGAGGTAGTAGCGCACATCCTGCTGCGCCATCGCGAAGGACGTCTTATCCAGCAGTCGTTGCAGCACGTCGCGATCGACCTCGACCATCACCTCCGGAGCCGGGACTTCCATGGTTGGGAAATCAGCCGCTGGCAAGGTGCTCAGTGTGAACCGACTGCGACCAGACACCACCGTGCCGCGTTCACTCTGTACCTTGATCAGTGCCTGCGTACCATCTGGAAGCGATCGCGCTATGTCAGTGAGCTTACGCGCGGGGAGTGTCGCTGTACCTGCCTCCTCGACCTCACACACAGCCGTGCTCGTGATCTCGATCTCGAGATCCGTCCCTTTCAATCGCAACAGTCCGTCATCGGCACTAAGCAACAAATTGCCAAGGATCGGCAAGGTTTGCCGACGCTCAACAACACCGCCCACAACCGACAACGCGGGAAGCAACACTGACCGATCGACCGAAATCTTCATGCGTTATTACTCTTATCTTTAAATATCTTGAATATTGTAGTAATAGGCTTAGTGGATAACCCTGCAAGGAGTCAAAAGCCTTTTATAAACAGACGTATGGCTGACCTCAAAGCTGTTCGAGGCAACCTCGCCTAACTGTGAGTGACCTGTGGACAGACTCGGCTCAAAAACCAGCACACAGCTTACCCACAGTTAGTTCTGCAGGGTTCTCAACAGGATCTTGTAGTCTTCCTCGATCATGGTGTCGCCTGCGCGCAGCTCAGCGATCTTGCGTGCTGCATGGATCACCGTGCTGTGGTCGCGTCCACCGAAGGCCTTGCCGATCTCGGGCAGGCTATGCTTGGTGAGCTCTTTGGCCAACGTCATCGCGACCTGCCTGGGGCGAGCGACCGAGCGAGATCGGCTGGATGACAGTAGATCGCTGACGCGTATCTTGTAGTGGGAGGCTACCGCCTTCTGAATATTCTCGATCGAGACCTGTTTGTCTTGCGCGACCAGCATGTCGCGTAACGCATCTTTAGCGAACTCGACCGTAACCGGCACCCCAAGGAATCGCGAGTTGGCTGCCAGCCGACGCAATGCGCCCTCAAGCTCACGGATGTTAGAGCGCACGCGTTTAGCGACGAAAAACGCAACGTCCTCCGGCAGGTCGGCTCCGATGAATGTGGCCTTGCTGTTCAGGATCGCGACTCGGGTCTCAAGGTCTGGTGGCTCAATCGCCACCGTCAGCCCCCAGCCGAAGCGCGAGCGCAACCGCTCCTCAAGCCCACTGACCTCCTTCGGAAAGCGATCGCTCGACAGCACGATCTGCTGCTGCGCCTCGAACAGGGCGTTGAAGGTATGAAAAAACTCCTCCTGCGAGCGGTCCTTGCCAGCAAAGAACTGAACGTCGTCGATCAGGAGGACATTGACGCGACGATAGAGTCGCTTGAACTTGTCGATCTCGTTGTGCTGAAGCGCCCGAATCATGTCCGAGACGAATCGCTCGGAGTGTACGTAGACCACTCGAGACGAGGGATTGGCCTCGAGGATGGCGTTCCCGATGGCATGCATCAGATGGGTCTTGCCTAAGCCGACGCCGCCATAGACGAAAAGCGGGTTGTAGGCGGTGCCGGGGTTTTGCCCGATCTGGATCGACGCAGCACGGGCGATCTGGTTCGACTTACCCTCAACAAAGGTGTCGAAGTTAAATGCTCGGTTCAGGCAGGCTTCCGCGCGCCGTTGCTCCAGGACGAGATTGTCGGCCGCCTCGTTGCTGCTCAGCACAGCCGATGCACCGTTCTCCTGCTTACGCAGGGCCCCGATCTCGAAGCTCACTTGCTTGACCCGGCCCTCGCTGACACCCCGGCAGAGCGAAGCAATCTGCGTCTCGTAATGCTGCTTGACCCAGTCTTTGACGAAGCGGTTGGGTGCGAAGAGCCTTAGGCGTTCGCCCTCCTCGCTGGCCTGTAACGGCATGATCCAGGTATTGAATTCAGAGTCAGTGAGATCCTGCCTGAGCAGGCTCGTACACTGGTCCCAGAGCTTCGGCATCGCCGATCCCCTCGTAAGTACGTTTCTAGTTGAGCAGCTGATATCGCAGCCACTGCGATCCGCCAGTCTAGACCCCTGATGACGACTTATCCACAGCCCGACTCGCGAACAAGACTGTGCAATGATCTCAGCGAAGACGTTGACCCGAGTCCACCCTCGTTCTAATATGGGCGGTCATGCTCTGCGGGTTCGCTTGGATTGCCTAGCGCTCGCGGCACAAGTAGCCCCGGCATCCTCAACCTTATATAAGGTGGACCGATCGGTCAGACTCAGCGCTTAGCGTTGCCTGGTCTGTCAATCGGTGAGCGCCGACGCAAACGGCTGACCATCATCGTTCGACCTTATAGCTGCGTACAGCTGCAGGTCACATCCGTGGAGACTTCTTCGTGAAACAGACCTTTAAACCCAGTCGTTTGAAGCGAGCGCGGACGCACGGCTTCCGAGCGCGCAATGCCACCCGTAATGGCCGCAAAGTGTTGCAGGCGCGGCGCGCGAAAGGCCGGGCGCGGTTGACCCCTTAGTCTTGTTGGCCTGTCAACCGCGAGACAGCACAGACGATGCAACTGTTGCCGTGCCCAGTGGACGAGCTTCAGGGCTTGGTTTCCCGCATGCGGTTCGATTGCGCACGTCACGTCATTTTGACTGGGTGTTTGCTGAGCCGCGCCGTTCAAGTGATCTGTACTTCACGGTGTTGGGCCGCAGGCCGCCTGGTTGTGAAATGGCTCAGACTGCACGGCTCGGTCTCGCCATTGCCAAACGCTGTGCTCCGCGGGCAGTTGCTCGCAATCGGATCAAGCGCGTGATTCGTGAAAGCTTCCGTCATGCTCGAGGCTCGCTGGAGTTCGCTGACTTCGTCGTGCTCTGCCGCCGTGCTGCTGTCGATGCGGACAACGCGACGCTGAACGCTTCACTCGCCAAGCACTGGAAGCGCTTTCAGCGGCGATGATCGTTAATCGACTAGTACGCGGCTCGATTCGGGCCTATCAATTGTTCTTGAGTCCGTTGATCGGCAATCACTGTCGCTTCTACCCAACTTGCTCGCAATATGCGATCGAGGCCGTTGAGCAGCACGGCGTGATGCGCGGCGTTTGGCTTGGGATTCGACGCTTGCTCAGATGCCACCCTTGGCATCCGGGAGGCGTTGATCCGGTTCCGCCTGCAAACAAGTCGGCCGTGCAAGACGCGCAGTCTGCTCCTCCTACACCCACTAACCGCTAGCGCAAGTCGACTCCCCCTCATGGAAAACATGCGCCTGATCTTGATCTTGGCTCTCGCCTTCGTCCTGTTTCTGATCTATCAGGCCTGGGTCGAGGACTACAGTACGCCACCCATTGCGTCGACTGAAACGGAGACCTTCGCGGGCAGTTCCGCCGCTGAGCGGGCTAATGGAGGCTCGCCGGCCGATGCGCCGGATGCACCCGCTGTCGGCGCGCCAACGGTGAATGCAGTACCGGGAGCATTCGCCGCCGACCAGGAGGCTGAATCCGCGCTTGCTGCAGGGCCCATCGTTGTCGAGACGGATGTGCTCCGCGCTGAGATCTCGCCACAGGGCGGAACCATTCAGGCGCTGTACCTGTTGGACTATAAGCAGAACGCGGATGACCCAAGCAAGCCCTTTCAGCTGCTGAAAGCGACAACCCCAAACCTCTTTATTGTCCAGTCTGGGCTGCTTGGTGGACCGGATAACGATCTACCGACCCATGAGGCGGTGTTCACGCCAGCACAGCAGCGCTACAGTTTGACCGAAGGTGACAACGAACTGTTGGTCGAGTTGTTCTGGCAGAACGACGCTGGCATTCAAGTGGTGAAGCGCTATCGCTTCGAGCGTAGCCGCTTCTTGGTGCATGCCAGCCAAGAGATCATCAACAGTACTGATGCGCCGATTGCGGTACGCGACTACGAGCAGCTGCAGCGCACTGAGCTCTACGATCCCGCCAAGTCGAGCTTTATCCATACCTACACCGGTGGCGTCTACTACGGCCCTGAGGTCAAGTATAAGAAGGAATCCTTCGCCGACATGTCGAAGCGGCCGCTGGATTTGACCATCACCGATGGTTGGGTGGCGATGATCCAGCATTACTTCATGGCGGCCTGGATACCGCCAACGGGTATCGAAGAAACCTTTTACACCAAGGCCATCGACGGCGATAGTCGCTACATCATCGGCACCTATTCGCCCGCGATCACCATCCCTGCCGGTGCCAGCCATACCTTTGAGAGCCAGCTGTTCGCCGGCCCGAAGTTGCAGGATCGGCTTGCTGAGATCGCGCCCGGCCTCGAGCTGGCCGTCGACTATGGCTGGCTCACCATCCTCGCCGAGCCGATCTTCTGGCTACTCAACGCCATTCACTCGGTGGTAGGTAACTGGGGTTGGGCGATCATCATCTTGACCATCCTGATCAAGGCGGCGTTCTACAAGCTGTCTGAGACCAGTTATAAGTCGATGGCCAATATGCGCAAGATGACGCCGCGCATTCAGGCGCTTAAGGATCGCTATGGGGACGATAAGGAGAAGCTGAACCAGGCGTTCATGGAGCTGTACAAGAAGGAGAAGATCAATCCGCTCGGCGGTTGTTTGCCGATCTTGGTACAGATCCCGGTCTTCATCGCGCTCTACTGGGTACTGCTCGAGAGTGTCGAGCTGCGTCACGCTCCCTTCATCCTCTGGCTCGATAATCTCACCGAGCCTGATCCGTTGTATATCCTGCCGCTGATCATGGGCGTCTCCATGTTCGTGCAGCAGAAGCTCAATCCGCCACCGCCAGATCCGATGCAGGCGAAGATCTTCATGGCCTTGCCGTTTGTATTCACGGTATTCTTCGCCTTTTTCCCGTCCGGTTTGGTGCTGTACTGGGTGACCAATAACCTGCTCTCGATCTCCCAGCAGTGGTACATCACTCGGAAGGTTGAGCAGGCCGCCAGCCAGGGCGGGGGTCACAGTTCGAAGAAGTCGAAGTGATTTTCGGCGAAGGCTCGGGATGCCAGGATCGGACAGAGCGCCCTCGTCATTAGCGGGCAAGCCACTGGCATCCAGTGCACCTGACACGATCGCGGCGGTGGCTACTGCTCCGGGCGTCGGAGCCATTGGTATTCTGCGCATCTCAGGACCTGCTGCCGGGCGCATCGCCGAGCATCTGATCGGATCTGTGCCGCAGCCGCGCCTGGCAACACTTCGTCGCTTCGTCGATGCACAAGGCGAAGCGATCGATCAAGGTGTGGCACTCTGGTTCCCCGCGCCCCACTCGTTCACCGGTGAGAATCTGCTCGAGCTGCAGGGCCATGGTGGGCCGATCGTGCTCGATCTCCTCCTCGCACGCGCGCTCGACTTGGGCGCACGCCCAGCACGGCCAGGTGAGTTCAGCGAGCGCGCGTTTCTTAATGGGAAGCTGGATCTTGCGCAGGCGGAGGCGATCGCCGACCTGATTCAGGCCGGTACCGCGACTCAAGTTCGGCTAGCGACGCGGAGCCTCCAAGGAGTGTTCTCCCGTCGGGTTAACGCCCTCGTCGAGCAACTGACCCGACTGCGCGCACTGATTGAGGCTGCCCTCGATTTCCCAGACGACGAGCTCGATGCGCTACCGATCGCCGACACCGATTTCGCCACCTTGATCGCTGCCACTGAGACCTTGCGGGCAAGCTCGCAACAAGGTGAGTTGATCCGCGATGGCCTCCTCGTGGTGATTGCCGGCGCGCCCAATGCCGGAAAATCGAGCTTGCTCAATGCGCTCGCCGGTACTGACGCAGCAATCGTCACCGAGATACCCGGTACCACCCGCGATCTGCTGCGCGCTGAAATCCAGATCGACGGCCTCCCGATTCGGTTGGTGGATACCGCCGGGCTGCGGCCGTCGACTGATCTGGTAGAGCAAGAAGGGATTCGTCGCGCGCGCGTCCAGATTCAGCAGGCGGATCACCTTCTGCTGATCATTGACGACCAGGCGCAACGCCCAGACAGCTCCGTGCAAGCCCACCTCGCCGAGCTTGAATTGGACCCAGGGGTCCCGGTGACTATCCTCCGTAACAAGATCGATCGCAGCGGCAGGCCGACCGGCAAGGCGATAACGCCTGAAGGCCATACCGAGCTGGCCTGCTCAGCCAAAACCGGCGCTGGCCTCGATGATCTCCGCTCCCATCTCAAGACCATTGCCGGCTACCGCGGAGCTGATGCCGGCGAATTCTCTGCGCGGCGCCGGCATGTTGAGGCGTTGCGGCAGGGCTTAAAGCATCTCAAACAGGCTCAACAGGCCTGGGCTGAGCAGAGTGGGCACAGGTGTCCTGGACCGGAACTGATCGCTGAGGATCTGCGGCTTGCCCAGTACGCATTGGGCGAGATCACCGGTGAGATCAGCTCCGACGATCTGCTTGGTCGCATCTTTAGTGAGTTCTGTATCGGGAAATGACGCCGATATCAACGGAAGAGACCACTAGGGCAAGAACGAGAGGAGGTCTGGCTGAAATCGTTTTAGGGCTTAGTCTCTGCTGCATCCATCAACCCAAGCAGGCGGGTGGCTTCGTCAGCAATATCGGTATCAGGGTCAAGGGCCAGCGCACGTTGCAGTGCATCGCGTGCCAGAGCAGGTTCACCGTTTTGTAAAGCAACGAACCCGAGGCTCAGCCAGATGCGTTGGAAATCCGGCGCCAACTCGGTACCCTGTTTTAAGGTGCTGATCGCATCCTGCGCACGGCCGACATAATGCAATGCAAGCCCGAGGTCGTTGTGGGTTTCGGCATCCTCTGGCTGCAGCTCGAGGACCCGCTGGTAGATCGGGATGGCTTCAACGAACCGCCGCGCGGCAAACAGACGATCCGCTGCATGGCCCAAAGCATCCGTGTCGGTGGAGCTGATATCGATCTGAGCCTGAGCGTCCTCTGGCTCCCCACTCAACGCCTGTCGCATTCGCTCGCCGAGGGCGCTGTTTTGGTCGTTAGGCGCCTGCTGGGAGTTCTGAGGATTTGGCAAACTGCGCGGTGGGTGCCGCAGGTAGTAGTCTCGGGTGAGCGCAAAGACCGAAAATCCATAGAAAAAGAATACAACGAAGAGGATTATCCATTGCAGCGCGGTTAGTCTGGGCAGCATCGGTTTTGCGTCGGTGATCAAGTCTCGGTATGCGGATGCTGCGAAGCTTCGGCCGTGCTGTCAACCCGCGTGTGGGCCTCGAATGGTTTATCCTAGCCCGCTGTCGGCTCTAACGCTCATATGGCGCGGCACAACCCCGGACAATGAATCGCGTGAGATTCACGTTAACGGACATAGCGCATCTCCACCCCGGATGATGAGGCGCTTGTTTCACGGTAACTGAGGAGACCCAGCAGCGATGACAACACCATTGAAAGACCTCCGTGGTGCGACGACGAGCTTGATCGAGACCTTAGCAGCAGAGGGCGTAATCGATAATGACTCTTTCGTCGCCGCAGCCGCCACGCCGAGCCAGCGCAAGCAACTGGCCGAGCGCTGCAGCAGCGATGTTTCAACCATCCTAGAGCTGGCGAACCGGGCCGATCTGGCGCGGGTTAAGGGCGTGTCAGGCGTGTATTCAGACCTTCTCGAGAACGCCGGTGTCGACACAGTCAAGGAGCTCGCAACGCGTAAGCCCGAGAATCTGCATGCCAAACTGCTCGAGACCAACGCAGCGATGCAGCTGTGCCAACGCCCGCCGACGGTCGCTCAGGTGGACGCTTGGGTTGATCAAGCAAAGTCACTGCCGAAGCTCTTGACCTACTGATGACCAGCGTCAATACAGCGATGGATATCAAGTCTGCAATCGCGCAGGTGGTTGATGGGCACGACCTCGATGGCGAGACCATGACCGTGGCGATGGATGCCATCATGACTGGCCAGGCGACCCCAGCCCAGGTGGCCGGCTTGCTGGTCGCCTTGCGCCTAAAAGGTGAGACCGTCACCGAGATTGCCGCCGCCGCCGCCGTGATGCGAAAGCTGGCGAGCGGCGTTGACCTTGGCGCGCTTGAACATACGGTCGACATCGTCGGCACCGGTGGCGACGCCTCGAGCACCTTCAATGTGTCCACGACCAGCATTTTCGTTGCCGCAGCGGCGGGCTGTCATGTTGCCAAGCATGGCAACCGCTCAGTGTCCTCGAAATCCGGTGCCGCCGATGTCCTAGAGGCCGCGGGGCTCCGCCTCGATCTCAGTCCTGAGCAGGTGGCACATTGCGTGCGAGAAGTCGGCGTGGGCTTTATGTTTGCACCGGCGCATCATGGCGCGATGAAACATGCGATCGGTCCACGCCGTGAGCTCGGTATCCGCACCCTCTTCAATATTCTCGGGCCGCTCACCAATCCAGCAGGTGTTCGTCATCAGGTCCTAGGTGTCTATTCACAAGACCTGCTGCTACCCTTAGCCGAGGTCTTACAGCGATTGGGCGCGACACATGTCTTGGTCGTGCATGCCCGGGATGGACTCGACGAGATCAGCATCGCAGAGCGCACCGATGTTGCTGAACTGAAGGACGGTGTGATCACTCGTTACAGTGTCGCACCTGAGGATTTTGGTCTTGAGCGAGCTTCGCTCGATGCGATTCGGGTTGAAGATCCGACGCAAAGCCTGAGCCTGCTGACGGCGGTGCTCGACAATCAGGCCGGCCCAGCACGCGATATCGTTGTCCTCAATGCGGGAGCTGCAATCTATGCGGCCGACGTTGTCGATAACTTTGCCGCTGGCATTGGGCTGGCTGACGAGGTCATCGCCAATGGTGTCGCGCGGGACCGATTCGATGCCCTGATCGCCTTGGCCAAGCTGCTATGACCGAGATTCCGGACATCCTCAAGCGCATTGTCACCCGTAAGCAAGTAGAGGTGGCTGAGCGCAAGCAGCGCATCTCGAGCCGCGCCCTCGAAATACGCGCGGCTGATGCACGCCCAACACGTGGCTTCGCCGATGCGTTGCACCGCCGTGCCGCCGCTGGCGCTGCGGCGGTGATCGCTGAGATCAAGCGCGCGAGCCCGAGCAAAGGGCTGATTCGGGAGGATTTCGATCCCGCCGAGATTGCGCGCTCCTATGTGCATGGCGGCGCGACTTGCCTGTCAGTGCTCACCGATCGCGACTTCTTTCAAGGTGACGACCAGCACCTCATCGAGGCGCGCGCGGCCTGCGCATTGCCAGTGATCCGAAAGGACTTCGTCATCGATCCGTATCAGGTGCTTGAGTCACGCGCGCTCGGCGCTGATTGCGTTCTGCTGATCGCGGCCTGTCTTGATGATCACGCCCTCAGCCGGCTGGCCAGGTTGGCGGGGGATCTCAGCCTCGATGTGCTGATTGAAGTCCATGACGCGGACGAGCTGGAGCGGGCGCTAGCCGTACCAAGCCGCTTGCTCGGCATCAACAACCGTGATCTGCGCAGCTTTGAGGTCGACCTACAAACCACCCTGAGCCTGAGACCTCGGGTGCCGCCAGACCGGCTCCTGATCACCGAGAGCGGCATCCAGACTCAAGAGGATGTGGCGTTGATGCGCGCAAACGCGGTTAATGCTTTCCTGGTTGGCGAGTCTTTGATGCGTAGTGATGATCCGGGACAGATGCTCGCCGCGCTCTTCGCCGGAAGCAGCTAATACAGACGCATCAGCGCGTACCGAACACGACGATGGTCTTTCCGGCGACACTGATGTGGCCCTTTTCTTCGAGGTTCTTCAACACCCGACCGGCCATCTCTCGCGAACAACCGACCATGCGGCCGAGGTCCTGACGGGTAATCTTGATCTGCATCCCATCGGGATGAGTCATGGCATCGGGCTGCTTGCACAGCTCTAGCAGGGCGCCAGCGATACGGCCTGTCACGTCGAGAAAGGCGAGGTCGCCGACCTGCCGGCTGGTTTGCTTGAGGCGCTGAGCGAGCTGGCCGCCGATTGCAAACATGAGCCCAAGCGCGTGCTCGCTCAGTTCTCGCTCCAGCAACTGTTGCATGCGCGCGTAGCTGATCTCGGCAATGGTGCAAGGCTCTCGCGTACGAACGATTACGCTGCGCGAGGTTAGCGATTGGAAAAGCCCCATCTCGCCGACGAATTCACCCTTGTTGATGTAAGCCAAGGTCAGCTCATGACGCTCATCGTCTTCGATTAGTGCTGTGACGGACCCATCGATCAGATAGTAGAGGCTCTCAGCCGGTTCGCCGCGGCGGATGAAGTCGATATGCTTGTCGTAGTGCTTGGTATGGCAGTGGATCAAGAACGGCTTGAGCCACGTAGGCTCTTGCGGCGGCTTACTCAGCATCGATTCAACTCTAACGTGGCGGTGGATTGCCTGAGTCTAGCAAGTCTTGGCCCATGCGCGATTCATGCTAGGCTTCGCGTCCATCATGCAGCCGAGCGTTATCTCGATTGGAGGGGCAATGAAGGCACGAGTCAAGTGGGTTGAGGGGACCGCGATGCTTGGCGAATCTTCCAGCGGCCATGCGCTGGTCATGGACGGTCCACCCGAGGCTGGGGGGCGCAATCTTGGGCCGCGGCCGATGGAGATGTTGTTGCTTGGTCTGGGAGGTTGCACGCAGTTCGATGTCTTGTTGATCCTGCGCAAGGCGCGTCAAGCCGTCACCGATTGCGTTGTCGAGCTGACCGCAGAGCGGAGCACGAGCGATCCAAAGGTCTTTACGCGCATCCATGTGCACTTTATCGTCACTGGCCGAGCCCTGAGTGAGACACGCGTCGCGCGCGCCGTCGAGCTGAGTGCGACCAAGTACTGTTCGGCCTCGATCATGCTCGGCGCGATGGCGACGGTCACGCATGACTTTGAGCTGCGCGAGCCCGAAGGTTAAGCGTCTCCATTCGCGAGCGCTGATCATGCTTGCGAGACCCAAGCTTGCAACCCGCCACAGCCCGGCGTAATCTTTCGCGCCCGCGGTTCCGGAACTGACATGCCGAAGCAAAAAAAACGCTTAAAGCTGGAAGGATTCAATAATCTGACCAAGTCTTTGAGCTTCAATATCTACGATGTCTGCTACGCCAGCTCGGCTGAGCAGCGCAATGCCTATCTGGAGTACATTGACGAGGCTTACAACGCCGAGCGGCTGACGACCATCCTGACCGATGTCGCCAACATTATCGGCGCCAACGTGCTCAACATCGCACGCCAAGACTACGAGCCCCAGGGTGCTTCGGTCACCATGTTGATTGCCGAAGAGGCAGTGCGCGAAGAAACGCTCTCGAATACCGCGACTCCTGGACCCTTTCCAGATGCCGTCGTGGGCCATCTCGATAAGAGCCACATCACCGTGCATACCTATCCCGAGAGCAATCCACATAGCGGGATCAGCACCTTTCGCGCCGATATCGACGTCTCGACTTGTGGCCTGATCTCACCGCTGAAGGCGCTGAACTATCTGATTCACGCGCTCGAGTCGGATATCGTCATCATGGATTACCGCGTGCGTGGCTTCACGCGCGATGTTGGCGGCCGTAAGCACTTCATCGATCACAACATCAGCTCGATCCAGAACTATCTCTCACGCGACACCAAGGATCGATTCCAGATGATCGACGTGAACGTTTATCAGGAGAATCTGTTCCACACCAAGATGGTCGTCAACCACTTCGATCTGAACGACTATCTGTTCTGTGTCACGGCCTGCGATCTATCAGAGAAGGAGCAGCAGCGCATCGAGCGCTTGGTCAGGCGCGAGATGATGGAGATCTTTTATGGCCGCAACCTCTCGCGTGAGATTGCGACCTGGAAGTCGCCGAGCTGCTGAGAGACTCGGCGCGCGGCTAAATCCAGTAGGCGCCGCGCGTCATGACCTTTGAGATGGCGCGCATCGCCAGCTTGACGGGCTCTGGCAGCTCGGCACCACCAGCGCCTTTGGCCACCTGTGCGTGGTGGGCTTCGTCGAGCTTCATCTGATCGAGTACGGCTCGCGTCCGGTGGTCATCGGCCGGGACCTGGGCGATATGCTCATCGAGATGGTCCTCGACTTGGCGCTCAGTCTCGACGACGAAGCCTAGGCTCCATTTGTCCCCGGCAATCCCTGCTGCGGTTCCCATGGCGAACGAACCCGCATACCAAAGTGGATTGAACAGGCTCTTGCGGGCGCCAAGCTCCTGCATACGCTCTTCGCACCAGGCCAGATGGTCATTCTCCTCCTGTGCCGAGCGCTCTAATCGTTCGCGAACAGAGTGATCACGGGCGGTCAATGCTTGCCCCTGATAGAGTGCCTGTGCGCAGACCTCGCCGGTATGGTTGACGCGCATCAGGCGCCCGATATGCAGACGTTCCTCGTCAGTGAGCTCCACCTCAGGTAGCTTCTTACCCGGATTGACGCGCTCGGTTACGGCCGGACGGCCAAAGAGGGTGCGTAGCGTTTGATCCATGCCGATCAGGGCGCGATCGATCGGGCTGTAGTCTCGGTTGTTCATAGGTGAGTCTGTCTGGGTGACGGTTAGATGATGAGCTGCCGCTCGATGAGCTGAATCGGATGCAGGACCTCGGTTTTAAGGCCAGCACTGCGTAAGCGAGCAGCGAGGTGTAACGCGCATCCGGTGTTGGTGGTGACTAAGTAGTCCGGCTTGATCGCTTGGAGTGCGTCAACCTTCGGCGCGGCCAAGGCGAGCGCAAACTCCGGATGTTCGATGAGATAGGTTCCCGCAGCACCACAGCAAGTGTCGTTTCCAGGCAATGAGGCCACAGAGAGTTCGGGGATGCGTCTGAGCAATGCATAGACGGCACCCTGATCACGCAACTGATTGCGATGCGAGCAAGGCTCATGCACAGCAACGGTTAGCGGTAATGGCTGCAGTCTGGCCTCGACCGGCCAAGGGTGATCGAGCAGGAAACGGCAGACCTCAATGGCGTTGACCTGACCCTGCTCTTGCAGTTCGGCGACACAGGCACTCGCGAGTCCAATCACCGGCCGCCCAGCGAAGGCTTGGGTATTGACGGCGACCAACTGATCAGCGTCAGCGGGATAACCGTTATGACGGTGGATGGCACCGCAACAGCCCTGCTCGTCCGGCACGACGGGTGGGTAGCCGAGACGGGTCAGCAGCCGCAGTGCCGCAGCCTCTAGCGGTTGATCAGTCAGCCGCGCGATACAGCCACGAAAGAGCGCGGGAGCTGGACTGGCTTTCCCTCCTGACGATCGGACAGTGCGCGCGTGCCCTGAGGCTGGATTGGATATTCGGCTCAAGTTAGACCTTGATAATGAACCCGGCATTAAGCCTTGTGCGCTGCGATCAACGCTAATGCCCATCGGGATGTGCTTCCGCGGCCAGCGCAACGCGCGCGCCAACGGGTGTAAGACTTGAATGGCTGGCCAGTAGGTCGAGGCGCGCACGATAAGCCACTGCGGCAGCCGCAGCCACCGATAGCCGATGCCAATCACGGCGACGAGACGCAGCCCAAGCGGCCGGGTTAGCAGCCCAAGCCTGACTCGCCGCAGCCCGCGTTGCCAGATTGAGCGGCGTTGCTCGCGTACTGCACGAGCGCCGTCCATCAGCGTTCCATAGCGCACCAGCGACGGGCAATTTGGCTCGCACGCCCGGCATTCTAGGCATTGATCCAGGTGAAACTGCACTCTTGGTCCATCGTCGATCGCGCCGCTCAGCCAACCCTGAATCAGCGCGATGCGCCCCCGTGGCGACTCACCTTCGTCATGCGCGAATTTGAAGGTCGGGCAATGGGGCAGGCAGTAGCCGCACTTAACGCACTGGTCGGCCAGGCTCAGCAGGTCGGCGATCTCTGGCTCGGCGGCACCTGTTGGCCATCGGACTGGCTCGAGCTGAGCGGACTCGCTCATGGGCGCCCATGATTTTGCAGGCACGTACGTTGCGATTTCGACGCGTTAGCCGCACGCTCTAACCTTGGCGCGAGCGCCGCTCGTGTCTTCCTTTGTTCGGATTGGAGCCGTTGATAGTGTCCTATTACAAGCATCATCTGTTCATGTGTATCAATGAGCGCGCCGATGGCAGCCAGTGCTGCGCGCAGTGTAACGCGCAGGCGTCGCGCGACTTCTTGAAGAAACGCACCAAGGAGCTAGGGATCGCAGGTCAGGGTGGGGTCCGGATCAACACCGCCGGCTGCCTTGACCGTTGCAGCGAGGGGCCGGTGGCGGTCGTCTACCCAGACAATGTTTGGTACACCTACGTGGACAAGGAAGATCTCGAAGAAATCCTGCAGTCACACTTGATCAAGGGTGAACCCGTGGAGCGGTTGCGCCTGGCTGACCCAGTGTAAGCCGAACGCCCGCTAGGCATCGTCACCTAGGATAGCCATGGCTGAGGTCGCTAGCAGGTTACCGTGTTACCGTGGTAGAACGCTTGATTGAACAGGGTGGCGACGCGCTATGTACGTTAGTGAATAGTCATTGAATGGCAAGGTGTCCGTAGTCTAAAGGGTGCTACGCTAGGCTGGTCAGGCTGCAGTTCATTTACCTGATATGCGCCGAGCCTGCCCGCGCAAAGCGCTGCAACCAGAGGCCACACCCATGAACCGATGCTCTGGCGAGCACGCTCTTCGCTATCGCCATTTTACTAGCCTCATTCCGGCGCTCGGCGCCGGTTACGAGGTCATCGACGTTCAGATCCTCCGCTATGGGGTTCACTTAACACGGATGACTACAGCGAGGAGGCATGGATCGCTGATCTGCGGGTTCCTGGCCGATCGCTACAGGAAGCTTGAGTACGTTGTCGGCATTGACTTCGAGTACGAGCCGCATGGCGCTGCGAACTGGGGAACGGGAAATCTCGCCACCGATTGGAACCTGGCGGGGGAGAGGGTTGCCGACGCGGTGCTGGATACTAACCGGACCTCTTTATACATTTGGATCTGCCCGGTGCTTCTCCAGATAGGACTTAGCCAATGTTTCAATTTCGCTGTCGAGTGCAAACTGCGGTTTGAATCCGAGCTCTTGCTCAATGCGATTCGAACTAAACCATGCATCTCCGAACAGTTTGCGGAGCGAATCGCTTGTGAGCGGACTGTGAATTCTAAAACGACGCTCGGCTAAATTACCGAGTTCCGCTGCTAGCTTCCAGCACCAGAACGGCAGAGTCCATTTGGGAATGTCACGCCCTAACCCAAGACAAATCTGTTCATAGATCCAACGGGTTGAATAGCCCTTCCCGTCCGTGACTATATACAAGCTACCGGAAGCTCGGGGGTTCGTTGCAGCACGCAAGGCAGCCTGAATCGCATCATCCGCATGTACCGCAGATCGGCGATTAGAGATTTTTGGGAACGGCGGAAAATGTCGACGTGCGACTGCGTCAATCATACTCCCGAGGTTGCCTGCACCCTCGAGCCCATAGACCATTGGCAAACGGAGGATTGTCGTCGACAGTTGGCTATGAGATCCTGCTGAAATAATAGCCTTTTCGGCTGCCAGCTTTGCCTGCCCATAAAGTGTTTCCGGTTTGGATGCTGCGGTTTCGGTGTCAGGGTAACCAAGGGCGCCCGCTTCTTCGCCCATTGCCTTGACGCTACTAAAATACACTAGTGAACGACAGCTCGACACTAGCACAGCCTTAACCATGTTCTCAGTTCCTAATGCTGTGACCTTCCAGTGCTCCGAATTTTCGTATAGATTTATTTTACGAGTAGAATCACCAGAAAAACTCGCGAGATGGAAGACGATGTCAATTCCGTTCAGTACGCGAGCCAAGTTCGCTGGCTCTGTGACATCACCTTGACGAAACTCTAACGGCAAGCCGTTGAATATTTTTGACCCTGACTGCGGAGAACGTGTCATCACCGAAACCTTAACACCGCATTTCACGAGAGCTGTTACCAAGCGTCGTCCTATTTGACCAGTCCCTCCGGTCACTAACGCCCGAGACCCATTCAACTTGTCATAATATCGTTGGAGAGACATCATCGGCGAACAAGCATACGGATTTGGCGGGAAATGAAAGTGCGTGTGATCGCAAGTAAACAATGAAGCCAAATCCCTGATTCTACGAGTCCATTAAAAAAAACCGAGTGACCTTGAGATTGAAATTTGCGAAAAAACCGAATCATGCCGCGATGCTTGTGCCACTCTACGCGCATCGGTCGTCCCGCACTGCAAACCCCTTTGTGGTGAATTGCGTATGTATCCGGGATAAAATAAATCGCCCAGCCATGCTGCCGGAACCTCACAAACCAATCAAGGTCTTCACAGTGCAAAAAGTATCCATCATCGAGCATGCCCACATCTTCCATGGCCGTGCGCCGCACGAGCATCAATGCGCCTGAGATGGCTTCCACTTCGATTGGCGCCGATGGTATCGGGCCGGTTGTAAGGTCAAGATTTCTTGTACCAGGTAATAACCGCAGCCCACCTTCAGTCGCTAAGACATGTCGGAGACCGATCCAAGGATCAGGTATAAGCCGCCGACTAGCAGATTGTTCGCGTCCGCTTGGGTCTTGGATAAGACAACCACACATTCCGATTCGGGGATTGGTCTCCATAAACGGAACCAGGCGCTCTAATGTTCCAGTAGAAATGATACAGTCTGGATTGAGAAATAGAATGTATGGTGCGCAACCCTCGGCTGCAGCAAGATTGCTGGCGCGGGCAAATCCGAGGTTGCTTCGCTCGCACCTTACGACTAATCTGCGGTCATGTCCGTACTTTTTACGCACTAACCCTAGGCTGCCGTCGGTCGATAAGTTATCGACAACGGTGACCCGCGTTGTTAACTCTGATCGCAACACTGAGGTGATGCATTCAGTTAGAATTTTACCAGCATTGAAGTTGACGATAACGACATCGAGCGTGTCGGTTGGGCGAACGCTCATATCAATGTATTCCGAACTGCTCACTGCTAGGCTTCCACTTGACGACGTTAGGCGTTGCCGTGACAACGTTGGAAGTGAGATGTTTTGCGATGAGACTGATCTCCGCTGTTAGCCATCTTGGTCCAGAGTAAGATATTTTGGTGAAAACTTAGCTCGCGCGCGGAGGATGCCCTGGACATTAGCTACCATTGCTGGAACTCCACCTTGAGGATACATTATTTTAGAAATGTTCATCAACTTCTTCCCGATTTGAGAGCCAGTGTTGGGCGATTATCGGGAGGAAGTAAAAGGACAGTCACTTAGTACCGACTGTTGATGTCATGACATGTAAGTCCGCAGCTATACTTCGGCTCATTTTTCCTTCTGACCTTTCGCTAGATCGTCACGGCGTCATCAATAAGCGGTACTTCTACAGACATGGCTCAATGTGTAGACATATGTCCGAGTGCATGGATTGAACCGCTTGGCAAGCAGGAAAATAGATTGCTTCAACGACAAATAAGAGTGTTTTGTCTCAATCTGACTAGTTTGCAGAAATTCGATTCACGGAACCAGAGCGCCGCGTTGTATTTCGGAGGAAGTGGCAAATGTGTCTAACCCTCGCTATGTTGGGGTTGGCCGATAAGTCTTGGCGTTGAGTCGAAAGTCCCAAAATCACTTCCGACCCTTCAACGCAGATGCTAGCCTTAGCATGTTGCCCGCGATGTGGCGCCTGCTGAGTGCTGCTCCAGCTTTTGAGGAACCAATGATGCGCTTCAAGTTTCAATGGCGGAAATTTCTGTTCGGTACGATCGTCGTGATGGGCTTTGAACAAAACTCCATAGCAGCGGAGGCTGAGCTAGGTGCACAAGTACTTAGGGTATTGGTCGAAGCAGACGACACTAATGGAGGTTGCATGGCCTTGTTGTCAGTGAATCCTGCGAATTTACTGCCGACTTGTGGAGATGGCTGGGTGACTTTTAGCTGTTCTGGTCAGTATACAGACAACATCCGAGCTTACCGTATGTTGGACCAGGCTCAGTTGGCACTGGCGACCAATCGAACAGTTATGGTGAGCTACACCGATGACATGCGGCACGGAGGGTATTGCTTTGCCAGGCGCATTGACGTTTTGCAATAATGGCGAAGAAACGAGCCGGTTACGTTGCTACGCCAGGCCTGACTGACAGTTACAGCTCAACGCAACTGCAAAATCTCCAGCATCCGTCGTGCATGGCCTTTTGGTACCACGTCGTACAGCGCGTGCTGGATGATTCCGTCACGTCCAATGATGAATGTGGTGCGCAGAATACCAAGGCGCCGTTGCCCGTTCTTCTCCTTTTCCCGTAAGACGCCATAGGCCTCGCAGACCTCGCCGTCGGTGTCAGCCAAGAGTCGCATGGTCAGGCCATATTTGTCTCGAAATGCGCCATGGCTGGCACAGGTGTCGCGGCTGATGCCGACGATAGTGGCGCCGCAGGCCTCGAATTCAGGCTGAAGGTCACTGAACTCGAGCGCTTCCATGGTGCAGCCGGGGGTGTCGTCCTTGGGGTAGAAGCAGAGGACGACGGTGTTTTCTCGCAGTAAGTCGGTGCTTTTGACGCGCGCCATGTCCGCGTCGGGCAATGAGAACTCGGGGGCTTGGTCACCCGCTTGCAACATGGTGCTCTCCTCTGGCGGACACCTCTTTGGGGCGCCTTATGTTGATGGTGATAGTGATCGTGGTACTGATAGTGACGGTGATAGTGCTGGTGCTGGATGGTCCCTGTCGACTGAGGCTAGCGATCCGATTCCGGTGGCGCCTCGGTGCCGAATCTAGGGGGCTGAACCCTGAGCGTCAACTGTGGATATCAGCTGGCTCAGTGCACCAGCTCAGTATCGTCGCCGGCACGGGCTGCTGGCAGCCGGATGCTTGCGATCAGGCCGCCGCCGTCGCGGTCGCTAAGCGCGATCTCCATCTCGTTGGCGACGGCGAGCTGGCGGGCAACGGCGAGGCCGAGGCCGGAGCCGCCGGTGTTGCGGTTGCGTGAGCGCTCAAGGCGGTAGAACGGCCGGAAGACGGCCTCGCGCTCGGCGTCGGGGATGCTGGGGCCGCGGTCGAGCACGAACAGCGCTGGCGTCTCGTGGCGGCAGTCGAGCCGGACCTCGACGGTGCCATTGCTGTAGCGCAGCGCGTTTTCGATCAGGTTACCGAGAATGCGCCGAAGGGCGAGGGCGTTGACCGAGTGGATACAGCGTCCAAGCGGGCGCCAGAGGATGCGTGGTCGGTGTCCGACGACCTCGCTGACGAGCTTGGCCAGGTCTTCCGGGTCGCGGGCACCGGCGCCGAGCGTGCCGCCGAGCTCGACGGCCTGGCCGATCTGCGCGCTCATCTCCTCGATATCGCGGCGCATCCTCGCCTTGAGTGACGCATCGGTGTCGTCCGGCAGCATCTCCAGCGCGAGCCGAAGGCGGGTGAGTGGGGTGCGCAGATCATGCGAGATGCCCGACAGCAGCACCGTGCGATCCGCGAGCAGCTCTCTCACCTGTTGGCTGGTCTCGTTGAATTGGCGCGCCAAGTTGGCGAGCTCTCGCGGTCCGGTCTCCGCGAGGGGCTCGGGGGAGCGGCCTTTGGCGACCTCCTCGGCGGCCTGTGACAGCCGGGTCAGCGGCGCGGTGACGCGCCGTGCCAGGATCGCAGCGGTGAGTACGACCAAGAGCACCGCTAGCGCGCAGATAACGACCACGCCGATCATGGGTCGGGTGCCGATACGGTCGCGTGGGATGCCGGCCCAGACCCTGCCGGACGAGGTCTCGAGGTCGATCCAGAACCAGCGGCGTCCGTCGATGAGGTTGCTTTTCATGCGGACTGGTCGATCCAGCCGCAGGCTGAGCGCCTGGCTCAGTCGCACCACGTAGGGGTAGAAATAGTCGTCGAGGTTCTGTGGAGGCTCTGAGCCACTCAGCAGTCGGACTTGGTACTCGTCGAGGAGCTTAGCCTGATAATCGTCCCGTGCCTGACTGGGCAGTAACAAGAGGGTACGCGCGGAAAGCTCCATGAAGGCGGCGAGGTCGGCGGTGGAGCGCTGCACCACCGGGTAGAGCACGTAATAGACCATCGAGCCGAAGGTGATCAGCGCGAAGCTGCCAAAGCTCAGTAGCAGGGTGAGCAGCACCCGAGCAAAGAGTGAGCCAGGCCGCAGGCGCATGCGTTGGGCGCCTCAGACTTCGCCCGTCGGCGTAAAGATGTAGCCGCGCCCCCAGACGGTGCGGATATAACAGGGCGTCTTCTTGTCTGGCTCGATCTTGGCACGCAGTCGCGCAACCTGCACGTCGACGCTGCGGTCGAACGGGTTGCGCTCGTAGCCCTTCAGCAGGTCTAGCAGTCGGTCGCGATCAAGCACCCGATTCGGATGCTCGGCGAAGATGCGCAAGAGATCGAACTCACTTCCGGTGAGCGAGACACTCTCTCCATCGCGCGTCAGTCGCCGGCTAGCCGGCTCGAGCCGATAGGGCCCAAAGCTGATCTGTCCGGCGGCGCTACCATCGACATGGCTCTGCGCAGGTCTGCGCAGGACCGCGCGAATCCGCGCCAGCAGTTCGCGCGGGTTGAACGGCTTGGCGAGATAATCGTCGGCACCGACCTCCAAACCAACGATCCGGTCGACCTCGTCGCCGCGGGCGGACAGCATGATGATCGGAACTTGGGTCTGCTGGCGAAGCCTGCGCGCGAGCGTCAGGCCGTCGTCACCGGGCAGCATGAGATCAAGAATGATGATGTCCGGCTCAGTCTCGCCAAGCCACTCGAACATCGCCACGCCATCCGCGACGCCGCTGACCTTAAAGCCTTCGCGCTGCAGGTAGTTCTCGAGCAATTCACGCAGCGAGGCATCGTCGTCTACCACGAGCACCTGCGTCTTCGTACTAACGTCGTCGCTGTTCATGGCCGGTTCCGGGCGTCTGCGTGGTTGGCGGCGTTGTTACAAACTGTTACAGCATAAGTATATGCTGAAATACCCTGGTTGTTGACTGCGGCGATACTGGCAACAACGGATGGAGTCTATGGTTCCGACTCCGCCTTGTCTTTCTTCGATGCGCGAAACGGAGGTAGTGGTATGTGTTTCGATGCGTTAACGGTCGGTGGTCTGATGCTGGCTGTGCTCAGCGGCGGCTTCTTGGTTGGTCTGGTCTCGCATAATGATCGCGCGTCGGCTAAAGCCGACTCTGAATCGAATGGCCATCCCGCAACAATGAGCCCGGGAGACTCCTAAAGCAGCCCTGCTGCGAGTCAGCCCCTCTCTGACGCGGTTCTCGTCAGTCAGCCAGCTCGTCACTGTTCAACTGTTTCTGGGCAGCAAGCCTCTTCGGCCGCCTCGACGGATACACACCCCGTCGCTGCGGCCGTTTTTTTGGCTACGCGGGCGGTAGTGCGATGAGATCGCGATGGCCAACCTGAATCTGTAGCTCCCCGGTCTCGATCTGCACCTGTCGAGCCCGTTGCCACTCCGACAGCCAAGCCTGTGCGGGCGGCTCAAGCTCGAGTGCCGCCTCAACCCAGCCAGCGATCAGGGCCTTCTGCAGCTCGGGCTTGTCCGGGCCGATCTGCCAATCACTCTTCGCGCTCTGCCACCAATAACCCGCAGCGGCCACCATGGACTCTGCGGCATCGGGCGCGGTTGGCCCCAAGGCCGCACCGAAACCTTTGTCGCCGCGCTGGTGTTGGTTAACCCGTTCGTTGATTGCTTGATCCTCGGGCCTGGCCGGCGTCAGCGTTGATCGTCCATCGTAGCTTAGCGCAAACAGAAGGGCACAACCCGCGCTTTGGCAGTTGCTGATCAGGGTGCTGAGCCAGTCTTCGGAGACCAGATCGAGCAACGCAGAGGCGCTCACCAGGCTTCCAGCGGCTAAGGTGAACGGAAGTGCAGGCAATTGTGGTGCCGATTGTGGTGCTGATTGCTGTGCCGCTGCCGAGACCGGCGCAAACGTAAGATCGCGCAATTCCGTCTGTGCCTGGCCGCTCCAGCCTGGCCCGGCGAAGCGCAGCCGATCCGTCTCCAGCTCGACTTGGATCTGGTCATCATGGCGATCCGCCCAGGCGGCGGTGGCGTGCGGCAGTTGCGCCAGCAAGATCGGATTCTGATCGATACAGCGCCAGCGCTGCCCGCTGCCCAGTCGCGGGGCAAGATAGCGAAGATTGGCGCCGGTGCCAGCACCGAGATCAAGGATCTCGGTGAACCGGCGCTCTGGAGTGTGCCGCGAGTCGGCTTTAGCCAGCATGAGTGCGTCAAGCAGATGACCGGCCCTCGCGCGGGCATCGGCGGCTTCGCGCAGCCTCAGCCAGTCGGCGCTGAAGTCTAATATCTTCAAGTCAGACATTTTCGAGCAATTGCGCCCACCGTTGGGCTTGGTTTGGCCAGTTCGGTCGTTGCGCTCTTGCGCGCTCAGCGCCCGCCGCGAGTTGTGCGCGCTCGCTGGAATTGCTGAGCAGGCGGCGCAGGGCGGCTGCGAGTGCGGCGCTCGACCTGGGCTCGACCAATAGGCCTGCGGTGTTCGGCACCGTATCGGCGACTGCACCGGCATTGCAGCCAAGGATCGGCAATCCGTGTGCTAAGGCCTCGCTGAAAGCCATTCCGTAGCCTTCGAGCAGGCTTGGCAGCACGAACAGGTCTGCCTGCTGATAGGCCGCCCCGAGCCTGCTGTCATCCACCTCGCCGCTCAGCAGAACGCGCTCGCTGAGCCCGAGCGTCTGGATTTGAGACTGGATGTTCAGCGCGGTGGCGCGATCCTGCTCGAGGCTGCCGATGATCGTCAGTCGCCAGGCAAGGTCGCGCAGCGTTGCCAGGGCCTCGATCAAGAACCGATGACCCTTGCGCGGGATCAAGGCTCCGACACAGAGTAGTTGCAGAGGCTCGCGCCCGGCGCGTTTGGCGAGCGGTGCGGGATCGGTGCCGGGCTCGATGACGGTGATTTGCGCGGCATCGAGACCCATGGCTTGCACCCGGCGAGCGGTCGCACCGCTGGTGACGACCAGCGCGTGCATCAGCGCTAACGCTGCAGACTCGGATGCCCGCAAGGCCCGACTACACTCGGTGCTGAGCCCGCTCTCATCGGCTAGAGGATGATGCACCAGCCCGATCAGCCGCAAGCGCGCTTGCTGCTGCTCGACGATCTCGGGTATCACCCCGAGTGCGAGCCCGTCGATCAACACCCGTTCGTTGTCGGCAACGGCTTGCAGCTTGGCTGCGGCATCGGCTCGTGCTGCGGCGCTCGGCGCAGGAAAACTGGCATCGAGCGTAATCGGATTGACCTGCCAGCCATGCGCGCGCAGCCCAGCGATGATCCGCCGATCATAGCGGTAGCCGCCGGTCGGGGCGGCAAGGTTGCCCGGAATGAGGAAGTTCAGCCGTCGATGCGAGATAGGCCGGCTCCAAGTTCGCCGCCGCTCAGCCTTTGCCAAGCTCAACCAGGTGGAAGATCAGCGCCTCTGACTCCGCGGCATCTGGTGCTCCGCATTGCTCAGCGGCGGCGTGCTCGCGGCGCCCGGCGGCGAAGTCGCTGATCTGCTTGCTGAGGTAGGCCGGATACTGATCGATCAGTGGTGGGCCGTTGCCGAGGCTACCGTCCCCATCGTCGCCGTGGCAGCTCGCGCAGTCGGCCTGATAGCGCTCGGCGCCGGCGCTGGCTAGCGCTTGCTTCGAGCCATAATCCGCGAGTGCCGCCTCGCTCGGTTGGTAGGGCCACAAAGCGAGCTCGGGTGGCCGCATCGTTGCAATGTACTCAGCGACCAGGTCGATGACGGTCTCATCGAAACGATGGTGCTTGAAGATCGGGATCATCGGCTTGTTGACGCGGCGTTGAGCCTTGAAGTCATGCAGCTGCTTGTCGATGTAATCCGCTGGCAGGCCAGCGATGCGTGGATACTTGCCGGCCTCGCCGCCGGCGCCCTGCTCGCCGTGGCAGCTCTGGCAGTACCGATAGATGGCGTCGCCGGTCATCGGCGCCTGCTCGCTCTCGCTCTTGCCCTCGGTTTCGGCGAATGCGGCGTTTGCTGTTGCCAACAGCAACAGCGCGCACAGCGCAGAGCCTAACGAGGGGCGCTTGCGGGGAGGCATGGTTCGGAACATCAGCGTACTCATGAGGGTCGATAGGATGGTCACTTCAGGGGGCGCTAATCAAGACAATAGATTGTAGCAGTCCGTGACGCCAGCGGCCGCTGTCTCGCCACTGGTGCTTGACGTTGGACAACGCGCGGAGGCGGGTGACATGGTTGAATCATCGGTTAACCTGCGGATTGGGCAGTTCGAGGCTTGCTATGAAACGCAAAACGCTGATCGCCATTGCGGCGCTGATCCCGCTGGTGCTGATCGCCATTGCGCTGATCTCACTGCCGGAGCCTGATTTCGAGGTGGTCGCCAAGGGCGATGGCTTCGAGCTGCGCCGCTATGCGCCGTTTAATGTTGCCCAGGTCCGGGTGTCGGCCGATTTTGACCAGGCGAGTTCGCGTGCCTTCGAGCCTTTGGTCAACTACATCCAAGGTGGCAACAGCGGTGGCCGCAACCTGCCCATGATGGCGCCGGTGAATCAACAGCCGCTCACCGAGGTGTCTGAGACTGATTGGCTGGTGCAGTTCGTGATGCCGAAGGAGTATCCGATGTCTTACCTGCCGGCACCGGCCGATGCGCGTGTCTCGTTACACCGGCTGCCGCCGCGGCTGATGGCGGCGAAGCGCTATCGCGGCGGCTGGGGCGAGGACCGCTATCGCGAGCGCGAAGCCGATCTCTTGGCAGCGATTGCTGCGTCTGGGCGATCGGTGATCGGCGCGCCGATCTTCGCGCGCTACAATGCCCCCTTCGTGCCAGGGCTGCTGCGCCGCAACGAGGTGCTGGTTGAGGTTGCTGACCCAGCGCCTCCCGCGAGCGTTGCAGAGTGAGCCACCGGTATTGACCGAACGGCTTTTTTTGCTGGAAAACAGGTTGCTGGCAAACCGGTCGCTCGCAAACAGGTCGCTGGCAAACCGGCGTCTCGCGATCAGCGCCGCGGCTGCGCCGCTGATCCAGCGGAGGTCGATCCTCCATCCCTCGGAACATCCGCCATCAACAATTAGGTAAATCCCATGTCCGCAGTCACGGGAGCCCGTCTCGATTCCGGCTTTAGCAAACAGACAACGGCCGATGACGCACCGATGCGTCGGCAGGTCGCGCTGCCTGAGGCCTTGGATGCGACGCGCGATAGCTTCGCCACCTCGCACCTGAAAGAGATCAGTTATTACGTCGGCGGGCCGGAAGATGGCCGCCCATTAGTGCTGCTGCATAGCATCAACGCCGCCCCCAGCGCGTTCGAGATGAAGCCGCTGTACGATCACTACCGGGCGACACGGCGCGTCTATGTGCCGGAGCTGCCCGGCTTCGGCTTCTCTGATCGCAGTGATCGGCCATACTCGCCCGAGCTCTACGCCAACGCGATCATTGCCTTCCTCACCAATGTGGTTCAAGCGCCAGCCGACGTGATCGCCTTCTCGCTGAGCAGCGAATTTGCCGCCCGTGCCGCATTGAGCGCCAGTGAGCGCTTTCTCAGCCTGACCCTGCTCTCGCCAACCGGCTTCAGTGCGCGCAAGCTGCCATCCGGCGGCGTTGGGCGCGCGATGCACAGCGTCTTCACCCTGCCTGGCCTCGGCCAAGGGCTGTACCAGCTGCTGACCAAGCGACCGAGCATTCGCTACTTCCTGCAGCGCAGCTATGTCGGCACGCCGCCGGAGGCGATGGTCGATTACGCCTATGCCACCTCGCACCAGCCAGGGGCGCGGCATGCGCCGTACTATTTCCTAGCTGGTCAATTGTTTACCCGCCAGGCGACGGAGACGCTCTACGCCAAGCTGCAGTTGCCGGTGTTGGTGCTCTATGACCGCGATGCCAACGTTGGTTTTGAGTTGCTGGCCGATCTGGTCGCCAGTCACAGCAACTGGAAGGCGGTGCGCATCGTGCCTACGCTTGGCATCCCGCAATGGGAGCGAACGGCTGACTGCAGTGCGGCGTTGGATGCCTTCTGGGCCGAGCAGGGATGAAACCACAGCAGGCCGCTGGCATTTGCCACAGGCCGCTGTGCTGGCAGATTTGGAAGGCCCTCAGGTGCGCGCTCCGCTGCAAGTGCTCGATCAACTAAAGGCCGCCCTCACGGAGGGCGTTGCCGCGTTGCCGCTCGACCAGGATCAGGGGCTGGTGTCGCTGCTGCTGGCGTTGCCGCGCGTGCCGACCTCGCTGCCACAACTCGCCGGCCCGCACTTTCAGTTCCGCCATGTACATCGCGATGAGCTGCGGGCGGGCTATGGCTGCGCCGCGGAGTGGAGCGCTGAGGGTCCCGATCGACTGCAGCGGCTCGCGGCGGCCGGTCGTGCGCTGCGTCCGCACTGGGATCGCGCTGATCCCGATGAGACCGGCCTTGACGCCTTCGCGATGTTCGGCTTTGCGGCAACGGGCGACGCTGCGCCGATGATCGAGGATCATCTGCCGAACGCGCTGTTCTGGGTGCCTGAGGTGGGCGTTCGCGCCTGCCAGGGCGAGGCGGCTCTGGTGCTCTCAGCGCCGCGGCCGACGACTGCAGAGAGGCTGCTCCAGCGTTGGAGCGAGGCGCTCGAGCGGCTGGTGCCGGGGCTCTATCGGCCGGTTGATGGGCCCCTCACCGCCGCGCATCTGCGGCGCGACTTCGCTGAGCCAGACCAGGCCGGTTGGGCAGAGCTGGTCGATCAGGCGCTGCACGAAATCAACTACGGCAGCCTGCAGAAGGTGGTGCTATCGCGGCGTTTGGATGTGGCCGGCACCCGCGGTTTCGATGTCGATCGGCTACTGGGTGCACTGAGTTGCCTGTTTCCGTCGTGTCAGGTGGTTCAGCTGCGTCGCAATGGCTCCAGTTTCGTGGCCGCGACACCGGAACGGTTGCTCAGTCAGCAAGGCCGCGAGATCGAGGTCGATGCGATTGCCGGTACCGCGGGGCGAGATGCCGACAGTGCGGCCGATACGGCTCTGGGGCTTGCCCTGCGAGCCTCGGACAAGAACCTGCGTGAGCATCAATTCGTCATTGATGCCATCTGCGAAGCGCTCGAGCCCTGCAGCACCGATATAGAAACACCAGCCGAGCCTCAGCTCATGCAGCTCAGCAATGCGCAGCATCTGTGGAGCCCGATTCGCGCCTACGCCGATGAGGCGGTCGATGTCTTCCAACTGGCAGAGCAGTTGCACCCGACCCCGGCCACCAACGGCCAGCCCCGACACACTGCGCGTGGCTGGCTACAGCACGGTGAGCCGTTCGATCGCGGTTGGTACACCGGAGCCGCTGGAACCCTGGAGCCGGATCTCAGCGGCGAGCTTTGGGTGCTGCTGCGTTGCGCGCGCATCTGCGGTCATCGCGCAGAGCTCTACGCCGGCGCCGGCATCGTCAAGGGTTCCGACCCGGCCACCGAGTGGGACGAGACCGAGGCCAAGCTCGGCGCCATGCTCAGCGCACTGCAGTTCGCGTGAGCGCCGCCGACGATATTGGCTGCGGCGATATCGGCTGCCTTAACCTGCGCTGGTCGCTGGCCCTGCTGGAGGGGATGGTGTCGGCCGGCCTGCGCCATCTCGTGCTCTCGCCCGGCGCGCGCTCGACGCCCTTGCTGATCGCGGCGCAGCAACTCGAGGTGGCCGGTTGTTTGCAATTGACGCCGATCCTGGATGAGCGCAGCGCAGCGTTTTTTGCGTTGGGTATCGCGCGTGCGCAATTACGTCCGGTCGCGCTGCTCGCAACCTCTGGCAGCGCGCCGGCGCACTGGTATCCGGCGGTCATTGAGGCTGCGGAGGTTGGCTTGCCGTTGCTGCTGCTGTCCGCGGATCGCCCACCTCGGTTACGGGGCTGGGGTGCAAATCAGACCATCGACCAGACGCGCTTGTTCGGCGCCTTTGTGCGCGAATTCCTAGACCCAGGCCTGCCGCAGGCAACAGCGCCGGCGCTCAAAGCGCAACGGGCGTTGGGTCGCCGCGTGGCGCTGGTCAGCAGCGGTCAGCGCGCTGGACCGGTGCATCTCAATCTGCCCTTTGACGAGCCTTTGGTGCCAGGTCCAGCGTGCACCGCGGCCGTGGACCTTGAAGGCGCGGAACCCCCTTTGCGCTCAGTGGATGCTGGGTCGATTGCTGTTGAATCCGTGGACAATGTGGCTGAGTGCAACGACTCTGAGGGCAATGAGACTGGATTCGCGCGACTTAAGACTGGGCCGGTTGCCGAAAGGAGCCGCGAGGCTGAGCCAAACGGGGCTGAGCCACAGGGGGCTGAGCCACGCGGGACTGAGCCACACGGGGCTGAGCCACACGGGGCTGAGCCCATGGTGACTCGGCTCGAGGTTGAGCTCAGGAGCTGGCCAGCCGGCCGCGGCCTGATCCTTTGCGGTCCCGGTTCGGAGCTGCGCACGCCGGTGAGTAGCGCTCCGTGGCTGAGTCTGGCGCCGAGTCTTTGGCGTTGTGCTGAGGCGTTAGCCTTGCCGGTTCTGGTTGATCCGCTCTCAGGGCTTCGCGCCAGCGCGCAGCCAGCGATCGCTGAGACTCAAATCAGTGCTTACGACAGCTTCTTGCGTCACCCCAAGGTCGCCCGAGTTCTGCGCCCGGACTGGGTGCTGCGCATTGGGAGGGCACCGGTTTCAAAGCTGCTCGGCCAATGGTTAGAGGGCGTGCCCGCGATCTTGATCTCTGAGACAGGCGTTTGGTCCGATCCCAGTCATGATGCGTTGCTCCGGCTTGAGCTCCCGGCCGCGGCGGTCTGCGATGCACTGCGCGTGCAAGGACTGGTCAAACCTCGCCCCGATTGGCTGGCGCGCTGGCGTGCGGCCGAGCAGGAGACCTGGCGGCTCGTTGCTGCGAGCCTCGCGCAAGCGAGTCCTTCTTCCGGGCTGGCCTCCTCGGCAACGGATACATCAGCGGATCTGCGTCTGCGACCCAGCCCAGCAGTTCAGGAGGCGCGGATCGACGAGCGCAAGGCGGGCCTGCTGCGGACGTTGTCTTGGAGCGAGGCCCAGGTGATTGCTGCGCTCAGGGCTGCGATCCCGGATGGCGAGGCCCTGTTCTGCGCCAATTCGATGCCGATCCGCCAGCTAGATACCTGGTGGCGTGCCGGTGGCGCTCAAGTCACGCTGCTCGGCAATCGCGGCGCCAGCGGCATCGACGGCTATCTGTCGACCTTGGCGGGAATCCATCAGGCTGGGCTTGCGTGCTGGGGGCTGGTGGGTGACCTCTCACTCTGCCACGATCTCAGTGGGCTCCTGTTGGCGACCCGGCTCGATCGACCGCTGCTGGTGCTGAATAATGGTGGCGGGCATATCTTCGATTATTTGCCGCAGCGAGGACTCGCGGACTTCGAGCGCCTTTGGCAGACCCCACAACGCGTCGAGCTATCGGCCCTGGCGGCGCTCGCCGGGCTGCGCCATTGGCGGGTCGAGGATGCTGAAGGCCTCGACGCGGCACTGTCTGAAGTCGGTCTGACGCCAGGTATGATCGAATGCGTGATCGATCCCGAGGTCAGCCGCCAAGCGCATCTCGCCTTTTGGGAGTGGATACGCATGTCATCGTTTCCGGGGCCTGATGTTTCCGGGGCCTGATTGAGTGTCCTGCCGGCCCGACTGGGGCGTGGCGTTTATACTGCACTGCAGCAGGCTCGTGCTGCGCTGCTGAAGTCCCGACACATGCTGATGACTCAAACCATTGTTGATATTGGAGCTTGGTCGCTTTCGGGCGGTATCAACGCTTTGGCAGCGTTGCACTAGCCACGAGGTTCGGCGCCGACCATCGCTGCTGAGAACCCGTTGAGCGGCTCGACGAGCGGCCAGTGCCTGAGGCTGCCCGCATGAGAAGACCAGAGAATAGACCATGATCGAACCACAAGTCGACTTCCCGCCCATTGCGTGGGAGGCCATCACTGCGCCGGGCTATCAAGATATCTTGATGCATCAGGCCGAGGGCATCGCCAAGATCAGCATCAACCGCCCGGAGGTTCGCAATGCGTTCCGCCCGGAGACAGTGCTCGAGCTGATCGACGCCTTTCATCGCGCCCATCTGGACCCTGGGGTTGGCGTCATCATCCTCACCGGCGCCGGCGAGCTGGCATTCTGCTCTGGTGGTGATCAGCGCATCCGCGGCGACGGTGGCTACCGGGATGCCGCCGGTACCGAGCATTTGAATGTGCTCGAGCTGCAGCGGCAGATCCGTAGTCTGCCGAAGCCGGTGGTGGCGATGGTGGCCGGCTATGCGATCGGCGGTGGTCATGTGCTGCATCTGATCTGCGATCTCAGCATTGCCGCTGAGAACGCCCGCTTCGGCCAGACCGGCCCCAAGGTGGGTAGCTTCGATGCCGGCTTCGGCGCCGGCCAGATGGCGCGCACCATCGGCCTAAAGCGTGCCAAGGAGATCTGGTTCCTGTGCCGTCAGTACGATGCCCAGGAGGCGCTGCAGATGGGGTTGGTCAATACGGTGGTGCCGATCGCCGAGTTGGAGACGACCACGGTCGACTGGTGTCGGCAGATGCTGCGCCACTCGCCGACAGCCCTGCGGTTGCTGAAGGCGGCGTTCAATGCCGATAGCGATGGGCTGGCCGGCATCCAAGAGCTGGCCGGCAATGCGACTGGGCTCTTCTATCAGACCGCTGAGGCTCAAGAAGGCCGTGACGCCTTCCTCGAGAAGCGCGCGCCGGACTTTGGTCCATTTCGGCGGCGTCCTTAAACTGCAGTCCGGGGTTGCCTGCCGTTGCGCCGACGCGACCTAAACGCGCGTGGACGATCCCATTCTTGATCCTGATCATGCAGCCGAAGCCACTGTTTCTGTTTGAGTATCCGTTATGCCAGATGAGGCCAAGATGTCCCCTGAGCTAGAGCAGCCCGTGGCTTTGCCCCGCTTCGGCCTACAGTTGCAGCGTTGGATCGAGGCGGCGCGGCCTCGCACCCTGCCATTAGCGATATCGCCGGTCTTGGCTGGGCTGTTCTTGGCGCTCGCGCAAAGCGGGCGGCTGGCATTCTTCACCGCACTGGCGACGCTGATCGCCGCAGGCGGCATCCAGATCGGGACCAACCTGCACAACGATGCGGCCGATTTTGAGCGCGGCACCGATACCCCGGACCGGCTCGGGCCGGCACGCGCTGCGGCGCAAGGCTGGTTCAGCGCCGCTCAGGTCAAACGCGCTGCGCATCTGGTCTTCCTGTCCAGCTTCCTGCTTGGGCTTTTGCTGGTGGTGCGCGGTGGTTGGCCGATCTTCGCCCTGGGCGTCACCGCGATCGCCGCTGGTTATGCCTACACCAGCGGCCCCAAGCCGATTGCCTATGGCCCTTATGGGGAGCTGTTCGTGCTCGCCTTCTTCGGCATCGCTGCGGTCGGCGGCACTTATTACTTGCAGACCCTGAGCCTGTCGGCGCAGGCCGTCACCCTCGGCATCGCGCTGGGATTGCCGGCCGCAGCGGTACTGCTGCTCAACAACTATCGGGACTTCGACACCGATCGCATCGCCGGTCGGCGGACCCTCTGCCATCTGCTCGGCCGCCCGGCGGCGCGCATCGTCTACGCGGTGTTGCTGGTGAGTCCGATCCCGCTATTGATGATCGGCAGTCTGCCGCTGCAGGGCTGGCCACTGTTGTTGGCGCTGCTGCCAGCTGCGTTGCTGATCCGCCAACTCTGGCACACCGAAGGCCGGGCGCTGAATCAATTACTGGCCCGTACTGGCCAGTACCAGCTGGCCTTGACCCTGCTTTTGGGGTTGGGATTGCTGCTCGAGGCCTGGTGAGTCTGAGTAATGACGCCGCAATTGGCGCTGACGCCCTACCGACTGCCCTTGCGTCGGCCTTGGCGCAGCGCGCATGGCCTTCGCCGTGAGCGGGAGGGCTGGCTGGTGCAAGCGCATTGGCAAGGCTGCTGCGGTTATGGCGATTGCGCGCCCTTGCCCGAGGCGGGAACCGAAACCTGGATCGCCGCTGCAAAGCGGTTGTCGACCTGGCTGCGAGATCACAACCAGTCCACCGTGAAGACGCAGCTTGCCCTGCTTGAGCGGCAGATCCCGTCGCCCACGCCAGCCGCCGATGCGGCACTGGAGACGGCCTTGCTCGATCTGTCCGCACGCCTTTGTGGCCTGACGCTGTATGCCTATCTCATGAGTTTGCAGCGCATGGAGATAGCGCGCGATCGGGAGACGGTGTTAGATCAGCATGCAGCGCGCGATATAGAACTGAAGGCAGCGTCGGCACGAGCACCTGATCTGACGTCGGACCGAGATCGAGAACAGGCACTGAAGCCGGGGTTAGAGATCGAGCTCAACGCCGCGTTTGGCGCCGTTGTCGATCTGCAACCTGAGCAGATCGACCAGGCGTTGGCCGCCGGCTTTCGGGTACTGAAGGTCAAGGTTGGTGTGGCGCCGATCGACTGCGAGCTGGAAGCGATCCAGAATCTCTGTGCGCGGCTACCCGCTGATGTGCGTTTGCGCCTGGATGCGAATCGTGCCTGGACGTTGACAACGACGGGCGAGCTGATAGACGCTCTAAGGCCGTTCGCGGATCAGATCGAGTGCCTTGAGGAGCCTTGTGCGGCAGCGACTGACACCCAGCTTCGCGCCTTGCAGGCGCAGGCCCCCTTCGCATTGGCGCTCGACGAGTCCTTGTCGGCGCGCGGCTGGCCGCTCGATCCGGAGCAACTGCCGTTGAGCCGCTTAGTGCTGAAACCGGGCGTCATCGGTGGCCTTCGGCCAACCTTGGCGCTAGCGTGGCAGGCTCAGGCGGCGGGCCTAGAGGTGGTTATCACCAGTCTGATCGAATCCGCCGCTGGGCTCTGGAGCAGCGCCCAGCTGGCGGCGGCGACGGGCTCGACGCTCGCGCACGGGCTCGCGACCGCCGATTGGTTCGCGGCGGATTTGGGCCCAGCACCCACGATTAAGGCAGGCCGTATCCAATTGCCCAATTGTCCGGGAAGCGGCTTTGTGTATGCAGATGCATCTGCCAAGTGAGGCAGTGTTCTGGATCTCGTTCGGTTCAGCAATCCATGAGCGCCATGAGCCGGCGTTGGCGCCCGATCCGATGAGCACGCGATCAGGCCCTAATCACCTGAATGCACCGCCCATCCGGACTAAGCGCTTCGGCGACGCTGGTGCGCTCGGCGATTGGCGGCTGTCCACTGCGGCGATCGAAGAGCACCAGCCAACCGCTATCCAGCCCCAGTCCGTCCAGATAGCCATCGAGCTGTTCTAGCCCCCGCGCGAGCGGATCAGGTCGCCCATCGCGCCAGACCTTCAGCTCGATGCCCAGCGTCACCGCGCCATAGCGTAGGCACAGATCCATGCGCCCGGCGCCAATGGCATATTCGCGCTCCAGGGTGCCACCGCCGTTGACAACCCGGTGCAGAAAGGCCATCAGCACCAGATGCGGGGCGATCTCATGATAGGGCGCGCTTTTGAGCAGCGGCTCGCCATGCTGGCGCCAGAAGTCGAAGAAGGCGGCGAGTAGCGCCTCAAGATCAAGCTGGCCCTGCTCATCGAGCCAGGTTGGGCTGATCTGTGGCAGTGAGGCCTGAGGTACCAGCGCCAGGGTGCGCGGTAAGACCTCGCGGTAGATCGGATTGGCGATCTCGATGCCACCGCCACCGCGCTGGCGCAACAGCCCGAGATCGGTCAGATACTCAAGATCGCTGAGCGGCAGCTGCTCTAGCGACTCGCCTGCCAGCATCGGCTCGATGATGCGTCGCACCCGCTCCTCACGCAGCTTATCGGCCAGCTGATCGAGATGGGTGACACGATTGAGGATCAGATGCTCCTTGGCCGCGTCGATCATTGCGGCATCGATCGGTCGGGTGCGATCGCGCCCCTCGGGCGAGCGAAAACAGGCCTGATAGGCCAGCGCGTTGACCAGCCAAGGCTGACCTTGGGTCAGTGTCCAGACCTGTTGCAGCGCCTCCGGGGTAAAGACCTGGCCGGTCTCCTGGGTATGTTCTTGCAGCAAGGTCCGGGTTTCCGCCTCGCTGAAATCGCCCAAGCGCAAGGATTCAGCCTTGATGTTGAAGGCACTGCCGCCGGTGATCGGCGCCGCCTCGGAGCGGGCATGGATGCGATAGTCGCGTAGATCACGCACGCCGCAGAGGATGACCGTGTTGGGGAAGGCTTGCGGACGCTGGGGATAGCCGGCCCGCAGTTGGCGCAGCAGGGCGATGAGGGTGTCGCCGATCAGGGCGTCGACTTCATCGAGCAGCAGGACCACGGGGGTCTGGCTGTTGGCGCTCCAGGTCTCGAGCAAGCCGGTGAGCACGCCATCGATGCCGCGCGCTTGCCAGGCACGTTCGGTCCAGTCGTGCAGACGCTCATCACCGAGATAGAGGCGGGCGGCGGCCTCGATGGTGCCGCAGATCGTTCGCATGCCGCGGGCGACATCTTCGCGCGCGGTCTGCGCCCCTTCGAGATTCGCATACACCGCTTGGTAACGGCCATCCTGGTTCAGAAACTCCATCAACGCCAGCAAGCAGGAGGTCTTGCCAGTCTGGCGCGGGGCGTGGAGCAGGAAGTATTTCTTCTGCTCGATCAGAGCGAGCACCTCCTCCAGATCCCAGCGCGTCAGCGGTGGCAGGAGGTAATGCATATCGGCCCGCACCGGCCCCTCGGTATTAAAAAAACGCATCGCCACACAGCTCCTATTGACACCGCCTGAGCGTTCAAGAGTAGCACTCCCCGGCGACCCTGCGCGGCCAGACGCACCGCAGGCTGCGGACTCAGACCGGCACAACACCATACCACCCGACCCCGCCCCACCCCAGCCAATCGGCTAGACTCAGCAGCAGGCGCTGTGAGCAGCGGCAGGTAAGAAAGTGTCCACCAACTGCTTCCCGATTTGAGCGCCACTGTCCGGCAAGAATCGGGAAGTAGAAAATGGACGGCTGCTAAGCAAGGTGATCAAGCCAATCGGACCAGCACAAACATGTCTCACCGGCGCCTGTCTCTACGGCCCCGACCCGCACCCTGCACTCGCCGAGCAAGGCTTCCGTGCAGTGCGTATCGGCGGCCTAGAGGCCGATCAGCCACCGCGAAGCCTGCTGCTGCATGGGTTCACCGGCTTGGCCGAAGACTGGTGCGCGTGCTGGCCCTGCACTGAGCCGGCGCTAGCGATCGATCTTCCCGGGCATGGTGGCAGCATTGCTCCCGAGGGCGCGTTCGATGACGCCCTACGCCGGTTGCTCGTCGCCCTACCGGATTCAATCGATCGCATCGTCGGCTATTCGCTCGGCGGTCGGCTCGCGCTTGGCCTGCTGAGGTTAGTGCCAGAGCGCTTTGACCAAGCGATGATCCTGTCTGCCCATCCAGGCTTGATCGAGCCCGATGAGCGTGAATCTCGTCGCCTTGCGGACCAACGTTGGATTAGTCTGCTTGAGCAGAAAGGGCTTGAGGCCTTTGTCGACGCCTGGCAGCAGTTGCCTCTCTTCGCGACCCAAACGCGTCTGCCGGTGGAGTGCCTGGCGCAACAGCGCGAACGGCGCCTGAGCCAGCACGCGAGCGCGCTCGCGGCCTCGCTGCGGGTGCATGGTCTGGCTGAGATGCCGCCCATGCAGGAGGCCATCGTCGACTATCCAGGCGAGCTGGACTGGGTTGCGGGTAGCCAGGATCGAAGATTCAGTGCACTGGCGCGCGAGGTCGCGGCTTGGCGTCCAGCGACGCGGCTGCACCTGTTTCCAGGAGTCGGCCACAATCTGCTGCTCGAGGCGCCCGAGCAGTTACAGGCCTTGCCGCTGAGACGCTCGCCTTTTTAAGGGGGCTCCTGTTAAGGCAGCGTTCCGATCCCCTGGCGCCTGAGCGCAAGCGACGTCGTCGTCCTAATGCGCATATAAGAAACAGTCCATCAACTGCTTCCTGGTTTGAGCACCACTGTAGAGCGATCATCGGGAAGTAGAATTTAGACAGCGACTAAGCGCTCGGCGCCACCCCCGACAGATGGGTCGCGCGAGATTCACGCTAACGGTGCAGCGCATCCATGCAACGCCAGGCCCATGCGTTACAGCCGTCCGAGATAGGTATACCCATAGAGCCCGGCCTTGAGCTCGGAATAAAGCTGCTCGCGCGTCTCGCGTTCGAGCTCTGCACCATCGAGACGGCGACGGTATTGGGCCAGCAGGGCGCGGGGCTCGAAGTGAACCGTTGCCAGCAGCTCATCGGCCGAATCACCATGCTCGAGCTCGAGCAGACGCCAACCCTCAGGCTGGTCTGCATCAAGCTCGACCGCGACCGCATCGGTGTCGCCAAACAGATTATGCATGTCGCCCAATATCTCCTGGTAGGCACCGACTAGGAAGAATCCCAGTAGATAGGTCTCCTGCTGCGGATCGAAGGCATGCACGGGCAGACTGGCCTCGATGCCGTCTTGATCGACATAGTGCGCGATGCAGCCGTCGGAATCGCAGGTGAGGTCATGGACCACGCCGCGCTCGGTGGGTGCTTCGTCGAGCCGCTGCAACGGGCAGATCGGGAAGATCTGATCGATGGCCCAGACGTCAGGAAGCGACTGGAACAGTGAGAAATTGCAGAAGAGTTTGTCGGCGAGTTGGGCGTCGATCTGTTCGAGCACTTCGCGCTGGCGGCGATTGGCGTGCGAGAGACGCGGGCGCAGCGCCCGGCAGCAGGCGATGAACAGCTCGTCACCGCGGGCGCGGGCGATCAATCCGCGTTGGCCGAGCTGGCCGGCAGCGAAACGCCGGCGCAGCGCTTGCACGGCCGCTTCGGCCTCCTCATAAACCGCCAGCGCCGGGGCTTCGGTGGCGTCGCGCAGCGCTTGCTCGAGGCGAGCCAGCTCGACTTCAGGCGGTTCTGGTGCAGCCTGCAGCCTGCTGGCGGCTTGGCGCACATGAGTCCCGATGGTCGTGGCAGTCGGACTGGTTGCGACAGCCCCGCTAGATGTGACATTCCGACTGATAGCAACAGCTTGAGCGGGCAATGGCTTTGACTCCGCTAATGCGCTGTTGGCTTGATTTATCTCTTCTGCAATCGCATCACTTGCGCGCTCACGATCGGCAACATCGGTGATCAGCACGGCGTGATGGGCGGTCAGCGCGCGGCCGGATTCGGTGATCAGGTCGGGCTCGGGCAAGGAGCGCTCGGCGCAGAGCGAGCCGATGGTCGCGACGATGGCCTCGGCGTAGTCTTCGGCGCGATAGTTCATCGAGCAGTAGGCGCGGGTGTGGCTGCCCTCGTAGTCGACGCCGAGCCCGCCGCCGAGATCGAGGATACGCGGCTGGGCGCCCAGCGCGTGCAGCGCGGCGTAGAACTGGCCTAGCTCGGCGACGCCGGCGCGGATGTCGTCGAGGCTCGGGATCTGCGAGCCCAAATGCGCGTGTAGCAGTCGCAGCCAGTGCAGCTTGTCGGCAGCGCGCAGTTGTTCGACCAATGCCAGCAACTGGCTCGCCGAAAGGCCGAACTTGGCCTTGTCGCCGCCGCTGTTCTGCCAGTTGCCGGCGGCCGCCGCGGCGAGGCGGATGCGCACACCGATCGCCGGCTCGACCCAAAGCCGCTTGGCCTCGTCGAGGACCAGATCAAGCTCCGAAGGCTTCTCGATGACGATATGGACATCAAGCCCGAGGCGTCGGCCGATCAGCGCCAAGCGAATGTATTCGCGGTCCTTATAGCCGTTGCAGATAACCGGCTGGCTGGGTGGTACGAGTGCCAGCACCGCCATCAGCTCCGGTTTGCTGCCGGCCTCGAGCCCAAGCCCGCCAGCGCTGAGCAAGGCCCGCACCACGCTGCGCTGCTGGTTGACCTTGATCGGGTAGACCGGCCGATAGCTGCCTTGGTAGTTGTGCCCGGCGATGGCCGCGGCAAAGGCACCTTGAAGCCGATGTACGCGATGGCGCAGGATGTCGTCGAAGCGCACCAGCACCGGCAGTGCGAGTCCGGCGTCGCGGAGCTTGTCGGCGAGCTGGATTAGGTCGATGCGCGTCTCGGAACCGGGATGCGGGCGGGCGCAGAGATGGCCGCCTGGGCCGATCTCGAAATAGCCCTCGCTCCAGCGCTCGATGGCGTAGATGAGGTCGCAGCGAGGGTCAACGGGCGCCATGGTCATGCTCCAACAAGCTCAAGCTCTAATGCGTTCGGGCAAGCTGATGGTATCACCGTCTTCCGGAGCGCCGATGACCTTGCCAGGTGCGCAACTGCGTCTTCAATGCTTCCTTAACGGTTTGTAATTTCCAGTTACATTGCCGGTAAGGGTCGAACCCGTATCCTTGCGTGACCATAGGTCTCAACCCGATTGTGCAACAGGAGAACAGGCGATGGCGATGAGCGATGAGGCATCCGCGGCTGGTAGCCCGGCACAGCAGGCGTTTGCGCAAGCGCGTGCCGATCTGCGTGAGCGCATCGTCGGTCAGGATGCGCTGATCGAGCGGCTGCTGATTGCACTGCTGGCCGATGGCCATCTGTTGGTGGAAGGTGCGCCGGGCCTGGCCAAGACCACCGCGATCAAGGAGCTGGCGCTGCGCATCGAGGGCGATTTCCAGCGTGTTCAGTTTACTCCGGACCTGCTGCCTGGCGATCTGACCGGCACTGATGTCTACCGGCCTGAGACCGGCGCGTTCCAGTTCCAGCGCGGACCGCTATTCCATAATCTGGTGCTCGCCGATGAGGTCAACCGTGCACCGGCCAAGGTGCAGTCGGCGCTGCTCGAGGCCATGGGTGAGCGTCAGATCACGGTTGGCGGCCAAACCTATCCGTTGCCGCAGCCATTCTTGGTGATGGCGACGCAGAACCCGATCGAACAGGAAGGGACTTATCCGCTGCCAGAGGCGCAGCTGGATCGGTTCCTGATGCATGTTCGCGTCGGCTATCCAGACCCGAAGACCGAGCGCAGCATCCTTGAGATCGCCCGAGCCGAGGCACGCGGGCAGTTGCGCCAGCGGTCCAATAAGGCGCCGGTCATCAGCCGCGAGCAGGTCTTTGCGGCGCGTGCTGAGGTGATGGCACTGCACATGGCGGACAATCTCGAGGAATACCTGGTGCAGCTGGTGCTGGCGACCCGCGATCCGGTGCCTTATGACCGCAGCCTGGCGCGCATGGTCGACTATGGCGCTAGCCCGCGCGCGACCATTGCGTTAGACCGCTGCGCCCGCGCGCGTGCCTGGCTGCGCGGTGGCGATTACGTGACGCCCGATGATTGCCATGCGGTTGCTTACGATGTGTTAAGGCATCGTATTTTGCTCAGCTATGCCGCTGAGACCGAGGGGCTGACGCCGGATGCGCTGGTCGCGCAGCTGATCCGTCGGGTACCGATGGTTTGATGAGTGGTGAGTGGTGAGTGGTGAGTGGTGAGTGGTGAGTAGTGAGTAGTGAGTAGTGAGTAGTGAGTAGTGAGTAGTGAGTAGTGAGTAGTGAGTAGTGAGTAGTGAGGGATGAGTGATGAAGGCTGAAGGGGTGAAGTTGGGCTAACGCTGTTGGCTTGGTGCCTCCCGAAAGATGAATTGCATGAGATTCAGGGTCACGATGCGTAGGCGCGAGATCAGCGGTTGGTTTTTGAGGACTTGACGATGAGCCTAAGCGATGACGAGCGAGCTTACCGTGTCGATGCCGACGAGCTAGTCGCCTTGCGTGCGTCTGGCGAGCGATTGCGTCCGGCGCGGACGCAGGTTGCGCGCTCGGCCTTGGCGGGTGGGCATCGCTCGCGCTTTCATGGCCGTGGGATGGACTACCGGGAGTCGCGCCACTATCAGCCGGGCGACGATATTCGCAACATGGATTGGCGCATCACCGCCCGTAGTGGTCATGCGCACATCAAGGTCTTCGATGAGGAGCGGGAGCGGCCGGTCGTGGTCTTGGTCGACTGTGGCGCGAGCATGTTCTTTGCCTCGCAAGGGGTCTTCAAGTCGGTGCAGGCAGCACGCCTGGCGGCCCTGATTGGCTGGTCTGCGATTGGCCATGGCGACCGGATCGGTGCGCTGCTGTTCACGGATGCCGCACAGGCGAGCCAACATCAGGAGCTGTCGCCTGCGGGTGGACGTCGCGGACAGATGCGTCTGATTCGGGCCTTGGCAGAGGCTGGTGCGCCGGAGAAGGGACTTGGCGGGGCGCGCGTTGCGAGCGATCCAATTGGTCCAGAAACCATCCATCAAGACCCAGACCGCGTCGGCGCCGACACTCGCTTCGCTGCCCAAGCTGGCCGTCGTCCGAATCGCCCGGCGGAAAGTGCGCAGGCGGCCGACAGCGGGCAGGGTCGCCCGGCGGACAGTGTGCAGGCGGCCGACAGCAGAGGTGGGGATCGCAGTGGCAGTGATAGCGGCCTGACCGCCGCGCTGATGCGGCTGCGTCGGGTGGCGCGGCCCGGCAGCTTGGTGTTCTTGCTGTCCGATTTCTACAGTGCCGATGCCGACAGCAAGCATCACCTCAGTCGCCTGGCGCAGCACAGTGACCTCAATGCGATCCAGCTGCTCGACCCGCTGGAGCTGGCGCCGCCGCCGCCGGGTCGCTACGGGATCAGCGACGGGCGCCGGCGTTCGGTGATCGATACCCGCTTGCGCGCGGAGCGCGAACATTATGCGCGGCAGCTCGCCCAGCATCACCAGCATGTGCGACAGCTCACGGTCGAGAACGGCATTGGTCTGCTGCAGTGTCTGACCACTGATGATCCTGCGGCGAGGCTGAGCCAGCTGCTCGCTGGCCGCGACGGCCCGCGCAGCGGTCTGCAGAGTGGGCCGACGGTTAAGGACGAGTTGATGGCCGGATCGGCGGGAGTCGCTTATGCCAGCCCCTGACAGTCTCCATTCGCTAACAGACGCGCCCTTATCCTTGGTGCCAACGCTTGCCCCGACCTGGCGTGCCGTCCCTGTCAAAATCGGCAAACTTCAGGCCAGGATCAGACCATGACTGCGCTGTCGAATGCCAGCTCGAATCTTGGGCCGCATCCGGCTGAGAATCCTCATCCTGGCGCGAATCCAGCTCGGGATCTCGCCGCGAATCCGGGCTCAAATCCTGCCTTGCACCTAGGGGCGGACCCCGGGGCAAACCTCGGCTCGAGCCTCAACCTGCGCGATATCCATCTACCTGCTGAGCCCGGGTTTTGGCCGCCGGCTCCGGGCTGGTGGCTGCTCTTGACGCTGCTGTTGGGGGTTGCACTCTGGCTCGGGCGGCTGGGCTGGGGACAGTACCGACGCTTGCGTCGGCGCCAGCGTATCTTGGCTGAGCTCGATCGCTTGCAACGCGCTGGCCTGCAGGGTCCGGCGCTGATCGCGGCGTTGTCGGCATTGCTTAAGCGGGTCGCTCTGAGTCGTTATCCGCGCACGGAGGTGGCGGCGTTGACGGGCGCGGATTGGCTGGCGTTTCTCGATCGAAGCGGCGGCAATGGCCGTTTTGCTACAGGTCCGGGTCGGGCGTTGGCGGATGGCGCCTATGCCCCTGCAGCCCCGGGGGACGACCAAGGCCTCGACCGGCAGGCACTACTGACGGTCGTCCGCGACTGGCTGCGGAGGAACAGTTGATGAAGCCGCGATTGATGGGGCTCCAATGGATACGGCTCCGACGGATTGGGCTCCGATTGATGCAGCCCCGAGTGACGCAGCCCCGATCGATGGAGGCGCTATGGACGGATTGATTCCCTGGCCTGAGTTGGCGCTGGCCTGGCCCTGGCTGCTACTGGCGTTGCCTTTGCCTTGGTTGGTGCGTCTCGCGTTGCCGCGGGCCGAGGCGGCAGCCCCGGCGGCCGTGCGCGTCCCCTTCTATCGGCTGCTGAGTCAAGGCCAGACTCATCAAGCAGCGGCTCCGCGACGCTGGACGCTGCTACTGGCGCTCTTGGCGTGGCTGTTGTTAGTGCTTGCCGCAGCCCGCCCGCAATGGCTAGGCGAGCCGGTAGCGTTGCCGATGGCTGGTCGTGATCTGATGCTGGCGGTCGACATCTCCGGGTCAATGACCGAGGAGGATATGGTGATCCGCGGGCAGCTGGTCGATCGGCTGATGGCGGTCAAGGCGGTCGCCGGCGATTTCATCGAACGCCGCGAGGGTGATCGTGTCGGACTCATCCTGTTTGGCCAACAGGCTTACATGCAAACACCGCTGACCTTCGATCGCTCGACCGCACGCACGCTGCTGTTCGAATCGGCGGTGGGTCTGGCCGGGCGCGAGACCGCGATCGGCGATGCCATCGGGCTCGCGGTCAAGCGTCTGCGCGATCAGCCCACCGAGGAGCGGGTGCTGGTGCTCTTGACCGATGGCGCCAACACCGCCGGGAGCATCGCGCCATTAAAGGCGGCGGAGCTGGCCAGTGCGGCTGGGGTGCGTGTCTATACCATCGGTGTCGGCTCCGATCCGCGTGCCGGTTTCGGGGCCTTCGGTCTGAGCATGGGCCGCAACCCGATTGATGAGGCCACGCTCTCGGCGATCGCTGAGCAGACCGGTGGGCGTTATTTCCGGGCGCGCGATGTGCTCGAGCTGCAGGGCATCTATGCCGCGCTCGATGAGCTGGAGCCGGTCGAATCGGATCAGCAGACCTTTCGGCCGGTCGACGAGCTGTTTGCTTGGCCGCTGGGGCTGGCGCTGCTATTGAGTGTGGTGGTGGCAGCGAGTCGCGTTGGCCTGGTCGAGCGCGTGCAGGATGGACTGCGGCAGAGGTAGCCGAGCTGCGGTGGCTGGCGCGTACAAGGAGTCGCCGAGTCTGGCGCGTACCAAGGTTCGTCCACGCCGCGCGAGAGTGGCTCGCATTAAAGGCGCATCAAGGGCGCATTAAGGGCTCGCATAAAGCAGCCAGACCTAAACCGAATCGAGATGCAAGGCGAGTGCCCAGACACCGCCGACTGGAGTCTCAGAACTGGAGTCTCAGAGATGAGTGAGTTTCATTTCATCGAGCCGTTCTGGCTACTGGCGCTGATCCCGCTCGGGCTGCTGCTGTGGCTGGCTTGGCGCGCCGATGCGGGGGCCTCGGCCTGGCAGCGCGTAATCGATGCGCGCTTACTCGCGGTGTTGAAAGTAGGCGCTGGCGGGCGCGCTAGCCGGCTGCCGGTGCTGCTGTTGGCGGCGGGTTGGCTGATCGCGGTGGTTGCCTTGGCCAACCCGACCTTTGAGCGACAGCCGGTGCCAGCCTTCCGCAGCGATGCGGCGCGCGTGGTGGTTCTGGATCTGTCGCGCTCAATGCTGGCCGAAGATCTGACGCCGTCGCGGCTGGAGCGTGCGCGCTTTAAGGTGGCTGACATCCTGAGCCGGAGCGGTGATGGTCAGGTTGGGTTGATCGTCTATGCCGACGACGCCTTCGCCGTATCGCCTCTGACCGACGATGCTGAGACCATCCGCGCCATGCTGGAGGCGCTCAGCCCGCAGATCATGCCGGTGCAGGGGAGTCGCCCAGACCGCGGTATTGCGCTAGGGCTAGACCTCCTGCGCCAGGCGGGTGCGCGCAACGGCGAGGTGATCCTATTGAGCGATGATGCCGGCGGCGCGCGGACGCTGGCGATGGCCGAGCAGGTCCGCGATGCAGGACACAGCCTTGCGGTGATTGGCGTCGGCACCGCGGAGGGCGCGCCGGTGCCAGGGATCACCACGGCCGATGGTCCGGTGATGAGCCGATTGGATAGCGCGGCGCTAGAAACGCTGGCTGCGGCTGGTGCGGGACGCTACGCAACCCTGAGTAGCAGTGATCGCGACCTGGATCAGGTGCTGATCGATCCGGAGGCCCGCCCGCGCGCCTTGGCCGAGCGTGATCCCATGCTCGCCGAGCGTTGGCGCGAGCTCGGCCCCTGGGTCGCGGTGTTGTTGCTGCCGATTGCGGCCCTTGCCTTCAGGCGCGGTTGGCTGATGATGCTCCTGCTTGCGTTCGGGCCGGGGGTGGCCCTAGTGCCAGAGCCAGCGTTGGCGTTCGGCTGGACAGATCTCTGGCAGCGCCAAGATCAGCAGGCGGCGCGGGCGTTCGCGGCGGGTGAGCTGGAGCAGGCGCGCGCACTGGCCAAGGCACCGGCACGTGCCGGCAGTGCGGCCTATCGACTCGGCAATTATCAGGATGCGGCAGCGCGCTTCGAGGCCGGAGATACGGCCGTGGACCACTACAACCGCGGCAATGCGTTGGCCCTTGGGGGCGAGCTAGAGGCCGCGCTTGCGGCCTACGATGAGGCCCTTGCGCGTGATCCGACGCTCGAGGATGCGCGCTACAACCGTGAGCAGGTCCAGGCTGCACTGCGCGCGCAGTCGCAGCAGCCTGATCAGCCGAATCAATCCGATCAGCGCCAAGATCAGCCGCAAGATCAATCGGAAGCGCAGCCGTCGGAGTCGGGTCAGCAGAGCCAGAACGGCGAGTCACAAGGCGAGGATAGCGCGGAACAACGGGGCGATTCTTCGTCCGGTGCGCAGGGTGACCAGCAGGGCGAAGAACAATCCTCTGGCGCTCAGCAAGCCGGGGACCAGCAGGCCGACGACCAGCAATCAGGCGATCAGCAGGCCGGCGATCAATCCGCATCTGCGCAGCCGGGTAGCGATAGCTCATCGACTGCTGGCCAACGAGGCCCCGACCAGAATCCCTCCCCGAATGAGGCTGCCGATACCCAGGCCAACCTTGCTGGGGCGGAGTCCGATACCGCGGATGCCGCAGCTGGCGGCGATTCGAGCCAGGATCCGATGCCGCAAGCGGATGCCGCAGCGGATCGTGCTCGGAGCGAGCAGGCCGCGGCCGATTACCGTGACGAAGCGGCGCGTGCACAAGCCGCTCAGAACGGCGACGCACCTGATCAAGAAGCTGCCCGCACCGAACAGGAACGCTCGGCGGATGCCAACGTGGCCTTGAGTTCCGAGGAGCGTGAGGCCCAACAAGCCGCGGACCAGTGGCTGCGCCGCATTCCGGATGATCCAGCCGAGCTGCTGCGCCGCAAATTCCTCTATCAATATCAGGCTTGTCAGGATGGAGCGGACCTGTCCTCTTCCGGAAAGCCCTGGTGATAGCGATAGCGATGGTGATGGTGATGGTGATGGTGATGGTGATGGTGATCAAGAACGCCGCGTTTCACTGCAATCGACCTTTCTGTCTCTGTCCAGCTTGGCCTGTGGCAATGCCGGGCATGTCGAACCTGTGGCGATGGCAAGCCCGGTCTCGGCTTAGGAGCCTGCAGGGGCTCGAGAAGAGATCCATGACGGGGCTCATAAAGGGTTTTATGCCCGGTTTCATGCTCTTCCTGTTGCTCTTCCTGCTGCCCGGCCTTGGTCTGGCTGCCGAGGCGCGCGCGTTTCTCAATCAGAGCCAGGTCTACGAGGGCGATCGGGTGCTGCTAACGATCGAGGTGACTGGGCGCTCCCTTGGCCAGGAGCCCGATCTGGCGGTATTGGACGCAGACTTTGAGGTGGGCGGTATCAGCACCTCTCAGCAGACCCAGTTCGTCAATGGCCGGCGCTCAGACAAGACCAGCTGGCAGGTTGTGTTGATGCCAAAGCGGTTGGGCCGCCTGAGTATTCCGCCGCTTGCGGTGGGTTCGGCCACGACCGAGCCCTTGACTCTAGTGGTCGATGCCGTGCCCGAGGGCGGTTTGGGGGCGCCAGGGGATCTGGTTTGGCTTGAAGTCGAACTGGGCAGTGATCCCGTGGGCGGTGCTCCAGATGGGTCGCCCGAGGTCGCGTCGAGCGGCAGTGGGCTGAACGATGGTGGGCCAACCGATGGTGGGCCAACCGATGGCGGGCCGAGTCAGTCCACGAATAGGGTTGCAGACAAGCTCGTCGTGCAGCAGCAGGTGCCCCTGGTGGTGCGCGCCTATAGTGCCCGTCCGCTGCTTGACTATGCGATCGATCTACCGCCGATCGAGGGCGCGGTGTTGACCCGGATCGGCCGTGACCAAGGTAGTCTGACGATGCGGGCCGGTGAGCAGTATCGGGTGATCGAGCGGCGCTACACCTTGAACCCGGAGCGCAGCGGAACCTTGCGCATCCCACCGATCACCTTCGACGCTGAGCTCAAGACCGATGCCGGCCGACGGCCGGGCTCGCTTGGGATGTCTGGTCTGCCCGACCTGTTCGATGACCCGATGCTCGAACGCATGCTGGGCGGCATGCGCATGGGGGTGCCGGGCTCGATGTTCGAGCGTGGCGAGCCGGCGCGCGCGCAGTCGGAGTCGTTGACGATAGAGGTGGCACCGAGCGACGAGGGTTTCAGCGGTGAGCATTGGCTTCCGGCGACGGCGCTCGAGGTCGATGACTCCTGGAGTCCGGCTGATGGTGGCAAGACACCGCGACTTGCAGTTGGAGAGCCAGCAACGCGCACCCTGACCCTCACGGCGCGCGGGTTAGCCGGTAATCAGATTCCCGAGATCGAGATCCCGGTGCCGCGCGGTTTCCGCGTCTATCCGGGTCAAACTGAGTCTGAGACGCGCAGCGATGGTGAGAACCTGATCGGCATCAGCCGCCAGCAGCTAACCCTGATCCCGACCAACGCGGGCGCGGTCGAGCTGCCGCAGATCGAGGTGCCCTGGTGGGATACTGCCTCCGACCAGGAGCGCACGGCGACGGTGCCGGCACTCACGCTGAGCGTGGCGGGTGCAGTCGCCGGAGCCGCGCCCGAGGCGGGCGGGCGGACAGTGCTGGATGGGCGTGAGGCCGGAGATGTTCCGGCAATGGCTACGCGGGGGACTGACGCGGAGCCTGCTGATGGGCGCGCTGGTGAGCGCGCTGATGCTGGCCAAGGCGCTGAAGCAGCGGCTGGTCCGGGTCGATGGCTGTGGGGTATCGGGGGGCTGTTAGTGCTGGCAGTCGCGGTGGTGGTTGCTGGGGGCGTCATGTACCGAGTATGGCACGGGCGGTCTTCCTCCGGCCGGGCGCTGCCAGGCGAGCAACAGGGCCAGCGACAGGCGACGCCGTCTGCCGCGGCACGCCATGCACGCGATGCGTTGCACAGTGCATGCGAGCGCGATGATGCGCGGGCGGCGGCCGCTGCACTGCTCGCCTGGGCCGGTGCGCTCTGGCCCGATGATCCACCGAGCGGTCTAAGCGCCTTGGCCGAGCGGACCGAGCGTGGTCGCCAGCAGATCCAGGCCCTCGAGCGCCAACTCTACGCTGCCGCTCAGGGCCAGCCTGCTTGGCGCGGTGAGGTCTTATGGTCAGCGGTCAGGGCCGGCCTGAAGGGGGGCGCGATGCCCGCCTGTGAGCAGGGTGATGATCCGCTCGCCCCATTGTATCCACGGCGGGCTTGAGACCTTTGCGGGTCAGGCTTTCTTGAGTGCGGATAGCGCTAGAAGTGCGCAAGAGGGCCAACGCGTTGGAATGCAGTAGGGGCCGGTTAGGGGCCGGATAGGGGCCGGATAGGGGCTGGGCGGAGCCTGTCAGGGCTGTTCGCGATGCTGTTCGTTGCGGGATATCGAAGCCGGCCTGGTAACGCGTCCCTACGCCGTTACTCTCGCTCCGCTCGCGCAGCGCTGGCGATATCGCGGCGATCCGCTGCAATCCATTCGGCAGCGCGAACGCTGACCTCGATACGCTCGCTGCCGCGCCACACGACGAGGGGGACTTCGCGCTGGGGTGGTGTGGCGGTGATCAGCTCCCGGAGCTGGGACGCGTCGGTGATCTCGGTGCCGGCGAAGGCGGTAATGACGTCGCCGGCACGCAGCCCGGCGGCAGCAGCTGGGCCGTTCTCGACCAGGCTCGAGACCAGGACTCCGCTCGATGCACGCAGGCCGAAGCGCCGTTCCAGCTCATGGGTGACGCTGCGGCCGCCAAGCCCGATCCAGCCGCGGTCGACTTGGCCGTGGTCGGCGATCGACTCGACCACCTGCATCACCAGGGTCGAGGGGATCGCAAAGCCGACGCCCTCGGCATGGCCACTCTCGCTCAGCCCCGCGGTGGCGATGCCGACCAATCGGCCGGCGGTATCAACCAGTGCCCCGCCTGAATTGCCGGGATTGATGGCCGCGTCGGTTTGGATGAAATCTTCGATCTCGGTGAGGCCGAGACGCGAGCGGCCGGTGGCTGAGACGATGCCGAGACTGACGGTCTGGCCGATGCCATAGGGATGACCGATCGCCAGGACCACATCGCCGACGCGCAGCTTGCTCGGATCACCGAGGGCGATCGGCGCCAGCTCAGGCAACGGAGCCCGCAGCACGGCAAGATCAGTCGCATCGTCGATGCCGAGCAGCTCAGCGGAGAGCATGCGTCCATCGACCAGCTCGACCTTGATCTCGTCACAGTCACGCACGACGTGCCCATTGGTCGCAATCAATCCTTGACTTGCGATGACCACGCCAGACCCGAGCCGGGTCTGAGCCCGGTGCGGCTGTGCACCGCTGAGCGTCGATGCCAGCATCTCGCTGCGCGCGGGCCTGCTGCTGCGCGGTCCGCTGTCGACGGAGCCCTTTGCATAGACCTTGACGACTGCAGGAGCGGCTGCGACAACGGCATCGGCGAAGCCGGGTGCGGAGGGCTGGTTAGCTACGGGGCTGGCTTCCTGTGCCTGATGATCAGCGTCGGCTGCGCCTTTGATCGATGGTAATTGATCGAGCGCGGAGACGACGGCAGCCCCGGCCGTGAAGCCGAAGAGCGTTAGTGCGATACTGTGGGTTGTCGGACGCATCCGAATAAGCTATCACGGCTCCGGGCCGATCACATATCGAGCCCCCAGGCCCGCATTTTATCGCTGTAGCATCCTTATTTCTAAACAATATGACCCCCGCCGTCGACATCGCCGATTATTGCAACCTTCTGCTCGGAGTCGAACGTTTCAGTGACTACTGCCCCAACGGGCTGCAGGTCGAGGGCGGGCGCCAGATCAGGCGTCTGCTGACCGGCGTCACGGCCTGTCGGCGTCTGATCGATGCCGCGGTTGAGGCCGATGCTGATGCCCTCTTGGTCCACCACGGGTTCTTCTGGAAAGGCGAGCCGGCACCGCTGACCGGGGTCAAAGGGCGCCGGATCAGAACACTCTTGCGCGCCGATATGAGTCTTTTGGCCTACCATCTCCCGTTAGATGCGCATCCGGAGTTCGGCAACAACCGGCAGCTTGGACTTAGGCTCGGGTTGCTCGAGGCGGCGCCCGGCTCGGGGGCGGACGACCTGCTTTGGACAGGCGTGCTGGCGGAGCCGATGACCGGCGCCGGCTTTGCTGAACGGGTCGAGCAGGCGCTTGGGCGCGAACCTTTGCACATTGCTGTGGTCGACCGTCCGGTGCATCGCGTTGCATGGTGCACGGGCGCGGCGCAAGGCGCGATTGAGCGGGCAGCGGCGCTTGGGGTGGATTGCTACCTCAGCGGCGAGGTCTCGGAGCAGACCGTGCATCTGGCGCGTGAGCTTGGGGTTGACTACCTCGCTGCAGGCCATCATGCCACCGAGCGCTACGGCGTGCAGGCCCTAGGAGCTGAGATTGCAGCGACCTTCGGGATTGAGCATCGGTTCGTCGAGATTGATAATCCGGTCTAGCCGATGACCATGAAACCGAGCGTGACCTTGAGGAAAATCCATGCGTTTCGCTGGTTTTTTGACCTTTGTCGTGGTTCCTTCGGGCGCTATCGGCTTAAATGTAGCGTTCAGATCGAGCGCTCTAAAACCCTGATCAGTAGGGGGCTTTCTTGACCTAGCTTGGCCGCTTCGTAGAGAATGCGCGGTCAGTTATGCAACGCTTAGCGATATTCTTATCTTCATCATCAGACTGTTCGACCGTCTCGTCGCTCGGGAGGTCGTGCATCGAGCCTAGCGAGGGGTCGACAAACGCATGAACGAACAAGGCACGGATAAAAGCCGCAGGCGCATACTCGTCGCCGCAACGAGCGCAGTCGGTGCCGTTGGCGTCGGCTTCGTGGCCGTCCCTTTCATCTCCTCCATGAACCCGAGTGCCAGGGCACGCGCCGCGGGCGCTCCGGTGGAGGCAGATGTCAGTAAGCTGGAACCAGGCGCGCTGCTTCGCGTCAAATTTCGCGGTCAACCGATTTGGGTCGTGTACCGTACCGACGAAATGCTTGAATCGTTGCCGAGCAACGATCCAAAGCTCGTTGATCCGGGCTCGGAAGTGGCAACGCAACAGCCCGAGTATTGCCAGAATCCGGCTCGGGCCATCAATCCAAGCTACTTCGTGGCGATCGGCATCTGTACCCATTTGGGCTGCTCGCCGACCTATCGGCCCGAGGTTGCACCGGATGATCTCGGTCCGGATTGGAAGGGCGGCTGGTTCTGCCCCTGCCATGGCTCGAAGTTCGACCTGGCCGGTCGAGTCTTCAAGGGGGTTCCGGCGCCGACGAATCTCGTCATCCCGAAACACACGTTTTTGAACGAATCCACCATCCTCATCGGTGAGGATGAAGCAGGAGCCGCCTGATGAGCGTTGAGACGGTAGATACAGCGCCGAGAGGGTTTCTCGGTTGGCTCGATAAGCGATTTCCGGTCATGGGCCTGTGGAATGACCACATGGCCCAATACTACGCACCGAAGAACATGGGCCTGTGGTCGATCTTCGGCTCATTGGCACTGGTGGTTCTGATCATCCAGATCGTCAGTGGTCTGTGGTTGGCCATGTCCTACAAGCCCTCCGCGGCGGAGGCCTTTGCCTCGGTCGAGTACATCATGCGTGATGTCAACTGGGGCTGGTTGCTGCGGTATATCCACTCCACCGGTGCGTCATTCTTCTTTATCCTCGTGTACTTGCACATGTTCCGAGGGCTCATGTGGGGCTCCTACAAGAACCCACGAGAGCTGCTTTGGATCATCGGGGTGGTGATCTACCTGGCAATGATGGCGACCGCGTTCTTCGGCTACCTGCTGCCTTGGGGGCAGATGTCGTACTGGGGCGCTCAGGTTATCGTCAATCTCTTTGCCGCGGTGCCAGAAGTCGGTGCAGACCTGTCGACTTGGGTACGGGGTGACTTTGTCATCTCCGATGTGACCCTCAACCGCTTCTTTGCCTTCCACTTCGTGATTCCGTTCCTGCTTGTTGCGCTGGTGTTCCTGCACATCGTGGCGCTCCATCGGGTCGGTTCAACCAATCCCGATGGCATCGAGATCAAGAAAGGCCCGAAGGGAAATAAGTGGGACCCGACTAAGCCGGCAGATGGCATCCCCTTCCATCCTTACTACACGGTCAAGGACATCACTGGCCTGACTGTTTTCCTCGCTATCTTCTCTCTGGTCGTGTTCTACGCTCCGGATCTGGGAGGCCTCTTCCTCGAGGCACCGAACTTCATCCCGGCTGATCCGCTGAAGACACCTGAGCACATCGCACCTGTCTGGTATTTCACCCCGTACTACGCCATGTTGCGGGCAGTACCGCCGATTGGTGGTTCTCAGTTCCCGGGTGTGTTAGTCATGTTCGGCGCCATTCTGATCATGTTCTTCCTGCCTTGGCTGGATCGGAGCCCGGTGAGGTCAATGCGTTACAAGGGTGTGCTCTCGCGCTTCTTCTTGGGTGCCTTTGCGGTGTCGTTCGTGGTTCTAGCCTATCTTGGGCTGATGCCATCGACCGATCTCTACACCCTGCTTGCGCAGATCTTCACGGTCGTGTATTTCGCATTCTTCTTGTTGATGCCGATCTACACCAAGCTTGAAAAGACGAAGCCGGTTCCGGAGAGGGTGACGTCATGAAAAACGCAATTTTTGTACTGATGTTCCTCTTCGCGCCGTTGTCGGTGATGGCCGCTGGCGGGCATGGGCCCGAGCTCCAAGAGGCAAACATCGACCTCAAAGACAAGGCCTCGTTACAGCGTGGAGCCAAGTATTTCGTCAACTACTGTATGGGCTGTCATTCGCTGCAGTACATGCGCTATCAGAGGATGGCTGACGACCTTGGCATCCCTGACGACGAGCTGCGCGCGAACCTGCTGTTCGGCGATGCGAAGCCGACCGACATGATGACCAATTCGCTCAAGGAGGCCGACGGCGTCAAGTGGTTCGGGACCGCGATTCCAGATCTGACCTTGGTTACTCGCTGGCGCTCGCCGGACTGGGTCTATAGCTACCTGAAGGCGTACTACGTCGATGAGACGCGGTCATACGGGGTTAACAACCTGGTCTTCCCAGACGTTGGTATGCCGCATCCCTTTGCCCATCTGCAGGGTGTGCAGGCGCCGGTCTTCGCCGGTGGGCACGGTGAGCACGCCGAAGGTACTGGTCATGTGGTGGGCGTCAAGCTGGTCGAGCCCGGTCAGATGACCCCGAGCGAATACGACCTGCTGGTGAGGGATTTGACCAACTTCCTCACCTATGCCGGAGAGCCTTCCAAGCTGGAGCGTCGTCAGCTCGGTCTCTACGTGCTGCTGTTCCTTGGCTTGATGTTCATCTTATCCTTCTATCTGAAGCGCGAGTTCTGGAAGGACGTGCACTGATGACGGCCTAGGTGTAGTAGGGCGCGTAGGCTCCCTTCGCGTCGTCTCTCAGGCGGCGACCAATGGCCTTTGGCTGCTGGTCGCCGTTCTGCGTTCTAGGCATGCGCTAACGAGCCCGATGAGCAGTCGAGCAATGTGCCGCACCCTATTCATCGGGTTTCGGTGTATCCTTCGGCTGTGGTGTCCGTCTCTGGGGAGAGCGGCACCTTGTCATTATGACCCTTCGGTAACCATCTGTAGCCTACTTCTGTGCTCCCCGTCGTGCAGCGGTAAGCTCTTCGTCAGGAAACAGAGCCAGTGGCTGGCAACAGACGATCGACCATGACGCTCTTCTCTGACCCAACCTGTCCGTACTGCCATCGTGTTCGGATGGTCATTGCCGAGAAGCGGGTCAATATCGAGATTGTCGAAGTAGACGCACATGCGCTGCCAGACGAGCTCATCGACTGTAATCCGTACGGCACGGTTCCGACCCTCGTCGATCGCGACCTGCGTCTTTACGAATCGCTGATTGTTATGGAGTATCTGGACGAGCGCTTCCCGCATCCGCCGTTGCTACCGGTCGATCCGGTCGGGCGTGCGAATGCTCGCTTGTTCATCTATCGGGTCGATCGCGATTGGTATGATCGGATGCGGATCATCCGCACGGGCGATGCCGCGGCTGCCGACCAAGCTCGAAAGGAGCTCATCGAAAGCCTCGTCGCGGTTGCGCCGATCTTCGCCGCGAACCGTTTCTTCATGAGCGACGAGTTCTCGCTCGTCGACTGCTGCGTAGCGCCACTGTTGTGGCGGCTGCCGGTGCTCGAGCTTGAGCTGCCAGCGGCAGCGAGCCCGGTCACGGAGTATGCGGCGCGCATTTTTGAATGGCCATCATTTCGCTCTAGCCTGACTGAGGCCGAGCGCGACATGGTCACCGGCCTGGCCTAGACGCTAGGAGCTGCCGATGACGTCTAACCGTCCATATCTGATCCGCGCCCTGTATGAGTGGATTGCTGACAACGACATGACCCCGCACCTGTTAGTGGATGCCGAGAAGCCAGGGGTGGTTGTACCTCGCGGCTATGTGGCTGACGGACGTATCGTGCTGAATGTAGCCACCGGCGCGGTTCAGAGTCTTGTTCTTGGCGATGAAGCCATCCTGTTTTCGGCGCGCTTCAGCGGAAAGTCCTTCCCTGTCGAGGTGCCGATCGGGGCAGTGCTCGGAATCTACGCTCGGGAAAATGGCCAGGGCATGCTGTTTCCAGAAGAGGATGCCGCTGCGGCGTCCTCCACCGATGAGCAGGGCGCAGAGTCCTCTGGCGACGATAACGGCCACACCGATGGCCCGAATGACAAGTCGCCGAAGCGTCCTGCGCTGAGGGTCGTTAAGTAATCCAGGCAGCGTTCCGATCAGGCGTCGTCGCTCATCTGCGGTAGCCCGAGGCTCAGGTCGACCAGATCGAGGCCGAGCAGCACCAGATAGCCGGTGCGTCGCCCGATGCCTTCCTCGCTGAACTCGAAGCGATAGACGCGTCGAATGCGCAAGCCGCGGGAGCACCAGCTCAATCCAAGCCGACGCAGTGCCACCGCCTGATCGAGCAGCTGTACGTCCCGCTCTTTGCACGCGCGTTGTGCAAGGCCGACGGCCATCTCGCGCGCTCGCGCGGCGTCGAGCCAGAACCAGCCAACGCCGAGCACGATGATCAGTGCCAGCAGTTGATCAGTCAATGTCTCGATTCCTGCATGCGCGACTGCTGTGTGTCCGATTCCTGCGTATCCGATCCTTGCCTGTCCGATTCCGGCCTGTCCAATCCCTGCATGTCCGCTAGCTCCTATTCGTCACCGAAGGAAGGGAGACCCGATTCTAGCCACCAGGCGCCGCTGATCGGATCGTAGCGCCAGTGCTGGCGGTCGGCGATCTGCTCCAGGCGCTGGCGGTCTTTGAGCACATAAGCGATCTGGACGAGCTGTACCGCCGTATCATCCGGTGAGATGACACCTGGCTGTACGACCTCGTAGCCGGTGATCTGTACATTGTTCAGGTGCTCCATATCCAGATCGGTGCGCTGCTCGGGGCTGACGAACCCCGCTGCGGCGGGAAAGTAGCCCCAACGGATCGCTTGGCGGTAGCTGCTGAGCGTGTTCTCCAAGGCGATACGCTTGGCGTCCTCCTTGACTCTCCCGCAACCCGTTGTCATGCCCGCGATCAACAGCAGGATCAGCAGGATCAGCACTCGGGCCAATATAGGTCGTCGCGCAGGCGGTGCGGTCTTCCGGATGATCGGGCGTTTGGTCACGGCGGGCTGGGTGCTCGGGGCAGGCGAATGCTCGGAGCGCCCGATAATAGGCGAGCGGATACCTTGGTGCCAGTGGGCTGTGTTCGTAACAGCCAGTCTGTAACAGCCAGCCCGTGACAGTCTTCCAGTTGGCTGCCGGCGAGTGGCTGCGGCAATGCCATAGCCCGTGTATGATGCGGGCCTTCGTTGATCATGCTGCCCGGTATTCGTGAATATCCAATTGTCTGAAGAACCGATTCGCGAAGTCCAGACCGGCTCGACGCACATCACGCTGCTTGGCACTGCGCATGTTTCAAAGGCCAGTGCCGATAAGGTGGCAGAGCTGTTGGGGCCGGATGGTCCGGAGGTCGACGCGGTCGCAGTGGAGCTGTGCCGCAGCCGTGCTGAATCGATGACCAACCCTGAGGCCTTGGCGCGCCTAGACCTGTTCGCGGTGATACGTCAGCGCCGGGTCTATATGGTCGCGGCAAGTCTGGCTTTGGGCGCCTATCAGCAGCGGATTGCCGATCAATTCGGTATCGAGCCAGGTGCCGAGCAGCGCATGGCGATGCGGTTGGCGGAGGTGCGCCAACTGCCGCTACTGTTGATCGATCGTGAGGTCGGTACCACGCTGCGCCGAGCTGCACACAACCTCGGATGGTTCCAGCGCTTAAACCTGTTCACTGGGCTGCTGGCCGGGCTGCTCACGCGCGAGAAGGTCACCGAGGAAGAGGTCGAGTCTCTCAAGCAGGGTGACATCCTCGAGACGGCCTTCGCCGAGTTCGCACAGGATCGCTCGAGCCTATTTACGCCTTTGATCGACGAGCGCGACCAGTACATGGCCGCGCGCCTAAGGCAAGAGGCGGAGCAGCATGGTTATCGGAATGTCCTAGCCGTGGTTGGTGCCGGACACCTGAAGGGCCTCTCGGAGCAACTTGAATCGGCGACCGAGCCGCCCGAGCAGACCATCGCGAGTCTGGATCAGGTGCCTCCGCCCTCGCGCTTCTGGCGTGCCTTTCCTTGGCTGGTGGTGGTGGTGATTCTCAGCGTCTTCGCCTACGGATTCACCCGCAACCCCGAGCTGGGGTGGAACATGGTCGCCGACTGGGTGTTGATCAACGGCGGTCTGTCAGCGCTGGGCGCGGCGCTGGCTGCTGCGCATCCGTTGACTGTGCTCGGTGCCTTCTTTGCAGCCCCGCTGACCTCGCTCAACCCCACCATTGGCGCCGGCATGGTTGCTGGGGCGTTGGAGCTTTCGCTGCGGCGTCCCAGCGTAGGTGATTTCGGTAGTCTACGTGAGGATGTCACCAGCCTGCGGGGCTGGTGGCGCAACCGTGTCTCGCGGGTGCTGCTGGTGTTTATCTTTAGCACCATCGGCTCTGCGGCTGGCACCTATTTGGCGGGCTTTCGGATCATCGACCGCCTCGTGGCCTGAGTACTTGGCCTGTACGCCCTGCCTGTGCGGATTGCCGCTGAGGTTGCCGCTGAGGTTGCCGTTGCGCGCTCGGTCAGATCTTCTAGGGGGCGAGAGTAAGCAATGGATTCAATTGGTTACTCTGCATGCCTGAAGACGGTCTGACCTGCGGGTTTTATGGAGCCGATCCGAAAGATCCGTCAGTGGCGCGGCAAGTCGTCATCGCGATCGGGGGTGCTCCAGCTGTCCGCGCCCAGATCGCTATCCGCGCCGTCCAGGGGCTCGCTGATGCGGTGAGTCTCGTTGAGCCAGTCGCCGAGGTCACAGAGCTTGCAGCGCTTGCTGCAGAAGGGGCGCCAGGCTGAGTCTGGCCCCCAGACAACATCCTTACCGCAGTTTGGACAGGCGACGATTGTTGGCATCGTTAGATCGTTTTGTGACTTAGAACACGCAACAGGTGAGCAGGAAGGGCACGTCGTCCTGCGATTGTAACGGTCGCCCGGTCTGGTTAGCCTGCATGAAACGGATGCTGAAACGGTTCTTGTGCCCGCTGATCTCGGGGTAAACCGACCACTCTGGCCCGAGCGCGACCCGCAGCAGCTGTGCCGGCGCCTGACTATCTAACGACTCTTGGAAGAAGGCCTCAGGTGCGATCAGCTTGCGGGGGGTGGCGCTGGTGCGTGCTAGCGAGAGAACCAGCCGAATGGCTTCGCTGACGGGGTTGATCTCGTCGGTCCAGCTGGCGATTCGTGCTCGTCGTTGCTCGTTCGGTTGAGTGAGAAAGTGGTGGTAGAGCGGAACGTCAAAGCTACAGGCGCCGCCAGGGATACTGCTGCGTTGGGCAACGGCCTTGAGGAAGGCATCATCGCGTGCTCGGCTGCCGATCTGGCCATTGATCTCGTGAATGGCCGCAGCGGCATGCTCCAGACCACTGAACACCTCTTTGAGGGCCGCAGGGTCCACGCCGGGCTGATTGCGCACGCGGGCGAGGGTTGAAAGATTGCGGTCGATCTCCTTGAGCAGCTCGGTCTTGATATCGGCGCGGGCGGTGATAGCGACGATGTCGAGCAAGGCCTCGATGGCGGCGCGCGTGCACCAGTGTTCGGGCTGCGCGACAAAGTAGTCGAGCTTCTCGAACAGGTGCTCGAGCCTTAGGAAGGTACGAATGCGCTCGTTTAGCGGATGCTCGAAGATCATTTCTTGCGACACGATGCGGCTTCCTTGGGCGCTTCAGATAAGGGGTAAGGGTGTCGATTCTGCGGCATCAAGGGTTCAGGGTAAAGGAACCGATCCTGCCATCGTGCTGCCGTCGCCCTCGGGCCAGTGATAGACTGATGGGCTTGAGTGCGTTGCAAAAAGGCTGCAGCGTGCGTCATCGAACCAGATTTTTGTTTTCAATTGTTGCTGAGGCCTCCGATCATCCGGGGGCTCGAATCGAGGGATTCACATGGCCGGTCACAGTAAATGGGCCAATATCAAACACCGCAAGGCGGCGCAGGACAAAAAGCGTGGCAAGGTTTGGACCAAGCTGATCCGTGAGGTCACGGTCGCAGCGCGCGAGGGCGGCGGCGATCCGGGCTCGAATCCGCGTCTGCGTTTGGCGATGGACAAGGCGTTAGGCGCCAACATGCCGCGCGATACCATCGATCGGGCGATCAAGCGCGGCGCTGGCGCCGATGATGCGGATAACTACGAGGAGATCCGTTACGAAGGCTATGCGCCGGGTGGTGTGGCGGTGATGGTGGATTGCATGACCGACAACCGCAACCGGACTGCGTCTGAGGTGCGCCATGCCTTCAGCAAGTACGGTGGCAACCTGGGCACCGATGGCTCGGTGGCCTACCTGTTCTCGAAGCAGGGTGTCGTCAGCTTCCAGCCTGGGACCGATGAAGATGCGGTGATGGAAGCGGCGCTCGAGGCTGGTGCCGAGGATGTCGTGGTCAACGATGACGGCTCACTCGATGTGATCACGGCGCCGGAGGAGTTTAGCGCGGTCTGCGATGCGCTCGCCGCCTCGGGCTTGGATACCAGCGTCTCCGAGGTCAGTTTCAATGCCGCAACCCAGATCGAGCTCGATGCCGATGGCGCCGAGAAACTGCTGAGGATGGTCGATGCGCTTGAAGACCTCGACGACGTGCAAGAGGTCTATAACAACGCCGACATCCCCGACGAGGTCATGGCCGCGCTCGACAATTGATGCGGATCACTCTTCAGACAGCTGAGCAGATGACTGAGCAGCCAACTGAACAAGCCAACCGAGCAGTCACCACGATCGCCCTGCAAGCTCCGATAACCTTAGCCAGTCAGTTCGCTCATGGCACAGTCGCCGCTTAGGCATCGCGTGCTCGGCATCGATCCCGGCTCGCGCAATACCGGTTATGGCGTGATCGATACCGATGGCCAGCGCAGTGTCTGCATCGCCAGTGGCTGCGTGCGGGTCGGGCAGCATGCCTGGCCGGACCGGCTTGGTTTGATCTTCGATCAGGTCGCAGCGGTCGTCGCTGAGCATCGCCCGCACGAGATGGCCGTCGAGCAATTGATCTTTGCGCGCGATGCGACCGCAGCGCTGAAGATCGGTCAAGCGCGCGGCGCGGTACTCTGTGCTGGTCTCAAGGGCGGCGTCGTGGTCCACGAATACAGCCCCAAGTCGGTCAAGCTCGCCGTGGTTGGCTCAGGCAATGCGGAGAAGAGCCAGGTTCAACACATGGTGCGGATACTCTTATCGCTCAATGATCAGCCGGGTGAAGACGAGGCCGATGCGCTCGCCATCGCGCTCTGCCACGCCCATTCGATGGGCATCCCGCAGCGCAAGCGGGCAGCGGCGAGCTGGCGGGATTTCCGGCCATGAGCGGTCAACCGTGAGCGATCAATCATGAGCGGTCAACCATGAGCAGCCACCCATGATCGGCCGGCTGCGCGGCGAGGTCATCGCCAAACATCCGCCACAGGTGCTGATCGAATGCGCCGGCGTCGGCTATGAGGTCGAGGCGCCGATGTCGACCTTCTACGACCTGCCCGCAGTCGGCGAGTCGGTGACGCTGGTCACCCATCTGCTGATCCGCGATGACGCGCATGTGCTCTACGGCTTCCGCAGTGAGCATGATCGGGCGCTGTTCCGGGCCTTGCTGCGGGTGACCGGCGTTGGTGCCAAGATGGCGCTGGCGATCCTCTCCGGGATGGACGCGGCGCGCTTTGCCCAGTGCGTCGAGCAAGAGGACATCGCGATGCTGAGCCGGCTGCCCGGCATCGGCAAGAAGACCGCCCAGCGGTTGGTGATGGAGATGAAGGATCGGATCGCAGAACTGGGTCAGGAGTCGGCTACGAGTCAGACCTTAGGCGCAGAGCGGGCGGCGGCGATGGCCGCGCCAGATGATCCGTTAACCGACGCCGTCAGCGCGCTGGTCGCGCTCGGCTACAAGCCGGCTGACGCGAACCGCATGGCTCGCGCCGCCGATGATGGTGCGAAGACCTCGGAGGAGATCATCCGCACTGCGCTCCGGGCGGTGACACCGAGCTAGCAAGGCGTTGCCGGATGGATGCACGTCCTCAGCGCCACCGGAATTCTTCATCAACGAAAGTCCTGTAGGATCAGCTTTACTAGGATCAGCTTTATTAGGATTTGCTTTATTAGGATTTGCTTTATAGGGTCAGCTTTAGGATTCCACAGTGACCGAGCCAGAGCGCCTCATCAACCCCGCAGCGGCCAGTGACGATAGTGCGCTGGATCGCGCCATCCGTCCGCGTCGTCTCGCCGATTATGTCGGCCAGCCGGCGGTCTGCGAGCAGATGGAGATCTTCATCGGCGCCGCGCGCGGTCGTGGCGAGGCGCTTGATCACACGCTGATCTTCGGTCCACCCGGGCTCGGTAAGACCACGTTGTCGCACATCATCGCGCACGAGATGCAGGTCAACCTGCGCCAGACCTCGGGCCCGGTGCTGGAGAAGCCCGGTGATCTCGCGGCGCTGCTGACCAATCTCGAGTCGGGCGATGTGCTCTTCGTCGACGAGATCCATCGCCTGAGCGCGGTGGTCGAGGAGGTGCTCTATCCAGCGATGGAGGACTTCCAGCTCGATATCATGATCGGCGACGGGCCAGCGGCGCGCTCGATCAAGCTCGATCTGCCACCGTTCACACTGGTCGGCGCGACCACTCGGGCCGGCCTCTTGACCTCACCGCTGCGCGATCGCTTCGGCATCGTGCAGCGGCTCGAATACTACTCGGCTGAGGACCTGACGAAGATTGTCCGCCGTTCGGCCGAGATCCTGGCGATCAAGACCGACGCCGATGGCGCCGCCGAGATCGCACGGCGCTCGCGCGGCACGCCACGCATCGCCAATCGGCTGTTACGACGGGTGCGCGACTACGCCCAGGTGCGTGCCGACGGCGAGATCAGCCGCCAGGTCGCCGACCAAGCGTTAGCGATGCTCAAGGTCGATGCGCGCGGCTTCGATCACATGGACCGACGGCTGCTGAGCGCGGTGATCGAGAAATTCGACGGCGGGCCGGTCGGGGTCGAGAGCCTCGCCGCCGCGATTGGCGAAGAGCGCGGCACCATCGAGGACGTGCTCGAGCCGTTCCTGATCCAGCAGGGTTATCTGATGCGCACCCCACGCGGGCGCATGGCCACCAAGACCGCCTATCAGCACTTTGGCCTGATGCCACCGCAGCCAGACTTACTCGATGTAGAGTCAAGCCAGTCGGCACCAGCAGAACCGACAGGGACGGCGGATCTGTTCAACTCGCCGCCCGATTAATGCGCCAGATTGAGTCCTGACCAAGTGAGTCCTGACCAAGGCCGCTACCAGAGCCAATGCCATTTTCGACGCTTATCGGCGGCACGATAGAGGCCTTTGCGGGTGGTGCCGGCTTGTTTCGCCATGGAGTCGATCAAGTCGAGGCTGAAGGGTGCCTTTGAGCAATAGACCGTCACCTTGTAGAGCCGCTGCGGATCGCGGCGCTCCCACTGCAGAACTCCTGACATAGCGACATCTGAAATGCGACGACCCGCCGGCACATGCCGAAGAAGATCATTGATTTTATGACTAAATACTTGCAGATTTGTCTCAAATAGAAACTTCGAGGCAATTCGTGCGATCTATCTCTATTTCATCGAGTTACAGTCAACGTGTCAGGAGTTCTGCACTGTTCATGAGATGTTCCGCGCCCGGGTGTCGGCGCAAAGCCCAGGGTTTTGAGTGCGCGCTTGACCTCTGCGCAGGGGGTGCGGCCTCAACATACTGTGCTCAACAGCAGCACGCCGCCCCAAACTGATCGATCTTCTGCCAGAACTGCGCCCAGCGTCCGACGGTCTGTGTGAGCGCGCGCAGGCTGAGCACGATGCCCGCGCCCTTGGTCTTCCAGCGCATGCCTGAGGCACAGAGGCGCTGCTTGACGAGGGTCTTGCAGGCCGCCTCGATGACCCCTGAGCCGATCGGCAGCCCCTCGGCGACGAAGCGCGGGTAATCCATCTGATGGCGGTGGTTGTCGAAATAGGTCCGTGCTGCACGGACCTCACCGCGCAGCGTCTGCGAGAGCCCGCGGCGATCCGTGAGGCGGGTGGCCTCGGCGATCAACTGATCGAGGGCGTTGGGGTCGTGCTTGAGGTGGTGGCAGTGGTCGTGCTGCCAGTCCTCGCGTCGCTGCGTGTCGC
>NZ_NRRY01000013.1 GCF_016583905.1 Lamprobacter modestohalophilus | reverse complement strand
GCACAGATGGATATTCGGCATGCACAACGACGTAAAGATATTGAGCGACATTACAGAGAAAATGATCCTGATAGCGCGAATGATACTGGTTGAGTCAGGGGCTCGGAATTAATCTAACAAAGTAGTATTAGGATGCAACAATCTTTTCCATTCCGCGCAAAAGCCTGAATCGCTGCGAGAGTATCGTTTTGATTTGCGCTGAGCATCGGAAGATGAGATATCATACGTCATTCCACCCTGGAATTAGTCCAAAAGATTCTTTGGCAATTGCTCATCAGAGAAATCGCAACGAGAATTAACAACAGCCTGTAAGATTCCAAGCATCTCAGATAAATCAAGATCTGAGGCATTTACCGCGTCTGTCCCTGTCCTTGTCTTTGCATCGCTCAAACCATGTGTCAGCGGAAGCGCATTGCGAACATTGTTCTTTAGTTTACGAAATATCCGTGCTTTTTCTACTAGTCCGAGTTGCATCATCAATTCCAGTGATGCATCAGTATCTGGAAAATGCTCGGACGAACTCTGTCTACCAACACACTCAAAGCTATAGAATGGTTGTCCCTTGCGCATCCCTTTCTTTCTTTTACTTAGCAACAACCCGCCCCCGAGATCATTTACAAGAAGCCAATCTTTTTCACCATCGCCAAGATCTACAACCTTGCAACACCAGACGCGCAGATCGTTCATACAAGAAAAAAGGATTAAAAAAGCGACATTGAGTTGTAAACCATCATCCAATTCTCGACTAAAAGGACTAAAAGCCCGATCAAGAAGTGCATGAAGTGACTTTGCTTTATCGTTAAGGATTTTACCTTGCCTTAGATCGCTGTCCTGCACCTGCCGTGCGATAGAGTATAAGCCTTCTATCCACGGTCGTGTTCGATCAGACCATTCCAGAATCACACGCGTCTTTTGAAACAGATCCAACACATTTTGAGCGGCAAGCCTTAAGTTAACTGCTTGCTCTGGAGATTCCTTCACCCAATATCCCTGAATGCCCTCTCTTAGCAGAGGCTCAAGAATCCATGTCTTGTTAGATGCAGTCGCTGCAAGAATGGGGATTGTTGGGGATTCCCTTCGAAACTGTTGTGCCAAAATCACACCCGTCGGAATATAACTACTACCGGTAGCCATCTGCTCATCTTTGGGATTAAGGCGCACATCCAAGACAATTAGTGCTATCTCCTTTGAAAACCTCTCAATAGCCTCATCTACAGATACGGCCCACAGAAGAGACATACGAGGATGCTTGGAATCAAACATTACCTCATAGACGTCACGCCAACCTTCTTCCAGACGATCCTCTACCACGAGAATCTTTCTCTCAAACTGATGATCAAATAATCTATTCTGTAACCAGGATCGCTCAGACCTGAGTGAATCAAGCATTTTTTTTGGTAATTTATCCTCAATATCATTAGCAAGACGCTTGAGATAGGGCTCTTCAAACATTCTTTTCTCTACAGATTCCCGCCGCGTTGCCAAAGAAGGATCAACCTGTTCGAGCACACGGAGAAATACATAGGGACTCCAACGATTTGCTTGGTCGTGCCTCCCTTCGGTGAACTTTGGCCTGCTCAACTCTTTCGCAAGAAATTCCTGTACAGCAATGTCCTTGGGTGCAACTGAAGTAATCCACCCCGGCATTTTGTCTGGAGGAATTAACACCACTCCAATATTCCTGAGACTCTGATCAGTTACTTCAAATTTATCGCAAAATCGATAGTAACGATCTTCGTCAAAAAACCGTATTTTAATCGGCAGCAAATGCAGGCATTTAGTTTTCTCTAAACGTAACTGTAGGAGTAAGAGCCATACTTCGTACTTCAATCCACTTACAAAATCAGGAACCACGATACCATCAGCATTTGGAAACGACTCAACTAACATTCGACATGTTGCATCGTAATAAACAGGCATACGAAAGCCTTTCTTACCTTTAACAAAACTAACTCGATAACCTGGCTCATCTGGCTCATTCTCAAGATAGATCCACACAGTCTTTCTGCCCCTCCACAACAATTTTATCGATTAACTTTGCTAAATTTTTCTGCAGAAATATTGAAGAAACATAAAAAAGCCCTTCATCCGTTACACAGTCTTCCGTTTTATTACCACTAGAGAAAACGATGATGCGTGTCTGATCATCAAAGACCAATTCGTTTGTTTCAACTTCCGGGTTACTTTCATGAATCAGAACCAAATCAAGATCAAGCTTCTCATAACTAGCTCTATCGATTCTCGCAACAGCTTTTATATCAACATTTTTTAAAGCCCGCCATCGTTTAACATTTTCATCGCGTCTTCGATCGTTGTTGTCGATCAACAACACGCGTATTTTTTGTTGCGGAGCGTTTTCCGGAACAGAGTCTATTACTTCAACGCCATGGATTGACTCATCGATTTCGTCATTGTCGTTTGGAAATACGATGATATGTGAGAAACTCAGCTTATGCTCATTCGATATCAGCGCTGCCTTACCGGTAAGCATATCGATGCGATACTCACGGCCATCTTCAAATGTTGAACAGATCCAATATCCTGCTATTCCGAATAGTTCACGCGCAGCGCGGCTCAGCTTACCATGTGCGAAATTCCGACTCGGACGACACAATAGAGGATGATGAAGAGGCCCTGTTACTCGAATCTGAAAACATCTTCGATGAGTTATCCTTGTATCTACACTGATTCCATCGCTTTCACTATTGACGTACATAGAGTGAAAAATATCAATCAGCGCGATCCTTAAAGAAGGAACGACAGTGTATTGCTTGCTTGGCATCTTTTGGTGCATCACCAAGGATAGCGACTTTATTTCTTTTCTATTTGCCTGGCGTTGGCCAGCCTCATGAGCATCTTTGAGAAGCTGAAAAATATACGTTCCATCTGCCGCTCGATCAGAGTTTGACAGTCGAGTCTCTAGCTTAAATGTCTTAATTACAGGCTCAAGCCGAATATCACCAAAATTGTCTAGCGAAGCATTTTCACCATCTTGTAACACTATGTTTCGAAGCGCATCTGATACTGGATCAATAATTTTCCTAAGCCGTATTGGAAGCCAATAGTAGTAGGGTTCGTAATTCTCTGCCAGAACCTCAAGCAACTTTGCTGGAGTGTTTGCATGTCCATCATCTCCGTAATGTGTTAAAATACCAAGATTCTTGCCTTGCGTATTTTTGATTCCGCACAAGACTTGGCGAGTCCACCGATAATCAACTGGCGGATATGACGCGTATTTCAGAGCCTGCTCTTTATCTGTTACAAAATCTCGGCCGCAAACCCACCAGTAGCGAATATCCCTCTTCGATTCGTTTTCAAGAAACACCTTTAGATCTGATAAATTATTAATTCTATCTAGCGCCTTACAAACTTTCCGTCCATCTCCAGATTGCTGCCATGACTCAAGCTTAGATTTTCTTACTTCTTTTATGCGGCGATCCCATTTTGATTCTTGATCAAAAGATGAATACTGTTTCATCATGCGGACGATTGCTCGCGCGCATTTTTTAGGTCCATTACCAAGTCCGTTGTTACGAGGGTCTATAACACAACTGTGAAAGCGTTTTAGCAACCGCTTGTAGAGAATGACACGCTTGAACTTAATTTGACGTTCTTGCTGCCCATTTGCGTTGACTACTTGCCCCACAAAGGCAAAGCGACCAAGCAAATGCCTGAGGAAAAGATCGACGGCCTCATCCTTACTGTAAGCCCGAGACCCAAGACGATATCCCTCGCCTACCAGTTCGAATTCTAGACGTGAAATTTTCGGATTATTGGCACCAAACAGCTTTCCTTTGACGAGCTGCTTTTCAATCCCCTCTTTTTCCATGTTATGCAGAATTGCTCTAAGGCTATTGATGTATTTGCGCGGAACATTGAGCCCATCGTTTACAACAATTCCAGTTACAATTTGGCGATCAGATGGCCTCAGCACTCGAGTCTTTTCACTGTTTACCTTAAATCCTTCGCTTTCAACAATCCCAGAAACCTCAGTGATTAATTGCGGAATTTCTAGCCGGCGAACATCATTTGTTGAAAATGTCAGGTCATCTGCATATCGCGTGAAATTGCATCGATGATTGCGGGCAACGGAAGCAAGTCGTTTATCCATGCGTCGACAGATCACGTTCGCGATGTAAGGACCCATAGCGCCCCCTTGAGGAAGGATTCCAGCTTCCTCTTGTGACAAACATGAAATCTGCGCAAGTGTTTTCGCTACTTCGTAACCGAAGCTAAACGGAGGCTTCTGAAACATTCCGACAACCCGACCATAATGAATGGTCGGGAAAAAGTCCAGCAGGTCAAGTTTTATTACGAGTTTTTTGTTAGTGTGGTGACGGGCGTTGGTAATAATACTCCGCTCAGGCACAAATCCATGCGCACGAGGGCTTGGTGGATAGTCTGTTTGCAACTTATCTAATGCCATCCTCTGCAGCGATTTTAGTTCACCTGAAATAGCATGCAGTTTGCGCTCGCCCCCCGAAGCCTTCGGAATCATTTTTACCTTGTAAAAGCGGCTGCGATTTCCGGCATAGAGTATGTTATTTAGTTCGCCTAATGGCAACCCGATATAATCTGCGAGATCTTTCCTTGAATTTAGACTGCTTGGTGTAGTGGTGAACTCCATTTTAAATATCGGTTGGATTTCTCTGCGTTGAAAAGGTGGAGCTGACCAGCAAGTACTGCTTTCACTGTCGGATGTGTGCTGTGTTGCTGCTTTTGCAGCTTTGTTTTGCAAGACCTGAGAAAAGGTTAGGCTTGCATAAACCCATGCGTTACGTCATGGGCAAGGTCTACTTTCGCTGGACAGCTCCCAAAGGGTGAGGCGAGATTTTGGCAGTTTTCACCGCGCTGTTTTAGTTTTTCGGTTACATTTTAACTCTCCACGTTACGTCATAGCTTTTTATACGCGATAACAGCAAGATCGGTCTAGGCTGTATGCGCAATCTTGACTTGCTCAGCATCAATTCCCGATGTCCGTATAAACAGATTAAGCAATCCTTTGCGTTCAAGGTACCGGCTTACGTCTCTGCGCTGCACCTCTGCGGGATACGTAAATGCAAGCATCTCCGCCAACCTCTGCTGTTCCTGTGCCGTCAGCTCTGACTCTTGTGAATCCGGCGAATCGAGCCGGTGTACAACAGGCGCCCCAGCACGTCGTCGCGCGTCACGAACCGCTGCGATGCGTTGAATCGGGGTCGGCTCCATTACCCGCTTCACGAAGCGTTCCGCAACAGCCTGCAATGCGGGCTTAGGTGTTTGGTTACCTTGGGCATAGTGCTTCACCAACAGGGGTCTGTCACGGCGAAGGTCGACCTCGAAGGTCGACAATATCTTGCCGGTCGCTCGCTCTCGGATCGAGAACAGCGCACTGTCTCCGGTCAAGCACTTCACGGCATAGCTGGCGACACAGTGCTCCTGCTCGCGCCCTTCTAACTCCAGCGCCTGATGGCTAGTCAACTCGATGACCCTATAGTTGCCGTGACTGTAACCTGCTGCTCCCCCGACAACTGGAAGCCAGTCCAAGCTAGCAGCCGCCTCTGCGCCACGGAGGCCCAACCGCTCCAAACTGAACTGCCGATAGGCATCGCGCCACTGCAAGGCCATTTGCGCTAGACGCCGCAAGCCGACTTGACCAAACCAGGCTGCAAAGAAGGCCAGCGGGGGGTCTTCCGCAACGTCAGCGGGCTGACCGCGCTTCGCCAACTCAGCCTTCAACGCTGGATAGACACTATAGCGATAGGTCGCACGGGCAAATGCGTAGATGGCATCGAAATCCAGCGCTGCGCCTAACTTGTTGGCTAACACTCGTTGACCCTGCCCCCAGCCCTGGGCAAACGGCGCTGCGAGTTCAAGCACATCACGTTGAAGTACGCACGCGAGATCGACTAGTGGCTGCCAAAGTTCCTGGAAGACGCGATGGTCGTCATCGCTCTTTGGGAGATATTCCGCTGGAAGTTGATCGAGCTGGCGCAGCATCGTACTGCGATGATCCTGGCCGATCCTCGCGGGCTCGAAATGACGACAATGCTGGATCGTGCGCGGGCGAATCTGATGGACCTCGGCAAGTGTGCGCAACAGCGGCACACCCCGGTCAACCTCTCGACGCAGCCGCCAATCGTCACGCAGTGCCTGACTGAAGAATGGGAAGCTATGCGCTGCCTGAAGTCGGTTGCGATCAGGGTTGCCCGCAGCGTCCAGATAGAAGTTATAGGTCGTCCAATTGCCATGACCTTCATGTCGCAGAATGGCCAAGGTGTCAGCGTTCAAGCCCTTGGAGAACGCCTCAATAGCGGTTTGCAGAATGGCATGCTCGACCCGCGCCAGAAGGCCGAGCGTGGTGGCTTGATGGGTCGATACAGAAGCTCCGCCCTGTGCCTGAGTTCTGAGCACACGTGCAGCAAGGGAGTTGGCTAAAGCGCTTATCCAGTCGGAGTCAGGCTCAAGCACTGGCTTGCCGTGCAACACCGCTCCACCGACTTGAGCCGGGCTGCAACGACGATCTTGTCCGTACAAGAAGAGTTTTCGGTTGTCTTGCTCGACCAGCCACAGTGCTCGCTGCATCCCCAAGGCATCCGCATCACCAACCGGAGATCCGAGGTTGATCAGGAGTGCCTGGCGCACACCGGGAATATCTCCGTTTCGATACAAGCAAGCACGATACTCGCGCAACAGTCCGCTCTGGAACAAACGGCGAAGCAGCGCCGCAGCCGCGCGGTTGCTGGAATCATCACCGATCACCCGATGCGTCCAATGCGGAAAAACGTCGCCTTGCTGATCCATCCTGCACCCATGTTGCTTGCTGTCGAGCAGACATGAGCAGGGACCGTGCCATCATGGCTTGAGGTCATATTTTTTGAGCCAGTTTGTTAGCGTCGTGGGATTTCCGAAGCCGAGCAGCTGGGCAGCGCGGGTCTTATTGCCCTGCGCTACCGCTAAGGCACGTTCCAGATAATGCCGCTTAACATCATCGAGAAGCCTTTCTAGATCAAAGTCTTCGCCAAGTTCTCGCCCGAGGATTGAGAGGCTACCATCAGCACTTTGGGGTCCTGGCAGCAGCGCATCGCGCGCGTCATCGAGATCGATCGTCGGGCCTGGCGTCCAAACCGCAGCGCGGCGCAGTGTGTTCAGCAGTTCGCGGATATTGCCGGGCCAAGCGTGCTCAAGCAAAAGTTTTCTTGCAGTCACCGAAAGTTTCTTTGGCTCATAGCCGGGCTCGGTCTCGCTCTCGCGGTTGATCTGATCCAGAAGACGATCCAACAGTAAGGCGACATCGCCATCGCGCTCGCGGAGTGGTGGCAGGACGATGACCGCAACGGCTAGACGATAGAACAGATCTTCGCGGAAACGACTGCTGCTGACCTCTTGGCTGAGGCTGCGATTGGTCGCGGCGATGATGCGCACATCGACACGGATGGATCGTGTCGCGCCAACGCGAGTGATCTCGCCTTCCTGGAGCGCGCGCAGAAAGCGCACCTGGGCAGGCTTGGATAGCTCTCCGATCTCATCCAAGAACAGCGTTCCGGTATCGGCCGCCTCGAAGACGCCTTGGCGAGCACTGATCGCGCCGGTGAAGGCGCCTTTTTCGTGTCCAAACAGCTCGGACTCGATCAGGTCTGCCGCAATGGCACCGCAGTTCACAGTGACCATGGGCCGCTCGCAGCGTGGGCTTGCCTGGTGGATGGCTCGTGCGAGCAGTTCCTTGCCGGTGCCGGAATCGCCCTCGATCAAAACCGGTATCGAGCGCAGCGCAACACGGCGGGCACGAGCAACGACGCGCTGCATCACCGGACTCTGGTGGATGATCGCATCAAAGGCTGGCGCCGCAGGCGGAAGACCAGCGGTCAAACGTGTCAGCTCGTCATCCGATCGGCGCAGCAAATCCGGAATGAAATCAGCGGCCATCTGAAATGGGATCGAGACAGAACGTACCCCATATCGAATCGATGACTCGATCAACTCAGCGGGAAAGCGAGTCTTGGCGAGGATGATCCAGACTGCGGCCATCGCTGGCGTGCCTGGGCTGAGGTGAAAGGTCAGCTCAGGCGGGCTGGATCGGGCCTTGATCGTCTCGGCAATGATGCGACGAGCTTCCCGATAGATGGCGTCGAAGTTGGTGGGGCTGTCCAGCTTAACCGAGTGCACTGTGATGGGCGTCTGGTTACGCTGCCGAAGCCAATCGAGATAGGCCTGCGCTTCAGTGGCGCTGTAGTCGCAGATCAGCGCCAGGTGGCTGAACCGACTCGTGTCTAGGGCTTGCGCGACCGGACCAGTGCCCACCGTATCGGCTTCCTCAATGGCGCGTAGATCAGTGCGACCAAGCCAGCTGAAAAGGAGTCTGTCCATCTGAGTCTCGTTGGCATCTCTAAGCACAGGATGAGAGCAACGGCCAAACCGTCAAGCAAGCCATGGTCGAGGTGCCTAACTTATTGATGACCGATTTGATGACCGATGGTCTAGTAGCGCGATAGTGTGGACCCATTCCTACACCCGAGTCTCCCCCAACCACAGGGGGGCCCGATCAACGAGGCCGCTCGATGACAGAAAACGCCCGATCCGCCGACATCCGTTGGCAACAACGGCTGAGCAATTATCTGCGTGCGCTGGCACAACTCGAAGAGGCCGTGCAGTTGCGCGAGCAGCGGCCGCTCTCGCGCTTGGAGCAGCAGGGGTTGATCAAGGCCTTCGAATTCACCCAAGAGCTAGGCTGGAATCTGATGAAGGATTACCATGAATATCAAGGCAATCCAAACATCACCGGCTCGCGCGATGCGATTCGCGAGGCTTTCAAGCGCGGCCTGATCCTGGACGGCGATGGCTGGATGGCGACCATCCGCAGTCGTAACCTCTCGGCGCATACTTACGATGAGGCCCGCGCTAATCAGCTGACGCAGATCATCGCAGAGCGCTATCTGGCGTTGTTCCAGACCTTTGCCGAGCGCATGCAGTCGCTGATGGCGAGCCAAGATGACCGCTGACCAACCCTTCGGATTAGCACCCGGTGTCGTTTCCCAGCTCCGCGAACAGCTCGGCCGCACACCAGGTCTGCAACGCGCGGTCGTCTTTGGATCACGCGCCAAGGGCAACTATCGTCACGGCTCGGATATCGACATCGCGCTCTTCGGCCCAGCGCTGACTGAAGCGGATTTAGCGGCTCTGGAAGACCGCATCGACGACTTGCTGTTGCCCTATCAGATCGATCTCTGCCAGGTTGAATCTGTTCAGAATGTGGCTTTGCTCGCGCACATCGAGCGCGTCGGACAGCAGTTCTATCCGGCATCCTCAGGATAACCCGACTGCTCGACTGCGATACGACTGCTAGAATAGCGCCATGTTTGCCTAGCCCGGCCGCAAGGCCCCAGCCCTCCTGATGGACATACTCCTCGCGAATCCCCGCGGCTTCTGCGCCGGCGTCGATCGCGCCATCGAGATCGTCGAGCGCGTGCTCGAGCTCTATGGCGCGCCGATCTATGTGCGCCACGAGGTGGTGCATAACCGCTACGTGGTCGACGACCTGCGCAACCGCGGCGCGATCTTCGTCGATGACATCGGCGCGATCCCGAACGGCGCCACCTGCATCTTCAGCGCTCACGGCGTCTCGCAACAGGTCCGCGAGCAGGCCGCCGAACGCGGACTGCGTATCTTCGACGCCACCTGCCCACTGGTCACCAAGGTTCACCTCGAGGTCGCGCGCCACTGCAAGGCCGGCTTCGACGTGGTGTTGATCGGCCATCGCGGTCACCCCGAGGTCGAGGGCACGCTCGGCCAATGCCAGGCCGATGGCGGCCGCATGCATCTGATCGAGACCGCCGCTGAGGTCGCTGACCTGCTGGTCCAAGACCCGGATCGCGTCGCCTATGTGACCCAGACCACCCTGTCGGTCGATGACACCGCCGGCGTCATCGAGGCCTTGCGCGCACGCTTCCCGAACCTGACCGGTCCGAAAAAGAGTGATATCTGCTATGCCACGCAGAACCGGCAGGATGCGGTGCGCTCGCTCGCTGCCGAGGCCGATCTGATGCTGGTGGTCGGCTCGGCCAATAGCTCGAACTCGAACCGGCTGCGCGAGCTGGCCGAGAAGCAAGGCATCCCGGCCTATCTGATCGACGGTGCCGAGGACATCCAGCGCGACTGGCTGCGCGACGGCGCCCGGGTCGCGCTCACCGCCGGTGCATCGGCCCCAGAGCTGTTGGTTGAGCAGGTGACCGCCAAGCTCCAGGAATGGGGCGCTGGTGACGTCAAAGAACAATCCGGCATCCGCGAGCAAGTGGTGTTCGCCCTGCCTAAAGAATTACAGCCGACGGGTGCCGAGCCTCATATCGAGGCTGATGCCGAGCAGACGAACGTTTGACTATGAAGAAGATATTGATCATTGGTGGCGGTGTCATCGGCCTGATGACCGCGCGCGAGCTCAGCCAAGCCGGGGCCGAGGTGGCCCTGATCGAGATGGGCAGCACCGGCAAAGAGTCATCTTGGGCCGGTGGCGGCATCCTCTCGCCACTCTATCCCTGGCGCTATAGGGGAGCGGTGACGGCCTTAGCAAGCTGGAGCCAGCGCATCTATCCGGAGTTCTGCGAAGCGCTGTTTGAAGAGACAGGGGTCGACCCCGAATACAACCGCTCAGGGTTGATGATCCTGGACCCCGATGCGCCTGATCTGGCGCTGAACTGGGCCGAGACTGAACAGGCGCCGATCGAGGTCCTGGATCGTGCCGCGCTTGCCGAGAAGGAGCCCGGTCTCAACGTGGACACCGACGGCGCGCTCTGGATGCCCGAGGTCGCGCAGATCCGCAACCCGCGACTGACCAAGGCGCTGCACGCGAGCATCAGCAAGCGCGTCGAGATGCGAGAGCGCGAGGAGGTACTGGATCTGCAAGTCGAGGATGGTCGCGTGCGCGGCGTCACCACCACCAGCGGCGCCATCGAAGCCGAACATGTGATCGTCTGCACCGGCGCCTGGACCGCGCAGTTGCTCGAGAAGCTAGGGCGCAAGCCGGACATCCGCCCGGTGCGCGGACAGATGATCCTGTTCTATGCCAAGCCTGGACAGATTCGGCACCTGTCGCTCTACCGTGAACGCTATGTGATCCCACGCAAGGACGGCCGGGTGCTGATTGGCAGCACACTCGAGGAGGCCGGTTTCGAGAAGCGCACCACCGCCGAGGCCAAGGAAGAGCTGTATCGGGTCGCGACCGAGATGTTCCCGCTGCTCAAGCGCACGCCGATCGAGGATCACTGGGCCGGGCTGCGGCCGGGCTCCCCGAGTGGCATCCCCTATATCGGCCCTTACCCTGGCGCCGAAGGGCTCTATGTCAATGCGGGGCACTTCCGTAATGGCTTGGTCACAGGACCCGCATCGGCGCGTTTGATCGCCGATATCGTGCTCGAACGACAGCCAATCCTGCCGCCATCGGCCTACGCCTTGGATAGTCCGCGCACCTAAGGCGCATGGCGCGGCGCCATCTCGGCAGATGAATCGCGCGAGATTCACATTAAGCGCAGGCCGATAGCGTATGAAAAACCGCCGCTTGTTCAAGCAGGCGCCGAGCGACCCGTTGCGCGCACGGCTGTTCCGAGACCTGGTGCTGCTGATCCTGGTCACGGTCGGCGTATTAGCCACAGCCAGTGCGCTGCTCATCAACGACATCAAGCGCGACTTCGCAAAGGCCCGGCTTCAAGACGCCTCGGCGCTGGTGCGCGACGAGGTCAACGGACTGTTGCTGCCTGTCGCCCAGCAGCTGCTGATCCTGCGCGACGGCCTGCGCAATCGCGAGCTGACGCCGGCCGACGTCCAGGCACTGAATGAGCACTTGATGCCCGCATTGGCACACATGCGCCAGATCGCCGGAGCGGTGATGGCGGATGACGCCGGGCGCGAGTATTTCCTTCGCCTCGACGATGGGCGTTGGATCACGCGCGAGCGCCTGTCGACCTCTGATGCCGCAACCGGTAACGCAGCGGCCTCGGGGATCTCAGAGCGGATCTCAGAATGGCGCAACGACGATGACCGCATCAGCTCCCAGCAGCAGCCCAGCACCCACGACCCAAGACAGCGGCCCTGGTTCCAGGCCGCTGTCCAACAGCTGCAAGGCGATGGCGCAGAAGATGCCGAAATCGGAGAGCTAGGAGAACCAGGAGAGGCTGGAGAGGCTGGAGAGGCTGGAGAAGATAAAGAACCAGCAAAAGCGGTAAAAGCTGCAGAAGCCGCAGAATCTAGCTCCCGCCAAGACCAGCGAGCATTCCTCTCAGCGCCGGTGACCTGGAGCCTACCCTACCAATTCATCTCCCTCGACGAGCCGGGTATCACCGTCGCCACCGCCTGGCGTCAGCATGGGGAGCTGTTGGTCCTCGCGCTCGATGTCACCCTCGCCCGCATCTTAGCGACCATCGACCGGCTACATGCGGACGCCGCCGGCTATGGGTTCCTGTTCGACCGCGAGGGTGGTGTATATGCATCCTCACCCTCTTTTGCCTCTTCGCCTCAATATCAGAACGGGACCCAGGTCAGCGGCAACTCAAACCCCACACCGCCCGAAGAACACTTGGGCGTTGGCGTTGCCGCGAGCGGATTCGATAAGGTCGAGCAACGCCTTGGCAGCGCGACGACCTTCGCGGCCATTGCGGCTTGGCGCGCTGCCGGAGAGCCGGAAGATCGGCCAGTACGCTTTGAAAGCGGCGGACGCCATTGGTGGGCAGGGTTCGTCCCGCTGGAGCCGGTGAAGCGCAAAGCCTGGGTCGGGGTTGCCTACCCCAGCGCCGGTCCACTTGGACTGCTGCAACAACGCTGGCCGCTGTTTGCGGGCAGTGCGTTGGCAATCTTGGCGCTCGGCATCGGTCTGGCGCTGCTGGTCGTGCGACGCTACAGCCATCAGCTGCGTGAGCTGCCGAAGCTCAGTATCGACTCGAGCCAACCCGACACTGAGCTCTACGACCTCATCGGCCGCGGCGAGAGTGCGCATCTCGAGTTCAAGTCGACCATGCGCTTGAATCTGCGCAGCGGCAAGAACGACAAGGCGATCGAGCTGGCCTGGCTCAAGGGTGTTGCCGCCTTCCTCAACAGCCAGGGCGGGATTCTGTTGCTGGGTGTCGCCGACGATGGCGAGGTGCTCGGGCTTGCTGGTGACGGTTTCGCCAATGACGACAAGTGCTTGCTGCACTTCAAGAATCTCGTCAACCAGCATCTCGGCGCAGAGGCGATGCGCCATCTCCGCTTCAGGCTGTTCACGCTCGACGACAAGCAGATCGGCGCCATCGAGTGCGAGCCCGCCGAGACCCCTGTTTATCTTCGCCCGGGCAACGGCGAATCGTTCCTGATCCGTACTGGGCCATCGAACAGCGAGCTGCCGATCAGCCGCGCACTGGGCTACATCGAAAGCCGCTTCTGAGGTAGGTGGCTTCCTGACCACCCGCTAACTAGGCGCCTGGGCGCCTTGCCTCAGCTCGCCTCAGACTCAGATTTCGTCTCGGGCGGGATCTGCTGGCGGTGCGGTGCGATCAGTTCGCCGATCTTGTCGCCAATCCACTGGAACATCACATAGAGACCCGGGATCACCAGGATGCCGAAGATGGTTGCGGCCACCATGCCGCCAAGCACGGTGAAGCCCAGGTGAATCCGCGAGTTGGCACCGGCCCCCGTCGCCAATACCAGCGGCAACAGGCCGATGATGAACGCGAGCGCGGTCATTAACACCGCCCGGAAACGCATGCGGGCACCGGCTAACGCGGCCTCGAAGCGGCTCTTGCCATCCTCGCGCTGCTCCTTGGCAAACTCGACGATCAGGATCGCGTTCTTCGCCGCCAAGCCAATCAGTAGGATCAGGCCAATCTGGGTATAGAGGTCGTTATCGAGTCCCACTACCCAGAGCGTCAGCAGCGATCCGAGCACGGCGATAGTCACCGAACTCAGCACGGCAAATGGAATTGCCCAACTCTCGTAGAGCGCGACCAGGAACAGATAGCCGAACAACACCGCAAGCCCGAAGATCGCGGCCTGGCTGCCGGCCCCTTGCGCGGCCTCCTGAAAAGACATCCCCGTCCACTCATAAGCGTAGCCATCGGGCAATGATTGTTTCGCCGTCGCTTCCATCGCCGCCATCGCCTCGCCGGTCGATTTTCCAGGTGGCGCGCTGCCATTGATCGTCGCGGTCAGAAACTGGTTATAACGGAAGATCAGGTCTGCCCCCAACTCATTGCGGATATCAGCCAGCACTTCAATCGGGATCATCTCGCCGCTATTGGAGCGTACATAGGTCGAGCCAATATCAGCAGACGCGGAGCGCGCGTCTTGCTCCGCCTGGAGATTGACCTGGAAGGTGCGCCCCAGATAGGTGAAGTTGTTCACATAGGTGCTGCCGAATACCGACTGCATGGTGTTGAACACCGCCGACACCGGCACATCCATGTACTGAGCTTGGGTTCGATCGAGGTCCAGATAGAGACGTGGTGTATTCGCATTGAAGGTCGAGTAAGCGCTGGCGATATCCGGGCTTTGATTGGCCGCGGCGACATAACCCTTCAGCACCTGCGTGAGATCCTGAGGAGATTGGCCACCGAGTGCCTGCAACTGCAAGGCGAAGCCACCGGCGTTACCGAGACCCGGGATCGGCGGCGGCGGGAAGAGCAGGATATTCGCAGCCGGGATCGCGTTGGCCTGGCCGCCGATGCGCTCGATCAGGCCCCGGATCTGGGTCTCGGGTGTCGTGCGCTCGTCCCAAGGCTTGAGTACGATGACCGCAAGACCGGAGTCCGATGACGGCGAGCTGGTCAACAAGCTATACCCAGCCACCGAGAGCACGCTCTCCACGCCTTCGGTCTTCGCGGCAATATCGCGCACCTGAGCCAACACGTCGCTGGTTCGCGGCAGCGAGGCACCCGCCGGCAAGCTGACATCGACGTAGATGACGCCCTGATCCTCGTTGGGCAGAAAGCCACTCGGTAGCCGATCGAGAATGAACGCCGAGGCGCCACCCGCAACCAAGATGATGATGCCGGCGACCGCTGAACGCCGGGCAATCAGAGAGACCACTTTCACGTAGCCGTCGCGGGTAGAGTCGAGCCCAGTGTTGAACCATTTAAAGGGACCACGGTGCGACTCCTTGGGTGTACCAAGGAAGAGCGAGGTCAGCACCGGCGATAAGGTCAAGGCGTTGAGCGCCGAGATCGCAACGGCGGCCGAGATGGTCACCGCAAACTGCCGGAACAGCTCACCGGAGATGCCGGGGATGAACGCAACCGGAGCGAAGATCGCGAACAGGACCAGGGTGGTCGAGATGATCGGCCCAGTCACCTGTTGCATCGCCTTCAAGGTGGCCGCACGCCGGTTCAACCCCTCTTCGACCATGATGCGCTGGACGTTTTCAACCACAACGATGGCATCATCCACGACCAAGCCGATCGCCAACACCACTGCAAACAGACTGATGGTGTTCGCCGAAAACCCAGCCGCAAGCAACACGATAAAGACACCGATCAGCGACACCGGGATGGTGACCGCAGGCACGATGGTCGCACGCAGATCCTGCAGAAAGAGGTACACCACGAGCAGCACGATCACCGCAGTGATCGCAAGCGTTATGGTGATCTCGTGGATCGAGGCGGTGACGAATAGGGTCGAGTCGTACATGATCTCAGCGCCGACCCCATCCGGAAAGCGTGCCTTGAGCTTCTCCAACTCGGCGCGGACGCCATTGGCCACCCCAAGCGCATTGGCACCAGGCGCCTGATAGATCGCGATGCCCGCGGCTGGCTTGCCATTGAACTTCGTCACCGCCGTGTAGGACTGGGAGCCGAGCTCGACCTTAGCGATATCGGAGACCCGCACAATGGCGCCATCATCGCCGGTCCGCACCACGATCTGGCCGAACGCTTCTGGGGTAATCAACTGCCCTTCGGTGACAATCGTGAACTGCGAGACCTGATCATCGCCAATGGGCGGCGCGCCGACCGAGCCGAGGGCGGCCTGGATGTTTTGCTCTTGAATGGCTTGTTGCACATCCTGCGGCGAGATCCCAAGCGCCGCCATCCGCGTCGGCTGCAGCCAGATGCGCATCGAGTAGTTGAGCGGACCAAACTGATTCGCTTCACCCACACCCGTCACACGCGCCAGTTCATCCTGAATGTTGATGGTCGCAAAGTTCGATAGGAAGAGCGCATCCTTGCTTTCATCGGGCGAGTAGACCGCCACCACCAACAACAGATTGGTTGACTGTGCCTGCACGGTGACACCGAGCGACTGCACCTCGGGTGGCAGCAAGGCCAGGGCTTGCGAGACCCGGTTCTGGGTATTGACCTGAGCAATATCCGAGTCGGTGCCGACCTCGAAGGTGACCGTGAGTGTGTAGGTGCCGGCGCTAGAGGCCACCGAGGACATATAGATCATGTCCTCGACGCCATTGACTTGTTGTTCGATCGGGCTGCCAACGGTATCGGCGATGGTCTGGGCATCAGCGCCAGGATAGCTGGCCGTGACCTGCACCACAGGCGGCGTGATGTTTGGATACTGCGCCACCGGGATGCCAAAGATCGCCAGCAAGCCGGAGATCACCAGCACGATGGAGACGACGGCCGCCAGCCGCGGCCGCTCGACGAAGGTCTTAGAGATCATTTCGAGTCGCTCGCGCCATGACTGTTAGCTGACGCCGCAGAGCCGGATGCGCCAGAAGCGCTCGAGTTCGCTGCGCTCGTTGAATCACCAGACGCGCTAGAACCGTTAGAGGCGTCGCCGCCACTCTGACTGTCAGCTGCGCTATTGCCCTCGGCCGCGCTCTTATTGTTGGCCGCACTCTTGCCCTCGGCGGCGCCCTTACCTCCAGCTTCGCTCTCTTTTACTGGCGTCACCTCCATGCCCGGTTTGACCTTTTGCACGCCTGAGACGATGACGATCTCTCCGGTTTGCAGACCAGATGTGACGGCATAGCCGGTGCCAACCTGAATGCCGGTCTTGATGGTGCGTTGCTCAACGCGATTGTCTTTGCCAACCAAGTAGACCTGCTCGCCATCGCGGGTGCGGAGAATCGCCGAGGCCGGCACCACCGGCTCCTGTTTGGTCTCAGCCGAGCGCACCACCGCGGTCACGAACTGGCCGGGCAGTAGCAGCCGATCCGCATTCGGAAAGTCGGCGTAGATCGGAATCGTCCCGGTGGCCGGATTGACTTGGTTGTCGGCGAAAGAGACCTTGCCTTTCTGGTCATAGGTCTTGCCGGTTGGCAGGATCAGCTCGGGAACGAACAGATCCCGCGCATGGTCGGCTCCGTCGTCAGCAACCTTCTCTTGAATACGCACGAAATCGGCACTTGGAATCGAGAACACGGCGCGGATTGGATCAAGCTGCACCACCGTGGCCAAGGTGCCGCTGCTCGGGTTGACCAGGTTGCCTTGGGTGTACTTGGTCGCACCGATGCGGCCGGCGATCGGGCTGGAGATGGTGGTATAGCCGAGATTGATCTTGGCTTGATCAATCGCAGCCTGCGCCTGTTTGATACTGGCATGAGCGCTCTCAACGTTCGCCTGCGCCTCGTCGCGTTGCGCCTTGGCGCGGTCGAAGTTGGTCTGCGAGGTGTCGCCTTTTTTCACGAGCGCCGCAAAGCGCTCGAAATCGGCCTGTTTGTCTTCCAGGGTTGCCTTAGCGCTCGCCAATGACGCCTGTGCGGTCGCCAACTGGCCTTCGGCACTCGCCAAGGCGGCCTGATACTGATCCTGTTCGATCTGGTAGAGCAGCTGGCCGGCCTCGACTGTGCGCCCCTGTTCAAACGCGACCTGATCCAAGAAGCCCTCGACCCGCGCCCGCACATCGACCGACTGGATGGCCTTGATGGTGCCAATGTAGCGACGCTCGTCGGCGACATCTTGCAGCTCGATAGCCGCAACCACGACCGAGGGCGGTGGTGCCTTTTCCGCACCTGCCTTGTCGTCCTTACCCCCCTTGCTCGAGCTGTCGTCGGTGGCAACAACGGCTCCAGTTGCAGCCAGAAGCACAGTTCCGAGAAACAACGACCAGACCAGCGAACGCTTCCGCAGCAGGCCTCTGATCGCGATCAATGGACGATCGCCTGGCTGTTTGTCATCCCCATCGATCAGCGCGCATCCGGCGCCTGATCCAGGTTGCGATTGCGTCCGACTCATCAGTGCTGACTCCTCAAGATAGAAACTGTAGCAAGGTCGAAGAACGAGGCGACTAGAAGCCCTGACTCGAAGGTGGCGGTGGCGGCTGCGGCTTGGGCAGCGCCTTCAGTACCGCAGCCACATCACGGCTAAAACGCCCCAGACATCGGCTCATCGCGGCCACGATGGCCTCGGAATCCTGCCCAGCATCGGCCGTTTTCATCAGCCCACCGACGGATGGCGCTTGAGCGCCAGCCGCGTCCGCAGGCACGGATTGGATCGGACAGCGGTAGAGATCATCGCGCGAGGCCAAGGTCTGCTCCAGGCGCGGGTCCATCACCGCCCAGCGCACATTCAGCACCGCCTCCCCACCCTGGCGTCCTTCGAAGTTGACGACCTCCGCGGTGATGCGGAAATCGAGCGGTGCCCGCGACTCGGAGGGAAAGATCAGGATACGGCTGGTGTCGAGCAGATGGCCCAGGTTTTGGCCCCAGACGCGAAGAAAGTCATCCTGTAACGTGCCGCCCCAACGGTTGAACTCTTCCAGGTCCAACCGGTTGTAACCGTCGCGCACCACCAGCTGCGGGCGATCGAGAAACTGCGGGAAGACCACCGGGCCGATCCCAATCGACAGGTTGCCACCTCGGATATCGCTGTTGCGGCTATCCGCCTCAGGCAACGGCGTCAGCACATAGAAGCGCGACGGTGGGGAGGTGGCGCAGGCGCCCAGCAGCCCAAGGCACAGCAGCATGAGCAGCCGGATTGTTATTGAATACCTCATCGCTGCATGCCCCCTTTACCCCGAATCAGGGCCTCTGGATGTCGGTCCAAGTAATCCGCGAAGGTGCGGATCGAGCGCGCCGCGGCGCCGATGTCGCGTATTGTACGCACGCTTTCGACGCTCAGGGGGGCCTCTGCCCCGATCAGTTCGTTGATATTCGCAACCATCGCTCGGCTTTGGCCCAAGATCGTCGTCAGCTCCGGCGCAATTCGGCTGTTCAACTGGTTGGCGATCGAGGTTAGATCGGTGATCGCCTGCTCGAGCTCTTTGAGCGCCTGCTTAGTCTCGGTGGAGTCAACGAGCCCGCGCGTGCTGCCAAGGATGCTGCTGAGATCGTCTCCAATCTTCGCCAGCGGCAATGCGTCGATCTTGGTGAGGATGTTCTTCACCTTTGTCGTCACCTCCTCAATCGGCGCCGGTACTGTCGGTAGCACACGATAGCCATTCTGCTCACGCAGGACCGCATCGGGGGCGTCTTGGTGGAAATCCAGGTCCACGTAGAGTTGGCCCGTCAGCAGGCTACCGGTCTTGAGCTGGCCGCGCATACCCGCCGCGATCAGGTTGTTGAGGAGATCCGGGTCATTGACCAGGGCCTTTTCGACCCCGTCGGCCACAGTGATCCGCTCAGGCTCGATCTCGATCAGCACTGGGATCGAAAACGCGAGCTGACCGGGATCGAAACGCAATTGGATGTCTAACACCTGCCCGATCTGGATGCCCTGCAGCACCACCGGCGCACCGACGCTGAGCCCGCGCACCGAGCCCGTGAAGACCATCAGGTAGCGTTGCTTGTTCAGGTAGATACGCTCATGCGCGTCGGCACGACTCGCATACAGCGGGAAAAACTCATCGGCCGTTGCCGGCGCCCCCTTGGTCTCGAGGGTGTCGGGGGTGTCGAAGGCAATACCGCCGAGCAGCACCGAGACCAGGGATTCGGTATCCAGGTTGACACCATCAGCGGTGAGCGATAGATCGATGCCACTGGCGTTCCAGAACCTCGTGTTCACGAACACCAGGCGGTCGTGTGGCTTGGTGATGAAGATATCGATGGTCACCGCATCACCGTCCGCATCGAGCGCGTAATTCACCACCTGTCCGACCTGAATGTGTCGGTAATAGACCGGCGAGCCTAGGTTGAGCGAGCCGAGCGTCTGCGAACGTAGCCGAAAGCGCGTGCCTGGCTCATCGGTCGTGATCACTGGCGGCTCAGGCAGGCCTTTAAACTGGCGGCTCGGCTTGCCGTCGGTGACGGGATCGATCGCGATGTAGGCGCCGGAGAGCAGCGTCTCCAGACCCGACACCCGGCTCGCGGTAATGCGCGGCCGCGCGACCCAGAAGCGGGTCTGGTCGGTCAGATAGCGCTCGGAGCCGCTGGTCAACTGGGCCGTGATCTTGACAGCTTGCAGGTCTTCGGTGACATGAATGGCCGTCACCTGGCCGATATTGACGTCCTTGAACTTGACCTTGGTCTTGCCGGCCTGCAGCCCCGAGGCATCCTTAAAGCTGATGCTGATGGTCGGACCCTGCTCCGACCAGGTCTTGTAGGCAAGCCAGCCACCCACGATCAAGGCCAGGATCGGCAGCAGCCAAACCAGAGAGAGCCGGTCGGCCTTGACCACCTGAGCCTCGGGGAGTGCCGAGGTGTCGCGCTCGCTCAGCACCTCGCTCGCTGGGCCCCCCGTGTGGCCTGATTCTGTGTGCGCTGAATCAGTTGGCATCGGACAGGGCCTTGCCAATCGAGTGCCAGGCGCGGGCCTGCTCGCGCCGCGCGCCGTCTGGCGTCTCGTCGCGAGAGCCGCCCGTCTGCTGCGCCTGAATCCGGGTTGACAGCTCACCCGGGCCCTCGGCGTTCTGACCGGCGGCGTCCCAAATCAGCCGCGGGTCGAAGGCCATGGCCGCGAACATGGTCAGGATGACCACCGCACAGAAGAACACCGCGCCTGCCTCGGCCTGGATACTGGCCAGATTGCCCAGATGCACCAGCGCCACCAAGATCGTCACCACGTAGACATCCACCATCGACCAGCGGCCGATGGCCTCGGTGATCCGATAGAGCCGGGTGCGATCGCGCGGGCGCCAGCGCGAGCCGAATTGCACCGAGAGCAGGAGGAAGATCAGGATCAACAGCTTTAACAACGGCACGAAGATACTCGCAATGAACAGGATGGCAGCCAAAGGCAACATGCCGTGATCGAGCAGGAAGACGACACCACTCAAGATGGTATCCGATTGCGTCTGCCCGAGGCTGGTAACCGTCATCACCGGATAGACATTGGCCGGGATGTAGAACGCGAGCGCAGCCAGCACCAGTGCCCAGGTACGCTGAAGGCTCATCGGCTTACGATGATGCAGGATATCGCGACAACGCGGGCAGCGCAGGAACTGCACCCCAAATGTCGAACTGATCCTGTCGTCGCGCAGCGCCTCCTGTTCCGGGACCACCAACTCACAGACATCGCAGCCGAGCACCGGCTCGCCAGCGCGCGGCGGCCGCCTCACCCGCTCTGGCAGCGGCACCCGTTCCCAAACGATATCCGGATCTAACGAAGCCTGAGCCGCAGCCAGCACGAAGATCAGGATCACGAAGGCGAACAGCGAGGTTCCAGGAACGATGGTCGCCATATCGGCAAGCTTGACCACCGACACCAGGATGCCGATCAGGAATACATCCATCATGCCCCAAGGCACCATGGTCTTGAACCAGCGAAACAGCGTCGGATAGCCCGGCGGCAGCCCGCGGCCGAGCTTCAACGGCGCCAATACCATCAGCAACAGCAACAATTGAAGCCCCGGGGCGAGGATGGCGGTGAAGAAGACCACCGCGGCCACCTCCCCTTTACCCTGCTCGGTGAGATCGGCGACACCGCTGAAGAGCGTGGTCTCAGTGCGCTGCCCCTGCATCTCGAACGAGAGGAACGGAAAACTGTTGGCGACGATGAACAGGATTAGCCCAGTCAGGGCGAAAGCTAGGGTGCGATCGAGGCTCGCCGGCCGATGTCGATGCAGTTGGTGACCGCAGCGCACACAGCGTGATGATCCACGCGGCGGCAGCGGCGGGCTGCGCTGTAGCAGATCGCACTCCTCGCACAGGCTGAGATGGGTGTCACACATGCGTTTGATGTTACGTGATGCTCGCGAGTGCTGGGCGAAATCGACACGCCTCGGGTCGAGATGAAGGTTTTCGCGGTCGGGCTCGCTTGGCGCAGAGCCGTCGCGGTAAGCGGGCGACAGCAGTTCATGCTGCCGAAATCGCTGAGCAAATCTGGGCGAAGCTAAACCAAACTGAACCAATCAGTCCGCGATCAGCAGCACAGCGGCCAACAACAATGCGGCTTCGGTCAGTTCGACCAAGGCACCCGCCGTATCACCGGTGAAGCCACCAAGACGCTCCAGCATGCTGCGCCGCCAGACAACCAGCAACAGTCCCGCAGTGACAACCAGCGCGACGCCAAGCGCCCAATGGCCAGCGCTTGCAAACAACAGCAGGGCGAGCAACCCGCTCAGAACGAGCACGAGGCTGGCGCCATGGCGTGGAAGGCGTTGCTGCAGCGCAGCGCCCAAACCATCGGGGCGCGCCGAGACGGTGGTCAGCGGTAATGCGAGCAGCTGCGCCCGCGCCAGCGCCGGCGTCAGCAAAAGGACCAACGCGCCCGCTAGCCCCAGCGGCAAGGAGGCAAGCGCCGCGAACTTGACCAACAGGATCAGCACCAGCGCGACCACGCCCATCGAGCCGGTCAGCGGGTCCTTGAGGATCTTCAGGGTACGTTCGCGGCTGCCAAGCCCACCCACCCAGGCATCGGCACAGTCGCCGAGCCCGTCTAGGTGCAAACCGCCGGTGCTCCAGACCCAGCCTGCGAGCAACAACGCAGCAGTCGCCAGCGGCGGCGCTTCGGCAGGCAGGCTGCTCACTCCGAGCCAGAGCAGAAGCAACAATGCGCCAAGCAACAGGCCGACGAGCGGATAGCAGAGTGCCGAACGGCCCAGGGTCACCGGGGCCACCTCGAGCGGGCTCGCATCGCTCGTCGCGGGCAGTGGTAGTCGCGTCAGAAAGCGCATAGCGACCAGGCAGGGAATCAGGAGATCCCGAAGCAGCTTCACCCTGTGCCCCCCATCATCTGAGGCAAGCAGCACGGCCGGTCAGTCCACGCTCAAACCTTCGCCTCCGGTTAGCCTGCTCTCGTTGCCAACCAAGAGCACTAACAGTGGGAATCACGATCATTGTCTTGCGCAAGCGCGGCGAATCCTTGTACTAAAGTGAATCTCACGCGATTCATTATCCGGCGTTGCGCTGCGCCATGAGCCTTAGGACTCAACAAGCACTCAGGCACTGGCGGAACGCCAACGCTGAACCCAAGTCACCACAGCAACAGCCGCGGCGCCGGCAAGGACTCCGACGAGGCCGTTGATGAGCATCGGCGTCAGCGCACCAAGCATGCCACCGAACCCCTCCGCCAAGTGCTCGAGCCCGTGATGCAGTGCCGGGATGCCATGGACCAGGATACCGCCACCGACCAAGAACATCGCGATCATCCCGAGCACCGACAACAATTTCATCAGGTAGGGCGCCACAAACAGGATCGCACGCCCCAGCGCGCGCTTAGCCCGATCCGCCACCGCCTCGCCTTCGGTCTCGTTCAGGGCCATCCCGGCATCGTCGAGCTTGACGATGCCGGCAACGAGTCCGTACACACCAACGGTCATCAGCAGCGCGATCCCAGAGAGCACCAGCACGCGGGTCAACAGTGGCGCGCCGGCGACGGTACCGAGCGTGATCGCAACGATCTCGGCTGAAAGGATGAAATCGGTGCGGATGGCACCCTTGATCTTGTCTTTTTCCAGCGTCTTGAGGTCGAGCTGAGGATCGGCCAAGGCCTCGGCGATCTCTTTCTGATGGGCCTGCTCCGCCCCGGCGTCGTGGAGGTACTTGTGCGCCAGCTTCTCGAAGCCTTCATAGCAGAGGAACAGGCCCCCGGCCATCAGCAATGGCGTGATTGCCCAAGGTGCGATCGCGCTGATCAGCAGGGCTGCCGGCACCAAGATCAGCTTATTGACGAGTGAGCCTTTGAACACCGCCCAGACCACCGGCAGTTCACGCTCGGCGCGCACGCCAGTGACCTGCTGCGCGTTCAGCGCCAGGTCATCACCGAGCACGCCGGCGGTCTTGCGCGCGGCGACCTTGGCGAGAATCGAGACATCGTCAAGGACGCTGGCGACGTCGTCGATCAGAGCAAGCAAACTGGTAGCGATCTTAAGGACTCCTTCAAACCGGGGTAGATGATGATATCAGCGCAACCTCGAACTGATCCAGAGCGTCGATCGGTGCGTCGCACTGAGTACCGCGGCAGCGATAGGCTCGTACGCGTTCGCTCGGATGCATGGCCGCCAAGGCTGGCGGTAGCTCACTGAACTCAGCTGGGATCGCCAGTGTTAACCGACGCGGCGCGTAGTCGCGTTGCGCGAGCTGTTGCCATCTGTCGATCTCGTCGTAGCCCACCCCCTTTGAGCCGAACCCTGCTTCCGGCTCAGTGCCCAAGAGACCGCCACGAATCACGATGATCTCTGGCGGACTCAGCTGCTCGTCCAGCGCCATCAGCAGGGTGCCATGCGCATAAGGTAGGCGCCGGATCGCATCCGCGGCCGCGCCGAGGGTGCGCGCCGTGGCATCGAGATACCTCGGCTCGCCGAGCAGATGCCCAAGCCGCTGCAGGCTGAGCGCGGCGATGCCATTACCAGATGGCGTCGACTCGTCGGCCATCGGCTTTGGCCGCAGCAGGAGCGCCTCGTGATCGGCCGCGGTAAAATAGAAGCCGCCGTTGGCCTCATCCTGAAACTGGCTCAGCAGCACCTCGGCCAGGGCTTGGGCCCAGTCCAGATCAGCCGGCTGGAAGCGCGTCTGCAGGCGCTCCAGCAAGGCATCGAGCAGGAAGGCGTAATCGTCCAGATAGGCGTTCAGATGCGCCCTGCCGTCCTTGTAGACAGCGAGCAAGCGTCCATCGCGCCAGAGCGTCGCCTTGATGAAGGCAAGCGCACGATCCGCCGAGTCCAGATAGTCCTCCCGCCCCAGCAACCGGCCAGCACGCAGCATGCCCTTGATCATCAGCGCGTTCCAAGCCGTCAGCACCTTCTCGTCGCGCCCGGGACGCACACGCTCCGCGCGCGCCGCGAGCAGCTTGGCCTTGGCGCTGGTCAACAGCCCTTTGGCGACCTCGAGATCCTGCTGTCCCCGCTCGGCAGCGACCTCCTCCAAACGGCGATAGCCGTGCAGATGCCAGCGGCCCTCGAAGTTGGGCGCCCGATCCAGCCCGAACAGCGGACGGATCAAGGCCAGCTCATCGGCGTTCAGCCGCGCGCCGATCTCCGCGAGATCCCAGACATAGAAGCGTCCCTCCTCGCCTTCGCTGTCGGCGTCAAGCGCCGAGAAATAGCCACCCTCCTCCGACTGCATCTCGGCGATGACCCAATCGGCGGTGCCGAGGGCCGCGTCGCGAAATACCTGATCGCGAGATATCTGATCGCAAGAGACCCCATCGCGAGAGACCTGATCGCCGCTCAGCTGCCAGGCATCGCAGCAGAGCGTCAGCAACGGGCCGTTGTCGTAGAGCATCTTCTCGAAGTGCGGAATCATCCACTGATCATCGACCGAGTAGCGACAGAAACCGCCGGCGAGCTGGTCGTTCATGCCGCCTCGAACCATCCGCTCCAAGGTAAACAAGGCCATCTCGCGCGCCTGCTGATCCGGGCTGCCGGCCGCCGCTGTCGCTGCGTGATGGCGCAGTAAGAGTTCGAGATTCGTCGGATGCGGGAATTTCGGCGCGCGCCCAAAGCCACCATTGACCTTGTCGAAGCTGCCGGCCAACTGTCGACGCGCCTGATCGAGCGGCGTCAGGTCGGAGATCATCACGCCCGGCGCCGGATCAAGCTGCGACAGGGCCTCGCGGAGCGACGCATTTTGCTCGCGGATCGCCTCCGGTTTCTCACGGTAGGCGCGCTCGACGCCGATCAGCAGCTCTTGGAAGGACGGCAGGCCATGGCGCTGCGTCTTCGGAAAATAGGTGCCGGCAAAGAACGGCGCCAGGTCATCGGGCGTCAGGAACACCGTTAGCGGCCAACCGCCAGTGCGCTGGGCCAGCAGCTGATGCGCGGTCTGGTAGATCTTGTCGAGATCCGGCCGCTCCTCACGATCGACCTTGATATTGACGAAGAGCCGATTCATCAACTTTGCGGTGGTCTCATCCTCGAACGACTCGTGCGCCATCACGTGGCACCAATGGCAGGCCGAGTAGCCGATCGAGAGCAAGATCGGCTTCTGCTCGGAGCGCGCCAGCGCCAACGCTTCCTCACACCAAGGCCACCAATCGACCGGGTTCTCCGCATGCTGCTGCAGATAAGGGCTAGTGGTCTCAGCAAGCCGGTTGCGCGGCTGCTGTGAGCGATCAGCAGCGCTGTGGTCGATCTCAGACATCAGAAGGGCCTCGGACGGTCATCAGGTTCAGGTGACCACTGACAGTGGCCCCACAAGCGACGATATCCAGCCGAAGCCGTTATCCACCGGAGTGACCGAGCCGCCTCATCGTCCTGAGGTGGCGACACGCGATGGGCGTTGAAACCGGTCCGCCGAGGGCGCTAAGGACCGCCTCGCTCGTCGAGGCGCAAAATTTCAAAGAGGTGGTAGCGCCGGCCCCTTCAGCACCAACGGCAGACCGGCAACCGTCAGCACCACCTGATCAGCCTGGGCAGCAATGCGCTGATGCAGGCTGCCGGCGAGGTCGCCGTAGCGCCGTGCCAGATCGTTGACCGGGATCACGCCCATATTGACCTCGTTGCCAACGAAGATGACCTGACCCGGCAGTCTGGGCAGCAGCGCATCCAAGGCCGCTAGCTCGGCGTCTAGGCGCTCGGGCTGCTCGGCCCAGAGCAGATTGGCGAGCCAGAGGGTCAGGCATTCGACCAGCACACAGTGGCCAGCCGTGCAGCTGGACGCCAAGGCTGCTGGCAGCGCCAAGGGCTCTTCGATCAGCGCCCAATTAGCCGGCCGGCGCTGCCGGTGCGCAGCGATGCGCTCGCGCATCTCGCCATCACTCGCGGTGGCCGTGGCCAGATAGGTCACCGGCAGCCCCGACTCGCGCGCCAGCCGCTCGGCCAGCCGGCTCTTGCCGGAGCGCACCCCGCCCAGGATCAGACCACAGCGGGGCTCACTGAATCGGTCGTTGGACTCTCGCTTCGGCATCGCCGACTCCGGTGGGCAAGATCAGTCTCGCTGTTGTGCTCAGGGACGAGTAGGACGCGCAGGCCGAGCAAAGGGCCGACCTCTCATGGCTGGCATCAGGGCTGATAGAGCAGCGTCAGCATCAGGGTCCGGCCAGGCTGATTGTAGTAGGCAACGGTCTCGTACGCCTCATCGAACAGGTTCTCGACCCGCGCCTGCAGCCGCAGCGCGTCGCTGAACGCGTAATCGGCGCGCAAATCGATCAGGCTGAAGCCATCGAGCCGGGTGCGATTGGCGGCGTCATCGAAGCGGCGCCCGGAAACGAACAGCGAAGCGCCAACACCGATGCGACCCAACTGGCGATCGGCATCGAGCCGGAAGGTCTGCTCCGGGCGGCGCGGCAGCAGATTGCCCTGGTTTGGCCCACTGGACTCATTGCGCGGATCGAGCAGGGTCAGATTCGCATCCATGATCCAGCCCCCCAGCTCAGCGGTGGTCCAGAGCTCAAGGCCGCGAATACGCGAGCGATCGACGTTCTCGGGCAGGTACAGGTTCGGCGCCACCAGCGTGGTCGCGATCAGATCATCGATGTCGGTCTGGTACAGATTGGCAGCCCAACGCCCCCAAGGATGGGCGCCTGAGAGGCCAAGCTCGGCGCTCCAGGACTGCTCGGGCTCGAGATCCGGGTTGCCAAAGCCGGGATAGTAGAGCTCGTTGAAGGTCGGCGCCTTGAACGCCGTTCCATAGCTCGCGGTGAGTCGCAGCCCATTGGCGAGCGTGTAGCCCAGGGCGGCATTGCCAGTGCCATGCCCACCGAACTGCGAATCATCGTCCTGACGCAGACTCAGCTGCAGGTCAGCCGGGCCGAAGCGACCCAGATACTGACCATAGACGCCGGTATTATCGCGTGAATCTTCGGCAAAGGTCGGTTTGGTCGTCACCTCATCGCGCTGATAATCGATGCCCAGCGTCAGTTGCTGGGCGGCCCCGAGTTGGATGTCGTTCTGCCAGCCAAGACGATCACGCCGCGTATCGAACCGGTTCAGAAACTGGTCGTTGAAAAAGACCCGTGACTTGTCCCAGTTGCGGCCGACATCGAACGTACTGGTCCAGGCATCGACGGGCTGCGCCTTCGCCTGCAGCCGCGCGACCTGAAGGAGCGTCTCGTTGCGATTGCCAGCAAAGAGACTGCCGTCGTAGTCGACACTGCCCTCGGAGCGCAAGAAGTCGGCCTCCAGCGAGAACTGATCGGACAAACGCCAACCGCCGCTGACGCCACCGTTCTTGTTCGTGTAGCCGTCGTCGTCCGGCTCATCGACAAAGCAACCGCCGACGAACGGCTCGCCGTTGCAAGCGTTGAAACCCGCCGTCTGCTCGAAGCCCAGATGGGCATCGAGCCAGCCGCGCTCGTTGCCGACCGAGAGCCCACCGTTGGTGCGAATCGTATTGTAGGAACCGGCCCCCAGGCTCAGCCGTGGCGTCAACGGCCCGGCTCGACCGCGCCGTGTGAAGATCTGGATCACGCCGCCGATCGCCTCCGAGCCATACAGACTGGAGCGTGGGCCACGCACCACCTCGATGCGCTCGATCTGATCGGTCGGGATGTTCTGCCAGGGCGTCGAGCCGATGGTCGCTGAGCCGACCTTGATGCCATCGATCAGCACCAGCGTATGATCGGACTCGGTGCCGCGTAAGAAGACGGAGGTCGGCTGACCAGGTCCACCGCTACTGGAGGTCGCGACACCAGGGAGCCCGCGCAGGATATCGACCATCGTCTTCGACTGGCGCCGGTCGATCTCGGCACGGTCGATGACGGTCACCGAGGCCAGCGTCTGATCGGCGGTCTGGGCGGTTCGGTTCGCGGTGATCACGATCGGATCAAGGTTGGCGACAGCTTCAACCTGAGCGGAGAGCGGAGCCGTCCATAACAGGGCCATGGCGCAGGGCAGCAGCGGCTGCCACGCCGTCTTGGAAGTCGAGCAAGTCATTGTTTGTCCTAGTTGGTCTCACCACCCGTGAGACACGTTGAGCGAAAGGCCCGCTCGAGGACAAAAAACGGCAAAGCGCTGTACGCGGCAACAACCCTTTCACCGCACCCCGCCCTCCGCGGCACCCGCGTGCTACAGAAGGCCGGTCTCCGGGCTCACGAGCTGGCGTCGATCGCTTCGACGCCGAGAGACGACGCCTTCCCATGACCCATTCGGGGCACAGTGGCATCCGGTCGCCTCTCAGACTCGCCTACCGTTGCGGGGGCAGCGTCGGCTTCACGGAGACATTGAGCATCCGCCTGACCGACTTCCCGTTTAACCTCGCGCCCATCGACAGTCGCGAGGCACCTACTGCATTGCGCAGCGACACTAGGTCTAGGCGAGCGCCGGGTCAATCAGGAAAGGCTGAGCGAATGACTTATGTCAGACCCCTGCCGACGATTCGATGGCATTCCTGAAGAAGTCAGATAAGATTCGGCTGATCACTGTTCGCATCTATCGCTTTTCGCATCTAAAAAGCAACAGCCCCCATGCTCGATCAAGAACAAAACGCCAATGACCTTCCCGCGGCCAGCGAACATGAGGGCACCCAACTGCCTTATGTGATCGCCGTCGGTGCCTCAGCAGGCGGTCTCGATGCGCTCGAACGGTTCTTCCAGTCGCTGCCGGTGCAAACCGGCGCCGCCTTCATCGTGATTCAGCATCTCTCGCCGGATCACAAGAGCATGATGGGCAACCTGCTTGGCCGTTATACCTCGATGCCGGTGCTCACGGTCGAGGACGGGATGCTGATCGAGCCGAACCGGATCTACCTCATCCCCCCGGCGAGCATGATGAGCGTTTCCGCAAACGAGCTCCATCTGCGGCCCAAAAGCCCGCGTGGTCTCGCCCTGCCGATCGACTTCTTCTTCAGCTCGCTGGCCCGATCGCATGGCAACCGCGCCATTGGCGTTGTGCTGTCTGGGACCGGCTCCGATGGCACCCGCGGCGCTGTCGCGATCAACGACGCCGGCGGTCTGCTGCTGTCACAAGACCCAGAATCGGCGAAGTTCGATGGCATGCCACGCAGCGTCATCGCGACCGGGCTGGTCGATGCCATCCTGCCACCCGAGGAGCTTGGGCCGCGCATCCTCGATCACATCAGCCATGCGCCTATCGATCGCGGCCCACGCCGTAGCGCGTCGGTCAGCTACGATCGCGAGAGTGCGCTCGAAGAGGCTTTGCACCTGCTGCATCATCAGGGCGGCATCAACTTCCGCGATTACAAGCCTGCCACCGTCTTGCGTCGCATCGAGCGGCGGATGCAGGTCCGGCACGTACCGGACCTCGAGAACTACGTCCGGCTGCTCGACGGCGACACCAGCGAGCTGTATGCGCTGCGCCGAGAACTGCTGATCCCGGTGACCAATTTCTTCCGCGACCCGGAGGCCTTCGAGACCCTGGCCGAAAAGGTCATCTTGCCGATCGTGAGAGATCACAGCGAGAACCAGCCGATCCGTGCTTGGGTTCCGGGGGTGTCGACCGGCGAAGAGGCCTACTCGATCGCCATCCTATTCTCCGAGGCCTTCGACAAGCTCCGCCGCTGGCCAGATTTCAAGCTGTTCGCGACCGATGTCGAACAGCACAACGTCGATACCGGCAGCGCCGGCATGTTCTCGGAGTCGATCGCCGCTGAGGTCTCGCCCGAGCGCCTCGAGCGCTTCTTCTACCGGCGCGGCAACCACTTTGTGGTCAAGAATGACATCCGCCATAACATCGTCTTCGCCAAACATAACCTGCTCGAAGACCCGCCCTTCACCCGCATGGATCTGGTGTCTTGCCGCAATCTGTTGATCTATTTTCGCAACGATGCGCAGGAGCGGGTCATGCGTCGCCTGCAGTACGCCCTGGCACCAGGCGGTTACCTGTTCTTAGGGTCGAGCGAAACGGCGTCTAGCGTGCAACAGGACTTCAGCGCGGTCAGCTCCAAATATAAGCTGTATCGCATTCTGCGCCATGGCACACCGCCTCTGGAGCCGCATTCGCCGGTCGGCGCTCTCAGGCCCTCCGGCAACCGCAGTGGCTCAAGGCGGCTGCGTGCCCATAGCGACGCGGCGGCCATCGACGCCGGCCAAGCGGTGCTCCTGCGCGGGTATTCACCGGTCAGCCTGCTGCTGAACTCACAGCAGGAGCTGATGCATGTGTTTGGCGATGTATCGCGCTATCTAAGCATCGGCGAGGGCAGCGCAACCCTTGACATCAGCAAGCTGCTACCAGGCTCGATTGCGCCAGTTGCGCAGGCGCTGCTGCATAAGGTCTCGGTCAGTAAGGAGGCGATGCGCTCCGATATCTTGCGCATCAAGCTCAGCAACGATGAGACCGAGCGGCTTCGTCTCGTCGTCCGTCATGTCCCGCAGGATGGCGGCGATGCCTGCCTGATGCTCTCGTTCGAACTCGAGCCGGCGCTGAATAGCCCGTCGGGCGACGAGTCAGTCCAGGTCATGGACATGAGCGCCGAATCGGCCGACCGGCTTGAAACCCTAGAGCGCGAGCTCGCGGTGACGCGCGAGAGCTTGCAAGCCACCATCGAAGAGCTCGAGACCGCGAACGAAGAGCTACAGGCCACCAACGAGGAGCTGATGGCCTCGAACGAAGAGCTGCAGAGTTCGAACGAAGAGCTGCAGTCGGTCAACGAAGAGCTTTACACGGTCAACTCCGAGAACCAGGAGAAGATCGAGATCCTCAACCGCCTCAATGCCGATCTCGACGGCATGGCCAAGGCCGCGGCGATCGCGACCGTGTTTGTCGATCATGACCTCAAGCTGACCCGGTTCACACCCGAGGCCACCAAGCTGTTCAAGATCCGCGAGGCCGATCTCGGGCGTCGGATCGACGACTTTACCAACCTGCTCGATTACCCAGACTTTTTTGCAGAGCTGAAGAAGACGATCCACGACGGCGTGATGCTGCAACGCGAGGTTCCCGCCGCCAACGACCGACTGTATCTCGCGCGCGTGCTCCCCTACTCGGTCCGTCCCGGCACCCCACGGGGCGCCGTCGCTACCTTCATCGACGTGACCACACTGCGCGATATCGAGCGCATGCAAGCGGTGTTGGATTCGCTTCCGGAGCATATTGCCGTGCTTGACAACAGCGGGCGTATTACAATGATCAACCATGCCTGGCGCGATTTCGCCTGCAGCAACGGCGACTCGGAGCTCACCAACAGCGGCCTCGGCAGCAGTTATCTCGATGCCTGCCAATCCAGCGCCGGCACCAGCGATGCCGAATACGCCATGGCGGCGGCCGATGGCATCCAATCATTGATCAACGGCGAGCGGTCGCAGTTTTCGCTCGAATACCCTTGCCACTCACCCGAGGTTGAGCGTTGGTTCGTGATGCATGCCGCACCGATCCAGCATCCATCCGGAGGCGTGGTGGTGAGTCACATCGACATCAGCGCTTGGAATCGACAGCCCGCTCCCAGCGACAAGGAAACCTAGACTCGATGTCTGCTGGCAGCTGCGGCTGAAGCAAGCAGCTAAGGCGCAGACAGCGATTGAGTAACCATGCACGAGTCCCAAACCCCTCCATTCGCCCCCCCAGACGCTGTTGACTCTGACGACCAGCGCGCGCAGCGCGCGGAGTTTCGCGAACGCGCGCTGGTTGCACTGCGCCGGGGCCGCTTCGATCTCGCCGAGGATCTGATCGCGAGCGGCGACGTCAGCCTGAGCACGCTGATCGAGAACGTCCGCATCTACCAGGCCGAGCTCGAGATCCAGAACGAAGAGCTCGTCCGCAGCCAAGAGAGCACCCATGAGGCACTGGAACGCTTTACCGCGTTGTTCCAGAGCGCTCCGGTCGCCGTCCTCGTGATCGACCGTCATGGTCTGGTGATTTCGGCGAACCCGTCCGCCAGTCGGCTATTCGGACTGCGTGATCTGCGCGTGCATCACCATTTTCTGTTGCGCCTGGTCAGCGAGCGAGACCGCAACGGCTTCCTGGCACTCTTAAGGCAGCTCACACTCGGTGAAGAGCAAGAGATCGGACGACCAGAGCTGCGCTTCGAGACCACCGATGGACGCGAGTTCATCGGTGATCTGCATGGCGCCCAGCTACCGCCAACACCCGATGGCGAGCCGCGCCTGCTCTGCGTTGTCGTCGACCGTACCGCGACGGTTCATCAACAGCGCGAGTTGCGCCATGCCTATGACCGTTTGGCCAGCAGCCAGGAGGCCTATCATGTCCTGGCCGAATATAGCCTGGACTGGGACTACTGGATCAACCCTGAAGGACACTTCGTGCATGTCTCCCCGGGCTGCCGGCAGATCACGGGTTACAGCGCCAGCGCGTTCCTCGATGATCCGAGCCTGGTTGGCCAGCTGATCCATCCCGAAGACCGGGAGCAATGGCGCCAGCATCTTGGCGGGATTCAGGCGCATGGATCAGACGATAATGGGGTCCTGCTGCTGCGCATTCAGCATCGCGATGGCCACTGGCGCTGGATCGAGCACGAATGCCGCGCGGTCCTGGCCGATGACGGACGCTATCTCGGCCGACGCGGGGTCAATCGGGATGTCACCACACGGCGCAACATGGAGGAATCGGTTCGGGAGCTGCGCAATATGCTCGTCGATGCCGAACGCATCGCCAAGGCCGGCGCCTGGTCTTGGAAGCTCAGCGACGACCTGATCCAGGTTTCACCAGGCTGGCAACGCATCCACGGTGCCGACAAGTCTGCCTACTCCCGCGCCGAGCTGAGTCGCACGTTCCCCCATCCCGAGGATCGCGAGCGGCTCGAGCGGTTGTTTGAGCGGGCGCTCAACGACGGTACAGGCGATCAGCTCGACCATCGCATTCGACGCGGCGATGATGGCGACATACGCTGGGTGCGCACCCAAGCCGAACCGATCAAGAACGAGGCCGGAACGGTCGAGGCCATCCGCGGCACGAGTGCGGACATCACCGCTGAGATCGAAGCAACGTTCCGGCTCGAGGAGAGTGAGAGACGCTTTCGGGCGCTGTTCGAATCGGCAGCGGAAGGCATGCTGGTGATGCAGTCCGGACGCTTAACCGAGATCAATCAGGCCGCTCTGCGCATGCTCGGGTATGCCGATCCTGCTGCCGTGGTCGGCAAACAACCTCATCAGCTCTCCCCCGCGGTACAGCCCGACGGTGAAGACTCCGAAGCCAAGTCCAAACGCCTCATGACAGAGGCGGCAGGCAATACCCAGCGCTTCGAATGGCTGCACCAGCAGGCGGACGGCTCGCCGCTTCCGGTCGAAGTGACGCTCGTGCCGGTTTTACTCGATGGGGATTTCGCCTATTTCGTGCACTGGCACGATCGCACTGAAGAGGCCAAGGCGCGCCACCGCGAGCGCCAGGCCTCGACCGTGTTCGAAAATTCCAGTGAGGCGATCATGGTCACCGATGCTCAGCAGTTGGTGCTCGCGGTCAATCGCGCCTTCAGCGACATCTCGGGCTATGAGGAATCCGAGGTGATTGGGCGTCGACCCGACTTGCTCAACTCGGGTCACCATGACGCGGCGTTCTTTAAGAGCATGTGGCTTGCGATCAAGAACACCGGCTCGTGGCGCGGCGAGATCTGGAACCGGCGCAAAGATGGCGAGATCTATCCGGCGCGGATGACCATCACCGGCGTCCGGGACGATCACGGACAGCTCACCAACTACATCGGCATCTTCAACGATATCAGCGACGCCAAACGCTCTGAGGAAGAGCTCTACCGGGTCGCCCATAGCGATGCCTTGACCGGACTCCCGAACCGCGCCCTGTTGCGCGCGCGCATGGAGCAATCACTACAGCGTGCCAAGCGTGAGAAGCGCATGCTGGCACTGCTGTTCATCGATCTGGATCTGTTCAAGAACGTGAACGACAGTTTGGGTCATTCGGTTGGCGACGAACTGCTCCAAGATGTGGCGACAGCGATCCAAGCCGAAGTCCGAGATGCTGATACTTTGGCGCGGCTCGGCGGCGATGAGTTCGTGATCCTAACAGAGGCAATCGATGATCCCTCCACCGTTGCGCACTTGGCCCAACGGCTCTGTGACAGGATCTCGCAACCCTTTCAGGTTGGCGACCGCGAGCTACGCGTCACCGCGAGCGTCGGCGTCAGCCTGTTCCCGAACGATGGTGAGAGCATGGACATCCTGCTCAGTAATGCCGATATGGCCATGTACCGAGCAAAGGATCACGGCCGCAACACCTATCGGTTCTTCGAGGCCGAAATGACGGAACGCGCAATCCAGCGCCTCCACCACGAGACGGCGCTACGCGGAGCCCTAACCCGCGGTGAGCTGAGCCTGCTCTATCAGCCACAAGTCGATCTGAGCACGGGTCGAATCCAAGGCGCCGAGGCGTTGCTGCGCTGGACACATCCGGAGCTCGGTGCCGTTTCGCCGTTTGAGTTCATCCCGATCGCAGAAGAGATCGGTCTCATCAGTGAGTTCGGTAAGTGGGTGCTCGAGCAAGCATGCTTGCAGCTGCTCGCCTGGGATGCCGAGGGTTTTAGGGTGCACCGGCTGGCCGTGAACATCTCGGTGCAACAGGCTGAGCGCATCGATCTCGTTGATGAGATCCGTGAGATCTTGCAGCGCGCCGGCGTCGCACCTGAACGCTTCGAGCTCGAGGTGACGGAATCCATGCTGATGCGTAACGTCGATCGGGTTATCGCAAATCTCAGCGCCCTGCGCGATCTCGGCATCACTATCGCCGTCGATGATTTCGGCTCGGGATTCTCGTCGCTCGGCTATCTCAAAACGCTCCCGATCAGCCGCCTGAAGATCGACAAGACCTTCGTCGACGGCGTGACCATCGACGACAACGACGACGCGATTGCACGAGCCATCATCGCCCTGGGCAAGGCACTTGGCCTTGAGGTCATCGCCGAGGGTGTCGAGACCCCAGAGCAAGCCGCGTTTCTGGAACACGAGGGCTGCAATGAGGCACAGGGCTATCTGTTTGGTCGCCCGATGAAGCCCGATGCACTGCGCCAATTATCCTTGGAACGGGGATAACGGGAGCGGCGATAACGCATTCAACGCCTTGCAGACGATTCGATCAGGCCACCGGCACTGCCGCCGACCAAGAAGGAAGCCGAAATGGATGAGCACGGACCCCTAGGGCAACAACAAACGTCCAGCCTTGAGCAGTTTCAGCAGATACTCGATGCGGCCGAACGGATTGCCCATCTTGGCCATTGGTGCCTGGATCTTGAGACCCAACAGATAGAATGGTCGCCCCAGATCTTCAGTATCTTCCGCCGTGAGCCTGGGTTAGGAGAGCCAACATTCTCCGAGCACGAGCACTATCTGTACCCAGAAGACTGGTCAAGACTGCAACACGCAGTCACAGACTGTGCCACCTATGGCAAATCCTACGAATTGACCCTGCACATTCATCGCGACGACGGCACCGATGGCCATGCTCAGGTCTACGGCACGGCGCTCACCAAGCCCGATGGCTCGATCTCTAAGCTGGTCGGCTTCGTGCAGGATGTGACCCAGAAGCTGACGCTTGAGGCGGCCTTGTGTAAGCGTGAAGCCGATTATCGACTCTTGGTCGAGCGCCAGAACGACCTGATCGTCAAGGTCGATGCCGAAGGCCACTTCCTGTTTGTCAGTCCGGGCTATTGTCGAACCTTTGGCAAGCGTCAGGAAGAGCTGATTGGTCAACGCTTCCTGCCGCTGGTGCATCCAGATGACCGCGCCTCCACCGAGGCCGCAATGGCTGCACTCTATCAACCGCCCTATCGCTGCTATCTGGAGCAGCGAGCCATGACCAGCCAGGGTTGGCGCTGGTTTGGCTGGTCGGATTCGGCGGTGCTCGATGGCAAGGGGCAGGTCATCGGTATCATCGGCTCTGGCCGCGACATCCACGTGCGCAAGCTCGCCGAGCTTGAGCTCTTGCGCACGCAACGCATGCTCGAGCTCGCGCTTGAATCCGGTAACATCGCCACCTACACCATCGATTTCACGACCGGAGATGTCTGCGTTGACGAGCGCTATATGGCCCAACTCGGCTATGAATCCCGCGAGCTCGCGGTGACCTATGACTGGTGGAAAACGCAGGTGCACCCACAAGATCTAGCCGCCTTCGGTGAGCAAAGCCAGCAGGTACTGCATGGCGAGCTGGACGACTTCCAGGCCGAATACCGTTTTCGACACCACGACGGACACTGGATCTGGCTGCAAGACCATGCACGCGTCTATGACCGCGATCCACAGGGCATGGCGCTTGCCGCCAGTGGCCTGCGCATCGACGTTACCCAGCGCAAAGAGGCCGAGCTGAAGCTCGCTTACCATGCCGAACACGACCCACTGACGGACCTACTCAACCGGCGCGGCATGTGGCGCGCCATCAAGCGCATCCATGCACAGAGCTTGCGCGCGAGGCGGCCCTACTGCGTCGCCATCTTCGACCTAGATTGGTTCAAAACCATCAACGACCAGTATGGGCACCTGGTGGGCGATGGCCTGCTCCGAGAGGTGGCCCGTCTGTTCCGTGACAACACCCGCGAATCCGACTGGATTGCGCGTTGGGGCGGCGAAGAGTTCTTGGTCCTGATGCCGGATACCGATCTCGAACCGGCGGTCGGCTTTGTCGAACGGCTGCGGCATCGAATCGAGGTCACCGACTTTTGCATCGAACAACAGTCCGTGCGCATCACCACCAGCGCTGGCATCGCTCGCTGCCACTTCGACGCTGAGAGCCATGACAAGCACAGTCAAGACAAGCCCGCTCAAGACAAGAACACTCAAGACGAGATCGTCAATCGTGCGGACCGAGCCCTGTATGCTGCCAAGCACGCTGGCCGTAATCGGGTCTGCACCGACAGTGGCGGACTCTGCACCGACAGCGACGGAGATTGATGGCCGCTACGTTTTGACAAGCCACGCCTGCGCATCTGCACATCATTGACAGCAAATGGCATGGATGGCCGCTACGCCGCGGGCGTTAAGGCGATTGCCGGAAAAGCTCATACCGAATTGCGCAGGATTTTCGTTTGTCTTCGAGGAGCGTCGCCGGGAGCATAGCCGGGCTATGTGACCGGCGGCGCGACGAAGAAGACGAGCGAAAAGACCAGCAAGGCGGTATGAGCTTTGACAGAAATCGCCTAATGGCCTCGATCTCCCGTCAAGGCTCGACAAGCGAGACCTGCTACCGCGAACGCATTGAGATGAGAACGATTGTGAGAACGATTGCATGAGCCACATCCGCGAAGACGACCTCATCACCAGCATCGCCGACGCGTTGCAATACATCTCCTACTACCATCCGCCGGACTATATCCGCGCGCTGAGCGCGGCCTATGAGGCGGAGGAATCGCCGGCGGCGAAGTCGGCGATGGCCCAGATCCTGATCAACTCCAGGCTCTGCGCCGAAGGTCATCGGCCGATCTGCCAGGACACCGGCATCGTCATCGCCTTCTTCAAGGTCGGCATGGCGCTGCGCTGGGACACCAACCGCAGCCTGCAGGAGCTGGTCGATGAGGGTGTGCGCGGCGCCTATACGCATCCGGACAATATCCTGCGCGCATCGATCGTCGACCCGCCGATCGGCGCGCGTCGTAACACCGGCGACAATACCCCGGCCATCGTTCATACCGAGCTGGTGCCCGGCGACAAGCTCGAGGTGCGCCTGGCAGCCAAGGGCGGCGGCTCCGAGAACAAGGCGCGCTTCGCGATCCTGAATCCAAGCGCCAGCGTCGTCGATTGGGTGCTCGAGCAGCTCCCGAGCATGGGCGCCGGTTGGTGCCCGCCTGGCATCCTCGGGCTCGGCATCGGCGGCTCCGCCGAGAAGGCGATGCTGATGGCCAAGGCCGCGCTCAGCGAGCCGATCAACATCCATGAGCTTAGGGCGCGCGGGCCGGCGAACGCCATTGAGGAGATGCGCCTCGAGCTGTTTGAGAAGGTCAACGCCCTCGGCATCGGCGCTCAGGGCCTCGGTGGTCTCACCACCGTGCTCGATGTGCAGATCAACAGCTTCCCGACCCACGCCGCTTCGTTGCCGGTCGCGCTGATCCCGAACTGCGCCGCGACCCGCCATTGCCATTTCACCCTCGACGGCTCCGGCCCTGCCCAGCTCGAGCCACCCGCACTCGACAGCTGGCCCGAGATCGCCTGGGACCCCACCGCAGGCGCCCGCCGGGTTGATCTGAACAGCATCACGCGCGAGCAGATCGCCAGCTGGCAACCCGGTGAGCGTCTGCTGCTCTCCGGCAAGCTGCTGACCGGCCGCGATGCTGCGCACAAGCGCATCGTCGAGCTCCTCGACCGCGGCGAGGCCTTGCCCGAGGGCGTCGACCTGAGCAACCGCTTCCTCTACTATGTCGGCCCTGTCGATCCAGTGCGTGACGAGGTCGTTGGTCCCGCCGGGCCGACCACTGCCACCCGCATGGATCGTTTCACCGACCAGATCCTCGAGCAGACCGGCCTGATCGGCATGATCGGCAAGGCCGAGCGCGGACCCGCGGCGATCGACGCCATCCGCCGCCACCACGCGGTCTACCTGATCGCGATCGGTGGCGCCGCCTACCTCGTCTCAAAGGCGATCAAGTCGGCACGGCTGATCGCCTTCGAAGACCTCGGCATGGAGGCCATCCGCGAGTTCGAGGTCGAAGACATGCCGGTCACCGTCGCCGTCGACAGCCGCGGTGTCTCGGTCCACGAGACCGGCCCGCAGCAATGGCGCTCGCGGATTGCCGAGATCCCGATTAAGGTTGAGTAAGTTCGACGACATCGTTTCGTCGTCGAGGCCGCATGATCCAGCAGCAGCCAAACGATAGGAGTTCAAGTTGACTCAGCAACAGGTCTTCCGGATTCATCAGGACGACGACGGGCATCGCGCCGGCGTTGAAGCAGTCGCGATCGTGCAACCGACGCAGGGCGAGGTCCTGGTGCGGGTGAGCGCCTCTGGCGTCAACTATAAAGACGCCCTCGCCGGTACTGGAAAAGGCAAGGTGATCAAGCGTTTCCCGATCACTGGCGGCATCGATGCCGCCGGCATCGTCGAGCAGTCCGAGCATCCATGTTGGAAACCCGGCGATGCGGTCATCGCCACCGGCTTCGGCATGGCCTTCGATCACGACGGCGGCTATGCGGAGACCCTCTGCGTCCCCGGCGACTGGCTCGCGCCGACGCCACAGGGGCTCGACCCGCGCCAGGCAATGATCCTTGGCACCGCTGGTTTCACCGCAGGATTGGCCGTGCATCGCTTATTGGTCAACGGCCAGCATCCCGGACTCGGCCCGATCCTGGTCACCGGCGCCAGCGGCGGTGTTGGCAGCATCGCCATCAACATCCTCGCTAAGCTTGATTTCGAGGTCGTCGCCGTCTCCAACAAGCAGGCACTGCACGACTGGCTCACCCAACTCGGAGCCAGCCGCATCATCGGCCGCGATGAGCTTCCCGGGGGTGACCGACCGCTCGAGAAGGCAGTCTGGGGCGGCGCGGTCGATAATGTCGGTGGGGCGATGCTCGCGCAGATCACGCGCACCCTGGCCCCCAATGGCAACATCGCCAGCATCGGCCTCGCCGGCGGCACCGCGCTCGAGACCACGGTGATGCCCTTCATCCTGCGCGGGATCGGCCTGCTCGGCTGCAATTCAGTTGATGTCCCCTTCCCGCTGCGCGCCGACCTCTGGCGCCGCCTCGCGACTGACTGGCGACCTAGCGACCTGGACGCCTTGGTCAGCGATCAGGTCGATCTGGATGGCTTGCCTGCGGTGTTCGAGCGTATGCTCGCTGGCAAGACCCATGGTCGCATCCTGGTGATGCCCGCATAGGCGCCGACGTCTCACCGACCCAATCAAAAAGTACCCAATCGTGCCTCAAACCATCCCGATTACCGACCATCAACGCCGCTGGCTCAAGAAGCAAGCCCATCACCTGAAACCGGTCGTCCTGCTCGGTGCCGCAGGCCTCAGCGACGCCGTGCTCGCTGAGGTCGAGCTTGCGCTCGAGCATCACGAACTGATCAAGGTGAAGGTGCCCGGCGGCGACCACGATGAGCGCGATGCTATCGTCGACGCCATCGCCGAGCGCACCAACGCCGACCTCGTGCAGCGCATTGGCAACACCGCCAGCTACTTCCGCGCCAACCCCGAGCGTCGCGAGCGCATCCTGCTGCCGCTCTGAACATGACCGCTCCAGCGAAGGATGCGGCCTCGACATGATGTCGCGTGATGTTGTGACGTGGCAAGAAGAGGCTCGCGCAGAGACGCAGAGGCGCAAAGGAAAAAAGAGCTTGCTCGATGTTCCCAGTGCGCTTCTCTTGTTCTTCTCTTCTTCTCTTCTTCTCTGCGCCTTTGCGTCTCTGCGCGAGATCTCTTTTTCTTATGTCATCTACGCGACATGGCACCATCTGATTGACATTATGCGGAGGCCGCACCCCCAGCGAATCAGAATGAAACGACAACCGACACCGATCGAACAGGCGCCGCGCTTCCAGCAATCGCGCTGAATCGACAATCAATGGAATCATGCCAAATGCAACAACAGACAACGAAGCCAGTCGCGTCGCGCCCAGCGACCCTGCTCATGAGCATGCTCATCGGCAGCAGCATCCTGCTGGGCTGCGCCAACCCAGGCGAAGACGTTCGCGTGCGACTCTGTAAAGACCTGGTCGTCGGGCAGTTGGGAACCAGTCAGCTGACCTGGACCCAGGTCAGCACCCGCACACCCGGCTATAGCGACGCAACCGTGAACCTGCGTTGGTCAGCGGCAGCAGGCGACGGCAGCGCCAGCTGCGCCTATCGCTACAACGCCGTGGAAGATACCGCTCAGCAACTCGCCGATCCGCTCAGCGCCTATGCCACCTCACCCAGCCAGGTCGTGATCAACGGCGCAGCCCTGAGCGGACAAGCCCTTGCGACTGCCATTGCTCAGGCAATGCAACGACAAGGTCGCGAGCTGATCGACGCAGCAAGCAAGGCAATCGGGCAGTAAGACGGCTTGCCGAAAATGCGCTAAGGCGATTGCCAGACAATGAAGCGCTTGTTTAACCGTCAGGTTCGTGGCGCATCGCCATCCCGGACGAGAGCGCCCTTACTGGAGAGTAACGTCAATTGTCCCTACGGCCGACGAAGCGATAGTAAGGCACCCGCAAGCCAGGCAGATAGGGTACCGGCGCCATCGCCTCGGTCAAGCAATGATCGGGCAGAGACTGGCGCAGATAGGCCAAACGCTCGGGCTCCAGATGCACGCCGTCATGGCGGAACCAGCGCGGCCAAAACGCCCGCGCGAATGGCGAGTGGCGCACCAGGCCGGGCGCTGGCTCTGGCGCTGAAACGTAAAAGTCGACGACACCGAGATGACCGCCTGGCTTGAGCATCGCAATCGCGTTGTCGATCGCCGCGCGCCAGTCCGGAATCATGGTCAGTGAATAGGCCAGATAGACCGTATCCACCGGCGCCTCGGGCTGCCAGCGGCAGGCATCGGCCTCATGGATCTGGACATTCGCCATGGCTGCGGTCCGCTGCCGCGCTTCGCTGACCAAGGATGGGCATAGATCGACCGCATCGATCCGTGCCAGCGCCGCGAGTCGGTCACCGAAGAACAGCAGATTGCGCCCAGTGCCCGCCCCGAGTTCGACCAGATGACCGCCGGGTGGAACCGCCTGCGCAACGATCAGATCGGCCACCAACTCGCCCCGCCCATGCAGCAGGCGCTCGCGAAAGGCATCGTAGCGACCCGCTTGCGGCGCATAGAAGGCCTCCAGTCGCTCGGCATGAGAGCCGGCGCGCGGCTGCCCCCGCAACAGCGCCAGCAGCACCTTCAGCTCCGCGGTGACGGCAGCGACCGCCATGCTCAGGCCGCCAGGTCAGCGATGTGGAAGCCGGCATAGGTGTGCACCCGATCCAGCGGCTGCATCTGCGCTGCCAGCTCCGGATGAAACTGCAGACAATCTCGCAATCCACCGTGCGCCGGACTGACCTCAAGGTCTTGCAGATAGCTCGGCGCCGCGTGCGCACTACGGAAGATGATGCGCGCATCAGCGCGTGCGCGCTCGAGGATCAATGCCCATTCCTCGGCCAAGGCCTGAGGCGCATAGCTGCTCATCCAGTCCATGTGGTCGAGGAGCACATACTTCGAGAAACGCTGCTGGCTGCTGGCGAGGAGCTCTGAGACCGTGGATGTATGCAGCTCAATGCAGTCGGCCCTGCCCTGCTTGAGCGCGGTGAAGTTATTCGGTTTCAGGTATTCCGGGCAGCAGTCTGGCGTATAGCGCCCGTTCACATAGACCGCCCAAAAGTAGTTGGTCCAGACCGGCAGTTGCCGGAACACATAATCGATCGACTCGCGCACGAAGCCCGCGACACCACGCTCATGCTGCTCCTGGACCTCCTTGCGCTGCGGATGCGGTACACCGAGCATGCTCATGGTCAGCTGCCGGGAGAGCGTCCAGTTGATGGTCGGCGACCAGATCAGCGGCTGCACCCGGGTCTCATAGACGTGGCGCTGATCGTCGAGCGAGCGGGTCTCGAACAGCTCGGAGATGCTCGCCGCGAGCCTTGGCCGCACCCGAAGATAGGCGTGGAAGCTCTTCGCGACAATGCCGGATAGCCCATGGAAATAGAAACTGCCGCGCGGATGGCCAAACCAGCGCACGCGCTTGTCCCAGAACGCTTGCGCGAACGGGCTCAGCTCAGCGCGTAGCTCCCGCCGATAGAGGCGCTCGAAACCGGGGTGGTGGCCGTGGCCAAAGGCGGCGAAGAAGTCTTCGAACTCAAGCCGGCGGATGCCGGCCAACTTCAGCTCCAGCAGCGCATTCTGGCGCGGGTTGGCGTCGACCGCATGGATTGCCGCCGGCCCGACCAAGGCATAGTCGAGAACATTACATCCAGCGCTGGTGATGACCAGGATGCGGTCATCAGGGCCGATGTTGAGCACTAAACGATCGACGGCCGGGTCTTCCCAGCAGGTGTTGTAGACCAGTGCGCGCGAATAGATGGCGTCGAACACCTTCTGATCAAAACGATCAGCGAGGCTGGGTTTGGTCGTCACGAGCATGGCAGGGTCGCCTCGGTGGCAATGAAGCCGAACAAGACTATCAAGCCAAGGTGACGATACCGTTGCAGCCTCAAGACGATGCGATTGCAGTCGCTTGGCAGGCCAGCGTCGAAACGCTGCTCGAGTCTGATCAGGGAGAGAGCCTGATCAGGAAGAAACTCCGATCAGGACGTCAGAAACATCGCCGGCCACTTCGCGTCTAATCAACGCTCTGAAGACGCCCATAGAGCGCGATCAGGTGCTTGATCCGATGCGCGAGCTGCGCATCGAGCTGATCCCACTGAAAGCGCCAACGCCAGTTACCCGTCGGCACTCCAGGCCGGTTCATCCGATGCTCGCCATCAAGCCCCATCAGATCCTGCATCGGCACCACTGCTAGGTCAGCCCGCGAGGCCAAGGCGGCACGGGTCATCGGCCAGGGCATCGGCTCCTGCGAATGCCCGAGATAGTCATCGACGTGCTGACGCAGGCTCTCATCGATGGACTTATACCAGCCCAGCGAGGTGTCGTTATCGTGAGTCCCGGTGTAGCAGACTGAATCGCGCCCGTGATGGAATGGCAGATAGGGATTGGCAGCACCCCCTTCGAAGGCGAACTGTAGCACCTTCATGCCGGGCATCCGGTACCTGCGTCTCAAGGCATCGACCTCATCGGTGATCACCCCCAGGTCCTCGGCAATCAGCGGCAAGACCCCAAATTCGTCTCGCAAGCGCATGAACAGCGCATCGCCCTTGGCCTTGACCCAGGTTCCGTTCATCGCCGTCTCTTCCTCGGCTGGCACCTCCCAGTAGGCCTCAAAGCCGCGGAAGTGATCGATGCGGATCATGTCGAATAAGCGCAGCTGGGTGCGCATCCGATCCAGCCAGAAGCGAAAACCGTTCTTCTCCAGCTGATCCCAGCGATAGAGCGGGTTGCCCCAACGCTGGCCGGTCGCTGAGAAGTAATCCGGCGGCACGCCGGCGACCACGCGGCAGGTGCCGTCCGCGTTGAGATCGAAGTCCCCAGGTCGGGCCCAGACCTCAGCGCTGTCATGGGCAACGAAGATCGGCATGTCGCCAAACAGACGCACCCCGCGCTCGTTCGCATGCGCGCGCAGCGCGTCCCATTGGCGGAAGAAAACGAACTGCTCGAAACGGATGTAATCAATGGCCTTGCCCAGCCGCCGGCGAGCTTGGCCAAGGCTTCGGCCGTCGCGGTTACGCAGGCCTTTCGGCCACTGCCACCATGGCGCCTCACGCTCCTCGTGGATGGCGCGATAGAGCGCATAGTCGTCGAGCCAGAAGCGCTGGGAATCACAGAATTGGGCGAGCTCTGCGCGTTCTTCCGCAGAGGCCGCTTCCAGGAAGCCCTGATGCGCTTGACGCAGGCGCTCGAGCTTGGCTGCGTCGCTGTCGGCCGCGCCCGCATCGGCGGGCAGCCAGCCCCAAGTCACCAATGGCCCGAGCCCGATCAGCCGCGCGCTGCCGGCATGTGCCGAGCTGGTCTGATAGGGCGAATCGCCGGCCTGCGGTGGACCAACGGGCAGCATCTGCCAGACGCTGACGCCGGCGTCGGTGAGGAAATTGACAAAGTTAAAGGCCTCCCAGCCAAGGTCACCGCAAGGTCCCTCGCCAGGCAGCGATGTCAGGTGCAACAAGACGCCGGCACGGCGCTGGTCGAGGCAGTCGGTGGCGGAGACTTCGTGCATAGCAATACAGCTTGGACATGATGACTAAGGTGAAGAGAGCCGCTAGCTTGCCCGCAGCATCGGATCAGCCAGCAGCGACCAGCCGTGCAGTGCGCGCAGCATCAGCGCACCCGATTGACAGTTTGGCCTAGCAACTCCGGGGTGACTAAGGTGACGCCACCTTCGGACACGTAGAGTCCGGCCGCAACGTCCTCGGCGCGATCGCAACCAATCCGCATACCTTCCGGGAGCCGGCACCAGTGGTCAACGATGGCACGGCGGATCACACAACCGCGCCCGACATCCACATTCGGCAGGATCACGCTGTCTTCGACATGCGCAAACGAGTGCACCCGCACATTTGAGAACAGCAGCGAGTGGCGCACCAGCGCGCCAGAGATGATGCAGCCGCCGGAGACCATCGAGTCGACCGCCATCCCGCGGCGGATGTCGTTATCGAACACAAACTTGGCCGGCGGCAGCTGCTCCTGATAGGTCCAGATTGGCCACTCATCGTCGTACAGACTGAGCGGCGGGGTGACGCCGATCAGCTCCAGATTCGCCTCCCAGAAGGCATCGATGGTGCCCACATCACGCCAGTAGGCCTGGGCTCCACTGTGCGGATCACGGAACGGATAGGTCATCACCCGATAGCGCTGGATCGCGCGCGGGATCACATCCTTGCCGAAATCATGGCTAGAGCCCGGCATATCGGCATCGGCGACCACCTGCTCGAACAGGAAATCACGGTTGAAGACGTAGATGCCCATCGACGCCAAGGCGATATCGTCCCGACCCGGCACCGAGGTCGGATCGGCCGGCTTCTCGACAAACGCTTGCACGCGCTGTTGGTCATCGACGCTGATGACGCCAAAGCCCGAGGCCCGCTCGCGCTCGACCTCGATGCAGCCGATCGTCATGTCAGCGCCAGATTCGACGTGCTGGGCGATCATCGGCCCATAGTCCATCTGATAGATGTGATCACCAGCCAGCACCAACACGTACTCGGGGTCGTGGCTGCGGATGATGTCGAGATTCTGGAACACCGCATCGGCGGTGCCGGCGTACCAAGCGTTCTCAGCCACCCGTTGCTGCGCCGGCCACAGCTCGACGAACTCGCCGAACTCGCCGCGCAGGAAGCCCCAGCCCTTCTGAATGTGTAGGATCAGCGAATGCGCCTTGTACTGCGTCAATACGCCGATACGTCGAATACCAGAGTTGATGCAGTTCGAGAGCGGAAAGTCGACGATGCGGAACTTGCCACCAAACGGCACCGCAGGCTTCGAGCGCCATTGCGTCAGCTGACGCAACCGAGAGCCGCGGCCGCCGGCGAGGATGAGCGCCAAGGTGTTTCGCGTCAGACGACTAACGAAACGTGGGTTCTCTTCTGCCATGCTGAACCTCCGGGCGCGAGCGCCGATTCGAGGTGAATGCAAGGGGCCACTCAGTGCGTAAGAGGGCAACCAAGCGGCTCGGCAAATCGTCGAGCAGCGGCCGCCAGCGGCATTGGCGCGGATCGTTGGCGCTGACCAATCGCGCGGACCGTTAGCCGGCAACCAACCAAGCCGGTGAATTTCCGACGCTATGGTAACATCGTCGGCGTAAAGAGCCTCAGGATACCGACACACCATGCCCGAGAGTCAGCTTCGCTACCCCAACCTTCCCGAGCCGTTGTTGCGGATCGTCGAGGCCCGACATCACGACCCGTTCGAGGTCCTCGGCCGTCACGATCAAGGCGACGGCAACACCGTCGTCCGGGTGCTTTTGCCGCGCGCCGAGCGGGTGCGTATCGGCAAGGGTGACGTCGAGCTCAGCCGCATCGACGGCACCGACCTCTTCGTCTGGGAGGGGCCAGCGAGCGCCGTCGACGAGCGCTATCAAATCAGCTGGTACGACAAGCAGGGACAGGTGCATACCCAGCACGATCCCTACAGCTTCGGCACCCAGATCCCGGACTTCGATCTGCATCTTTTCGGTGAGGGTCGCCACTGGCACGCCTATCGCTTTCTCGGCGCCTACCAACTCGAGATTGACGGCATCACTGGCTTCCAGTTCGGCGTCTGGGCCCCAGGCGCGACCCGGGTCAGCGTCGTCGGCGCCTTCAACAACTGGGACGGGCGTGAGCATCAGATGCGCGTTCGCCCCGGCTCTGGCGTCTGGGAGTTGTTTATCCCCGGCCTGGCTGCCGAATCGCTGTATAAATTCGAGCTGCGCTCCGCCGAGGGCGTGCCGATGGTCAAGATCGACCCCTACGCCAGCGCCTTTCAAGAACGCCCTGATAACGCTTGCATCCTGCACGCACCGAGCGACTTTGCCTGGACCGACCAAGACTGGCTCGAGGCCCGCGCCAAGATCAACTGGCAGCAGCAGCCGATGTCGGTCTACGAGGTGCATCTCGGCTCCTGGCGCCGCGCCGAGGACGGCAGCTTCCTTAACTACCGCGAGCTGGCCGAGCAGTTGGCCACGCACTGCAAGGAGCTGGGCTTCACTCACCTCGAGCTGCTGCCGATCACCGAGCATCCACTGGACGCCTCTTGGGGCTATCAGGCGACTGGCTATTTCGCACCGACGGCGCGTTTCGGCACCCCTGAAGATTTCCGTTACTTCGTCAACTATCTGCACGAGCAGGGCATCGGCGTGCTGCTCGACTGGGTGCCGGCGCATTTCCCGCGCGATACCGTGGCGCTGGCGCGTTTCGACGGCACCGCGCTCTACGAGCACGCCGACCCGCGCCAGGGTGAGCACAAGGATTGGGGCACGCTGATCTTCAACTACGGCCGCCACGAGGTGAAGAACTTCCTGCTCTCGAGCGCCCTGTTCTGGCTCGATGAGTACCATATCGACGGCCTGCGCGTCGACGCGGTAGCCTCGATGCTCTACCTCGACTACTCGCGCAACGACGGTGAGTGGATACCGAACAAGTACGGTGGCAACGAGAACCTGGACGCGGTTGAGCTGTTGCGCCAGCTCAACACCGTCACCCATGAGCAGCATCCTGGCTCGTTGATGATCGCCGAGGAATCCACCTCTTGGCCACAGGTGTCGCGCCCGACCTATCTAGGCGGTCTCGGCTTCAGCATGAAATGGAACATGGGCTGGATGCACGACACCCTGTCGTACATGGAGAAGGACCCGATCTATCGCCATTACCACCATGACCTACTGACCTTCGGCCTGCTCTACGCCTTTACCGAGAACTTCGTGCTGCCGTTCAGCCACGACGAGGTGGTGCACGGCAAGAAGTCGATGCTGGATAAGATGCCCGGCGACGCCTGGCAGAAGTTCGCCTCGCTGCGCCTGCTCTACACCTTCATGTTCAGCTATCCGGGCAAGAAGCTGCTATTCCAGGGCTGCGAGTTCGGACAGGGTCGGGAGTGGAACTTCGATGCTGCGGCCGAGTGGGAGCTGCTCGAGCGGCCCCAGCATCAGGGCGTGAAAAAAATCGTCGCCGATCTCAACCATCTCTACCGCGCTGAGCCGGCGTTGTACGAGGTCGACTTCGAGAGCTCAGGCTTCGAGTGGATCGACTGCCACGACTCCAGCCAGTCGGTGTTGAGCTATCTGCGCAAGTCCAAAGACGGCAAGCATCTGGTCGCCTGCGCCTTCAATTTCACCCCGGTACCGCGCGAGAACTACCGCATCGGGGTTCCGGTCGAGGGCTATTATCGCGAGGCCGTCAACTCCGACGCCGAGCTCTATGGCGGCAGCAACGTCGGTAATCGCGGCGGCGTGCATTCAGAGCGCAGCAGTTGGATGGGCCGCCCGTACTCGATCCCACTCGCCTTGCCGCCGCTTGCCGGTGTCATCATGGTGCTCGAACCAAGCTCGGTTGCCTCCGATGATGTCGATGCCGCCGACGCGTCTAGCCTTGCCGCGCCCATCTTGGCCGAGGGTCGAGCCGCACGGAACACGACTGACACTGATCAGAGCGGTTCCGATAGCGAAGCCGACTCGCCAGCAGCAGGGACTGGCTCGCAAGCGACAGGTGCCGACTCGCCAGCGGCAACCGATGCCGATAGCAGCAAAGGCTGAGCCAACGCCAGCGGCGGCGAGCGCAGGGTCCGCCGGCCAGCCTAGCGAAATCTCGCGAAAGCCTGATGAGCTGGCTCGATACGCAAGGGATCGAGCATGTGGGGATGCTGATCGACAATGGCTCCGGTCTCTCGCGGAATAGGCGCTGATTCGCCCTCCTAGCGCATCACCGGATTCCAGAGTAGATCCCAAGCTTTTTTGAGTGTTCTCATGCGGCATGGTACGACCCTTATCGTTCTGATACTGCTCCTCGCCCTGCCGGTTCAGGCCGATGAGGGCATGCATCCGGTCCTTGAGGATGCCTACAGCGCCCTGGATCAGATCCGCGATGTCCGGCAAGATCAGCTAGAAGGCTATCTTCAACGGCTGCAGCGACTGGCCGGCCAGGCATCCACCGACGCCCATTTTCAGGACTACTTCAAGGTCAAGCAGCGCTATCATCAGCTGCAGGGACAGCTGCCGGCCCCACCCGAGGTGATCCAGAGCATTGAGCAGCTCAAGGCCTCCATCCGCGATCACTACCTGCAACACTACCCGGTCTTCTACGACATCTTGTTCGTCGACAAGAGCGGATTCGTCCTCTCCACCATCCGGCACGAGCGGGACTATCACGAGCACCTGTTTTCGGGTCGGCTGGCCGAATCGGCGCTGTCTCGCCAACTCTTGCGCGATCCGGAGCGGTCGTTCGTGGATTACGATTTCTATTGGGCCTCGGATGAACCCTCAGCCTTTTTCGTCGAGCCCATGGTCATTGACGGCCAGAGGGAGGGTTGGCTGGTCTGCCAGTCTGCCTTGAATCGAATCAACAGGATCTTCACCCGGGAAGATGATCTGGGCCAGACTGGCGAGGTCTTTCTCGCCAATCGTCGCCACCAGATGCTCACGGCCAGCCGACTACACCCCGATCAGGGGGCCTTGCTGCGGCACCTAGCCGCGAAAAACCTGGAGCCCAAATTTTCCCAGGGCGAGGGACACCGGCGGGTAATCGATTACCGAGGCTACCCGGTGTTGACCTCATTTACCCTCTGCCGGGTACAGGACAGCGATTGGCTGCTGGTCGCCAAGATCGATGAAGACGAGATCCTGACCAAGCACTTCCGGCAACAGCAAGCGGAAGATGTTTCGCTCCTTGAGCGCCATCTTCCAGAGGGCGATCCGACTTTCTGCGCGGAGCATGTGCTGCCGCGAGATGGCCTCATCGTGGACATGGACGAATTTCGCTCATCTGCTGATGCGCCCCTGTTGACATTCGGTATTTCCACCTGCACGGCCCTGCTGATGATCCTTCCCAGCGGCGAGGCGATTCTGGGCCACGCCAGCGAGAATGACCGGATCTACGGAGGAACGGAGACCGATCTGCTGGGCAACATGTTGCGCGATATCACAAGGTTTCGGTTGCTGCCTTACGAAGTCCGCGACCTCAAGGTGGTGCTGATTGCCCCTCACGATCGGAGCCTAGGCGGGGCGGTGCAGCGTCTGCTCGCCGAGGGTTTGCTGCTTTCCCAGATCCGCTTCGCCCGTATGGCCGAGGCTGAGAGCGCTACCCTGGCACATGATCCTCGCCAGGGCAGCACCCTAGTGCGCTGGCGATTGTCGGAGTCGGCGGGTCTGCGCTGGCAATGCCTGGATGATCTGGAAGATCTGGGGCAGGTCTACCAAAGCGCCATTGCCTATCCTTAGGCTGCAGGCTCCACCAGAGATCGTGCTCGGCGATCAGCCGCACCGTCGCGTCATCCAACAGCTGGCCGTGCTCGATGCTCGCAACACCCGCCCGAGGAGATCCTCATGTGTAGGTTACAGCGGCACTGTTGGCGTCTGCCCATGATTAAGCGCTACCTCCTAACGCCAACGGCAAAGTGGTTGACGATGATCGAGGCCCCACTAAGCGCGTTTGCTGGCACCATCCAAGACGGTACCCAAGGGTTACTGTTAGCTGATTGAGCGGAGCCCAGAGGTTCGCTGGATATATTAGGATATCCTAGACAGCATGAGTCCAGAGCTGCCCTTCTACGGTGCCTACTTCCCCTCTTGGCTGATCAGCGCCACGCTCGGTATCCTGGGCTCAATGCTGGTGCGCAGCCTCCTGATCCGCTTGGGTGTTGATGAAGGCATGCCGCTGCGGACGCTGGTTTACATCGCACTCGCCTGCTTGATCGCCTTTGCGATTTCTGCCAAGGTCTTTGGCCGTTAGCCGATGGCGAGATCGGCCTATGCACGCCGCTACACGGTCGTCGGCACCAGCCTTGCGGTGCTGATCCTCATCGGCGCGGTCGCCTCCGGTTGGTGGTCCTTGCAGCGTGCCGCGAACAATCCTCTCTCCGAAGATGCCGTGCTGACCGCGAATCGGGTGAACGTCGCCGCCACCATCGCCGGCCGGGTCGTGACCATCGCAGTGACTGACAACCAGCGTGTCGCCGAGGGCGAGCTGTTGTTTGCGCTCGATCCCGAGCCTTACCAGCTGGCCGTGGCGCAGGCCCGGGCCGACCTACGCCTTGCCGAGGCAACGCGCGATGCCCAGCGGCGGACGATCGTGGCCGAGCAGTCGAATGCCGCTGTCGCCAGCGAGCAGGTGCAGCGCGCACGCTCTAACCTTGCGCTCGCCGAGGCGACACTGGCCCGGCTCCTGCCGCTGGCACCCAAGGGCTACGTCACGGCCCAGCAGGTCGATGACGCGCGCACGGCACGGGACGATGCGCAGACCAGCCTGGATCAGGCGCTGCGCCAGGCCGAGGCTGCAGAAGCGTTGGTGACAACGCTCGATGCCTCGGAGGCACTGGTCGACGCCCGACGGGCAGCACTGGCCATCGCCGAGCACGAACTGGCGGCGACCGAGGTGCTTGCGCCGCATGACGGGCTGGTGGTCGGCCTGACCGTCTCCACCGGCGAGATCGTCGCGCCTGGTCAGTCGCTGTTCACGCTGATCGACAGCGAGCACTGGTATGCCTCGGCCACCTTCCCCGAGACCGAGCTGTCGCGCATCGCGATCGGCGACTGTGCGCGCGTCTACGTGCTGGCCGATCGCTCGCGTCCCGTCGCCGGCCGGGTCGACAGCATTGGTTGGGGCGTCGTCTCCGAGGATCTGGTCAACCTGCCGCGCGGCGTGCCCTATGTGCCGAAGTCGCTCAACTGGGTGCGCATCATCCAGCGCTTTCCGATACGGATCAGACTCGACAACCCACCCGCGCCGCTGATGCGCGTGGGCGCATCAGCGGTTGCGGTGGTACGACATGGTGAAGACTGTGACCCAGGCGCCGCTGACTGATCCGTTGAATTTGTCGCCGGCAGCCCGGTTGGCACCCTCGTCGGCATCCCCGTCGGCCTCTTCGTCGGGCCCCTCGTTGGCACAACCGGCGGCTCCCAGGTCGGCACAACCGTCAATCCTCCCGCCAGCGCCATCGCGCTGGCACCAGGTGCTGGAGGACCTGCAACCCTTCCCCGGTCGCGCCGGCCTGACCTGGCGTATCGCGCTGCTGTGCGCGCTGGTGACCGGCGCGGCCATGATGTTCGAGATCCCCGAGGCGGCGATCAGTTGCTACTTGATCATCTTCTTGATGAAGCCCGATGCCGTGGCAAACATCGGCACCGGTATCGGCTTCCTGCTGCTGTTGCCGGGGCTGATCGCACTCCTGGCCTGGATCATCAACCTGACCCAGGGCTCGACCCTGCACATCATGTTGGCGATCGTCATCAGCTCCTGCCTATTGCTCTACCTCGGCGCGGCGACGCAGCTCGGCGAGCAAGGCAACGTGATGGCCTTGATCATCGCCTTCGTGCTGACGCTGATCGTCAAGGCGCCCTTCGGTGATGCCGCGACCTTCGCCTTGCGTGAGGCTTGGGCCATGGCCGCGCTGCCGATGCTCTTGATGATCGGCTTCAATCTGCTGCTCGGCTTTTCGCCGGTGGGGTTGTTGCGCGATAAGCTCCGCGCCCGGCTTGCCGCCGCCGCAGAGGCGCTGGAGACGGGTGATCGCGCGGAGTTGCGCGAATTGCTGCGCGAAGGCAACGCGCCCTTCGAGCCGCAGGCGCTGTCGGCCCGGCTGTTGCGGCTGGTGCCGCGCGCGGACGCCCGGCAAATCGCCGCCGACCTGCGCGCCGGCTATGCGCTGATGCTCGCGGTCTCGGCACTCCCGGATGATCTTGACCCGGCCCGGCGCGCCGCGCTCACAGACCAAATCCGCGCCGCCCATGAGGCGCTTGGTCAGGGCGAGGCGCCGGCGCCAGCTCCAGCTCCAGCTCCAGCTCCAGTTCCAGCTATGGCTATGGCTCCAGCTACGGCTCCGGCGCCGCCGCGATCGCCGTCTCGCACGCGCCTCATCGCCCAAAGTTCTCTCGAAGACGACGCCGCCTGCGCGGATGAGGCCGAGGTCGATCCTGCCGAGGGTGCAGCCTTGAATGACCCCGCCGAGCGAGCGGTCTCGGGTGCAGCCGGGGATGACCCCGCTGAGCAAGCCGCCTGGGCTGCAGCCTGTGATGATCCCGCCGAGCGAGCGGCCTGGGATACCCTCAATGTGCTCGCCGGTGCGCCCGAGGCCGAGGTCGTGCCGGCACCCAAGACGCCCTTCGTCGCCCCGGACGCGCTGAGCAATCCGGCCTACATCCGCTTAGCGTTCAAGACCACGGCGGCCGCGGTGATCTGCTTTCTCATCTATACGGCGATTGACTGGCAGGGTATCCATACGGCGATGGTCACCTGCTATGTCGCCGCGCTCGGCACCACCGGAGAGACCCTGCATAAGCTGACGTTGCGCATCATCGGCTGCCTGATCGGGGCAGCGATCGGGGTCGCGGCGATCTTTTGGGTCATCCCCCATATCGACGGCATCGGCGCGCTGATGGCATTGGTGTTCTTCGGCTGCCTGGTCGGCGCCTGGGTCTCGACCGGCCCCGAGCGCCTCTCTTACGCCGGCGTGCAGGTTGCACTGGCGTTCTTGCTCACGGTGCTACAAGGCTTCGGGCCGAGTGTCAGTCTGGACACGGCGCAGGGCCGTATCGTTGGCATCCTGCTTGGCAATCTCGTCGTCTATCTGATCTTTACGCGGCTCTGGCCGGCGCCCATCGTCGGCGAGGCCCGTGCCTTGTTCGCGCGCGCCCTCTCGGGGCTGGCCGGGATGGCGCGGCTGGCACCCGCCAGGCGACCGAACGCGGTCAGCAGCGCCGCCGCCATTGAATCGCTGGTCGGCAAGAGCGAGGAGGTCCTGCGCCTGCTGCCTTTCGAGCCCCGCGCGTTCAGGCCGACGCCTGAGAGCGAGGCGGCGCTGCATGGCGCGGTCGCCGAGATCGAGGCGCTCAATCGCGCGATCTGGCTGAGCCGTGATGCAGACCTCACGCAAACCGCCGAACAGCTCGACCGCCTTGCGGAACGCTTTTACGGACCTGCGGAAGAACCCGGACTCGCCGCCTCCGCCTCCGGCTCCAACAGCGGTTCCGACTGCGGCCTAAACCCCAATCCTTGTCCTGCGTCGTCTCCAACGCTACATGCCGGTCTAGCAACTTTCGTCGGCCCCTTCAGTCGCCAACTCAAACAGCTCCAGAGGGCCGCGGGATGACGGACCGTCATGCTTGGTTGCGCCGCGCTGGCGTCTTATTGCGCGATAGCGCTTCATGACAGGCTTTCACCTCAATGGGTGCGGTTTCCACATCATGTCGATCAGATGCTGCCATGTTGCGTAGACGACACAAGAAAAAGAGATCTCGCGCGGAGACGCAAAGGCGCAGAGAAGAAGAGAAGGACAAGAGAAGCGCACTGAGAACATCGAGCATGCGCTTTCTTCCTTTGCGCCTCTGCGTCTCTGCGCGAGCCTCTTCTTGCCACGTCAAAACATCACGCGACATCATGTCGAGGCTGCACCCCACCTCAATGCACCACGCCAGCGCCTCGGTGCGCGCTGGCGCTTCAGTGATCGCTGCCGCACTAGCTTTCACAGTCGTCCTCGGTCTGATGCTGATGCTGGCCGGCTGCGCCTCCAACGCAGAGAACATGACCTCCCCTTCGCCCGACCAGCCCTGGACGCCTAGCGGCGACGAGGAAACAGGCCTCTGGAGTCGCGCGCGCACGCATCAGCCAACACCAGATGACGGGACTGCACACTTCAGCATCCCTGCGGATTCAGCACGCGCGCAGTTCCCGCTGACCAAAGGGGTCGATCCAGACCGCACCTATGATCCGGACCGCACCTATCGCTTGCCCGAGCTGATCGACCTCGCACAACGGACGAACCCGGCGACCCGCACCGCCTGGCAGCAGGCACGGCAGGCGGCGCTGGCGGTCGGCATGGTGGAGGCGACCTACCTGCCGGTCATCAGCGCGACGGTGATTGGCGGATATCAGGAACTGACAACGCCGCTGCCGGACGTGCTGGGCGAAAACCTCAGTGTCGACACCAGCGAACAGGGTACGACGCAGATGCTCGCACTGCAGTGGCTGCTGTTTGACTTCGGCCAGCGCCAGGCGCTCGCGACGGCGGCCAAGCACACCGCGATCGCGGCAAACATCCTCTTCAACGGCACGCATCAACAGCTGATCTTCGAGGTGTCGCAGGCCTATTACCTCTACGGCGCTGCGATCCAGCGACGAGGCTTTGCCGAAACGGCGTTGCGCAACGCCGAAGCAGTCCGGACCGCCGTCGAAGCACGCGAGGCCCAAGGGCTCACGACCAGCGTCGAGTCGGCACAGGCGCGCCAAGCCGTGGCACAGGCCGAGTTACGACGGGTCCAGGCAGAGGGGGAAGAACGCGATGCGTATCAGAACCTGCTCGCTGCTGTGGGCGTGAATGCCCGGTTGCAGGTCGATGCGCTCAGCGCGGCGAGCCGGCCGCTTCCGGAGCCGGCCTCCGCACCGCTCGAGGCAACGATCCGACAAGCGCTTTCGCAGCGGCCCGACGTTGCGGCGAGCTACGCGGCGCTGCAGGCCAGCAAGGCCGGGGTAAAAGCCGCGCAGGCCGGTTCTCTGCCCAAGCTCTATGCCGGCGGAAACCTTGCTTCAGGGACGGGGGATTTTGATGTGTCCGGCCTGCCCACCATCGGTCAGCAGGGCTCAGGCAACGGTCTGCTACTCGGGGTCACGGTGCCACTCTACGATGCCGGTCTGCGAGAGGCTCAGGTCAGAGAAGCCGAGTCCCAAGCCGAGATGGCCGCCGATGAATTTCAACGGGTGCAGACCGCTGCGGTGACCGAGATCGTTGCAGCCCGAAATGCGCTGCGCACCGCGCTCGAATCACACCGCGCCGCCAGCGCCCTCGTCGAGGCCGCTGCGACCACCTATGATGCCGCCTTAGCGGCCTACCGCAATGGCGTCGGCACCGTCGATGCCGCAACAGAGGCGGACACCGCGCTACTCGATGCTCGCCAGGCGCAGGCCGAGGCACATGCGGCCACGCTGATCGGCGCGGTCAACCTCGCCTTTGTCGTCGGCTCGCTGACCTCGGGCGAGGGCCTGCCCTGATGTGCGTCCGTTTCCATCATTTGATTCAAAACGCCCGGCTCTGGATCGAGACTTGTCAATGCGAGTCTCGTCTCACCGTCGCACAATTCCGACTGAACTGATCGGAAAAGCAACGAGGAGACGCGATCATGCCCCAACAACGACGACACGACATGGGTACCGGCGGTGCTTGCTTCTGTCCGAAGTGCGCGTATCGCGCCGAGCATCAACGCGGGGTGCCCTGCCAAGACGAGCGCTGCCCGCAGTGCGGTGCCAAGCTGATTCGCGAGGGCTCTCATCACGATGCGCTGTTGCAACAGAAACGTCAGGGCTAGGACTCGCTTGCGATGAAGATTTATCTCGACTGCTGGCCCTGCTTTCTGCGTCAGGCACTGAGCGCGGCGCGCCGGGCCGGCGCTCCGCCCGCACTGCAGCGCGCGATCCTGGAAGAGACCATGACCGAGCTAGGGGCGGTCTCGGACGCGGCGACACCACCAGAGATGGGCAACCAGATTCATCGGCTAGTGCGCGAGCGCACCCAGGTGGCAGACCCCTACCGCGAGAGCAAACAGGAGGCTACTGCCAGCGCCCTCGCCTTGCTGCCGATGCTCAAGGAGCGGGTGGCGACTGCAACCGACCCGCTCGCAACCGCGGTGCGCATCGCGATCGCTGGCAATATCATCGACTACGGCGTCGCCGAGACCTTCGACCTGGAAGCGACCTTGGAGCGCGTGCTGCAGGCGACACCAGCGATCGATGACCTAGCACCGTTGCGCCAGACCTTGCAGCAGGTCGATCGAGTGCTGTATCTGGCCGACAATGCCGGTGAGACGGTCTTTGATCGCGTCCTGATCGAGGCCCTGCCGGTGCCAGTGGACTATGTTGTGAAGGCCGGTCCCGTGCTCAACGATGCCACCCGCGAGGAGGCGACCGAGGCCGGTCTCGATCAGGTCGCTGCGCTCAGCGATACCGGCTGCGACGCGATGGGCACCCCGCTCGGCCTCTGCTCGAGTGCCTTTCGTGAGCGCTTCGAGCGTGCCGGCCTGATCATTGCCAAGGGCCAGGCGAACTACGAGACGCTCAGCAACGTCGATGCGCCGATTTGCTTCCTGCTGCAGGCCAAGTGTTCCGTGATCGCCGAGGATATTGGCGTCGCCCCCGGCAGCGTCATCATCAAGGCGAGTGATGCCTTAAGCGCCGCAGTCTCGGCCACTAGCAAGGGTGCCGGCTAAGATGTCTCGTCACCATTCCGGACGACGAAGCGCTTGTTTCAGGCTAACCCCCCTGTTCGAGACCCGCTGCGCCTCTTTAGGCGCTGCCTGATGCTCAGCGCTCCTCGGCCGTGCTGCCCTCGATCGGCGTGATCGGCTCGGCGCGACCGCCCAGTTGCTCGGCGAGGAACTGCTCGATGCGCGCATTCGCGTCGAGCCGGTTCTCGGGGCGCGCGAAGCCGTGGCCTTCGTCGGGGAAGACGATGTAGGTGACCGGGAGATCCTTCTCGCGCATCGCGGCGACGATCTGATCGGCCTCGGCGATCTTCACGCGCGGATCATTGGCGCCCTGCAGCACCATTAGCGGCGCCTCGATCTTCTCGGCATGGAACAGCGGCGAGATGCGGCGGTTCAGCTCCGGATCGTTCTCGACATCGCCCACCCGCTTGACTAACTGCTTCTTCATCGGCGCCCAATACGGCGGCACCGATTGGAACAGGGTCTCGATATTGGAGGGCCCAACAATGTCGACGCCGCAGGCATAGAGGTCAGGCGTGAACGCGAGGCCAGCTAGGGTCGCATAACCGCCGTAGGAACCACCGTAGATGCAGATACGCTCAGGGTCGGCGATGTCCTGCTCAATCGCCCAGCGCACCGCGTCGGTGAGATCATGCTGCATGGCACCGACGCCCCACTCCTCGTTGCCGGCGTTCAAGAAGGCCTTGCCGAAGCCAGTCGAGCCGCGGAAATTCACCTGCAGCACGGCATAGCCCCGGTTCGCTAGCCACTGCGCCTGCGCGCTATAGCCCCAGTCGTCACGCGCCCAAGGACCCCCGTGAACTAGCAGCACCAGCGGCAGCTGCTTGGGCTCGAGCCCGAGCGGCAGGGTCAGATAGGACGGCAGCGTTAGGCCGTCGCGAGCCTGGATCTCGAGCGGCTGCATCTTGGCGAGATCACACTCGGCCAGCTCCGGGCGGGTGACGAACAGGCGCTCGACCTTGCGTGGCTCGCGGTCATAGAGATAGTAGGCAGCCGGCCCATCATCAGGCTGGTCGACGAAGACCCAGCGGTCATCGGCCAGGGTTCGGCTGACGATCGCGACCGTGCCCTCGGCGGTCTCCTCCAGATAGGCCATGTCGTCGGCGATGCTCGAGTCGATGATCGTCCATTCTGGCTTCAGATAATCGAACTCGACCGCCTGCACCCGATGCTCGGTCGGATGCATGATCACCGAGCCAACGTCGGCCTTAGCATGCCGGGCCAGCTCTGCGCTCGGCTTGCCGGTCTTGAGATCCAGCGCCAGCAACCGAGTCGTGTCCGAGCCGAGCGAGCTCGTGACAAAGAGCTGATCGCCCTGATCATTAAAGGCCAGCGCACCGCCGTTCTCGCCAAAGGGGAAGCGCAGCAGCTCACGCCAAGGCTGACTGATCTCGTCACGGACACGAATGATGTCGTCGCCCGTCTCGGGGTCGGTGGCTTCAGCGGCACGAATGCGGAACTCGGCATCGGTTAGCCAGCTGACCACATCGCCCGGATTCTCGGTATCCAGCGAGACCTTGCCGCTGTCGAGCTGGACCCGGTACATGTCGAAGACGCTCGGGTCACGCTGATTGAGTCCGACCAGAATCTCGTTTGGATGCTTGGGGTCGGTCATCAGATTCTGCGCACGCACACCCTCAAAGGGGGTCAAATCGCGTGCCTCTGAGCCATCCAACGGCGCCGCGTAGAGATGCCAATTTTCATCGCCACCCTCGTCCTGCACGTAAAGGATGCGAGTGCCATCCTCGGTCCAGCCATAGCTGCGAATGCCGCGTTTTTGATCATTCGTGATCTGGCGCGCCTCTTGGCTGCGGTCGGCCGGCTGAACCCAGACGTTGAGCACATCGTTCGCGGACGGCGCGAGCCAGCTCAGATGCCGACCATCCGGCGACAGCCTCGCCTGGGCGCGGGTTGGATTGCCGAACAGAACCTCGCGCGGGATCAGGGTCGGCAGCCCGCTGCCACCCGCATCTGCAGCGGTGGGATCAGGGGCGGAATCAGATGCTTGGCTGGACATAGCGCTGCTCAGGAGGATAGCGGAGGCAAATCGAAGGATGGAGGAGCCTGGCTTCATGGGGTCAGATCAGTCTTGTCGAGCTTCACGGGCTTTGACGATCAGCGCGTCCGCGATCTCGATCAGATCGGCCTTGCTCTTAGCGCCCTCGCCAAGGACGACGTAACGCCCATCGACGATGATCATCGGCACTGCGTCGACGCGAAAACGAGCCGCCAGGGTATTCGCGCGCGCCAGCGCTGCCTCGACCGCAAAGCTGTTGTAGAACTTGGCGAAGGCCTCGCGATCAACGCCCTGCTCGCCAATCCAGTTGAGTGCGGTCTTTTCGGTGTAGAGATTGGTCCGCTGCTTGATGACGGCATCGAAAACCATCTGGTCCAACGTCTCCAGCTCATCCGCGAAATCGAGGGCGAAGTAGAGTCGCGACAGGCTCTCCCAAGCGGCGCGTCCAAAGGTGACCGGCACGCGCTCAAAGCGCACATCGCTCGGCAATCCCTCAGCCCACTGCTTGATCAGCGGGTTGATGTCGCCGCAGTGTGGACAGCCGTAGGAAAAGAACTCCAAGACCTCGATCTCATCGCCTTCTTGCTCGGTTGCTGGGGCACTGACCGCCTTCCAGTCGCGACCCTCGACAAGCTCCGCGCTCGCCGTCAAGGGCAGACAGAGGAAGGCCAGAAAGGCCAGCAAGTAGAGGCTGAATCGGCGCCGAATCGCATCCATTGTCACATCTCCAGACAAGACTCTCAGGGGCATCCGACCGAGCGGACGGACAACGAACTCGCACAACGCGGACTGCTATCAGCAGCCAGGCCGCTGTTCTGCGCGAAGGGTTAACGGATAGAGCAGTTCGTGCCGTCGGCGATGACGACACGCATGACGGCTACAATACTTGCTTACTGCTCAAGCACCTGCACAAGCCGCTTGGGCTCGACGAAGCCGGGTACCAGTTGACCGTTCTCAAGAATGATGGCTGGGGTACCACGAATGCCCATCAGCTCGCCCAGCTCCATGTGGCGCTGCACTGGGTTGTTGCAGGCCTTGCTGTCGACTGGATTACCGTTCTTGGCCTCGGTCATCGCGGCGCGCTGATCGTCAGCGCACCAGACCGCGACGGCCTTATCGTAGGAGGGCGTGTCGACACCGGTGCGCGGATAGAACAGGTAGCGCACGCTGATGCCTTCCGCCTGATAACCATCGATCTGCTGATGCAGCTTGCGGCAGTAGCCGCAGTCGATGTCGGTGAAGACGGTGATCTGGTGCTTGGCGTTCGGCGCATCAAAGACGATCATCTCATCCTCGCCGAGGGCTTCAACCGCACGCTGACGTGCCTCGTTTTGCGCCTTTTCAGCCAGGTTTTCGCGGGTTTCCAGGTCAACGATGGCGCCGTCGATCAGATAGCGGCCATCGCCAGTCATGTACATCACCTGCGGGCCAATCTCGACCTGGAACAGGCCCTTGATTGGGGTCGGCTGCACGCTGGTTGGCTTCGCATCCGGTAGCACCTTGGCCAAGGCCTCGCGGATGGTCTGCGCCTCACTGGCGCTGCCTGCCGTGCTGACGGCGAGCAGTGTGACGGCCATGGCGAGGCCAGCGGCCCCGATCCTCAAACGCATTGTCATGCTGTTTTCCTCAGGTCTCTAAGACGATGTGCAATGGGGACTAAACTCTATGGGGACGCATTTCAATCAACTCCGCTTGTGCCCCTGGATCCCTAGACTTGGTGATTGCGTGCTCAGTTGCGAAGCGAGCGACAGTCCTCACCGGCAAAACCCGGCAACATAGAGCATGCGGCGGATTAGGTCTACTGCTGGCGGGTTACCATCTGTTCAGACGGCAACTCATCTCAAGCACGCGGCGGCTCGTATCAAGCACGCGGGTGGTGCTTCTCGTGCAACTGCTTTAAACGTTCGCGCGCCACATGGGTGTAGATCTGCGTGGTCGAGAGATCGCTATGCCCGAGCAACATCTGTACGACGCGCAGATCGGCCCCATGGTTCAACAGGTGCGTCGCAAAGGCATGCCGCAAGGTGTGCGGCGAGAGGGGCTTGATGATCCCGGCCAGGGCGGCATAGCGTTTGATGAGTTGCCAGAAGGCCTGACGTGTCATGCAATCGCTGCGCTGAGTCGGAAACAGATAGTCGCAGGTCCGACTGCCGAGCAGCACCGCCCTCGGCCCCCTTGCATAGCTGACCAGCCAGCTGGTCGCCTCCTCGCCGAGTGGGACCAAGCGCTCTTTGTCGCCCTTGCCGGTGATGCGCACCACACCCTGCGTCAGACTCACGGCGTCTGGTCTCAGGGTGACCAGCTCAGTGACGCGCAAGCCGCTGGCGTAGAGCACCTCCAGCATGGTGCGATCGCGATGGCCGCGTGGATCATCGGCATCGGGCGCCTCCAGCAGCGCCTCGACGTCGGCCTCGGTCAATGTCTTTGGCAGCGGTCGGCCCAGCCGCGGCGCCTCGACGCGCTCGCTGGGGTCTTCTGCAATCACGCCCTGACGCCGCAGGTGCCCATAGAACTGCCGCAAGCAGGACAGGACGCGTGCTGATGAGCGCGGCTTGCGACCCTGCTGTGCGAGCACCGCAAGATAGTCGAGCAGATCGCTACGCTGGGCCAGTGTCAGGCCACGCCGATGCTCTCGAGTGAGCCAGAGATGAAAGCCACGGAGGTCCGACTGATAGGCGGCGAGCGTGTTCGCGCTCAGCCCACGTTCCATCCAGAGCGCATCGGCAAAGGCTTCGATCACGCGCAGCCCGCTATCATCGCCTGGGCTCAAGCCCTGCTCGGCCTGGCCTTCAGTCAGGTCGCCCGTCTGCCTCATTGCTGGACCCTCGCCTCGCTCGGCCATCGTGGCTCCAGTGGCTCCAGTGGCTCCAGTGTCTCCGATTGCCTCGGTTGCTCCGGGCTGAACATTGCCTCATGGTCGAGCAGCCAGCGCTTGATCTCGATGAGGCGGCCGCTGCGATCGCCTGCGAAGCCGCCAAGACCGCGAGCAGCGATGACCCGGTGGCAGGGAATCCGAAGCGGCACGGGATTAGCGCGACAGGCATTGCCAACCGCGCGCGCGGAGCTGTCGAGCGCTTCCGCGAGCGACCCATAGGTGCGAGGGCACCCGGGCGGAAGAGCCGCGATCATCGCCCAGACCCGGCGCTGAAAGACCGTACCCGTCGGCTCGATGGCGCAGCTGAAGTGATGCCGCGGGTCGGTGAAATAGGCCTCCATCTCAGCACTCAGCCATGTTGGCGCGGCTACCCTCGCCCGCGCCTGCTCGAGCGTTGGTCCCGTCGCAAGCTCAGGCGCGAGCAGAACCCGTATCAACTGATGGTCCTGCCAAAAAATGCCAATCGCGCCAAAGGGTGTCGGAAGCTGACTGTAATTCATCGCGCCGAACCGGCTAAGCTAGTGGGATGTCCAGTATCAATCAGACCCAGCCGATGGCCAACCCTTCCGCAGCAATCGATGCCTTCTGGGAGCGCATTGCGCTCGATCAGCTCTCCGCCACGCAGTGGGAATCACTCTGTGACGGCTGCGCCAAGTGCTGCGTCAACAAGTATGAAGACGAGGACACCGGGGCCATCCATTACACCGATGTCGCCTGCTATCTCCTCGATCAGGACGGCTGCCAATGCACCGACTATCCGCATCGCTCCGAGCGCGTGCCCGACTGCGTCACGCTGACGCCAGCAACCCTAGCAGAGCCCTACTGGCTGCCTGAGACCTGCGCCTATCGGCTCGTCGCCGAGGGTAAACCGCTGCCAGACTGGCATCCGCTCATCTGCGGCGATCCTGACGCGGTACACCGTCTCGGTCAGAGTGTCCGTGGTCGAGTCGAATCCGAGACCACCGCTGGCGATCCACTGATGCGCCTGATCACCTGGATTCGGTGAGTACCATGCCCGAGCACAGCGCAAAAACCACCCCCGCCAACACCACCCCCGCCAACACCCCAATCCAAACTACGACTCCGACATCGGCCTCAGCATTAGCCTCAGCCTCAACCTCAACTAACGCACTCAATTCCGGATCTGAGCGCACCCTCGTGCTGGCCTCGACCTCGCCATTCCGGCGCGAGCTGCTCGACCGCCTCGGCCTCCGTTTCCAGACCGCCGCGCCGGATTGCGACGAGACGCGCCTCACCGACGAGCCACCGCAAGCACTGGTCCAACGGCTCGCGGAGGCGAAGGCACGCGCGGTCGCGGCACAGTTTCCGGATGCGCTGATCATCGGCTCGGATCAGGTCGCCTGCCTGGACGAGCAGGTGTTGGGCAAACCCGGCAGCCGCGAGCGGGCGCTCGAACAGCTACGCCAGGCCTCTGGGCGCCGTGTCACCTTTGAGACCGGGCTGTGCCTCTTTGATGCACGCAAGGCCCAAGCCCAAGTCTGCTGCGAGTCCTATCAGGTGCACTTTCGTCAGCTATCGGAGGCCGAGATCGCCGCCTATGTCGACCGCGAGCAGCCGTTTGGCTGCGCCGGCAGCTTCAAGTCGGAGGGGCTCGGGATCGCGCTGTTCGAGCGCTTAGAGGGCGCTGACCCGACCAGCCTCATCGGGCTGCCGCTGATTCGGCTCTGCGAGCTGCTACGCGCAGCCGGAATCGATCCGTTGCAGGCCTGAAGCAGGCGCACCTAGGGAATTATGAGGCGATGGAGGAACCATTGGCAGACATGGCCCCACTCCGCGACCTCTGCCGCCAACTAGCGCGCGTCCAGGCCCAAGCCACCCCACCCATCGACACAGGCTTGCGATTTAGCCAGGTCTCTTCCAATACATTCCAGTGCCCGGCCTGTGGCGAGGTCATCAACCTCCACGAAGGAATCCATGGCGAAGAATAAGCCCGAAAATGCCAAGTCCCTAGAATCCTGGATCTGGGACGCCGCCTGCTCCATTCGCGGAGCCAAGGATGCACCCAAATACAAGGACTACATCCTCCCGCTGATCTTCACCAAGCGCCTCTGCGACGTCTTCGACGACGAGTTGAACCGCATCGCCGCGGAGGTCGGCTCGCGCCGGTCGGCCTTCGCGCTCGCCAAGGCCGACCACAAGCTGGTGCGCTTCTACCTGCCGCTGGTCCCGGAGGACCCCGAGCAACCCGTCTGGTCCGTCATCCGCAAGTTCGCGGACAGAATCGGCGAAGGCGTCACCACCCAGATGCGCGCCATCGCGCGGGAAAACCCGCTGTTGCAGGGCATCATCGACCGCGTCGACTTCAACGCCACCACCCACGGCCAGCGCGACCTCGACGACGATCGCCTCTCTAATCTGATTGAAGCGATCAGCACCAAGCGCCTGGGCCTGGACGACGTCGAGGCCGACATCATTGGCAAGAGCTACGAATACCTGATCCGCAAGTTCGCCGAGGGCGGCGGCCAGAGCGCCGGCGAGTTCTATACCCCGCCCGAGGTCGGCACCATCATGTCCCGCGTGCTCGCGCCGGAGCCGGGCATGGAGATCTACGACCCCTGCTGCGGCTCCGGCGGCCTGCTGATCAAGTGCGAGATCGCGATGGAGGAGACGGCCAAGAGCGAACGGCCCGCTCCGCTCAAGCTCTATGGCCAGGAGTACATCGCCGACACCTGGGCCATGGCCAACATGAACCTGATCATTCACGACTTCGAGGGTGAGATCGAGATCGGCGATACCTTCAAGCACCCCAAATTTCGCTGGCGCGGCCGACTGCGCACCTTCGACCGCGTCGTCGCCAATCCCATGTGGAACCAGAACTGGTTCACCGAGGCCGACTACGACAACGACGAGCTCGACCGCTTCCCCGCCGGGGCCGGCTTCCCCGGCAAGTCCTCCGCCGACTGGGGCTGGGTGCAGCACATGCACGCCAGCCTCAACGACAAAGGCCGCGCCGCCGTCGTCCTCGACACCGGCGCCGCTTCCCGCGGATCAGGCAATGCCGGCACCAACAAGGAGAAGACCGTCCGCCAGTGGTTCGTCGACCACGACCTGATCGAGAGCGTCCTCTACCTGCCCGAGAACCTCTTCTACAACACCACCGCGCCGGGGATCGTCCTGTTCCTGAACAAGGCCAAGCCCGAGGCACGGCGCGGTAAGGTCTTCCTCGTCAACGCCAGCCAGGTCTTCGACAAGGGCGACCCTAAGAACTTCATCCCGCCCGAGGGCATCGCACGCATCGCCGACACCCTCATCGGGTGGAAGGAAGCGGACAAGCTCAGCCAGATCGTCGATCTCGCGGAGTTGAAGAAGAACGACTACAACATCTCCCCCAGCCGCTACATCCATACCAGCGACGCCGAAACCTATCGGCCGCTGGAGGAGATCGTCGCCGACCTGGACGCGGCGGAGGCCGAGGCGCGCGAGGCCGATGCCGCGCTACGGGAGATTCTGCGGAAGATCGGGGTATGAGCGAGCCCAACGACCTGAACGACGCCCCCGACCGCTTGCTGGGCGAGTTGCGGGGCATGATCACAGATGCGCGGGAACAGCTCGCCCAGACCGCCAATGCCGCGCTCACGATGCTCTACTGGAACTTGGGGAGTCGGCTGCACCGCGAGATTCTCGGCGAGAAACGTGCCGAATACGGTACGCAGATTGTCGCCGCAGTGGGGCGACAATTGTCCGGCTGGCTCGGAAGCGCCTTCAGTGAGGAGAACCTCTGGCGAATGATTCAATTTGCGGAGGCGTTTTCGTCGAAGCCCAGAAGATTGACAAGGCGTTGAAGGAGATTCTTTAGAAGCCGTGATTATGAGTAACTGGCAGCAAACCACAGTTGGTGAGATTGCCACCGGATTCCTCAACGGAGGAACGCCAACAACCTCGCGGGCTGATTTCTGGAAGGGAGAGATTCCTTGGATCACAAGCAAGTGGCTTGGGGAGAAATTAGAACTCACAACCGGGGAAAAATTCGTGTCCGAAGAAGCGGTCAAGAAGACCGCCACCAAGATCGTCCCCAAAGACAGTATCATCTTCGCAACGCGGGTAGGAGTCGGCAAAGTTGGCATCAACCGGATTGACCTCGCCCTCAATCAGGATCTCGCAGGCGTTCTGATCGACAACGAGAACTATGACATCAAGTTTCTCGCTTACCAACTCGGGATCGATTCGATCCAGCAATACGTTGCGATGAACAAGCGCGGCGCGACGATCAAGGGAATCACGCGGGACTGCCTCGAACAGATCCGGCTCAACGTCCCCCCACTCCCCGAGCAGAAGCGGATCGCGCACATCCTTTCGACGGTGCAGCGGGCAATCGAAGCGCAGCAGCGGATCATTCAGACCACCACCGAGCTGAAAAAGGCCCTCATGCACAAGCTCTTCATCGAAGGCCTTCGCAACGAAGCCTGAAAAGAGACCGAAATCGGCCCCGTGCCCGAAAGCTGGGAGGTGGTGGAGTTGGAAACCCTATTTGAGAAGCAGCCACAGAACGGAATCTACAAGCACAAGCGCGACTACGGCTCAGGCACCCAGATTTTGCGAATCGATGACTTCAGCAACGACGGTGACGTCGTTAACCGAGCTGGAAACCTTGTCGCGCTGGCTCGCGACGAAATCGAAACCTACGGACTGGAACCTGGCGACATCGTCATCAACCGAGTGAACAGTCTTTCCCACTTGGGCAAGACCGCCCTGATCGGAGCGATCAGCGGTGATATGGTCTTTGAGTCCAATATGATGCGGTTCTCGGTCGACGAATCGCAGGTTCTGAAAGAATACGTCTTCAAGTTTTTAAGTTCCCCGCTGACCAAGAAGCAGATCATCGGGACAGCGAAGCGTGCCGTTGCGCAGTCGAGCATCAACCAGGGCGACGTTAAGGCGATCATCGTCCCCAAACCGACGCTTGAAGAACAGGGCGAGATTGTTGCGGCGCTTGACGCCACCGAAGCCAAGATCTCCCATTCGACCGATAAAGCAGCGGTTCTCCAAGACCTCTTCCGCACCCTCCTTCACGAACTGATGACCGCGAAGATCCGTGTTCACGAGTTGGAATTTGAAATGATGAATTTGGAATAGCCAATGGAAGCAAGAAACCGAAAAATCTCTGATTGGTATGGCAAGGTAGAGCGGGCCGAGATCAAGCTACCGCGCTTCCAGCGCTTTGAGGCATGGGACCGAAGCCGGATTTGCAGTCTGGTTGAGACCGTCATCAACAACCTGCCCTTGGGGATCACCCTAATCTTGGAGGTTGGTGACAAAGAAAAGTTTGTTTCCCGCCACCTGTCCACAGCTCCCGAGATCGATGGCCGTGTCTATGAACACCTGTTGGACGGACAACAGCGATTGACCGCTCTATGGCGCGTCTTTCAGAACAACTACGAGTGGGAAACCTATTTTATCTATCTCAAAGCGTTGGACGAATATGATGGCGACGCGGAAATGGAAGATCACACAGCCTACTGGCGAGGTCGCTACTACAAGAAGAACGGCGAGCGTTATCCGCTTTGGTGCGACGCTCCGGCACAAACGCTTCGCCGCGGACTGATTCCCGCCAACCTCCTGAGGCCAGAGGACATCCAGAACGAGATTGATGCTTGGCTAAAACAGGCACTGGAGCCAGTCCAGGCGCAACCTGGCGATTCAGCTGGAATTGAGGCCTACTATCAGAAGAAACAAGAAGTGAGCGATGCGATCAAAGATTTGAGGTCGGTGATCGCCAACTATAATTTGCCCTATCTGTCCCTTCCCGCGCACACCGAAAAGTCGGTTGCTTTGAACGTGTTCATCAACATGAATACGAATAGCAAGCCGCTCTCTACCTACGACATCATCGTCGCTGAGGTGGAAAGCGTGATGGGCAGATCACTTCATGATCTGGAAGAAATCCTCATCGCGAAGAGCCCGGAAATCGCCCACTACGAAGAACCTTCCAAGTTGATTCTCAACACGGCGGCTCTACTGCAAAACCAGCTACCGAACCAGCGCGGTGCGTGGGATATGGACAAGCGGGAGATGGTCAACCACTGGGCTACGCTGGAAAAAGGTCTGCAGCGGATGGCGCGCTTTTTGAAGTCGGAGGGGATCTTCGATGCCAACCGCCTGCCGACGAATGCTGTTCTTGCGGTGATCGCGGCGCTATACCGGGACATTCCCGAATCTGGCGACAAGCTGGGGCAGGACGAATTGCTTCTAAAACGCTATACCTGGAATGCCTTCTTCACAGATCGCTACGAAAACTCGGCAGCGACTCATGCCTTCTCAGATTTTAATGCTCTTCGGCGGATCGTGTGTGGCGAGAAGAAAGCCGATGGCGCAACGTTTGGAATCCAGGACGTCCCAATTTTTGCCGAGCATACCATGGTCGAGGCCGAAGAACTGATGACGGCCGAATGGCCCAAGCGGGCAAGCATCCGTGGACGTGCTGTACTGGCCGTGGCCTGCCGTCTCGGAGCACTCGATTTCTCCACGGGCGAACGGCTCGATAAAAACAACATCGGAGACCGCCATTATCACCACATCTTCCCTGATGCGCTGCTTAAGGAAGCCGAGATTGACAGCTTTCTGGCTTTGAACTGCGCACTGATCACCGACAAGACAAACATTTCCATCGGTAGGAAAGACCCGCTGGTTTATCTAAAGGATCGGTATCAATGGACGTTGGAAGGCATCGTCAACGAACGCCTGCAATCCCACCTGATTCCAATCGATGAGTTATCCAATGGCGGCTACGAAGGTCTGGGGGATTCGGAAAAGAACGAAAAGCTTGCTAGTGACTTCAATGTGTTCCTGTCCGCCCGCGCAGAGTTGATTAGCAAAGCCGCGAGGCGACTGGCCGAAGGACACCAGTTGAGCACCGGAGAGATTTATTCGCATGGAGACCCCCTGTCAACATAAGGCCGTTCAAGTGGGGATGCCGCACACCCGATGCATTTCGGACTACAAGCCATGAACAACACCCGGATCGAGGCGAAACTTCCCGCGGAGCTTGCAGCTCAGGCCCGAGCATTCGTGGCGGAAGGCTGGGCGACGGACTTCAACGATCTGCTGGTGGAGGCGCTACGGCGATTTCTGGAGTCCCACGAGACATTGCCGAAAGCTGGCGGTCGGGCTGGCGTCGACGGGGACGGGCTTTCTGCTGGAAAGCCAGGTGCAAACAAAGGCACCTCGTGACGGGTGCTTTAGCGACAAAAAAGACAGTTTATACGACGCATAGGAAGATTCACGCCAGATTCAGCCGCGTTTATGTCGCGTAAGAGTTTTTCGCGACATATAATGCGCCACATGCCAAAGGGGATTCCAGAAGAAGAACTCAACGCCATCCTCGCGATCGTAGCGGACCATCATCCGAGCGCTGTGCAGGTCCGGACCATTCGCGACGGGTTGGCGTCTGAGCTGCCGACACGGATGCTGCAGCGGCGCCTGGCCTTGTTGGTCGATCGGCAACGACTGACGGCAGAGGGGCGAGGCAAAGGTCGGCGCTATCGTTTGCCGCCCAACAATGTTGGCGGGCAAGCTCGGCCCGGTCAGCTCGGAATCAGAGGGCATCCGCCCGGTCTCGAAGTCTACCCGCCCGTTTCGCCCGAGGCGATGGCCATCAAGGATGCGGTCCGCGCGCCAATTCAGCACCGGCAACCGGTCGGCTATCAGCGGGCGTTTCTGGACCAGTACCGGCCGAACGAAACCTTTTATCTGCCGGTGGAAACGCGTCAGCGCCTACTCGATATGGGGCGCCCGCCTGATGCTGAACGCCCGGCCGGGACCTATGCACGCAGGATCTACAGCCGCCTGCTGATTGATCTTTCTTGGAACTCGAGTCGCCTGGAAGGCAACACCTATTCGCTGCTGGAAACCGAGCGGCTGCTCGAACTGGGCGAGGCGGCGGAGGGAAAGGATGCGCTGGAAGCGCAAATGATCCTGAACCACAAGGCAGCCATTGAACTGCTCGTCGAGCAGGCCGACGAGATCGGTTTCAATCACTACACCATCCTGAATCTGCATAGCCTGCTGGCGGATAACCTGCTCGCCGACCCGCTGGCCGGTGGCCGTTTGCGGAGTATCGGGGTGGGCATCGGCGGGACCGTCTACTATCCGCTGGATGTGCCGCAACTCCTCGAAGACGCCTTCCGGAAGTTCCTTGAGACCGCGGCCGCGATTGCCGATCCGTTTGAGCAGGCCTTCTTTGCCCTCGTGCACCTCGCGTACCTGCAACCCTTCGAAGACGTCAACAAGCGGGTTTCGCGTCTTGCGGCGAATATCCCGCTGATTCGAGAGAACCTTTGCCCGCTGTCCTTCGTCGACGTTCCGGAGCGCGCCTATATCGATGCCGTGCTGGGCGTCTATGAACTGAATCGTATCGAGCTGTTGCGCGATGTTTTCATTTGGGCCTACCAGCGTTCCTGCGCGCGCTACTCCGCCGTGCGTCAGTCGCTAGGGGAGCCGGACCTGTTCCGTTTGCGTTACCGCGCGCTGATCGCCGAGGTTGTCGCAACAGTGGTTCGCGGCGGGCTGGACAAGAAGGCCGCAACCGCATTGGTCCGGCGGCGTGCTGGGGAGCAGGTGCCGGCAGAGGATCAGGGGCGATTTGTCGAGGTAGCGGAAACAGAGATGATGAGTCTCCATGAAGGCAACATCGCCCGCTATCGCCTGCGGCCTGCGGAGTACCAGGCTTGGCGGCAAGACTGGCATTAACGGAGTTTGCGCATGCCGAAACCCGGAGAACACAAGACCGTCCAAGCCCGCATCCTCGAATACGCCCAGGCCATCGGTTGGACCTTTGTGCCCCGCGAGCAAGCGGAGAAGCGACGCGGATTTGACCCGGACGTGCCATCCGCCGAACGCGCCAAGGGTCGTTCGCTCTTCTTCGACGACCTGCTCGCCGCCAAGGTGCGGGAGTTCAACCCGAGCTACGCCGAGGCCGAGGGTGCGCTGCTCGGGGCTTTCCGGCTTCTGCACACCGACATCTACGGCAACCGGGAATTCATCAAGCACCTGCGCAACCGTGGCACGTTCTTCGATGTTGACGCGAAGCGCGAGCGCGACCTGATCCTGATCGATTACGCGCATCCCGAGAACAACGTCTACGAGGTCACCGAGGAGTGGGCCTTTCACAACGGCCACTACGGCACGCGGCAAGACATCGTCTTTCTCATCAACGGCATCCCGGTGTTGGTGATCGAGTGCAAGAACGCCAACAAGGACGAGGCGATTGCGCTGGGGGTGGACCAGATCCGCCGCTACCACCGTGAGACGCCCGAGCTGTTCGTGTCGCAGCAGCTGTTCACCGCCACCGATGCCATCGGCTTTTGCTACGGGGTGAGCTGGAACACGGTGCGGCGGAACATCTTCAACTGGAAGGATGAGGAGGTCGGCAAGCTGGAGGCCAAGGTGAAGGGCTTCTGCGCCATCCCGCGGGTGCTCGGCTTCCTGAAGGACTACATCGTCTTTGCCGAGAAGGACGAGGAGCTGAACAAGTACATCCTGCGCCAGCACCAGACCGGCGCGGTGGACGCGACGGTCGGCCGCGCCCTCGATCCCATCCGCACCCGTGGGCTGATATGGCATACCCAGGGCAGCGGCAAGACCTTCACGATGATCAAGGCGGCGGAGCGGCTGTTTCGCGCGCCCGAGGCGGACAAGCCCAGCGTGCTGCTGATGATCGACCGCAACGAGCTGGAAGATCAGATGCTCAAGAACCTCGCGGCGCTGGGCCTGGGCAACCTGGAGCACGCCAGCAGCATCGCCCGGCTCAACCAGCTGTTGCGCGACGACTATCGGGGCATCATCGTGACGATGATCCACAAGTTCCGCGACATGCCGGCGAACCTCAACAGGCGCTCGAACATCTATGTGCTCATCGACGAGGCCCACCGCACGACCGGCGGCGACCTCGGCAACTTTTTGATGGCTGGCTTGCCGAACGCGACCTTCATCGGCTTCACCGGTACTCCGGTGGACAAGACGGTCTACGGCAAGGGCACCTTCAAGACCTTCGGCTGCGAGGACGACCAAGGGTATCTGCACAAGTATTCCATCGCCGACAGCATCGAGGACGGCACGACGCTGCCGCTCTACTACCAGCTTGCCCCCAACGAGATGCTGGTTCCGCACGAGACGCTGGACAAGGAGTTCCTGTCGCTGGCCGAGGCCGAAGGGGTGGCGGACATCGAGGCGCTGAACAAGATCCTCGATCGGGCGGTGAATCTGAAGAACTTCCTCAAGGGCAGGTCGCGGATTCAGGAGGTGGCGCAGTTCGTCGCCAGGCACTACCGCGAGAACGTCGAGCCGCTGGACTACAAGGCCTTCCTCGTCGGCGTGGACCGCGAGGCCTGTGCCCACTACAAGCACGCCCTGGATCAGTTCCTGCCGCCCGCGTATTCCGAGGTCGTCTACACCGGCAGCAACAACGACTCCAAGCTGCTCAAGGCATTCCATCTCGACCCGAAGCGGGAGCGGCAGATCCGCAAGCGCTTCGGCAAGCTCGACCAGCACCCCAAGATCCTCATCGTCACCGAGAAACTGCTCACCGGCTTCGACGCGCCGGTGCTCTACGCCATGTATCTCGACAAGCCGATGCGAGACCACACGCTGCTGCAGGCCATCGCCCGCGTTAACCGCCCCTATGAGAACGAGGCGCAGGAGATGGTGAAGCCCCACGGCTTCGTGTTGGATTTCGTCGGCATCTTCGACAAGTTGGAGCAGGCGCTGGCCTTCGACAGCGACGAGATCAATGCCATCGTGAAGGACCTGAAGCTGCTGAAGGTCCTGTTCAAGAACAAGATGGAGTCCAAGGCCCCGGCCTACCTCGGCCTGATCGAGCGCAACTTCAACGACAAGGACGTGGACAGCCTCATCGAGCATTTCCGCGACCCCGAGCGGCGCAAGACGTTCTTCAAGGAGTACAAGGAGATCGAGATGCTCTACGAGATCATCTCGCCGGACGCCTTCCTGCGGCCCTTCATGGACGACTACGGCACCCTGTCCGCCATCTACGCAGTCGTCCGCAAGGCGTACAGCAGGCGCGTGCAGGTGGATCGAGAGTTCCAGCGCAAAACCAACCGGCTGGTGCAGGAGCAGGTCGGCACCTACGAGGTGCAACGCGTCGACGGGCTGGTCGAGATCAACGCCGAGACCATCGAGCTGATCAAGCAGCGCCAGGGCGGCGACGCCACCAAGGTGATCAACCTGGTCAAGGGTATCGAGCGCAAGGCCGAGGAGGAGAGCGAGGACCCCTACCTGATCGCCATGGCCGAGCGTGCGCGGGCGGTGCAGGATGCCTTCGAAAGCCGCCAGCTCGACACGGCGGAGGCCTTGGCGGCGCTGCTGCGGGAGGTCGAGTCGAACGAGACCAGACAGCAGGAGCAGGCCGAGAAGTCCTTCGACGGCCTGACCTATTTCGTCTACTGCACCCTGTTGGATGCCGGCATCGGCAACTCCGAGGCAGTCAGCCGCAAGATCCGGCTCGCCTTTGGGGAATGCTCCAACTGGAAGCGAAGCGAGAACGCCTTGCGCGAGCTGCGCAAGCGGGTGACCTTCGCAATCTTCGCCGAGACCGAGGACCTGGATCGGGTCACGGCACTGGTGGACGAGCTGTTCACCCTGCTGGACAAGGCGGAGCGGATTTAGCGGGATGGCCGATGCCGCACGCAAGCAGGCGTTCAAGCACCGGGTCCGCGAATGGGCGGACCGGTTGGACGTAAAGGTCGTCCAGCTCAGCGTCCGCCCCATGCGCAGGAAGTGGGCGTCCTGCTCCACTAACGGACGGCTGAATTTCAACGACGAGTTGCTCGGGCTGGATACCGGGCTGTGGGACTACGTCATCGTCCACGAGTTGCTGCATTTCTCGGTACCCAATCACGGCAAGCTCTGGAAGAGCCTCATGCAGGCGCATCTGGGGGATTACGAGGCGATGGAGGCGCGGTTGGTAGACATGGCTAGCTCGGCGCGGAGTTGACCCATTGCTTCGCGCGCTGTTCGAGCGCTTAGAGGGCGCTGACCCGACCAGCCTCATCGGGCTGCCTCTGATTCGGCTCTGCGAACTGCTGGGCGCAGCCAGAATCGATCCGTTGCAGGCCTGATGCAGCCGTGCAGAGCCATCGGGAGCAGCTCGAACAGTCGGAACCGTGATCGTCTAGACTTTTAACAGATCCTAATGGCGGCGATGGCTCACCCTTCATGCGTTGCGGCCGAGGTGGCTTTGGAGGTCGACCCGATGACTGCAGTCGCGGTTGATGAGCGACAGATCGAGGTGCTGCACCAGGCCGTGCCGGGTCGGCTGCGGCTGCGTCTGCTGTCGCTCTATCGGGACCGAGCGTCTGCTCGCCGGCTTGCCGAGGAACTGTCCGGCCAGCCCGATATCATCGCCGCAACGGCCAACCCGCTGACGGGCGCGTTGTTGATCTTGCACAATCGCGAGCTTGACTGCGACTCTATCCTCCGTCGCGTCTCAGCCCTGCTCGACGCCCTCGCGAGCAACACCCTGCATGCCGCGCGACCGATGCGCCAATCGCCTAAGACTCAGGGTCTGAAGCCGAGCGCGGCGAATCCTTCAGCATCTAGCCCCATCCGCGCCATTGGCAAGATCGGTCGGCTCCGCCGGCTGCTCCACGACGAGCCGTCCCGCCACGCCACCGAGACCATTTCTGGTTTCGATCCGCGCCACTGGCACGCGATGTCGCCGCGGGAGGTCCGCCACGCGCTGCAGGTGACGGACGACGGCGGGCTGGATACCGCTGAAGCTGCACGTCGGCTGGCCCGCTTTGGCAGAAATCATCTCGGCATGGTGAGTGGGCGCTCGCAGCTCGCGATGTTGCTGGAGCAGTTGCTGACCGCGCCGGTCGGGCTGCTGGCCGCCTCCGCCCTGATCTCGGTTCTGACCGGGGGCGCTGCCGACGCCGCCGTGATCCTCGTTGTCGTCGGCATCAACAGCGCGATCGGCTGGCTCACCGAGCGACAAGCCGAACAGACGATTCGCGGGCTCGCGGATGTGCGCCCGAGGCACTGTCAGGTGCGACGGGATGGCTTGCCGAGGACCGCACCGATCGACTCGCTCGTGCCGGGCGATCTGGTCGAATTGGCCCCGGGTAGCTGGGTAGCAGCGGACTTGCGTTTGCTCAGCAGCCGCGAGCTCAGCATCGACGAATCGGCCCTGACCGGCGAGAGCCTGGCCGTGACCAAGGCCGCAGGCCCGGTGCTCGCGCCGGAGACGCCGGTGGCGGAGCGCGCCAACATGGCCTTCATGGGGACGGTGATCACCGGCGGTACCGGAGCCGGGCTGGTGGTCGGTACCGCGTTCGCCACCGAGCTTGGACGCATCCAGGCGATGCTGGGCGACGTCACCCCGCCGCAGACGCCAATGGAGACCCAGCTCGGTCGGCTCGGCTATCAGTTAGCGCTGTTATCCGGGCTGGTCTGTGCCGGCGTGTTTGTCGCCGGCTTGGTGCGGGGGCTGGGCTGGCTGCCAATGTTGAAATCCTCGGTGTCGCTAGCGGTGGCCGCGGTGCCGGAGGGGCTGCCGGCAGTGGCCACCAGCACGCTCGCGCTCGGCATCACGCGGATGCGCCGACAACGGGTGGCGGTGCGCCACCTAGACGCGGTCGAGACCTTGGGCTCGGTCCAGGTGCTGTGCTTGGACAAGACCGGCACCCTGACCCAGAACAGCATGGCAGTGCAGCGGCTGTTTCTCGGGACCGGGACCGGAGCCGGGGTCGGCGGAGCGGATGCAACGCTAGCGCAATCACCTGTCCGGCGACGCCTGTTGGAGGCGGTCAGCCTGTGCAGCGAGGTACAGATCCAGGCCGACGGCGAGCTGCAGGGCTCCGCGACCGAGCTGGCGCTGGTGCGCTTGGCGCAGGCCGATGGTATCGACATCGCTCAGCTACGCGCCGCCCATCCGCTGATCGAGCTGCATCAGCGAGCCGAGGGCCGCCCGGTGATGAGCAGCTTCCATCGCAGCGCCGACGGCGGGCTGCTGATCGCGGCCAAGGGTAGTCCGAACGACCTGCTCGAGCGTTGCACGCACCTCGGCGACGCCGAGACGCCATTGGATGAGGCAGCGCGTGAGCGCCTGTTGCGCGAGAACGATGGCATGGCCGCCGATGCGCTGCGAGTGCTCGGGGTGGCCTATCGGCACCAACCGCAGGCGCCATCCGTCAGCGAGATGGAAACCCGTGGGCTGATCTGGCTGGGACTGGTTGCTCTGTCCGACCCGTTGCGTCCCGGGATGGCCGATCTGATCCGCGACTTCCAGCAGGCCGGCATCAAGACTGTCATGATCACCGGCGATCAGAGCGCCACGGCGGCAGCGGTCGGCCGCGAACTAAATCTAGCCGCCCAGCGCGGCGACAGCCGGCAGGTCCGAGTGTTGGACTCGAGCGGCATCGATCGGCTGGACCCGGCCATGCTGCGCGGCCTGGTGCCCGATCTGGATGTCTTTGCTCGGGTCAGCCCGGGGCACAAGCTGCGCATCGTCCAGGCCTTCCAACAGGCAGGCTGGGTGGTGGCGATGACCGGCGACGGCATCAACGACAGTCCGGCGCTCAAGGCCGCCGATACTGGCATTGCGATGGGGCAAAGCGGCACCGACGTCGCCCGCGCGGTGGCAGACCTGGTGCTGGAGGACGACAACCTGCACAGCATGCTCGAGGCCGTTCGCCAAGGCCGCACCATCTATGCGGACATCCGCAAGACCATCCATTTCCTGCTCGCCACCAATTTCAGCGAGATCGAGGTGATGCTGGTGGCCATCCTGCTCGGCCTAGGCTCGCCATTGAATCCGATGCAGCTGTTGTGGATCAATCTGCTGTCGGACATCTTCCCCGGCCTGGCGCTGTCCGTGGAGCCCGCCGAGGCTGACGTCATGGAGCAACCGCCGCGCGACCCGGCCGAGCCGATCGTGCCGCGCGAGAGTCTGGCGCGCATGGGGGTTGAATCAGCCCTGATCAGCGCCGCCGCCATGACCGCCTACGGCTATGGGCTGGCGCGCTACGGACCCGGCGCAAAGGCCGGCACGCTGGCCTTCGACACGCTGACCACCGCCCAGTTGCTGCACGCACTGAGCTGCCGTTCGGAGCACCCGGTGTTCTGGGGCGGTACCCGCTTGCCGCCTAACCGCCCGCTCGACCTCGCGCTTGCGTCCTCACTCGCTGTTCAGGTGTTGGCGAACCTGGTGCCTGGACTGCGCCGTCTGTTGGGTCTGGCGCCGCTCACGGCACGCGATCTGCTGGTCGTACTCACGGCCGCTCTGTTGCCGCTGCTGATCAACGAGGCCCTGAAGCCCAGCTCAGGCCGGCCCAGCGCTGCTGTCGACGACACCGGCGCCGGCGAGCGGCCGGAGACCGAGACCGAATCCGCAGCCGAGGCGCCATGCCCAAGCGCTACACAAAGGGCTACACAAGGGACCAGACAAGGGACCAATCAAAAAGACGCACAAGGAGCGGCAAGAGAAGCCACTAAAGGAGCCGGACAATGACCAGCGAATACATCTCCATCTCAGAGTCAGTCACCGCCGCGCACCCGGACAAGCTCTGCGACCGTATCAGCGACGAGATCGTCGACCGGCTGCTAGAGCAGGACCCAGCCTCGCGGGTCGTGGCCGAGGCCGCCATGTTCGGCGGTGTCGTGTTCCTGGCCACGCGCATCGCCACCAGCGCGCGCATCGACCTTGCCGAGACGGCGCGCCGGGTCTTGACCGGAGCCGGTTATCATCACGACGACTACGACGCCGAGTCCGCAAGCATCCTGACCAGCAGCCTCGGCACGCTGCCGGAGTCCTATCCAAGGGTGCGCGCCGAGGAGCTCGACGAGGCGGGCGTCGCTGCGATTCCGGCCGGTAACCAGGTAACGGTGTTCGGTTTCGCCGCCCGGCAGACCGCCAGCTTGATGCCCTTGCCGATCGAGCTGGCCCATGCGCTGGCACGGGGACTAGAGCAGGCAGCGCGCCGCGGCGACTTCCCGTATCTGATGCCGGACGGCAAGAGTCAGGTCGCGGTTGCCTACCACGACCGCACGCCGCGGCGGATTCACAGCGTCTCATTGGTCGTCTGCCGTCGTGCGGGGATGCAGGTCGCGGAGCAGCGGCTGCGCGACGACCTGATCCAAGCCGTGGTCGAGCCGGTGTTTGCCGAGCGCGAGATCCGGCCCGATGCGTCGACCCTCTATGCGTTCAACCCGGAGGGGCCGTTCGTCGGCGGCGGACCGCAGGTGCACTGCGGGCTGACTGGACGCAAGACGGCTGCGGACAATTACGGCGGCATGGCACGTCACAGCGGTGCGGCGCTGAGCGGCAAGGACCCATTGCGCATCGACCGCGTCGGCGCCTACGCGGCGCGTTGGGTGGCTAAGCAAGTGGTGGCCGCCGGGCTCGCTGAGCAGTGCGAGCTGCAGCTCAGCTACACCGCCGGCGAGGCCTGGCCGTTGAGCATCCAGGTGGACTGCTTCAACACCGAGCGGATCGGGGAAGCCGTCATCGAGGGGCGCATCCGCAACGCCTTCGACCTGCGTCCGGCCGCGATCGTGCGCGACCTTCGGCTACAGTCCATCGCCGCCCGACCCGGCGGCTTCTACCGCCACCTCACGAGCTATGGCCACATGGGCCGCGAGGATCTAGACGCACCTTGGGAACGCCTGGATCGAATCGATGCGCTGACGGCAGCCTGAGGCAACGTTCATGGCAGGTGTTGTGCCGCAGGCCTCTGCCGCGGCTCGGGCTCCTCGGGTATCGTCGGTATGAAGCGCAGTAGCTCGAAGGCATACCACAGCAGCGAGGCGGCCGGTGCCAGCAGCTGACCCCGAAGCACCTGCCCCATCGCGAGAACGATGAGCAGTAGCACGGCCAGCGTGCGCAGGTCCGCCGAGCCACCGGTCTGTTCCTCTAGGCTCCGGTCGATGCGATCGGCGGCCCGCCGCACCGCATTGAGGCCTGGCGACAGCGGCGGCGGGCCGTCGACGATCTGGAGTCGTCCGGTGGCCGCGATGGCGAGGCGAGGATCTTGCGCCTGGGTTGGATCGAGCCGAATCAATAGGCCGGCGGTGGACGGGTTGCCGGAGACCTCGACGATGCCCGGCAATGCCGTCAGCTGCTCGCACAGCTCGGCAAAGAAGGCCTCGTCGTGGCGCCGGTCGGGCAGGCGCAGGCGCATCCGCTCGCGCGTGCGATGGACCTGGTAAGCGATGCTCTGCATCAACCGCTCGCACCCGTGGTGGGCGCCTCCGCAGACCGCCTGACGCTGGCAGCGGTCTCACTACCTGCATCCGTCGCGGCTTCGCTGCCGGCATTCATCGCGACCTCGCCGCTAGCATCAGCATCCATCGAGGCCGCACTACCGCCGGCATCCATCGCGGCTGCACTACCGCCGGCATCCATCGCGGCTGCACCGCCCGCAGCCGGCGTGGCCTCGCCGCCGATATCTGCCGCGGCGCGGTCGGCAGCGCGCGCGCTGCGCTCAGCACGCAGCTCCTCTTGGACCTCGGCGGCGACATCGTCAACGACCTCGGCGATCTCGGCTGCTGCTTCCCGCGCCTTCTCGGCGGCCAGGATGCCGAATCTCAGGGTCGCGCGGGCGGCCGGGCGCAGGTAGGGCGCCAGTGCAACCGCCGCGACCGGTATCAGCAGCGCCGCGCCAAGCCCGATCGCAATGCCGCGACCGAGGCCGCTCTTGCCGAGTTCGTCGAGATTGGCCATCGAGCATCCTCCGTTGTGATCACTGTTCTGTTGACTGCAGACGGCCAGCGGTCGGTGACCGGCCCTACCTAAAGCTGGGAGCCCCGATTCCGATGCGCTCTACAAGCGTGGTCGCTAGGCTGGTGCCAACGCGCTCTGCCACGCGCTCCCAGAGGTCGCGCTCCTGGCTGTAGTCGACCAGCTCTTCTGCACCGACGATCTCTCGAGCCACGTAGGACGGGCTACCGAGACCGTCACTGAGGCCAAGCTCAACGCTTTCTTGACCGGTCCAGAACAGGCCACTGAACAGCTCCGGTCCGCCCTTGAGGCGGTCGCCGCGACCCTCTTTCACCGCGGTGATGAATTGCGCATGGAGGTTGTCCAAGAGCCCTTGGATAAACTCCCGATCCCACTCATCAAAGTTGGAAAAGGGATCGAGGATGCCCTTGTGCTCGCCAGCGGTGAGCAACCGGCGCTGGATGCCGAGCTCGTCGATGACACGCTGGAAGCCAAAGCTGTCCAGACGGACGCCGATAGAGCCGATCAGCGTAGCGCGGTCGACGTAGATCTCATCGGCTGCACTCGCGATGTAGTAGGCGCCCGACGCGCAAACATCAGCGGCGACCGCATAGACCGGCTTGTCCGGATACTGCTCCCGCAATCGCTTGATCTCATCGAACACGTAGCCAGACTGCACTGGGCTTCCACCCGGGCTGTTGATGCTCAAGATGATGGCCTGAGCGTTCTCAGCCTCGAAGGCATCGCGCAATCCCTCAACAATGCGGTCTGCACTGGCGTTCGTCTTGTCCGCGATCAGCCCTTCAACCTTAACGACAGCCGTATGCTCGCCAGCCGAGCCTACCGAACCACCGATGCCATCCATGACAAGGGTCATCGAGAGCAAGAGCAGATAGGCGAGGATGCCGAATTTGAGCACCAGTCCCCAGCGCCGAGAGCGTCGTTGTTGACGCAGAAATTCGGCCGCCATGCGGTTGATCAGCGCGCGCTCCCATTCCGGATCATTGGTGGCTGGCATCGGTTGGCCAGCGGTCAGATCGCTGTTTTTCCAGCGTCTTATCCAAGAGGGTAACTTCATGTCTAGGCTCCGCTAGCAGTCGAGCGAGAATTCATCTTCCGGAGTGGCACCGCGCCATGAGTGTGAGGCCCTCTGGAACGAGGCAGGGCCCCTGACTGATCTCCACAGGATCAGCGGAGCAACCACTCCGAGAGCAAGGCGATCGAGGACGCACAACCCAGTGGTTTGTGTTCGAGAAGCCGCGTCGGGGGCTGGGTGCCATAGCCCACGGCCAGTGCCCGAACACCGGCGTTTTGGGCCATCAGTAAATCGTAATCGGTATCGCCGATCATCAGTGTATCCGCTGGCTTGACGCCAAGCTCATCCATCAGCTCATGCAACATCCCAGGGTGCGGCTTCGAGGCGGTCTCTTCCGCACAACGGGTTGCGTGGAACCAGGGGCGCAACCCGGTCTGGTCGAGGGCCTGATCAAGACCCTTTCGGCTCTTGCCGGTGGCCACTGCCAAGAGCTGGCCGCGCTGGTGCAAGGCTTCGACAAGCGCCTTCGCACCCTCGAAAAGCGGCGTCGGTATCGTATTGGTTACCAAGAAATGGTGACGATAGCGCGCAATCATCTCGCTGAGATCCTGGTCTGAGCTGACCCCTGGCAGGCGCAGAATCGCCTCTTCGAGGCCCAGGCCGATCACCTCGCGTACAGCGGCCGATGGCGGCGGCGGGCGGCCCATATCGGTGAATGCCGCTTGCATGCTGGCGACGATACGCCCCTCCGAATCCATGAGTGTCCCGTCCCAATCAAACACCACCAGCTCGATGGCTTGCAGCTCCGGCATTGCATTGCGGGTCAAGTCCAAGATTCCTCCTCGAGTCTACTCAAGACTGCCTCTAAACGCTCAGGCAGTGGTGCCGTGACATGCACCAGCGGTCCGTCTTCCTGCGAGCGGAAGCTCAGGGCCGCGGCATGTAAAAACAAGCGCTTTAATCCGAACGCCTTCAGGCGCTCATTGTCCGCTGGATCACCATATTTCGGATCGCCGGCGACCGCGGCCCCCAGGTGCGCGGCATGGACCCGGATCTGATGTGTGCGCCCGGTATCAAGCTCTGCCTCGACCAGGGTAAAGGGACCGAGGCGTCGTCGCACACGGAACCAGGTTCGCGAGGGCTTACCCTCCTCCGGATCGACGCGCACCACCCGTTCACCACCGCGCACTCGGTTAGTGCGCAGCGCAACCGCGACCTCGATCTCGGGTCGCGAAAACGGCCCGCAGAGCAACGCTAGGTAGCGCTTGTCGACCTCGCCATCGCGCAGTTGTGCATGCAAACGCCGCAACGCACTGCGGCGCTTGCTGATCAGCAGGCAGCCGGAGGTATCGCGATCCAGCCGATGGACCAGCTCGAGCTCGGCACCGGGGCGCATCGCGCGAAGCGTTTCGATCACCCCTAGGTTGATGCCGCTACCACCATGCACGGCGAGACCGGCCGGTTTGTTCAGCACCAGAAGACGTTCGTCTTCGTACAGCAGAGCCTCGTCAAGACGCTCTCGAAGTTGAGTCGATGGTGCGATAGATTCACCCTGCGCCGGCAGCCGCAGCGGCGGCAATCGCACCTGATCTCCGGCCTCGAGCCGCTGCGAAGGCCGCGCGCGCCCCTTATTGACCCTAACCTCACCGCGGCGTAGCAGGCGATAGACGAGACTGCGTGGCACGCCTTTCAGCTGCGCCAGCAGAAAATTGTCGATCCGCTGGCCAGCAATATCGGGGCTGACCTCCACCCACCGCACCATCGGGACTCGCGACGGGACTCGCGACGGATCTCGCGACATTTGATCCGTCTGCGCAGTCGCTGCGCTTGCGGCTGCCGAGGCGGTAACAGAACGCGAATTGGCGACAGAATCGCGCGGCACATGGCACGCTGTGCGATTCTGCTTGGGGCGGGCGTGCTTGGGTTGCTTCGATGTCGACTTCAGGGTCAATTGCCGGTACCGGGAAAGCTTGCTAGCATTCACGACTTGTGCTGCGTGGAAAGGTACGTGCGCGTGCCAGACTTCATGGGGAGGAGCAGCATAAGACAGGGTTAGCGCCGGCCCGAGCGAATCGCGATGGTCCGAGCGAGGTCAAAGGTTACTGGCTCCGGAGGTTGACGCTACGCCACCTCGTGGAGCCGATCGCCCCACACTTGGGGACTGACCCGATGCGCGAGGCGTAAGGCCAGCCAACAGTATGGCGCATCGCCAAGCCAATTGTGACACCCGTTGTGACACTCGGTCGCAATTCCCGACTCCCCACTGGTTTTTAACGAGCATCGGTGTGTCGCCGGTGACTCGACAGGGTGACTGGCGCGCTGCGCGAGACACCGAAGGTTAATTGAAAGCGCGTGCCCAAGGCATGCCGCGGGTTTCAAAATGGGCTGTTCAGCGCGAACGCCGCGCGGGCAGATCAACCCGGGCTCCTGGGTGCGGCGGCACATGAAGCCGCTTGCGCGCGCCGCCACAACCGAGCTTCTCGGCGGTGAAGCGCGCCTCGCGCCAAGGCGAGAGATCCAACAACGATGAAAAGAATGTTGATCAATGCAACTCAGCCTGAAGAGTTGCGGGTGGCCATCGTCGACGGCCAACAATTGTACAACCTGGATATCGAGAGCGCAGGACGCGAACAGAAAAAGGCCAACGTCTACAAAGGCACCATCACCCGCGTTGAGCCAAGCCTTGAAGCCGCCTTCGTCGACTACGGCTCAGATCGCCACGGATTTCTGCCGCTAAAGGAGATCGCGCGCAGCTATTTCCGGCAAGACGCACCCAAGCCCGGCACGCGTGCCAGCATCAAGGAGCTGATCAAGGAGGGTCAGCAAGTCATGGTGCAGATCGACAAGGAGGAGCGCGGCAACAAGGGCGCGGCCTTGACCACCTTTATCTCCCTGGCCGGCCGTTACCTGGTGTTGATGCCGAACAACCCGCGCGCCGGCGGCGTCTCACGTCGCATCGAGGGCAACGACCGCTCGGACCTGCGCGAGGTGCTGAGTCAGCTCGAGCTGCCCGAGGACATGGGCCTGATCGTCCGCACCGCGGGCGTCGGCAAGAACGCCGAGGAGCTGCAGTGGGATCTCAACTACCTGCTGCAGCTCTGGGACGCGATCAAGACCTCAGGCGAAGAGCGCAAGGCGCCCTTCCTGATCTATCAAGAGAGCGACGTCATCATCCGCTCGATGCGCGACCATCTGCGCGTGGATATCGGCGAGATCGTCGTTGACGACGCCAAGGTGTATGAGAAGGCTGAAGCCTTCATGCGCCAGGTGATGCCGAACAACCTGAAAAAGCTGCGGTTGTATCTAGACGAGGTGCCGCTGTTCACCCGCTATCAGATCGAGAGCCAGATCGAGTCGGTGTTCCAGCGTGAGGTCAGGCTGCCCTCCGGCGGCTCGCTGGTGATCGACCAAGGCGAGGCGCTGACCGCCGTCGACATCAACTCCGCGCGCGCCACCAAGGGCGCTGATATCGAGGAGACGGCGCTCAACACCAACCTGGAGGCGGCGGACGAGATCGCCCGTCAACTCCGCCTGCGCGACCTCGGCGGCCTGTTCGTGATCGATTTCATCGACATGACGCCGGCGAAGAATCAGCGCGAGGTCGAAAATCGCCTGCGCGACGCCCTCAAGCACGATCGCGCTCGGGTTCAGGTCGCGCGAATCTCGCGTTTTGGCCTGCTGGAGATGTCGCGTCAACGCCTGCGGCCGTCGCTTGGTGAGTCGAGCCAGCTGGTGTGCCCGCGCTGCAAGGGCCAGGGCACCATCCGCGGCGTCGAGTCGCTGGCCCTCTCGGTGCTGCGGATCGTCGAGGAAGAGGCGATGAAGGACCGCACGTCACGCATCATTGCGCAACTGCCGGTTGAGGTCGCGACCTTCCTGTTGAACGAGAAGCGCCGCCAGATCCTGCAGATCGAGGAGCGCCAGAAGGTCGATGTGGTGCTGATCCCAAACCGGCACATGGAGACACCGGACTTCGAGATCGAGCGCATCCGCGCCCAGGACACGGAGCGACTCGCCGATAACGAGATGAGCTACGACCTGACCGCACAGCCAGCGCAGGCCGAGCCGACCTTCGCGCGGCCGCATATCATCCCGCGTCCGGAAGAGCCCGCGGTGAAGGCCTTGGCCCCCTCGATGCCGGCACCGCAGCGCCCTGAACGACAGGATGATGAGCAGCCTCCGACGCTACCGACCGCAGCCGACAGTGCGAGCGAGCAAGGGCGGCGCACCGAGAGCGTACTCAAGCGGATCTGGTCAACACTCTTCGCGTTGCCGAATGATCAGCCGGGTGGCGCATCGGCAGACAATCACGCCGGCGCTGGATCAGAACAGGCGTCGGGCAGCGGTCCGCGAGCCCATCGGTCCGGTTCGTCGGATGCAAAAAGCCAGCGCGCTGATCGCGGACGCAACGGCAGCGACCAAGGCAGTCGTAGCCAACGTGGCGAGCGCCGTTCGCGTCGTTCGAACGGGGCTAGCCAAGATCGCGCAGGGCTGAGCGAGACAGCTGCAACTCAGGATAGAGACAGCGCGACTAGCCCAGCCACCGAGAACGACAGCAGCCCGCAGCGCTCACCGGAGGAACAACCGCAGAACGCTACAAACGGCAACGCGCAGAGTGCGGGTCAGTCGCGACGCAGTAGCTCTCGCCGCGGCTCACGGGGCGGCCGCGGTCGGCGGAATCAACCAGGTACCGACAGCTCAAGCGCAGCAACCGACGAGGCGAGTAACAGCCCAGCCACGACCGACGAACAGTCGACGTCAGCCAACGCAAAGCGCGATGCGGCGCCAGTCTCCTCATCCAAGGCGCTGGTCGCGAGTGAATCGAGTGCTCACTCGGACGAGGCCCCTAAAGGCCGCAAGATACCCGCTGCGGGGGAATCGAATGCCGACCAGAACTCCAGTGCTCGCTCGGCTGTTCAGAGTGCTGAGGAAAGCGCTACGGGAGGAAGCACCGAGTCGGGCCCAGAGGATGGCGACGCAAAGCCTTCGAGCCGGACACGATCAAGCCGACGTCGCCGTGGCGGACGCGGCCGTCGGCGCACTGAAGCCAACGGCAATGCGAGCGAGCAGCAAGAAGCGCCCGCTTCGGCAGCAAGCAGCGAAGCTGCGACCGAATCAGCGTCAGACGCCACGCCTAAGCCGAGCGCAACATCCGGGGAGGCATCTGGGGGGTCCCCTGGCCGGGCCGACGGACATGCGAGGCGCGCAAAGCGCGACGACGCGGGGCCGGATGAGGCCGTCCGCGGCGGACAAGATCACAATGACGCGGCATCAGTGAAGCCTGCCGCTCCCACGGACTCAGCATCGGGATCGCAGGCGAGCGAGGCACGCACGGCGTCTCGCGCAGAGGCGGTGCCGGCAGCCGGAAAAGCCGATCCGGCAACTCCGGCGCCATCAACAGCGACATCCGATGCGCCTCAGTCACCCGGACATGATGACTCCCGAGCCGAGGCTCGCACCGAGCCCAAGCCTGTAAAACCGAGCGTCGAGGCGGCTAGCAGCCCAGTCACTGCACCTAGCACTCCCCTCTCTGCGGCATTCACAGCTTCGCCTCAACCAGCTTCAGCTCAACCGGCCTCGACTCAACAAGTCCCCGCTCAATCAGCCCCAGCGCAACAGACCTCTGTCGCCTCAGCTGTCACCTCAGCCCCCGAGGCCAAGCCCCAGGCTTCTCCTGAAGCCGCATCGATGCCCGAGGCCAAAACTCAGGCTTCTCCTGCAGCCACATCGGCGCCAGAGAGCAAAACTCAGTCCTCCCCTGATGCCTCATCGGCACCCGAGAGCAAGACTCCGGCTCCTCTGCCTGCAGCCGCGTCATCTCCCAAGGCCAGCGCAGAGTCTCCGACGTCGAACGATGTTACCGGCCAACCGTCAAATCCAGCCGGACAATGAGTACCGTCCCTTACAACGCAGAGGCTTATCTCGGTTGTCATGTTTGAGCTCTTCCTGATCTCAGCCAAGCGATTCGCCGGTCTGGTTGCCTCGAGTCTGACGACCTCTCCGGACGGCCGCGCAGCATTGCGGCCACGGCGGATCTTGATCATGCTCGGCTTCCTGCCTGTCTTTGCGCTCGGTCAGGCGCTTCACTGGCTCGGTTTCTTGCTGGATGATCTGTTCTTCCGCGGCTGGCGCCGAGTGCAGGTCGAGGCACCGGTCTTCGTACTCGGCGTCCCGCGCAGTGGCACGACGCGTCTGCACCAGGTGCTGGCCCAGGATGAGCAGTTCACCACATTCCGCACCTGGGAATGCCTGTTCGCGCCATCGGTCACTCAGCGCCTGTTCTTCCTCGGGCTTGCGCGAGCCGATCGGGCCGTTGGCGCCCCAATGGCACGTCTGCTGCGCAGAATCGAGCGACGGGTCTTCTCCGGGCTCGATGATGTCCACCCGATGGGGCTAACGACCCCGGAAGAGGACTACTTCGCGCTGATGCCGGTCCTCTCCTGCTTCATCCTCGCGCTGCCCTTCCCCAACTTCGAGCACATCTGGCGCGTCGGTCGCTTCGATGCCGATCTCGAGCCGGCCGAGCGCCAGCGCCTGCTCGATTTCTATGAGGCCTGTCTCAAGCGCCATCTGTATGTGCACGGTACCGAAAAGTGCCTGTTGTCGAAGAACGCGGCCTTTGCGCCCTTGGCACAGAGTCTCGCGCAGCGCTTCCCAGACGCCCGCTTCATTGTTAGCCTGCGCGATCCGCTCGAGACCGTACCTTCTCAGCTCAGCTCGATTGGCCCAGGACTGGCCTTCTTTGGCGTGCCGGCAGACAGCGAGCCGGTGCGCCGGCGACTCACCGCTCAGCTTGCGTTTTACTACGAGAATCTTGGCCGACTGCGCGAACAGCTTCCCGAGTCGCAGCATGCAGCGCTTGGCATGCAAGACTTGCGCGGTGGGCTTGGCGTGACGTTAAAGGCGGTCTACAACCGCTTGGGGCTGCCCGTGTCGGCCGACTTCGCGCAAGTGCTCGAGCACGAAGACGGCCAGGCTCGGAGCTACAAGAGCAGCCATCATTACAGCCTCGAGCAGTTCGGCCTCACCCCGGCAACCGTCTCAGAGCGCTTCGCCGCCGCTTATCGTCATCCGGTGCTCGCGCCGGTAGCCGCTGCGCAACCTGCTGTGCTAGAGACCCGGTCCGCGTCATGCTGAACTCCTCTCAGCCGCCTGCGCCAGCATCGGCCATCGAAACCGATCAGGCACGAGCCGCCGCCGACGCCAGGGGGCTCAGGGTGGCGATCATCTCCGACGCAGCGCCCGAGCGTAACGGCGTCGGCACCTATTATCGAGACTTGGCCGAGCACCTAAAGGCGGTTGGCGCCAAGGTCGAGTTGATCTCACCACGCTTTCGCACCGGTCGCTGGTACGGTGGCTTGGCCATGCCCATGCCGGGTGATCCAACGCAGCGTTTTCTCATCCCGCAGCCGAGGCTCATCAGCCGACGGCTCAAGCGGCTCGATCCCAACGCCATTATCATCGCCACCCCCGGCCCCTATGGCATGCTCGGCTTGATCTTGGCGCGCCGCTATGGCGCTCGGCTGGTGGTGGGTTTTCATACCCATTTCGAACGCCTTGCTGCGCTCAACAATCACTGGCGGCTGTTCGGTGTGCTCGCCCAGACCTACCTCAACACCTGCCATCGCGCCCTGTTTAAGGCCAGCCATCTGGTGCTGGCCAATTCTGATGAGATGCTTGATGTTGCCCGATCAATCGGGGCCTCAAAGGTCGGCCTGATGGGCACCCCGATCCCGAAGCACTTCCTCGATGTGCCGGTCAATCCGCTGCGGCCCCAGATCAAGCAGGTACTCTTCGCTGGTCGGCTCGCGCCGGAAAAAAATCTAGGCGCCGTGGTCGAGGCGGCTCAGGCCCTGCCGCAACTGCAGTTCCAGATCGCCGGAGATGGTCCGTTGCGCGATTGGGTCCAACACGAGGCCGCCCGCCTGTCGAACCTCGAGTACGTTGGTTGGGTCCGACGCCAAGAGATCCTGCCTCTGATCGATCGCGCCGACCTCCTGGTGCTGCCCTCGACGATCGAATCCTTTGGGACCATTGCCCTCGAGGCCATGGCCCGCGGTCGCTTAGTGGTGGTCTCCTCACAGTGCGGCATCCTGAGCTGGGACCATCTCAATCGCGCCCTGTTTCAGATGCGCGACGATGAGACGCTTTCCAGCACATTGATGCGCGTTTGCGCGCTGGATCAAGGTATTCTCGAACGCAAGGCCTCGCTCGGACGTGAGGCGGCGCGAGAGATCAACGATCGCAATCTACGCCACTGGGTCTCGGTGCTGCGCGACCAAGACCCACAAGGCCTCGAACAGTATGAAGCCGATTGAGCAGCTGTCCCTAGCGACGGAGGCGACCCTGCCAAAGGCGTTGATCTCTGTCCACGACCTGATGCCTGAGACCATGCCGGCCGTGCATCAGACACTGAAGCAGCTCGAACAGCATCGGCTGACACCCGTCACCTTGCTCGTCGTGCCTGGACGCAACTGGAGCCGCAGCGGCATCGAAACGCTGCGCAGCCTAGAGCGCGATGGCTACCGTCTAGCCGGCCATGGCTGGCACCACCAGGCCGAGCGTATCGGCGGGCTCTACCACCGCCTGCACAGTCTGTTTCTGTCGCGCCGGGTCGCGGAGCATCTGGCACTGGATGAGGCTGGGATTATTGCCCTGATCAATCGCTGCCACGCCTGGTTTAGCGAGCAGGGTCTCACACCGCCAACGCTCTATGTTCCGCCGGCCTGGGCCATGGGCAGCATCTCGATCCCGCGCCTGCGCGAGGCCTGTCCGTTTTCCCTTTACGAACGCTTCGATGCCGTCATCGACTGCGCTGCCGAACGGACGCACCCTCTGCCACTCACCGGCTACGAGGCAGACAGCGCGCTGCGCGTCCCGGTGTTGCGACTCTGGAATCGATGGAACTGGCACAATGCCCAACGCCAAGGTCTGCCCATCCGCATCGGCATCCACCCACGCGATCTCGAGCTTGGGCTGGCCGATGCGCTCAAGCGCGACCTGTCGCGATCGATCAGGCCCGTCGATTACGACAGCCTGCTCGGCGCCACTGGCTAGATCAACCAGCAAAGGCCGCCGTTGCCAGCGCCGCCAACCACCAAGATGGCCTAAGTCGCTGTCCAGGTGCCACCTCCCGATCATCGTCCTGAAGCAGTGCCCACATCGGTGCTCACATCGGGAAGCGGTTGATGGACAACCTGTCTAATCCTGCACAGACTCGATCCGCTCGCGGCGAATCGCCTCCAGCAACCCCCGCGCGGCCTCGTCGACCATATCGAACACGGCGTCGAAGCCATTGGTTCCGCCGTAGTAAGGGTCTGGCACCTCGCGTCGGCCCAGCTGTGGCGCGAAGTCCATGAACAATCGCAGCCGCTCCTCGAAACCTGGAGGACAAAGTGCTGACAAGTTGCGGTGATTGTCCTCGTCCATCGCCAGCACATAGTCGAACCGCTCAAAGTCCTCGGCCAACGCGCGTCGTGCGCGCTGCCGCGAAAGATCGATCCCGCGCCGCCGTGCGGTCTCTCGTGCGCGCGGGTCTGGCGGCTCGCCAACGTGATAGGCGTGTGTCCCTGCCGAGTCGATCTCGATCCGATCTGACAAGCCCTCCTCGATCACCAGCTTGGTGAACACCCCTTGCGCTGTTGGCGATCGACAGATATTGCCCATGCAGCAAAAAAGAACACGGATACGCGTTTGATTCATAACGGTTTTATGATGAATATCTAAACAGGAATAAGGGAAATGATAGCGCCTTGAGCGAAAGTAGAATCAAATAGATACGGCGCAGTTTTGGACGTGGCGATGCGCTACCGAGACGCCAGGTACTCGCGCAACACTGCATCGATGCGTGTCTGCCAGCCAGGTCCACCGGCCTTGAAGTGCTCGATGACTTCGGGCGAGAGGCGAATGGAGATTGGTTGCTTCAATGGCGCTTTCTGCGGTCCGCGATGGCGTGCCTTGGCAAATTGCTCCTCGGTCCATTCCGGGTTGTCCGACAGATCGATGTCGTCATCGCCCATGGCATCGACGCGCGCCCAGTCTGTCAAATCAGACTCCGCGCTCTTTGAAGTAACGTGCTTGTTCACGATGAGTGGCCTTTCGCAAAGAAATCAAACGTACCCGCTCGCCACGCTCGGTGTAGACCAGCGCGACGACGCGACCCGACTTGACCCCAAGGGCGAAGTACCGCGCCTCGCCGTAGGCTTCTCGGTCATCCTCGAAGACCAGCATGAAATCGTCGAAGATGACCTCGGCGCCCACGAAGTCCAGACCATGCTTGGCAAGGTTGGCGTGGCGCTTGTGTTCGTCCCAAGTGATCATGGCTTAAATGTATATACAGCCATTGCTTCAGTCAAGACTGATTGCTCAGACGAACATTTGCCGCTGCGCAGTCGCCAAATGTTGGATAAGTTTTGGAAAACCGCCGCTAAGCCTCGCCGTTGCTGGCTCTTCGTCTGCTACCCAGACAGACGAAGAGCACCCTGACGCGGCTATTAGGAAGGTGATTCATCGACTTGTTACCCTATTCCCTCATCAGCGGCGCCGAAATGGGAGCCCTTCTTGCTGACTGCGAAGATTGAAGCGATGCCGTTCGGCGCGGCGACGAATATCCGCGGCGGCGTCTCGTGCTGGCACGCTGTCAGCGCCTAGGTTTGTTTGCGGCGCGATGCGCTGCTGGTGCTCGGCGCGGTCGATCGCACGCGCGTTGCGTTGTTGTAGCGCACGGAGATCCAGTTGTTGTGAGCGCTCGATGACTTCCAGCTGCCGTTGTTGCTTGAGATCGAGCGGCGCGACGCGATTCCGATACGCTCGCTGATCCTGCTCCAATTCGATCCAGCCGCGCGCATTCCGGCGTTCCTGCGTCGCGCCCAAGGCGCTGGCAGCACCGGATGAAACCTGCGCCGCGACTGGCGATCCTTGAGCAGCCAAGATCAGCAGCAACAGGCCGATGGTGCGGGATCTGGTGCGGGATCTTTGATCTCGGACACCGAGAGCGGTCTGGCAGCCTGGAGGCATCGCTCGCACTGCGATGGTGCAGAAATAGGGTCGCTTGATCCAATTCTTACCCACTCGTACCCCGTTGTTTCCGTGGTTTTGGATAACGTTTGGCATGATCGCTCCCTGTATCAGGCCGCACGATCGACGAAATTTCTGCATTCGCATGCTAATACCAGATATTGGCACTGATGCTGCATAAACTTCAGTGAGGCGGAAACCTCCCTCTCTGCCATTTCCGTCCTCTGACCTCCTCAGTGGTGAATTGCCCCGCGACTTCGCGGGGCATTTTTTTGTCCGCTAAAGCATCCATATCCTGTCTTGTTGACGACTCAGGATTCATGCTCGAGACCACTGATGACCGACGATGCCTTCACCCAACGCCTGCGCTCACTGATTGGGCGCAACTGCTGCTATTTTGGCCGCGACTGCCGAATCGTCGAGATCCTTGGCGGGAGCGACGACGAGCAGGGTCATCTGGTTCTCGAGGCCTTTGACGCGGTCCCTCCGATCCAGGCCGACCAGTTCGGCCAGGCCGTGTTCCGTGCTAACGAGCACATCGAGGTCCCAATCCAAGGTCCGCGGGGCGAGTTTTCAGAGGAGCTGATGCATCTGCTCGATGGGCTGGAGACCGAGGCTGCGCGCTAGAGACCCTGTCACGGTCTAGACACTCCAGTCACTCCAGGCTCAAGGGCATCTCAGGCATCCGGTGAGGGCTTGACCTGCCCTCTCCCTCCCGACATCACTCTTGCTCCGGCCCACGACGAGGTGCTACTCGTTCACACCCAGCCAGCGCGCCACGCGTTTGACATCATCGGGGGTGTCAACGCCCGGACCCGGCAAGGTTTTGGCCTCCGACACATGGATGCGCCCACCATGCCAGAGCACCCGCAGCTGTTCCAGGGATTCGGCCTGCTCCAGCGGTGACGCGGGCCAGCTGACGTAGCGCGCTAGGAAGCCTGCATGGTAGGCGTAAAGCCCGATGTGGCGCAGGAAAGGCACTCCGGGCGGCAGCCGAGTCTGATCGCGGAGAAATTCGTCGCGATGCCAAGGCACCGGGGCGCGGGTGAAGTACAGCGCATAGCCGTTGCAATCGGTAAGCACCTTGACGATGTGCGGATCGAACAGCGAGGCAGCATCCTCGATGCGGCAAGCCAGAGTCGAGAGGCCAGCGTCGGGATGATGGGCCAACCCACGCGCGACCTGATCGATCAGTACCGGCGAGATGCCCGGCTCATCGCCCTGCAGGTTGACAACGATGTCCACTGCGTCCCAACCCCGAATCTCAGCAACCTCGGCGATGCGCTCCGAGCCGCTGCGATGGTCAGCGCGCGTCATCACCACCTCGGCGCCGAACGCACTACAGGCCTCGGCGATGCGAGGATGATCGGTCGCGATCAGCACCTCGGTGGCCGAACTGGCGCAGGCGCGCTCCCACACCCAAGCGATCAGAGGTCGCCCGCCGATCTCGATCAGCGGCTTACCCGGCAGACGGGTAGCGCCGAAGCGCGCGGGAATCACCACGCGAAAAGGCTGTTCGACAGTGTCTCTACTCATGGCTCCAGTATTCCTGGCTCCCCAGTGTTTATCTTAAAAAGAGCATTTGAACCGCAGATTAACGCAGAGATTGCAGTACCCTGTTACTCATCACTGCTTCACCTGTTGGGTGGCTTTGCCGAACCTGCTAGAGCCTTGTTTTTTAATATTTACTCTGCGCAAATCTGCGGTTTATAGGTTTATGGCTCCTGTGTCCCGCTGAGCTTGATGGGCGCCTGTGCTTGAATGTGCTCCAGCGCTCTGTCCAATGCCCTGATGAAGCGCGGCTCGAGGACGGCTGTTACCGGCACAGACCAATGCGCCGGCCCGGCGAAGGTGCGGCATTTGACGGCATCCTTCTCGGTCATCAGCACCGGTCCATCGGGCCAGTTGCGCAGATCGTCGGCAGTGTACCGATAATGATCCGGATAGGTCAGCGACGCGACCGTTAAGCCAAGTCCATGTAACATCGTGAAGAAGCGCTGCGGATTGCCGATCCCAGCGACTGCTGTGACTGGCTGCCCTGCAAAATCCGCCAAAGGACGCCGGCGAGACGGATCAACCAGGTTCACGGCATCAGCGGGCTCCAGTCGCATCTGAAACGCATCCAGCGAACCGCCGCCATTCTCGATCACCAGATCGACTTGGCGTCGCCGGCCAACCGGCTCGCGTAACGGCCCGGCCGGCAGGCAACGACGATTGCCAAAACCGCGCTCGCCATCGACGACGAGGATCTCGAGCTGCCGCCTCAGCCGGTCATGCTGTAGCCCGTCGTCGGTGATCACCAGATCGCAACCGCACTGCTCAGCAAGGTCATGTGCCGCCGCCACGCGATCGCGGCACACCATCACTGGGCAGCCCGCGCGCTGGGCCAGCAGCAACGCCTCGTCACCAAACTGGCTTGCATCGCCGTCAGCCGGCACCTGACGAGGTTGTTCTCGATTTGCATCGGCCTCGAACCGCTTCCGGCCATAGCCCCGCAGGGCAATGCCAGGCCGATAGCCGCGCTCGGTGAGATACCCCGCCAGCCAGAGCACCAAGGGTGTCTTTCCGGTCCCGCCGACCGTGAGATTGCCGACCACGATCACCGGCACTGGCGCCGAATAGGACGCTAGCCAGCCGCGCTGATAGAGCCAGCGGCGCCATTGCGCAACACCACAGTAGAGCCAGCCGAGCGGTGCCAGCAAGATGCCGAGCCAGTGTCCCTGATACCAAACGCGCTCCGGAAGCACATCCAGCCAAGGTTTCAGCCTGTGCTTGAAGCGGTCTCGGCGCTCACTGACAGGAATGTGGCTGGGCCGACGATCTGTCGCGGCCACCCTAGCTCAGCCCGATCCCGGCATCGGCGAACTGCAGCCGATGCAGACGCGCATAGTAGCCGCCGCGGGCGATCAGATCAGCGTGGGTGCCGCGCTCGACGATACGGCCGGCGTCCAACACCAGGATCTCATCGACGTGCTCAATGGTCGACAACCGATGCGCGATCACCAGGGTCGTGCGATGCTGCATCAGCGCCGCCAGCGCCGCCTGGATATGACGCTCGGCCTCGGTATCCAGCGCCGAGGTTGCCTCATCCAAGACCAGGATGGGGGCATCCTTGAGCATCGCGCGGGCGATCGCGACGCGCTGGCGCTGACCGCCCGAGAGCAGGATGCCGCGATCGCCGACCAGGGTATCCAGCCCCGCAGGCAACGCATTGATGAAGTCAGTGGCATGCGCAGCCTCGGCCACGCGCTCAATCTCGGCCCGGCGCGCGCCACCTTTCAACCCATAGGCGATGTTGTTCGCCAGGGTATCGTTGAACAGCACCACGTCTTGAGTGACGAGCGAGATCTGCGCGCGCAGGCTGGCCAAGGTCAACTCGCGGGTATCGACCCCATCGATCAGGATCTGCCCCTGAGTCGGATCGTAGAAGCGCGGTAAGAGGCTGGCGATGGTCGACTTACCGCTGCCAGAGCGCCCAACCAGCGCAACGCTGCGCCCGGGCTCGATGAGCAGGTTCAACTCCTCGAGCACGGGGCCCTTCTCCGGGTCGTAAACCTGGGTCACATCGCGGTATTCGACCCGCCCCTGAGCACGGGTCATCACCTGATGGCCAGTGTCGGTCTCGACCTCGCTATCGATCAGCTCGAAGAGGCTCTCGGCAGCGACAATGCCGCGCTGCAGCTGCGAGTTCACCGAGGTCAGACGCTTCACCGGGGGCAGCAGCAGGCCCATGGCGACGATGAACGACATGAAGGTACCGACGGTAATATCGGCACGCAGGCCCTGAAGGGTGGAGAGATAGACGATGATCGCGATCGCGATCGCCGCGATCAGCTGCACCAGTGGCACGCTGATCGAGTCGGTGGCGACGATCTTCATCTGCAGCGAGCGCGTCTTCTCGTTGACTGTCGCGAAACGCCGGGTCTCGTAGTCCTCGCCGCCGAAGGCCTTGACCACCCGATGCGCCTCGATCACCTCCTGTGCCGCATGCGAAAGCGAGCCCATGCGCTCCTGGACGCGCTTGCCGTAGCGGCGGAAACGCTTGGTCGCATACTTGATCGCCAGCACCATCGCCGGTGCCACCAGGAGGAAGATCGCGGAAAGCGCCGCGTCGATGTAAAGCATGTAGAGGATCAGCACTAGCGCCGTGAAGCCATCGCGCACCAGTGTTGTCAGCGCCGAGGTCGAGGCGGTGGCGACGTTCTCGACGTTGAAGGTGAACTTGGCAACGATCTGGCCAGAACTATGGTGATCGTAATAGCGCGCCGGAGCCCGCAGCAGATGATCGAACATCTGCTGGCGGAGATCCGCCACCACGCGACGCCCAACCCATTTGAGACAGTAGGTATTGATAAAGCCGGCAATGCCGCGCACCAAGAAGATACCAACCAGCACGAACGGCATCAGGCGCACCACGTTCGGGTCGCGCTCGACAAAGCTGCCATCGAGCAGCGGCTTGATCATGGCCGCAAATAGCGGCTCGGTGAGCCCGAACACCAGCATGCCGGCGATCGAGATCGCGAACATCTTCCAGTACGGGCGGACATAGCCCAACAGGCGTCGATAGACCTCGCGGGCGGTGGCCTCTCCTTGCGCGCTAAACAGGGCCCCAGGCGCCGCTGGCGAGGTCATCGCTCGATCTCCTGCACTGCACTCGGCTGTTCCGCCGGTTCCTGTTCCGCTGATGCCTGTTCCGCTGGCTCCTGGTCTGACATCTGGTCTGACATCTGGTCTGACATCTGGTCTGACGCCTGGTCTGACGCCTGGTCGAGCGGCTGTTTCGACGCGAGTCCGGGCACTGCGCTCGACGCCGAACTCATGGTCTGGCGCGGGCTCTGGCTGGCCGCGAACGCCACCTGGCTCAGCCCGAGCTGGCCGGCCGCATCGAGCACCTGCATCACCGCCTGATGCTCGGCCTTGGCATCGGCCTTGATCAGGACCGGCAGCTCGCGCTCGGCGCCGACCGCGCCGATCAAGGCCTGCTTCAGGGTCTCGAGATCGGTCCCGTTGACCATTTGTGCGTTGACGTAGAAGCGACCCGCGCGGTCGACCATCACCTCGACCAGCGCGATCTCCTCGGCCGGCACCGGCTCGGCATCGGCCTCCGGCAGTTGCAGCCGCAACCGTCCCTCGTCGCGGAAGCTGGTCGTCACCATGAAGAAGATCAGCAGCAAGAAGACGACGTCGATCAACGGTGTCAGGTTGATCTCGGGCACTTCGGGGCGATGTGGGCGCAGGTTCAAGGCGTCTCTCCGTCCGCGGCCTCGCGCTCGCCTTGCATCACCTCGATCAGCCGCAACGCTTGCTCTTCCATGCCGACCACCAGCTTATCCACCCGGCTGAGAAAATAGCGATGGAACATCAGCGCCGGGATCGCAATCGACAGCCCCGCGGCGGTGGTGATCAGCGCCTGTGAAATACCGCCGGCGAGCACGCCAGGGTCGCCAACGCCAGCGTCCATGATCACCGCAAACACGTCGATCATGCCGATCACGGTGCCGAGGAGCCCAAGCAATGGCGTCACTGCGGCGATAGTGCCAAGCGTACTCAGGTAGCGCTCCATCCCAGAGACGACGTGACGGCCAGTGTCCTGAATAGCCTCCTTCATCACCTCGCGCGCGTGAAACCGGTTCACCAGCCCAGCGGCGAGCATCCGACCGAGCGCCGAGCCCTGTCGAATCTGATCGATGCGTTGATCGTCAAGCTGATCGCTGCGTTGCAGCTCCCAGATCTGCATCACCAGCCCATCCGGCATGATGCGTTTGCGCCGCAAGGCCCAGAAACGCTCGATCACGATGGCCATTGCGACAACCGAGCACAGCAGGATCGGCACCATCAGCCAGCCGCCGGCCTTCATCAGATCGAGCACTAGGGAGTTACCTCGGGACGCAAGTGAGCCAACAGATCAGGGCCGCAATCATAACGCACTGCAAAACCATCAGGCCGAGCTTGTACTCGACCGGCGATCCCTAGGGCCGGCCACCGGCTGGGACTGCCGGCGCCGGATGGTGGCGCCAAAGCCGATTTACGCGCTCACGATAGGCAGGCGCGACACGCAGTTCGCCCTCCGGGTCAACAGACAGCTCGATCGCACCGGAGCTCGCGGTGTCCAGGCTCGCCGCGCCGGACGCGATCACGCGCTCGCGAACCGACTCAGCGGGAAAGCCAAAGCGATTCTTCCAGCCCATGGAGAACAGCACCAACCGCGGCGATACCGCGCTCAAGAAGGACTGCGTCGTCGAGCTCGCACTTCCGTGATGTGCAGCGATCAGCACCTCGGCTGGCAAAGCGCCCGCCGCCTGCTGGAGCAGACGCCGCTCAACCGAGGCCTCGGCATCACCCGGCCAGAGCAGCGCGGTCTCGCCGACCACAATGCGCAGCACACAGGAGCTGTTATTACCGTCCTCGACCAGGTCCGTGGGATGCAGGACCGCGAAATCGACCCCGTCCCAATGCCATTGCTGTCCGCGCCGACAGGTCTCAACGCGCCCGCCTTCGCGGCCAAGAGCATGACCAGCTGCTTGCTGTCGTTGCTGCTCGATGGATTGCTCGATGGACTGCTCAGCGGATTGTTCAACGGATTGTTCAACGGACGGCTTAATGGACGGCTCAACGGACGGCTTAATGGGCGGCTTTGTGACGCTTACAGCGGAAGGCTTGCCTTCCAACATCCGTTCAATCTCGTCCGGCTCGCCACTGAGAATGCGTCGAGCCTCAACCGAGGCCAGCAGTCCCTGCACGCCGCCTGCATGGTCCTGATCCGCATGCGAGACCATCAGCAGATCAAGGGTGTTGATGCCCAGGTGCTGGAGGTAGGGCGCGATCACCGCCTCACCGGTGTTGAAGCCGCTGCGAAAGCCGGGGCCGGTATCGTAGACCAGCGTATGGCGCTGGGTCCGAATCACCGCGGCGAGCCCTTGCCCAACGTCAAGCAGCGTGACCTCGAGCGAGCCTGGCGCCGGCGTTGGCGGCCGCAGCAGCCACAACGGCAACAGCAGCACCGCCCCAAGCCAACGCCCGGGCAGCCCACGCGGCGCAAGCAGGAGCAGCGCACCAAGCCCTGCGATGAGCCAGACCCAGTCGGGCCGGCCGCCGAGCGACACACTGGCCCAGGGCAGCGAGGCAGCAGCAGCGAGCAGGCTGTAGCCCTGGTCCAAGAGCCAGTCGACGGCGAGCAGCGGCAGCGCCCAGCCGGTGAGCAGGAAGGCGAGACTGGCGACGAGGATGATCGGCAGCAAGAGCCCGAACAGCGGCACGGCGATCAGATTCACGAGCGGCGCAATTACGGACGCACGGCCGAAGAACGCGATCAGCAACGGCAGCAGACCGAGCGCCACGGCCCACTGAGCCGCGCCCCAACGCGCGATCCAACCTGGTGGGCCAAGCCGCCAGCCGAGCGCATAGAGCAGCACCGCAACCGCACCGAACGAGAGCCAGAAGCCGTAATCCAAGACCGCCGCCGGATCGACCAACAGCACTGCCGCCAACGCCAGCGACAATGCACTCGAGGCGCGCAGCGTTCGGCCGGCGACAATCGCTAGCAAGACCACCGCGAGCATCATCAATGCCCGCTGCGTCGAGACCGAGAAACCGGCCAAGGCGGCATAGACAAGCGCTGCGAGCAGTGCAGCCACCGCCGCCGCGCGCGGGGCCGCAACGCGCAGTGCCAAGCCTGGAGCCCACACCCAAAGGCGCCGAACCAACACAAACAGGGCCGCGGAGACGAGCCCAACATGAAGCCCCGAGATCGCGATCAGATGCGAAGTCCCGGTGCGCGAGAAGACCGACCATTGCGCGGGCGTCAAGGCACCGCGATCGCCGATCACCAGGGCCGGAACCAGCGCCGAGCCGACGCCCGTCGGGAGCGCCTCAAGCAGACGCTCACGCAGTCCCTGACGCCAACGATCGAGCCAGTACCGCCCTGCCCCCGCATCGAGCCTTTGTGGTGCAACCTGCGTCCGCACATAGCCCGTCGCCTTGACCTGCTGCCGGAACAGCCAGCGTTCGTAATCGAAGCCACCAGGATTCATGAACCCGTGCGGCGTCTTCAGCCGGACCTTGAACCGCCAACGCTCGCCGACCTTGAGGTGCGGCGCATCTTTGTACCAAGACAGCCTGACGCGACCATCGAAATCGCTCGACGCACCGGCGTCGGACAGGCGCTCGACATCGAACAGAAAGCGCGACCGCTCAGCCGTTACATCCGGTAGTGAAGCGATGCGACCCACGATGGTCACATCTTGCTGGGCCAGGGCGTCTGGAAACGGATTGCACAGCAGCGCGCAGGCCCAGAGGTGCGACCAACAGAAGCCGAGGACGAGGGCGGCGAGAGGCCAGCTGATCCGCTGCAACAGGCAGCCGATGATGGCCAGGAGGAGCAGCCCAACGACCGCGAGATCCGCGGGTGGATCAGCGGCGATGAAATAACCACCGGCGCCCAGTGCAAAGCCAAGGCCGATCGCGGTCAGCCCGCAATGCCGCTCAGCTGCCAGACGGTCGCGCATCACGGATACGGCGACGTGCCCGCTACGCGGTCTTGACCAATCTGCCCTCGTCCAAGCGCCAGACCTGATCAGTACGCCCAGCAAGGGCCGGATCATGGGTCACGATGACGATACTGGTGCCGATCTCGGCATTCAGCTCCAGCATCAGATCGTAGACACCCTCGGCCGTATGCCGATCGAGATTCCCGGTCGGCTCGTCGGCGAGCACACAGGCCGGGCGGGTCACCAACGCTCGGGCAATGGCGGCGCGCTGGCGCTCACCGCCGGAAAGCTCAGACGGCTTGTGCTCCTCCCGATGGCTCAGCCCAACGCGACCGAGCATCGCCGCAGACTGCTCCTGAGCCTCAGCCGGTTCGCTGCCGCGGATCAAGAGTGGCATCGCCACATTTTCGAGCGCCGTGAATTCGGGCAGTAAATGATGAAACTGATAGACGAAGCCGAGCTGGCGATTGCGCCGCTCACCACGCACCCGCTCCGAGAGCTGCATCACCGCTTCACCGGACCAGAGCACCTCGCCAGAGGTCGGCTGCTCTAACCCACCGAGGCAATGCAGCATCGTGCTCTTGCCCGACCCTGAGGCGCCGATGATGGCCATGCGCACCCCTGGCTGGACGAGAAGATCGACGCCACGCAGGACTTCAACGTCCAGCGGTCCTTGGCGGAAGCGTTTGCTGACCCCGCGCGCCTCCAGGACGGGCATCCGGTCGCGCTGCTCGCTCATCGTCGCGCCCTGATCAGTCCGCTGATCACTCCCCTGATCAGTCACCTGATTACGGCCCTGATTACTCATAGCGCAGCGCCTCGGCCGGGTCCGTCCGCGCTGCGCGCCAAGCGGGATACAGGGTCGCGAGCACCGTCATCAAGAAGGCGCCAGCGGCGATGCGGACCACGTCTGCCGCGCGCACATCGGATGGCAGCACACTGATGTAATAGATGCTCGGGTCGAGAAAATGGACATCGAACAGGCCTTCGATGGAGGCAACGATCGCTTCCACGTTCCAGCCCAGCAAGACGCCGCCAACCACGCCCATCAGGGTGCCGAAGACGCCGATCGCGGTGCCCTGAACCATAAAGATCGCCATGATGCGGCCTGGTGAGGCGCCCAGCGTGCGCAGCACGGCAATGTCCGCGCGCTTGTCCGTCACCACCATCACTAGGGTTGAGACGATATTGAAGGCGGCGACCGCAACGATCAGGAACAGGATGATCGACATCATCCGCTTCTCGGTACGCAGCGCAGCAAAGAAGTTGCGATGGACCTGGGTCCAGTCCGAGACGCGATAGAGCCCGTCGAGCGAGTACTGGATCTCGCGCGCGATCATCGGCGCCTCCCACATATCGGTCAGCTTCAGCCGCACGCCCTCCGCCGCATCGCCAAGGCGCATCAGCCGCGCCGCATCCTCCATGTGCATGAAGCCAGCGCCGCGGTCGTAATCGGACATGCCAACCTCGAACAGGCCGATGACGGTGAAGGCCTTGAGCCTGGGCATCACACCGACCGGCGTCGCGTTCAGCTGCGGTGTGACCACCGTGACTTTATCCCCGACCCCGACCCCAAGCACCGCTGCCAGCTCGCGGCCGAGGATGATATTGAACGCCCCGGGCGCTAGCGAGTCGACCGACCCCGCAATCATGTCGTCACGAAGATCCGAAACCGCATCCTCTTGAGCGGGCAAGATGCCGCGCAGCAGCGCTGCGTTGGTACGACCGGCATGCATCAGCATCGATTGGATCTCGACGAACGGCGCTGCGCCAAGCACATCTGGTCGCTGACTGAGTTCGTCGACGAGGCCTTGCCAGTCGCTGATCCCGCTTGGGTCGGAGAGGGTTGCATGCGAGGCCATGCCGAGGATGCGCTCCTGGATCTCCTTATGGAAGCCGTTCATGACCGACAGCACGACGATCAGCGCGATGATCCCAAGCGTGATGCCAAGCATCGAGATCATCGAGATGAACGAGATGAAATGATTGCGCCGACGAGCGCGCGTATAGCGCAGGCCGACAAAGAGGGAGAAGGGGCGAAACATGGGCGCGGATTAGACCAGAATGCAGCGTTTGAAGATAGCGCCAAGATGCATCGATGGCCTCACCGGGGGCCTGCCCTCTGTCTCGCGATCGGCATTGGCACGAAACCGCCAAAAAGCTGTAAAGGCTTTCCCGTACACTAACCGGTATCCGCGGCTGACTGTCGCATGCTGTAACCGAGTCGCCCCATGCTTATCCCGAACCGAAAGACCAAGATCATCGCAACCATCGGCCCAGCCTCCGAACATCCGGAAGTGCTGCGTGCCCTGATCCACGCCGGCCTTGACGTTGCCCGGCTCAACTTCTCGCACGGCAATCCGGCGTATCACGCCGGCCTGATCGCGACGATCCGCGAAGCAGCCATCGATGCCGGGCGTCGGGTCGCGATCATGGGCGACCTGCCCGGCCCCAAGATGCGTATCGGCGATCTCGACGATGAGCCCATCGAACTCGTCCGCGATCAGCCGTTCACGCTGACCACCGAGCCCAACGTTGGGCAGGCCGATCGCGTCAGCGTCACCTTCCCAGGGCTGCCGGCAGCGGTGAAACCGGGTGATCGCTTGTTCCTCAATGACGGCTTCATCTTGCTCAAGGCCGTCGAGGTGACCGAGACCGATGTCGTCTGTAACGTCCGCGCCGGCGGTGAGCTGAGATCACGCAAGGGGCTGAACCTCCCAGGCATCGATCTGGGTATCTCCGCCTTCACCGAGGAGGACCATCAATGGCTGCGCTTTGCCGCTGAGCATCGGCTCGATGCCGTGAGCCAGTCCTTCGTTGCCACGGCCGCGGACATCGACGCCGTGCGCAGCGCGGCCAAAGCGCTCGACTATGCACCCTTCATCATCGCTAAGATCGAGCGCGCCTCAGCGCTGGATAATCTGGACGAGATCCTGGACACCGCCGACGGCATTATGGTCGCGCGCGGCGACCTCGGCGTCGAGATCCCGATCGAGACCATCGCCGTCGCCCAGCGCCGCATCACCGAGCAGGCCAATCTGCGCGGCAAGCCGGTGATCACCGCCACACAGATGCTGGAGTCGATGGTCACGCTGCGCCGACCCACGCGCGCCGAGGCCACCGATGTCGCCAATGCCATCCTCGGCGGCACCGACTGCGTGATGCTCTCGGCCGAATCGGCGATGGGGCGCTTCCCGGTCGAATCGGTCGAGATGCTCGCTGCCATCGCCGCCGCCATCGAGCCAGAGCGCGATAACCGGCTGCTCGCCCAAGCACTTGGCGCCTACGGCAATGGTGGCCCGCTGCGGGCGGTTGATCTGATCGCCCGGAGTGTCTACCACACGGTTGAGCGCAGCGCCCCGCAAGCGGTCATCGTGCCAACCCGCAGCGGTGATACCGCACGCAGTATCGCCCGCTTCCGTCTGCCCTGCTGGGTCGTCGCCCTGAGCCCAACGCCGAGCACCAGCCAGGCGCTCAAGTTCTCCTACGGCGTGCTCGCTGTCGATGTCGACAGCGACCTGCCGGATTGGAGCGAATACGTGCGCAGCTGGCTAGCCGACAAAGGCATCAACGACGGCCTGGTGCTGCTGACTCAGGGACCATCCGAAGAGCACCCCTGCGGCAATCATCGGCTCGAGATCATGGAGCTCAGCCCAGAGCGCAATCCTGCGTGCCAGTAATGCCCTCCAACGCACCGCCGCTCGACCAGCTTGAGCTGGCCATCACCGCCTCCGGCCGCCGCGTCGCCTTCTCGCAGCTCGGCGACCGCGAAGGCACCCCGATCATCTACGCGCATGGTTTTCCGAGCTCCAGGCGCGAGGCCTGGCTTGTGCATACGGCGGCCTGCGCCGTCGGTGCTCGCATCATCAGCATCGACCGCCCCGGCTATGGCGACAGTGATCAGGCCCCAGACCGCAACATCAGCGACTGGCCAGACGATGTGCTGCTGATCGCAGACCAGCTCGGCCTCAAGCGCTTCGCATTACTCGGCGTGTCCGGCGGTGGCCCCTATGTGCTGGCGTGTGCTTGGCGTCTCGGCCAATCGCTCGCCCAACCGGAGTCACAAGACCGAAAGGGACGAATCACGAGTTGCGCCCTGGTGTGCCCGCTCGGGCCGATCTACCGCGACGAGCAGCTTGAGCAGATGCACTGGGCAGCCCGCATGAACCTGCGCATCGGCCAACAGGCGCAATGGCTCGGTGACCTGGTCTTCGGCGGCCCAACCACGATGCTGCTCGAGCATTGGCCATCCCTGGTCGAGAACACCCGCAGCCTAGCCGCGCCAGCCGCCGACCGTGCAGTACTCGCGGACCCCGAGACCGCCGCGATCCTCAACCGTACCATCGCTGACGCGATGCGCAATGGCGCCCCCGGCGCCCGCCGGGATCTGCACCTCTACACCCATGACTGGGGCATTCCCTTCCAGCAGATCGATCTCCCGATTCGCATCTGGCACGGCCAAGCCGACGGCACCGTACCCATCGAGCACGCACGCTGGTATGCCAAGCAGCTTCCGAACGCCAGCCTGACCGAGCTACCGGGCGAAGGCCATTACTCAGTGCCGTTTCGCCACAGCCGCCAGATCCTGAGTGAGCTGATCAAACCCGCCGCTTGAGACAGCGCTTCATCGCAACAAGAGAAGCGGAAGCTATGGCGATGGCGATGGCGATGGCGATGAGCAAGCCTGAACACAACAACGCATCCCCTCAAAGATAAGGCGTCAGCAACCGAGCGAAGCTGTCACGCAAACGGAATGGCAAGGTGCGAGCGCGCATATCGGCGGCGCGGATCTCGATCACGCCCGCCAGCTTCTTATCAAACATTTCGAAGCTCAGGCGCGGGCTGCGGCACGCACGCTTTTCAAGGTCGCCGACCGCCATCCTGAGGTGTTGCGCGAACTGAATTGGTCAACCTGTGCCAACCGATGGCAACCCGTTCGCGAAAGTTGCAAGGGCTTGAGTGATTATCTGGATGTTTACCTCCATGGAACATGGGGCAATAGCCGACCAAAGCTGTCAGAAATTTTTACGTTTTTGCAGCTATCCATTCAGATCCATACTAAAATTGTCAACATTTTTTACACGATCTTTTGTCATCTTTACTAAAATTGTCAGGATTTTTTACGCTGTCCGTTTTTATCGATACTCTTATATTTGTTAAGCAGCTGTAAAGTTTGGATAAAATTTCTTTGGCGCAAAAAATGCTTAGCGGGCGATGGTTGTTTTCACGCTTGACCTTAAAGCGCACAGCGCAATGTGTCAGCCCCTAAAAATTTGACCCGGAGAACGCTCATGGCTTGCGACGGCAATGACCACAGACTTCTTCCTAACCTGAAGCCCCTTCACCTCGCTATTCTGACCGCACTGGCGACGCCAACGGTCCCAGCCGCCGCACAGAATGCCACTTGGCAGGGCGGCACCGGCAACTGGAATGACACGGCTCAATGGGATACGGGCAACGTGCCCAGCAGCGCCAATGATGTCCTCATCGACGGCGGCAAGACCGGCACCGACTCGGTAGCCAATGTGAATGTGAGCTCCGCGGCAGGCAATCTGACCATCGATACCGGGGATGCCGTCGACATCAACAATGCCACAACACTGAGCATACATGGGGCGAGCATCCTCAATGACGGCGAAATTGGAATCACTTCCACCGGCGGCACCACCAGCCTATCCATCCAGGGCGATACCACACTGACCGGCAGCGGCTCGGTGCAGATGAGCAATCAGACCGTCAACCGGATTATCGGTGTTACCGGTTCGACCCTGACCCAGAGCGCCAATCACAGCATCAGCGGGTCAGGCAGCATCGGTGGTAATTTCATCGGGCTGGACAATGCCGGGGTCATCGAGGCTGTGGGCAGCGCGGGGCTGACACTGAACCTGCGCGGGACCAACGACGAGACCCG
>NZ_NRRY01000012.1 GCF_016583905.1 Lamprobacter modestohalophilus | reverse complement strand
GGGGCGTGTTGATCCAGCCCCGGGTGCGGTGCGGCTTGAGGTCGGCCTCGCGCAGAAAGCGCCCGATGGAGTCCGGCGAGATGGACTCCACGATGCCGCGTGCGATGGCCTCGGCGGCCAAGTCCGCGTGGGTCCAATGCGTCAGTTCTTGACCGTCGCGCTTAGGCGGTTCGCAGGCGAGCGCCAGGATCGAGCAGATCTGCTCCGGGCTGAAGGTCGGCGGTGTGCCCGGGCGCGGGGCATCGACCAGGCGCTCCAGGGCCGACTCCGTGGCCGCGGCACTCGACCACCGGCGACGCCAGCGCTGCACCGTCGCGCGGCCGATGCCAAGGCGTTCGGCGGTTGCGCGCACACCGACTCCATGTGCGGCGAGGAGAATGATCTGAGCGCGCTTGACCAATCCTTGGGGCGCGTTGTGTCGGCGCTCCAGCGCTTGCAGGACGCGAGCGTCTTTGTCAGAGATGTCAACTGGGGCTGCAGTACAGCGCGGCATCGGTGAGAACCTCCGGTCAGTCGCTATGTGAATGATGAGAATGACGAGGTTACTATCTGGGAACGGTCTCAGGTATTTAACAGGGTTGCACTAGCACCGAGGACGCCAGGAGCGCAAGCATTTTCGATCATGATCAAGCACCTATCGCGAAAGAGTGGCCAACATCGGTGTCTTTCGCTGCGGCCGTGTGCGGATGACTGGCGTATCGTGCTGTGGTGATGCTGCCGACGCCTTCACACTCAGAGAACCCCGCAATGCTTGATCCCCTGCCCGCCTTTGTCCTCGACCTCTATGCCCGGGTGAATAGGAGATCGCGTCCCTATTGGTGCAGCTCGTCGATCAGCTGCAGGATCTTCAGCGATCAGCTGTTGGTGTCCTTGCCCTTCCTGCTGAAGGATCTGTTCAAGCGGTCGTTTCCGAGCGCCCTGTGGGGTCCGGATGTTCGCTGTTGGGTCATCCCGTTGGAGCAGGCGGAACGGCTGAACCAGTGGATCAGACTCGTTGAGCGCTCAGGCCTGCTCGAGGAGATTCGCGCCATCGAACGACGCTTGCCGGAGGCTCAGGAGGCCCAAGCGCTGAGCGCCGAACTCGATCAGCTCAGGGACGAGATCCGTGACTCGCTTGAGGAGACGATCAAGAAAGACCAGCGTTTGTATCGGAAGCACTTGAAAGCCGAGATGACGGCGCTGAAGCGCGATTTCGCGCAGCTGCGGGCTGCGCGTCATACGCAGGATAAGCAACCTATTCCGGATCAGTCGGTGGCACGCGATTCCGCCGTAAGCGCGTATACCTCTTCAGCGGAAGAGCGCTGATCTCAATCATCACCACCGCCTCAAAGCTGGTAGCCCATGCCGCGATAGCCCTGCATCCGTTTGTCGAGCATCCTCGCCAGCATCGGCACCTGGCGGTCGACATAGTCAATGACGCGCACTTCGGTCTTCGCCTCATGCCGCCGGTGCAGGCGCCCAACGTATTGGACCAGGGTGCCTTTCCAAGAGAATGGCATCGCCAAGAACAGGGTGTCCAGACGCGTATCGTCAAACCCCTCGCCGATGAACTTGCCGATGGCGATCACCAACCGAGGCTCACCGGCCGGGATCGACGCGAGCCGCTCAACGGCGGCCTGACGTTCCTTGGTCTTCATGCCGCCCTGCAGCACGATGAGGTGCTTCGCCACGTCCGTCAGCTGTTCGGCGAGGCGGGCCAGATGGTCTCGGCGCTCGGTCAATAGGATCGGCGAGCGCCCTTCACTCAACGCCTGCGTGACGTCGTGCAGGATCATCTGGTTGCGCGCATCGTCCGCGGCGAGTTGGCGGTAGAGTTCCTGGATGCCGATGTCTGCGTCCGCGTCGGCGAGCCGAAAGTCGGTCTCACGCAGGATCAGCCGGTGCTCAAAGGGGCGCGCTGCAGCCTGGTGCTTGGCGTCGATGGCAAAGCGAACCGGACCGAGCTGGAGTGTCAGGATCGGATGGTGCCCATCGCGTCGCTGCGGCGTTGCGGTGAGCCCGATGACACAGCGGGCCTTGACCTCGCGCATCACCCGCTCGAAGGAGACGGCCGGCACATGGTGGCATTCATCGACGATGACCTGGCCGTAGCTGGCGACGAGATCATCGACGCTATCTTTGCGCACCAGGCTCTGGATCATGGCGACATCCAACTGGCCATTCGGCTTGCGCTTCCCGCCTCCCACTTGTCCAATCTCACTGGGCGCCAGACCGAGGAAGACCCCAAGCTGTGCGACCCACTGCTCCAAGAGTTGGGTGCGGTGCACCAAGATCAGGGTGCTTCTTCGTCGTCTCGCCAGCAGGTTGATGCCAATGACGGTCTTGCCCGATCCGGGCGGCGCGATCAGCACGCCGATGTCATGGGCGGCCAGGGTCTCGACCGCTTGCGCTTGGAGCGCTGTTAACGCCCCTTGAAAGGCAACCTCGAGCGCTGCTCCATCGGTTCGCTGATCGTCGATGATGAGTTCGACAGAGTGCTCACTGAGCAACGCTTGCAGCGCATCCAGACAGCCACGCGGCAGGCCTAGATGCTCTGGATGTTCTTCGGCGCAGCTGATGATGCGCGGTGTGAGCGCTGTCGATAGGCGCATGGCCTGCTTCTTGTAGAAATCAGGATTCTGAAAGGCCGCGAGGCGTTTGATCTGGCTGATGAGCACAGACGGCAGACCAGCGGTCTCGACGAACAGGAGCTGAGAGGAGACGGCGCGAATGTGCGGTGGGAGCTTCTCAGTGATGTCTAACCGAGGTGCTCGGTGAGACGGTGGACGCCGCCAAGGAGCCGTCGCCTCCTCATCATCGCTTAACCCACCCTGGCGAACGCCGATGATGTGTCCGCGCTCAGTGGCCTCTTGGACGAGCGCGTCGACCTCATCAGGACACAGGCGAGGAATCGAGGCGAGAAAGCCCCACTGATCTTGATAGGGTGACCCCTGCTCGTCGATGAAGACGCTGTGTCCTTGCTGCCTGGGCTCGTGCTGAAAGGGCAGCGCGATGAGATTCCCGAACCCGCCTTTGGGCAGGGTGTCTTGGTTGGGAAATAGGCGATCGTACGAGGTCATCGGCAGCTCATGCCGCCGCGCCATGGTTTCAGTGAGGAGATAACAGCCCAACTTTCGGGCTATCGTCGCCGGCACCGGCGCGTTGAAGAAGATCCAGAGATGGGCACCGTTACCGGAACGAGAACGCTCAATGGCATGAGGAACCGCTCGGTTCCGGCAGGTCTCGGCAACGGCGGCGACGTCGTTCTGCCAGCCAGCCTTGTCGAAATCGATCGCGAGAAAGCAACAGGTTTCATCGGCCAGCATCGGGTAGACGCCGATGACATGACGCCCTTGCAGATGATCGCGCACGACCTGTTTGGTGACGGGGAGGAATGCCTGATGTTGGCAGTCGCCGCATTTGACCTTGGGCTTGGGATCGACCTTGGCGCAGAGACCACGAGCCCATTCGTTGCCACACGCCGGTGAGTAGCCTTTGCGTCCCTTGCTCGCGTTGATCCAGAGCTTGGGGTAGACATCGCGGCGGCCCCGGAAGCGATCCATGAACAGGGCGATCTTCTCGTCAGGGGTCGTTGGGGCTGGATACTGCGGGGTGGATGCACGCGCTTGCCAATCTGCTCGATCCTGAACTCCGGTTTCTGAGCGCAGCTGTTGGCGTAGATCAGTGAGTTTGAGGGACAACTGACCCCGTTCGCGCTCAAGCTCTGACAATCGCGCTTCCGCATGAGCGATCTCGTCTTCGAGACTCTTTCGGTGACGACGGAGCATGAGCGCGATGGTTCAGCGACGAGTTACTGAATGCTAACGCTTTCCGTCAGTGCGACCGTTAGTTTTTCGACTCGACGTCGGGGGAGATGGGACTGGATGCAGCAGTCGATGTCGGACGGGGAAGTGATTTGGTCCAATCAGGGCCATCCTCTTCCAAGAATACGCAGGGGAGGAAGCCAACGCCCTAACGGCTACAGAACGGCTACCAGAGGGACATGAGCTAGAAACGGCTACCGGAAATTTTTCGTTAAGCTGTTGTTTTTAATGGAGCTGGCGGACGGATTCGAACCGACGACCTGCTGATTACAAATCAGCTGCTCTGCCAACTGAGCTACGCCAGCGATGCTTGGAGCGCAAACCTAAAACCCGAGCGGATCTCGAGGGGTCGAGAACGGGGTTTACTAAGGCTCCGAGGGGTGAGTTTAAGCGAGGTGCGCCTTGAGCTCAATGTGAGGATGCAGGTTGTTGCGATTCGATGGCTTTGGATTTTGCTGCCTCAACGTCATTCTCCCTATTCTGCGCGAAACCGATGCTGTATTAAGCAAAGCGGGCAAGCCCCATCAGTACCAGGTCGGGTTGCAGATGGACGGCTCGGCGGAGGAGTGGCGCCAGGCGGTCCGCGTCGCCGCCGGTGATGATCAGGCGCGGTACCTTTCCCGTTTCTTGCTGCAGCGCGCTTCTAAGGCGCTCGGCGAGGGCGGCGGGGGCCTGGAGGCTGGCGGCCGAAATCGCGGGGCCTGTGTCGGTGCCCCAGGGGGTGTAATGATCTTGGGCTTGGTGCGGGGGCATGCGGGTACCTTGCAGTAGGCTCGCGCGCAGCATGGCAATGCCGGGCAAAATCTGCCCTCCTCGATGTCGTCCGTCGGCGAGCAGCGCGTCGAAGGTGATCGCCGTACCGGCATCGATGACCAGGGTTGCGCAGCCTTGCTCGGGTGTCTGCGGTGGCTCCGAATCAGGGTGTGTTGTTGCTGTCACGGCGGTGGCAGATTTCGGCTCCGCTCGCATCGGATCAGGCCCAGCTTTCGCCAACAGATCGGGTCGCTCAGCGAGCCATTGGGCGCCGATCAAGGCCAAGAAGCGATCGACGCCGAGCCGCGCTGGCTCCTGGTAAGCAATCTGAACGCCCCAGGCTTCGCCTTTGGATTCGATGCGCTCAAGGGGACATTGCCAGTAGGCAGCCGTGGCGGAGCTGACGGCATCAAGGACGGACGCCGGCCCAACACTCGCGACCAACACACCATCGACAGACTCAAGCTTCTCCCAGCTAGCAAGCACATCAATGGGTAGCGAGCCGAAATGCCGTGCGGCAACCATTGGCCCTGGCAATTCCGCATCCAGCGGAGCCCACTTTAGGCTGGTGTTGCCGATCTCAACCAGCAGTTTCATCGAGGTCGCCAGCTGTGCCAGCAGCATTCAGGGTGCAAGGCGGCCAGTGGGTCATACTCACGCCACGGAAGTCTCATGCTCGCTAATGTCCTAAACACTGATGTCTTGCACACTGAAGTCTTGCACACTGATGTCTTGCACTCACTGATGTCTTGCACTCACTGATGTCGCGCGCTCAAACTGGTGGTCTTCAACTCGCCCGCTTCGGCAAGCCACTGACGCAGCCGGTTGGCGTCGCCAATCGGCGTGAGCTTGCCTTGGGCGTTGAGAAAGATGGCGTAGACGCGGCGATCTTCGATCACGGCCTGCATCACCAAGCAGCGCCCTGCCTCGTTGAGGTAACCGGTTTTGGATAACTCCACGGTCCAGCGTTCGTCGCGGGTCAGCGGGTTGGTGTTTCGGTACTGCAGCGGACCACGTCCGGCATGCGGGCTGATGTCGACTTCGCCGGTGGAGGTGATCTCGCGGATTAAGGGGTAGCGTGCAGCGGCGTTGAGCAGACGCACCAAGTCCTCAGCTGTCGACTGGTTGCCGGCATCGAGACCGCTCGCATCGGCAAATTGGGTGTCGCGCATCGCAAGCGATTGCGCCTTCTCGTTCATCGCTTCGACAAAGGCCGGCGTACCACCGGCGAAGGTGGTCCGCCCAAGGGCAGCGGCGGCACGGTTGTCAGAGGACATGAGGGCCGTTCGCAAGAGGTCGGCCCGAGACAGTCTGGCCTCGTCGATACGCAGCCGCGAACGGCTCCAGCGCAATCGGTCCCGATCGGCCTCAGTAATGGTGATTCGGTCATCGAGCGGGACATCGGCATCGATGACCACCATCGCTGTCATCAGCTTGGTGATCGAGGCGATCGGACGAATTTCGGTTGGATTGCGCTCGAACAGCCGATTACCTTCGTGATCAATGACCAACGCGGTTCCAGATTGGATCTCAGGACCGGCCGCATGCGCGGTCAGCGCCGTGGTCAGCGCAACCAGCAGCAACAAGGCAAGCGCGGGTTTGCTGCGCCAGCTCGAGTATCGAGAAGACATCTCAGAACTCTTCCGTAGGTATCAGTTTCACAAAGCAGATTGAAAAATAGTATGGCACATTTTTCGAGCAATCAATGTTGCGTTTCCGGCAGGCAAATGCTGCAGCACATTGTGCCTAACGGGTGCAAGAAAGGCGATTCCGAAAGCAAAAAGCCCCGCCGAAGCGGGGCTTTCTAGGCGTGCCAGCCAATAGGAGTCCACCAACGGCAGACTCTCGATGGCGGCATCATATCACCGGGCTTACATCATGCCCATGCCGCCCATGTCGCCCATGCCGCCGCCGCCCGGCATTGCCGGCTCGTCCTTCGGCTCCTCGGCCACCATGGCCTCGGTGGTGATCATCAGCGCAGCGATCGACGCGGCGTTCTGCAGCGCGGTACGGGTGACCTTGGTTGGGTCCAGGATACCCATGTCGACCAGGTCGCCGTACTCGCCGGTTGCGGCGTTGTAGCCGTAGTTACCTTCGCCCTCGGCAACCTTGTTCAGCACGACCGAGGCTTCGTCACCGGAATTCATGACGATCTGACGCAGCGGCTCTTCCATCGCACGCAGTGCGATCTTGATGCCAGCATCCTGATCGTGGTTACTGCCGGTGAGGGTACCGCGGATCTTGGTCAGCGCGCGCACCAGCGCGACGCCACCGCCGGCAACAATGCCCTCCTCGACGGCCGCACGGGTCGCGTGCAGGGCGTCTTCAACGCGCGCCTTCTTCTCTTTCATCTCGACTTCGGTCGCGGCGCCGACCTTGATCACCGCCACGCCACCAGCCAGCTTGGCCAGACGCTCTTGCAGCTTCTCGCGGTCGTAGTCGGAGGTGGTCTCCTCGACCTGGGCGCGGATCTGGTCGCAACGACCTTTGATCTCGGAATCGGAGCCAGCGCCGTCGATGATCGTGGTCTCATCCTTGCTGATCTGCACGCGCTTGGCCGAGCCGAGCTCGTTCAGGGTCGCCTTCTCCAGCGACAGGCCGACCTCTTCAGCGATCACGGTACCGCCGGTGAGGATGGCGATGTCTTGCAGCATGGCTTTGCGACGATCGCCAAAGCCCGGTGCCTTAACAGCGCAGACCTTGATGATGCCACGGATCGAGTTGACAACCAGGGTAGCCAGGGCCTCGCCTTCGATGTCCTCGGCGACGATCATCAGCGGACGACCAGCCTTGGCGACGGCCTCGAGCACGGGCAGCAGATCACGGATGTTCGAGATCTTCTTGTCGTGCAACAGGATGTAGGGATCTTCCAGCTCAGCGGTCTGGCTCTGCTGATTGTTGATGAAGTATGGCGACAGGTAGCCGCGGTCGAACTGCATACCCTCGACGACGTCGAGCTCATTGTGCAGCGACTTGCCTTCTTCGACGGTGATGACGCCTTCCTTACCAACCTTCTCCATCGCCTCGGCGATGATCTCGCCGATCGAGTCGTCGGAGTTGGCGGAGATGGTGCCGACCTGGGCGATCTCCTTGTTGTTGGAGCATGGCTTGGACAGCGTCTTCAGCTCGCTGACTGCAGCTGTAACCGCCTTGTCGATGCCACGCTTCAGGTCCATCGGGTTCATGCCGGCGGCAACCGCCTTCATGCCCTCGCGGACCATGGCCTGAGCCAGCACGGTCGCAGTGGTGGTGCCGTCGCCCGCGATATCGCTGGTCTGCGAGGCCACTTCCTTGACCATCTGCGCGCCCATGTTTTCGAATCTGTCGGAGAGTTCGATCTCCTTAGCAACGCTGACACCATCCTTAGTGACGGTCGGGGCGCCGAAGGACTTCTCCAGCACCACGTTGCGGCCCTTAGGACCCAGGGTGACCTTCACGGCGTTGGCGAGGATGTTGACACCCTCGACCATACGGTTACGGGCATCTAGGCCGAACTTAACTTCTTTTGCGCTCATCGCGTTGTTTCCTCGATCAAATCTGTGTGGTGTCGAACGAATCTATTGGCTGCGGATGCGGCGAGGCGAACCAGAGGTTCAGCCTTCGACGACGCCCATGACGTCTTCTTCACGCATCACCAGCAACTCCTCACCGTCGAGCTTGACCTCGGTGCCGGAGTACTTACCGAACAACACCTTGTCGCCGACCTTCACGTCGAGGCCGCGGGTGTCGCCGTTATCCATGATCTTGCCGTTGCCGACAGCGATGACCTCGCCCTGGATCGGCTTCTCAGCCGCCGAATCAGGGATCACGATGCCTCCAGCAGAGGTGCGCTCTTCTTCCATGCGACGGACCACGATGCGGTCATGCAAGGGACGAATCTTCATGTGTGGTAGTCCTCAGGGCCGTTAGTTAAGTGTTGGGATGGTGAACCGGGACGGGCTCTGCCCGACGCCGGCGTCGAACTGTTGGTGCTGCTTACAACCGACCATCGCGGTCGGGTGTTAGCACTCATCTCGAGCGAGTGCTAATAATAGGCAGCATCTGCCCTGTGTCAAGAGGGAGTTGTACTTTTTGCGCAAACGGAGCCATCGGCTTCAACCATCGCTCGCGCACAACCTCGCATGCCCAGCGGTAGCCCCGCATGCCACAGAAGCAAGCCGGCCCTCTAGCCGACCTGCTAGCCGACCTGCTAGCCGACCTGCTAGCCGACCTGCTAGCCGGCCCTCAGTCGTCGCGGCGCCATTCGCCCTCGATCGTGCGTCGGGTGGAGCGCTCCTCGCGTACGATGACCTCCCCCTGGACCGGCACGAGATCGACGTAACGACGGATCAATGCATGGCGGACCGGCGGCACCAGCAGCGCAAAGCCGACCGCATCGGTGATGAACCCAGGCAACATCAGGGCGAAGCCGCAGAGTAAGAGCACGGCGCCATCAAGTAGCTCTAACGCTGGCGTCTCGCCGCGATCCAACATCGCGCGCACACGCATCAGCACCGTCAAGCCCTGCATGCGCACCAAGTAGCCACCGATAACCGCAGTCAGGATCGACAGCAGAATGGTCGGCAGCGCACCGATGACCGAGCCAACCTGGATCAGGAAGTAAAGCTCGATCAGTGGCGCAAAGACGAACAGAAGAAGGAAAATCCACATAACTCGGGTCTCGCTAGTAACGCGCCTGCCATCGCTCAGCCGACGCAATGACCCGGACGTTTGTCCGGATTTGTCTGATTCAAACCGCCGCAGCCTCGGCGCTCGGTTTCCGTTAGGCTATGCGGCTCGTCCGCAAGCCCCTACCCCTAGAACAGCCATCCATGCCGCCCTATGGGAACTCACTCTGCACCTGAGCCGGTCTACCTGACCTTCTGTACCTGCCCCGATGCGCAAACCGCCCAGTCACTGGCGCAAACGCTTGTCGCCGAACGGCTGGCCGCCTGTGTCAACATCATGCCGGGCGTGGTCTCCCTGTATCGCTGGCAGGATAAGATCGAGACCGACACCGAGGTGCTGCTGATGATCAAGACGACCGAACGCCAAGTCGCCGCGCTTGCAGCGCGCATCGAGACGCTCCATCCCTACGACGTCCCCGAGGTGATCAGCCATCCGATCACCACCGGCAACAAGAACTATCTCGACTGGGTCCGCCAATGCACTGCGAACAACCAATGAGTGATCAAACGCTTGGTCCAACGCTTGATCGAATACTTGATCAAATACTTGACTGGAGACAGCGCGCAGACGCCAAAGTCGCCGCGCCGTCGACCGGCAAACAACGCCGCCCTCTTTATTACGGCGCGCAGCTCGGCCTGATCGGCCTGCTCCTGCTGGCGATAGGCCTGGCACTGCCGGCGGCAGCTGTCGCCGAAGACGAATTTTTGCAGCCAGATCAGGCGTTCCAGATCACCGGGAACGCGCAAGGCCCAGATGCGGTGACGGTGAGCTGGGATATCGAGCCTGGCTACTATCTCTACGGCGCCAAGTTCCGCTTCGAGAGCAAGACACCCGGCTTCGAGCTTGGTCAGGCTCAGTTGCCGCCCGCCGAGACCAAGACGGACCAGTTCTTCGGTGAGGTCGAGATCTATCGCGACCGCGTCGAGGCGACACTCCCGGTCACTCGAACTGACGCTGTTGGTGAGGTGGTCCGAATCGAGGCGCAGTCGCAGGGCTGTGCCGATGCTGGATTCTGCTATCCGCCCCAGCGCCAGAGTATTTTGCTCGAGCTCCCGCGCTTGGCCGCCGTTGAGCAGCAGCCAGCATCAGCACCGTCTGGGCTCATGAGCGGCGGCAATGGGTCGACAAGCCCCCTGACCAGCAGCAGCGCGAACCCGACAACGCGCTCGAACTCGCTGCCCGCGCGATCGCTCGGCTTTGGCTTCGAAGACGACATCCTCCCCGCCGAAGAGGCTTTCCAGCTCGATGTCGCGATCGAGGACCCGCAAACCTTGGCGCTGCGCTGGCGGATCGCGCCCGAGACCTATCTCTACCAGCAGGAGATCGAACTCAGGCTCGAGGATGCTGAGGGTGTGCAGCTCGGTCCCTACGAGCTGCCCGAGGCCGAGATCAAGCCCGACACGGTGCGCCCCGATGGCACCATCGGTGATATCGCGATCTACCATGGCGATGTGAATCTCAGCGTGCCGCTGCTGCGCGGCAGCGCAGAGGCGACCAGCGTCACGCTGGTCGCCAAGTACCAAGGCTGCGCCGAGCGTGGCATCTGTTATCCGCCGGTCACGGATCGGTTGACGCTCGATCTACCGCCTGCCACCACCACGGTGGCCTTGACCGAGCCAGCAACCGCTGAGTCTGCCAACCCTGCCCCGCCCGCTGGTGAAGCCGCTGGATCAGCGGCGCCAGAACGGGTCTCGGAGCAAGACCAAATCGCTGCGCGTCTCGCCGAAACCGGCATCTTTGGCGCGCTGGCGATCTTCTTCGTGCTTGGCCTGCTGCTATCGTTCACACCCTGCGTGTTCCCGATGATCCCGATCCTCTCCGGCATCATCGCCGGTCAGGGCAGCAAGATCACCACCCGGCAGGCATTTTTCCTCTCGCTCGCCTATGTGCTGGCGATGGCCCTGACCTATGCCATCGTCGGCGTGATCGCTGGGCTCTTCGGCGCCAACTTGCAGGCAGCGTTCCAAAACCCCTGGGTGCTGGCGACCTTCGCGGCGATCTTCGTTGCGCTCTCGCTCTCGATGTTCGGCTTCTACGATCTGCAATTGCCGAGCAGCGTCCAGACCAAGCTCACGCAAATCAGCAATAAGCAGCAAGGTGGCACCCTGACCGGAGCCGCCATCATGGGCGCGCTCTCGGCACTGATCGTCGGCCCCTGCGTGGCGCCCCCGCTGATGGGCGCGCTGATCTTCATCGGCAAGACCGGGGATGCGGTGCTCGGCTTCTTTGCCCTGCTCGGGCTCGGGCTCGGCATGGGCGCGCCGCTGCTTGCGATTGGCACCTCGGCCGGCAAGCTGCTGCCGCGCGCCGGTGCTTGGATGGATTCGGTGAAGGCGGTGTTCGGCGTGTTGTTGCTGGCCGTGGCCGTGCTCTTGGTCGAGCGCGTCATCCCGGCAGCCTTCGCGATGGCACTCTGGGCGTTGCTGCTGATCAGCGCTGGCGTGTACCTCGGCGCCCTCACCCAACATGGCCCCGAGGCCAGCGGCTGGTCGAAGTTGTGGAAATCGCTCGGCGTCGCCTTGCTGGTGTACGGCGTCCTGATGCTGGTCGGCGCTGCCGCCGGCGGCAAGGACACCATTCAGCCACTCCGCGGCCTGGCGCCGGCAGTGGGCGGAGGCGGCGCGGCGGCCGCGCATCCGGAGTTCAAGCGCATCAAGACCCTGGCCGATCTCGACCAGGCGGTGGCAGAGGCCAGCGCCGGCGGCAAGCCGGTGATGCTCGACTTCTATGCAGACTGGTGTGTGTCCTGCAAGGAGATGGAGCGCTACACCTTTCCGGACCCCGCCGTCCAACAAGCCATGCAACGCTATGTGCTGCTCCAAGCAGACGTGACGGCAAACGACGCCGAGGATAAGGCGCTGATGCAGGAGCGCTTCGGCATCCCTGGACCACCGGCGATGATGTTCTTTGACAGCAGCGGCCAGGAGCAGCGCGGCTGGCGGCTCGTTGGCTTTGTTCCCGCCGACGAGTTTGCGGCACATCTGAACGAGTTTGCGCAGTGAATGCCGCTAAGGTCCTCGCTGTGACGGTGCTGGCCGGGTCGGTCAGCATCGGCTTGGCCTTGTTCGGCGAGCGCTGGCTCCAGGTTGGCGACCAGGATGCAGAGTCGCTTCGACATGGTCCTTACTACGGCACACTTGACAGCCTTCCCGATCTGCGACTCCCAACGCTCGAGGGCCGCGAGCTGAGCGGCAGCAGTTGGGCTGGCAAGGTCGTGTTGCTGAACTTCTGGGCGACCTGGTGCCCGCCCTGCCTGCGCGAAATCCCGTTGCTCGACGAGTGGCAGCAGCGCTATGGAAATCAAGGGCTGCAGGTAGTCGGCATCGCCATCGATCGCGCTGAGGAGATCGCTCGCTTCCTAGAGGACAACGCGGTGAGCTATCCGATCTTGCTGGGCAACCGCGACAGCGTCGAGCTCTCCCGCGAGCTTGGCAACCGCACTGGCGGACTGCCGTTCACGGTCGGCTTCGATCCGCTCGGCAGGCGCATTTTCAGTCATACCGGCGAGATCGACGCCAGCTTGCTGGAAAGCGAGGTGAGGCCGCTATTGCTTGGCGTGAACTGACAGGTCGGTCGGCTGGGTCGGCTGAACAGGTCCCTATCGGTCGGTAACGGCGTCGAAAAGACGTCTTTACCCGACGACAGCCAACTGCTGCTTTGTAAATTGGCGCAGAATGCCGTACCCTGTCGGCATTCGGTGTGAGCCTGCGCAAAACGCCCTTTTTCCGACGGTTCGCAGACAATAGCCGCGTTTTCGATCCGTGTCATGGCGAAGATCCTCTGTTTAAATGGTCCTAATCTGAACCTGCTTGGCAGCCGGGAGCCGACGACGTACGGACGTGAGACGCTGGCGAGCATCGGCAGCACTCTAAGCGCCAGCGCGGAGGCCGCTGGACATGAGCTGCAGATGGTTCAGAGCAACGCCGAGCACGCGCTGATTGATGCGATCCATCAAGCCGGAGCGGACGGGGTCGCGTACATCCTGTTCAATCCAGCCGCCTTCACGCATACCAGCATCGCGTTACGCGATGCGCTGCTTGCGGTCAGCATTCCGTTCATCGAGGTGCACCTGTCGAACGTCCATGCGCGAGAGTCGTTTAGAGCCCATTCGTACTTTTCCGATATTGCAGAAGGCGTCATCAGCGGGCTAGGCGCACAAGGCTACAGCCTGGCCCTCGCCGCAGCGCTGCATCGGCTCGATGGTCCGCCCTAGGCTGGCCAGCTGCCACCGCAAGCGACCCCGCCGAACGCCCCGCATCTGTCACAACACGCATTCACACAATACGCATCCATCCACGGCGAGAAAATCAACTGTCATGGACATCCGCAAGGTCAAAAAGCTGATCGAGCTGCTCGACGAGTCGAACGTCGCAGAGATCGAGATTCACGAGGGCGAAGAATCCGTCCGTATCAGCCGCCATGGCAGCGGGGCACCCCAGTTCATGATGCAGGCGCCAGCGCCGGCACCTGCCATGAGCCCGGCGGCGTCAGGCGCCATACCGGCTGCGGCGCCCAGCGCCCCAGAGGTTGACGACGCCTGTCTGGCGCGCTCACCGATGGTCGGCACCTTCTATCGATCGCCGTCGCCGGGCGCCAAGTCGTTCGTCGAAGAAGGCCAAGAGGTGAAGGTGGGTGACATCCTGTGCATCATCGAGGCCATGAAGATCCTGAATCAGATCGAATCAGAGCGCGCTGGCGTGATCAAGAAGATCATGGTCGAGAATGGCCAGCCTGTTGAGTACAACCAACCGTTGTTCGTGATCGAATGATCGAGAAGATCCTCATCGCCAACCGCGGCGAGATCGCGCTACGTATCCAGCGCGCCTGTCGCGAGCTCGGCATCAAAACCGTCGCCGTCCATTCCGAGGCCGACCGCGAGCTGAAGCATGTGCTGCTCGCCGATGAGTCGGTCTGCATCGGGCCGGCGCCCTCGCGCGACAGCTACCTGCATATCCCGGCGATCATCAGCGCCGCCGAGGTCACCGACACCGTCGCTATCCATCCCGGCTATGGGTTCCTCTCGGAGAACGCCGATTTCGCCGAACGGGTCGAGCGCTCCGGGTTCGTCTTCATCGGTCCCAGACCGGACACGATCCGGCTGATGGGCGATAAGGTCTCGGCGATCCGAGCGATGAAGCAGGCCGGCGTGCCCTGTGTGCCCGGCTCCGATGGCCCAATCGAGGAAGATGCCAAGCAGACGCTGCAGTTAGCGCGCGAGATCGGCTATCCGGTCATCATCAAGGCCGCGGGTGGCGGTGGCGGGCGCGGCATGCGCGTGGTGCACTCGGATGCGACGCTCCTAAACGCCATCTCGCTGACCAAGGCCGAGGCCGGCGCCGCCTTTGGCAACGATGTCGTCTACATGGAGAAGTACCTCGAGAACCCCCGCCATGTGGAGTTCCAGGTGCTGGCCGACAGCTATGGCAATGCCATCCATCTGTGCGAGCGCGATTGCTCGATGCAGCGCCGGCATCAAAAGGTCATCGAAGAGGCGCCAGCCCCCGGTATCACCCCAGAGCAGCGGCAGCGGATCGGCGAACGTTGCGCCGAGGCCTGTAGCACGATCGGCTATCGCGGGCTCGGCACCTTCGAGTTCCTCTATCAAGACGATGAGTTTTACTTCATCGAGATGAACACGCGGGTACAGGTTGAGCATCCCGTGACCGAGATGATCACCGGCGTCGACGTGATCAAGGAACAGATCCTGGTCGCTGGCGGCGAACGACTCCGTTATCGCCAGAGCGATATCGTGCCGCGTGGCCACGCCATCGAGTGCCGGCTGAACGCCGAGCATCCCGAGACCTTCATGCCGAGCCCCGGTCCGATCGAGGAGTTCCATGCGCCGGGTGGCCCGGGTGTGCGCATCGATACCCATATCTACGCCGGCTATGTGGTGCCGCCCTACTACGACTCGATGATCGGCAAGCTGATTGCGCACGGCGAAGACCGGGCAGCGGCGCTGGCGCGCATGAGCAATGCGCTGCGCGAGACCATCATCCAAGGCATCAACACCAATATTCCCTTGCATCGGCAACTGCTCAAGGATGCAGCCTTCCAGCAGGGCGGCATCAATATCCATTATCTCGAGAAGAAGCTCGGTCTCTGACCGTAGCGCTCGGCGACGCTGAGATGGCCTGGATTGAGCTCGAGCTACTGGTCGATCGAGACGCGGCGCCGTTGATCGAGGCGGCGCTGGAAAACGCCGGAGCCTTGGCGGTGACCCTCGATCAGGGCAACGATGAGGACAACGATGGGCTGGCTGGCCTGACTGACGCGGACGCCGCGCATCGCCATCAGGTGCTCGAGCCGGCCCCTGGCGAGACGCCGCTCTGGCGCCAATTGCGGATCACCGCGCTGTTCGATGCCAGCCCGGCCGGCAGCCAGCAGGCCGAGTCTGCAGCCCAACTCCTGACGACGCACTGCCTAGCACCGCCAAGCCTGCATCGACTCGAAGACCAACCTTGGGAACGGCTCTGGCTGGAAGGGCTGCAGCCGCAGCGTTTCGGTGAGCGGCTCTGGATCTGCCCACGCGGCCATGCCATTGAAGCGGCCGATGCGGTGGTGATCGACCTCGACCCAGGGCTGGCGTTTGGAACTGGCCATCATGCCACCACGGCGCTCTGCCTCGAATGGCTGGATCGCACGCCACTTGCCGGCTCCACGCTGATCGATTTCGGCTGTGGCTCCGGTATCCTCGCCATCGCAGCGTTGAAGCTGGGCGCGGTCCGCGCGCTGGCGGTCGATCATGATCCACAGGCGCTAGAAGCCACGCTCGAGAACGCACGTGCGAACGGCGTCGACGAGCGCCTCTCGGTCTGCGAGCCTGGGCGGATGCCAAGGGAGACCGCCGATCTGCTGGTAGCCAACATCCTCGCTGGCCCTTTGGTCGAGCTGGCGCCAACCCTGAGCCAGCTGACCCGGCCGGGTGGGCAGCTGGCACTGTCCGGAATCCTGCTTCATCAGGCGGACAACGTCAGCTCCGCCTATCGCGCGACATTCGCACTCGAGCCCCCGCTGGAGCGCGAGGATTGGGTCTTGATCAGCGGTCAGCGCCGGGCCAGCCCTTAGGCGACTTCTGTTAACGGCCTAAAGCCATGACCGCGACCGCGACGGGGCGACCCCAATAATGAGGCCCGATCGGACCGCTTGCACGAACCCTGCGATACTCACCGCTGAGAACTACGCTAGGATTGTGCCATAGGCGCGCTGCACCAGCCCTGCCAGACGACCCTGCCCCGCATCATGCTCGCCCTTGATCCCTCTGCTGCTAACGCCGCTAAGCTCCTGCAGCCGCTGCAGATCGGCTCCGTCAGCATCCCGAACCGGCTCATCCTAGCGCCGATGGCCGGGGTCACCGATCAACCCTTTCGTTTGCTCTGTCGGCGGCTCGGTGCCGGCCTTACCATCTCTGAGATGGTCTCGGCCAATCCCGCCCTGCGCAACACCCGCAAGAGCCGCGAGCGCACCGATCACCGCGGCGAGCCGGGCCCCATTGCGGTGCAGATCGCCGGCTCCGATCCACAGCAGATGGCCGAAGCCGCGCGCCACAACGCCGACTGCGGTGCCGAGCTGATCGATATCAACCTCGGCTGCCCGGCCAAGAAGGTGTGCAAGGCGGCAGCCGGCTCGGCGCTGCTGCGCGATGAGGCCTTAGTCGGGCGCATCCTGGAGGCAGTGGTGCGCTCGGTCGATGTGCCGGTGACGCTCAAGACCCGCACCGGCTGGTCGCCAGAGACACGAAATCTCGCCAATATCGCCCGCATTGCCGAGGCGAGCGGGATTCAGCTCTTAACCGTGCACGGCCGCACCCGCGCCTGCGGCTATCAGGGCGAGGCGGAGGTGGAGAGTCTTGCTGGCATCCGCGAGCAATGCGCGCTGCCGCTCGTGGCGAATGGGGACATCGATCGTGCGACCAAAGCGATCGAGGTACTGAACAGCACCGGCGCCGATGCTATTATGCTCGGGCGCGCCGCCATGGGCCGGCCTTGGATCTTCGGCAGCATGGCCGCCGCACTGCGCGGTCTGGCAACGACAGCGCATCCGGCGAGCGACCAGCTCTCAGCCAGGGTCTCCGAGGTGCCTAGGGCACCCTCGATGGCGTGGATTGGGGCCATCTTGATGGAGCACCTAGACCGTCTGTACTGTTTCTACGGTGAGCAGCGCGGAGTGTTGATCGCACGCAAGCATATCGGCTGGACCCTGCGTGACTTGCGCGGCGGCTCTGACTCGAGCGCCGAGGGCGAGCATCTGCGCCAACGGTTGATGGCAACGACGACGGCGGCGTCGCAGCTTGATCTGCTACGCAAGCATTTTGCCGACTGCATCTCGGCCGACTGCATCTCGTCGGGCGTGCTTGCTCGAAGCGCAGATTCAACCGATGGCCTCAGCGACTTCGCATCGCTGGCGCCTGATATCCACTGGATTCGGCACCAAGGAGTCAATCGATGAATGACATGCAAAGCTTTGCGGTGCCAGAGACGCTCGATGAAGGGGCGAACCGCAGTCAGCCCCTGCGAGAATGCGTCCTTACCGCCTTGCGTAGCTACCTCAGTGCGATGGGAGATCATGACATCCAAGGGCTCTACCGGCTGGTGATGGACGAGGTTGAGCAGCCGATGATCGAGGCCGTGCTCGAGCACACCATGGGCAACCAGTCCGCGGCCGCAGAGATCCTCGGCATCAGCCGCGGCACACTGCGCAAGAAGCTTAAGAATAAGGCCGACTAGGCTTGGCTGCGCAGGTGCGCGCCGGGCGCGAGTCGCGCCGAGAGAATTCAGAAAAGAGAATTCAGAGAGAACTCAGAGAGCACTCAGAATGAAGTCAATCAGACGGGCGCTGATCAGCGTCTCCGACAAAACCGGCATCGCCGCCTTCGCCGCTGCATTGCGTCAGCGCGGCGTCGAGATCCTATCCACCGGCGGCACGGCGCGGCTGCTGACCGAACAAGACGTGCCGGTGATCGAGGTCGCCGAGTACACCGGGTTTCCGGAGATGATGGACGGACGGGTCAAGACGCTGCATCCCCGCATTCATGGCGGCATCCTCGGGCGCCGTGGCGAAGATGACCAGGTGATGCACGAAAATGAGATCCGCCCGATCGATCTCGTGGTCGTCAACCTCTACCCGTTCGAGGAAACCGTCGCGCGTCCTGAGTGCGACCTGCCGACCGCGATCGAGAACATCGACATCGGCGGCCCGACACTCATCCGAGCTGCAGCCAAGAACCATCGTGACGTGACCGTGGTCTGCGATCCAGCCGATTACGATCGGGTGTTGGCAACGATGGAAGCGAACGGCGGTGCGGTCGACGATGAGACCCGCTTCGATCTGGCCGTGCGCGCCTTTGAGCACACGGCTCATTACGACGGCGCCATCGCCAACTATTTGGGTGCCATCATCGAGCATCCGGAGGGCAAGCCAGAAGGTCTGCCGCGCACCTTCAACATGCAGTTTCGCAAGCGCCAGGCGATGCGTTACGGCGAAAATCCGCATCAGACCGCGGCCTTTTATGTTGGCCGAGGCGGCTGTGAGGCAAGCCTGGCCACGTCCGAGCAGTTGCAAGGTAAGGCGCTCAGCTACAACAACATCGCTGACACCGATGCCGCACTCGAGTGTGTGAAACAATTCGGGGATTCGCCGGCCTGCGTGATCGTCAAGCATGCCAACCCTTGTGGTGTTGCTGTTGGTGAGAGCCTGCTCAGCGCCTACGAGCGCGCCTTCAGCACCGATCCGGAATCGGCGTTCGGAGGCATCATCGCCTTTAATGAGCGGCTCGATGGCGAGACCGCCGCGGCCATCGTCGCCCGCCAATTTGTTGAGGTGATCATCGCGCCTGAGGTCAGTCAGGAGGCCATCGAGGCGATCGCGGCGAAGAAGCATGTGCGCCTCTTGCGCTGCGGCCCCTGGCCCGTGGAGCGCCAGCCCTATCGGGATTTCAAACGCGTACGCGGTGGACTCTTGGTGCAAGGGGCTGATCTCGACCTGACCGCAACACTAAACTGCGTGACCAAACGAGCGCCAAGCGAGGCAGAGCGCGAGGATCTGCTCTTCGCCTGGCGCGTGGCCAAGTTCGTCAAGTCGAACGCGATTGTCTACGCGCGCGACGGCATGACGGTCGGCGTTGGCGCCGGTCAGATGAGCCGCGTCAATTCAGCCCGCATCGCCAGCATCAAGGCCGAGCAAGCAGGCCTCGAAGTGGCCGGAGCCGTGCTCGCCTCCGACGCCTTCTTCCCGTTCCGCGATGGGCTCGATCAGGCCGCGGCAGCCGGCATTCGCGCCGTCATCCAGCCCGGTGGCTCGATGCGCGACGACGAGGTGATCGCAGCCGCTGACGAGCACGGCATCGCGATGCTATTCACCGGGATGCGGCATTTCCGCCACTGAATGTCCGCCACTGAGACAGCAGCTGAATAAGACGACCAAGACGAAACCAAACCATGGCGATGCATCCAAGCGCGATCATTGAGGACGGCGCTGAAGTCCATGCGAGCGTCGAGATCGGACCTTGGACGCTGGTCGAGGCCGGAGCAGTGATTGATGCCGAGTGTCGGCTGGAGAGCTGTGTTCGGATCTACGGCGGCACCCGACTTGGCCCGCGTAACCGGGTCTGCCATGGCGCCACGCTCGGCAGCGAGCCGCAGGATTTGAGCTTCACGCCAGAACATGGACTGCCGTTGACGATCGGCAGTGACAACTGTTTTCGCGAGTACGTGAACATCAGCCGCGGCGTCAAGAGTGAAGCAGGCACCTGCATCGGCAGCCGCAACTACTTTATGGCCTTCAGCCATGCCGGGCATGACTGCAAGGTCGGCGACGACAACATCCTGGCCAACACCGCCACCCTGGCCGGTCACGTCGAGCTGGCGCATCACTGCTTCGTCTCTGGACAGGTTGCGGTCCACCAATTCGCCCGCATTGGTGCCTACACCATGATCGGTGGTCTCACCGGCGTGTCCAAAGATATACCACCCTTCATGATCGCAAACGGACAACGCGCTGTGCTTGTCGGCCTCAATCTGGTAGGCCTGAAACGCAACGGCTTCACGACCGCGCAACGCGCCCGGATCAAGGCCGTTTACCGGCTAATCTTCCGTTCAGGCCAACGGCTCGAAGAAGGGTTGCACGAGGCCAAGCAGCGTTACCCGAGTCCAGAGACCGATCAGATCGTCGCCTTCATCGAGGCCTCCGAACGCGGTGTGGCCGGCTTCGGCTGAAGCGAGATCAGCATTAACACCTCCGAGCCGCTCATTGCCGCGAGCGCTCAGACCCAAGTATGGTAGACCGAGACACCACATGGCCCACGACGAGACAGACGAACGCTATCAGATCGACGTCCGAGCGCTAACCCGCTATCTCCCGGAGCAGTCCGACCCCGGCGGTGAGCGCTACATCTTCGCCTACACCATCACCATCAGCAACACCGGCGCGGTGCCAGCCAAGCTCTTGAACCGGCACTGGATCGTCACCGATGCGAATGGGAAGACGCAGGAGGTGCGCGGTGCCGGGGTGGTCGGCGAGCAGCCCCACCTGCAGCCCGGCGAGAGCTTCGAGTACACCAGCGGCACGCAAATCTCGACACCGCTTGGCAGTATGCACGGTAGCTACAACATGATCGCCGACGATGGCACCCGTTTCGACGCCGTCATTCGCCCGTTCTCGCTCGGTGACCGCAGCGGGCTGCATTAGTGCTGCTCAGTTCTGCCACGGACAGCGTTTTGGTGGTCAAGCATGCGATTGACTCTTTCCATCGTGCCTAGTACCTAGAAACTGTCCATCAACTGCTTCCCGATTTGAGCACCCCACTGCAGGGCGATCATCGGGAAGTCGCATTTAGACAGCGACCTAGTGCTTAGCGCCAACCGATAGCGACACCAGCACGAGATCATGGCTACCTACGCGATCGGCGACATCCAAGGCTGCTACGACGAGTTGCGCCGATTACTCGACAAGATGGACTTCGACCCAACCAGAGACAAGCTCTGGTGTGTCGGCGACTTGGTCAACCGTGGACCAGACTCGCTTGCCGTGCTGCGTTGGATCAAGGCCCTCGGCGAGCGCGCCATCGTCGTTTTGGGCAATCACGACCTGCACCTGCTCGCAGTTGCCCTCGGCGGCGCACGCGCCAGCAAGAAAGACACGCTAGACGAGATCCTCGACGCCCCAGACCGCGACGAGCTGCTGCACTGGCTGCGCCACCGACCACTGCTGCACCACAGCGAGAAGAAGGGCTTCACCCTGATCCACGCCGGGCTGCCTCCGCAATGGGATCTCGCACAAGCACGGGCCTGCGCGCGTGAGCTCGAAGCGACGCTCCAAGGCCCAGACCATATCCGGTTCTTCCAACAGATGTACGACAATGAGCCCAGCCGATGGAGCGACGCGCTCGACGGCATAGCGCGCCTGCGCTTCATCACCAACGCCTTGACCCGCCTGCGCTGGTGCTCAGCCGATGGCGCCTTGCTGCTGAAAGAGAAAGGCGGGCTCGAACAACCCGTCCCCGGCGCCCTCCCCTGGTTTCGGATGCCGGATCGACGCACCCGCGAAGACCGAATCCTGTTCGGCCACTGGTCGACCATCGGCTTCCTCGCCGAGGACAATTGCTGGGCGCTCGACAGCGGCTGCCTCTGGGGTGGCCGACTCAGCGCGCTGCGAGTGCGGCGGAAGAAGCCCCTGAAGCTGATCGAACTGGACTGCGCCGGCTATCTGGCGCCGGGCTGAGGTCTGAGGTCGTTATCCGGGCCAACAGGTTCATCGGCAAAGCGATCTTTGCTCAGCCATCAACTCGATGTCTTGCGCGCCAAGCTCACAAAATCGAGGTCGTACAAATTGGCGGAATCGCGAGGCCGGTGCTCGCGCGCCGTCTCGTGCCACTCCGCCGTTGACCAGGCCGGAAAGTACGTGTCACCGTCGATCTCTGCGTCGATCAAGGTCAATAGCAGGCGATCGGCGAGCGGCAGGAAGGCCTCATAGATACTCGCACCACCGACGATCATCACCTCAGGCACTGGGCCAGCCTGCTCCAACGCTCGCTCAGGGGAGCTGACGGCCTCGGCCTGCCTCAGCGAGCGCCGAAAGCCAGGATCGGAAGAGATGACCAGATGTCGCCGTCGCGGCAGCAGCCCCGGTAGGGACTCCCAAGTGCATCGGCCCATGATGATCGGCTTGTCCAAGGTCAGGCGCTTGAAGTGCGCGAGATCGGCAGGCAGATGCCAGGGCATCGCATTGTCCCGGCCGATGACGCGCCCGCGCGCCATGGCCGCGATCAAGCTGATCTCAGGCCGAGGCACTGGCAGCCGGGTGTGAGACGAGCGCGGGCGCGCTCCAGAGCCGCTCCAAGCTATAGAAGTCGCGCACCTTGGGCAACATCAGATGCACCACCACGCCATTGAGATCAACCAGCGCCCATTCGCCTTCCTGCACGCCTTCGGTGCCAAGCGGCGCCTCGCCGGCCTCCTTGGCCTTATAGGCCACGGTCTCGGCAATGGCCTTGACATGCCGATCGGAGGTTCCGGAGGCGACGATCATATAGTCGGTCACCGCCGTCTTGCCGCGCACATCCATCACACTGATGTCGCGGGCCTTCATATCGCTCAGAACCTCAACGACGAGGTCTTTCAAGTGCTCTAGCTGCATTAACAGTCCTCTTGGGCGCGTCTTGTAAAGTCGAGCCAGGCGGTCAAGGCGGTCAGTGATCGCACCCGCCTAAACAGCATAGCAACGGTTGGCACGAGCCATGGCCAAGACGGCATCCGGCAGCAGATAACGCGGGCTCTTGCCCTGCGCCAGCAGCCGGCGAATGCGGGTTGCCGAGATATCGAGCTGCGTCACCGTTTGGAAGTAGATAAGCCCGCTGGCTTGAAGGCGCAAGGCCGCCGGATCATCGGTGCGGCGCTGCTCAACCTGCTCGCGGAGCCAGGGATCACGCGCGGTTGGGGCACCTGGCCGCTGCATCACCACCAGATGCACCAGTCCGAGGATATCGAGCGGCCGATGCCAGTCTGGAAGACTCTCGAAGGCATCAGCACCGACTAACAGGCAGAGCGGTGCTTGCGAACCCAGCTCATCGCGGAACGTGTGCAGGGTATCGACCGTGTACGACGGCCCGCCCCGCTTCAGTTCTCGATCATCAGCGACTAAGCATGGCTCATCGCAGATCGCCGCCTGCAACATCGCCATGCGCTGCTCCGGCGAAGCCTGCGGCTGCCGCCGGTGCACCGCGGCGGCGAGCGGCAGCAGCCGCAGTTGCTCGAGCTGCAGATGCTGAACAACATCGAGCGCCACGCGCAGATGGCCGAAGTGCACGGGGTCGAAGGTGCCGCCGAACAGACCGATCATCGGCAGCTCAGGGTCATGCGATCCGGTAGCAATCGACCCAGCACCCATCTATTCACGAATGTGACCATCGCCAAGCACCACGAACTTCTGCGAGGTCAGCCCCTCGAGCCCCACCGGGCCGCGAGCGTGGAACTTGTCGGTACTGATGCCGATCTCGGCGCCAAGGCCATACTCAAAGCCATCCGCAAAGCGGGTGGAGGCATTGACCATCACCGAGCTGGAGTCGACCTCGCGCAGGAAGCGCCGGGCGCGGCTGTAGTCTTCCGTGACGATGGTATCGGTATGGTGCGAGCCGTGGACCTCGATGTGCTCGATAGCGGTGTCCATGCCGGGAACGACGCGTATCGAGAGGATTGGCGCCAGGTACTCGGTGCCCCAATCCGCATCGGTCGCGGGACGCGCATCGGCGAGGATCTCGCGGGTCTTCTCACAACCGCGAATCTCGACGCCCTTGGCCACCAGCGCCGCGCCGATGCGCGAGAGCAGCGGCCGCGCGACGGGCTCGGCGACCAGCAGGGTCTCCATGGTGTTGCAGGTGCCGTAGCGCTGGGTCTTGGCGTTCACCGCGATCGCCACCGCCTTATCCGCATCGGCCTTGTCGTCGATGTAGACGTGGCAGATACCATCCAGATGCTTGATCACCGGCACCCTCGCCTCGCGACTGATGCGCTCGATCAGCCCCTTGCCACCGCGAGGGATGATGACGTCGATATGCTCCGGATCGGTGATCATGGCGCCGACCGCGGCCCGATCAGTCGTCGCCAGCACCTGCACCGCATCGGCCGGCAGACCCGCCGTGCGCAGCCCTCGGTGAATGCTCGCGGCGATCGCCTGATTCGACTGAAAGGCCTCGGAGCCACCGCGTAGCACGGTCGCGTTGCCGGCCTTGAGGCAAAGCGCGGCGGCATCGGCGGTCACATTCGGCCGCGATTCATAGATGATACCGATGACCCCGAGCGGCACCCGCATGCGCCCGACCTGGATACCCGATGGGCGATAGTCTAGGTCGGTGATGGCGCCGATCGGGTCCGACAATGCGGCGATCTGCTCCAAACCAGCGATCATCGCGTCGATGCGCGCCGGGGTTAGCTCCAGCCGATCGAGCAGGGCTGCATCCAGCCCCTTGGCCGCACCGGCCTCGAGATCAGCGGCATTGGCCCGTGCTAACGCCTCGCGCTGGGCGTTGAGGTCGCTGGCAATGGCCTTCAGCGCGCCGTTTTTGGCGCGCGTCTCGGCGCGTGCCATGGCCCGCGCGGCGGACCGCGCTCGGCGTCCAACGTCAGCGACATAGGCGGCCACATCAGTCATCTTGGTCTCGGTCTTCATGGCGGTGCAGCGATGTATCAGCGACTGTTAGCATGCAAAACCGACTAGTGTAGCAACGTTTCAGTCTCAATCCAGTGATCATTGCGGGTTTCTCGCGAACGGGGCCGCGAGTCCCTCGGCAATGCTGCCGAGCAGCTGCCAAGGATCGCCGCCACCGCGCCCTTTGATCGCCAGGTCAGCATCGGCGCAGCAAATGACCAGCTCCCAGAGATGCTCGAGCGGCAGCCGATCCAACGCCGCCATGACCATCGGGCGACGCGAGTCCCAGACTTGATGCGCCTTGAGCAACGGGCCGAGCGGCTGCCGTTTGGCGCGCGCAAAGGACAGGGTGGCGAGCTTACGCACCTCGCGCGCCAGCGCCCAGAGCACGAGCGGCTCCGCTGTGCCCTCGGCCCGCAGCACCTCGAGCACGCGCTCGACGCGGGCGCGATCGCCAGCAAGCGCGGCATCGGCGAGATCAAACACCCCATAGCGAGCACTGTCGGCCACCGCGCTCAGCAGCCCCTCGGCGTCGAGCGGCCCCGGCTCTAACGCCAGACCCAATTTGGTGATCTCTTGGTCGGCAGCGAGCAGATTACCTTCGACGCGCTCCGCCAGCAGCGCCACGGCATCCGCGTTCGGAACGAAGCCGGCACGCCGCAGACGCCCGTCGAGCCATTGAACGAGCTGGCGCCCCTGCGGCTCGCGCACCTGAACGACGACGCCAACCTGCTCAACCGCCTGCACCCACTTGGTCTTCAAGCTCTTCCAGTCGAGCCCCGGCGCCAAGATCAGCAGCAGCACGTCAGCGCTCGGATGCTCAAGGCAGCGGCGGATGGCATCCGAGCCCTCTCGCCCTACCGCATCGCTCTTGCTACCAGCCTTGGTCGCCGCGATGCGCAGCTCGATCAAGCGCCGCTCGGCAAACAGCGACAGTGAGCCTAGGGCCCCGGCGAGCGATGACCAATCGAAGTCCGGTCCGGTCTCTAGCACCTCGCGCTCACTGAAGCCGCGTTCGCGCGCCGCCCGTCGCACCGAGTCGGCCGCCTCGCCGAGCTGCAACGGCTCGCTACCCGTGATCAGATAAACGGGGGATAGGCCTTTGGTGAGCTGTTGGCTGAGCTGGGCTGGCGCGATGGGCATCGGTGTTGACGGCCTGCAGAACGCCTATTGAGCGGCTGGAGCGGCCAGCGGGGCATACTGGGAAGAGGCCTGGGCCAGCGGGGCATACTGGGAAGAGGCCTGGGCCTGCGGCGCCGACTGTGGGCGCTGTGAACGGGCAGCAACCGCAGCACGCAACCGCAGCAGCACCTGATCGGCGGCATCGTCGGCCATGTCTTGATAGATGATGTCCGATTCGAGCTGCTTGCCGAGCACTGCCACATCGGGGTTGTCATCAAAGGTCCGCTCCAGGGTGATCCGCTGCTCGGGAATCAGCGCCTGACCGCTGGCCTCGACGGCGTCGAAGCCGATCTGAAACTGCAGTGCATAGGCCAGTGCCTTGCCGGTGCGGTCGACCGCAACGACGCGCGAGCTGCGCGATTGACCGAGGATGCGCAGGATCATCCCGGCCTCCGTCGCCACCTGGGTCACCGGCACCCCACTGCCGCGCAGGCGCTCGTCGATCGCCTGTCCGACGAGGCCGCCGGACTGGATATAGATCGGCTCAAGGCCTGGCGGGATATCGACCGCGCCCCGCAGATGGAAACCGCAGCCAGCGAGCAGGAACAGTAGCCCCGCGCACAGCAGCCCTGTCGAGAAGCCGAGCGCTGCTCGTTTCTCTGCTCGCGAGCGAGTCGAGCATCCCATCGCCACAGCAGGCGACCGATCAGCGGCTTTGAAATCAGAGCGGCGGCAGCAGCCACGGCTATTCCGGCTCAATTGAGCCGCTGGATGGGCAAGTGGATGAGCAAGTGGATGAGCCACTGGGTAAGCCACTGGACTGCTCATTTGACGACCAGATTGACGAGCTTATTCGGCACCACGATGACCTTGCGCAGCGTCGCTTCGCCGATGAAGCGCTGCACGTTCTCATTCGCCAACGCCGCAGCCTCGACCTCGGCGCGCTCGGCCGCGGCTGGCACCTCGATCTTGCCACGCACCTTGCCATTGACCTGGACCACGTAGGTGATCTGATCCTGCGCCAGCGCCTCTTCATCGACCTGCGGCCAGGGTGCCTGCAGGATGTCGTCGCCAAGGTCGAGCTCACGCCACAGATGATGGGTGATGTGCGGCGCAATCGGCGCTAGCAGACGGAGCGCGATGCTCAGCCCTTCGCGGCGCACGACTTGCGCGGTCGCACGCTCATCGAGCTTCGACAGCGTATTGACGATGGTCATGCAGGCCGAGACGACGGTGTTGAACTGCTGCCGCTGGTAATCGAACAGCGCCTTCTTCAACGCGGTGTGGACTTCGCGGCGGGCATCGCTCAGCGCATCATCAAGCGCCTGCGCTGCAACGCCAGTCGATGTCCCTGCGCCCATCGCTCCACTTGCATCCACCGCGGCATTGCGATCAGAACCAGCAGGCTCAGAACCAGCAGGGATCGCGCCAGCCGAACGCTCTGCTGCGCCAGCGGCACGCAACCCTTCAGCGTGAGTCGCAGCCAAGACCCAGAGCCGGCGCAAGAACCGATAGGCACCTTCCACGCCCTCATCGTTCCACTCCAGCGACTGATCCGGCGGCGAGGTGAACATCACATAGAGTCGCACGGTATCGACGCCGTAGCGCTCAATCATCGCCTCCGGATCAACGCCGTTGTTCTTCGACTTCGACATCTTCTCGATGCCGCCAAAATGCACCGGCTGACCATCCGCCTTGAGCACCGCGCCAACCACCCGGCCCTTGTCGTCGCGCTCGACCTCGACATCAGACGGATTGAACCAGTCGCGTCGCCCCTCGGCGTCCTCGCGATACCAGGTCTCGGCGATCACCATGCCCTGGGTCAGCAGCTTGGCAAAGGGCTCATCGCAGTCGACCAGGCCCTCATCGCGCAAGAGCTTGTGGAAGAAGCGCGCATAGAGCAGATGGAGGACCGCATGCTCGATGCCACCGATGTACTGATCCACCGGCAGCCAATACTTAGCACGCTCGTCGAGCATCGCCGTGTCGCAGCCCGGCGAGCAATAGCGCGCGTAGTACCAGCTCGACTCGACGAAGGTATCAAAGGTATCAGTCTCGCGCGTCTCGCCATTGGGCAGATCCGAGAATGCCGGCAGCTTCTTCAGCGGCGAGCCGGAGCCATCGACGACCAGGTCTTCGGGCAGCCGCACCGGAAGCTCGGTCTCGGGTCGTACCTCGCCCTCGGCGGTGCGCACCACCGGCACCGGACAGCCCCAGTAGCGCTGGCGCGAGACACCCCAATCACGCAGCCGGAAGTTGACCTGACGGCCACCCTTGCCATGGGTCTCGAGCCAGTCGGCGACGGCGTCGAAGGCCTCTTCCGAGGTCAGCCCATCGAAGGGGTCGGAGTCGCGCAAGAGGCCTTTATCGGTGAAGGCATGCGAGTCGATGCCAATCTCATCACCCTCGGCGGCAAAGATCACCTGCCGCTTCGGAATCCCGTAACGCTCGGCGAATTCCCAGTCACGCTGATCATGCGCCGGTACCGCCATCACGGCGCCGGTGCCATAGCTCATGAGGACGAAGTTGGCGGCGAAGATCGGCACCTGCTCGCCGGTAATCGGGTGCACGGCGTTGATACCGAGGCGATGCCCTTTTTTCTCCATGGTCTCGAGCTCGGCCTCGGAGATGCCCCCCTGCCGACACTCATCGATGAAGGCCGCCAGCTCGGGATTGTCTCGCGCCGCACGCTGCGCGAGCGGATGCTCGGCGGCGACGGCGACATAGGTCACGCCCATCACCGTATCCGGCCGCGTGGTGAAGATATCGAGCGTCTCCTGGCTGGCCACACCCTCAGCGCCGGCAATGCCAAAGCGCATGTGCACGCCCTCGGAGCGGCCGATCCAGTTGCGCTGCATCGCCCGCACCCGCTCCGGCCAGCCGTCGAGACTGTCGATCGAATCCAGAAGCTCCTGCGCATAGGCGGTGATGCGGATGAACCACTGCTCGATCTCGCGTTTCTCGACCAGCGCGCCGGAGCGCCAGCCACGGCCATCGATCACCTGCTCGTTGGCCAGCACGGTCTGATCAATGGGGTCCCAGTTGACCATCGCGGTGGCACGGTAGGCAAGCCCCTTCTCCATCAGTCGGGTGAACAGCCACTGCTCCCAGCGGTAGTAGTCGACATCGCAGGTGGCCAGCTCGCGGTCCCAGTCGTAACCGAAGCCCAGGCGCTTGAGCTGCTCTTTCATCGCCTGGATGTTTTCGCGCGTCCATTTTGACGGCGGAATGCCGTGCTTGATCGCCGCGTTCTCGGCCGGTAGCCCAAAGGCATCCCAGCCCATCGGCTGCAGCACATTCTTGCCGAGCATGCGCTGGTGACGCGCGATCACATCGCCGATGGTGTAGTTGCGCACATGCCCCATGTGCAACCGCCCCGAGGGGTACGGAAACATCGACAGGCAATAGAACTTCTCGCGCGACGCATCTTCGACGGCCTTGAAGGTCTGCGAGGTCTCCCAGTAGCGCTGCGCCTCCTGTTCGATGGCGCGCGGCTCGTACTCGGTCTGGATCATGATTTGGCTGGGCGGGTTGGTGATCGAGGATATAACGATGACGACTGGATTGACTGGGGGCCATTCGTGCTGCCGTTCGTTGGCAGTGGCATTAGCGCTAGCGGTGACCGCAGCCTCTGAGTGCCCCAGGATCGATGACTGCAGGATAACCCAAGCCCGAATCAGGCTGCGACTTGTGAATCGATTTTCGCCAATCGATGACAGGCCCGTTTGCCCAAGGCCATGGCTATAGGATCAGCGCTTGGGCTACGGTCAGTGCTAGTGCTAGTGCTAGGTGCGATTATGGTAGCATCAGATGTACGAATTTTAGGAGCACTGCGATGCGCACCGAGAAGTTATCGATATCGCTCACACCAGACCTGATCGCCTTGATCGACGCCTATCGCGCCAATCATGCGATCAGGAGTCGTTCACGCGTGATCGAGCAGGCGCTGCTTCGCCTCCGCGAGGACGAGCTTGAGAGCGCTTATCGAGACGCAGCCGCAGACGCGCGACTCGACAGCAACATCGACGCCGATGGCACCATTAGCGATGGCCTCAGCCATGAGGCCTGGTGACCGTGAGACTGGTGACCGTGAGGCGGGGTGACCATGAAACGAGGTGAAATTGTCTACGCGGATTTGAGCCCAAGCGTCGGCTCTGAGATCAACAAACGTCGACCGGTGCTGATCGTCAGCAATAATGCCAACAATCGGGCGGCAAGCACGCTGACCGTGCTGCCAATCACCTCGGCGATCACGCGCATCTATCCCTTCGAGGTCGCCTTATCACGCGCGGAATCCGGTCTCCCGAAGGACTCCAAGGCGCAGGCTCAGCAAATCCGCACCATCTCCAAAGAGCGGATTCAGGGCCAATCCGCAGGCAGGCTGACAGCGGCCAAGCTGCAGGAGATCGACGCGGCGATTCGGCTGCATCTGGCGCTGTAGTCGCCCGCTCGTTGCAATGCGCGCGTCGCATGCCGGCAAACAGCTTGCCAGCAAACCGGATGCCTGCGAGTCGCATTGGAAAAGCAGATGTGGTCTGCGGCCACAGACCGCTCAAGCTCAAACTTGCGCTTTCGAGCCGATCGACCAGACTTTGATGAACCGGGATCACCGCGCAGATGAGGAACTAGCAACAGCTGAACTCGCATAGGCAGAACATGCACCGCCCGAAGACGACGACACCCACCAGTCGACCCGATGAATGCAGGAGAAAGCAGCAATGAGCAACCAAGAACACCCCAAGACCGAAGATCGGCTGGTTAAGGCCTACGAGCAGATGCTCGAGCGGGCGCGCGAGGCAGTGAATGAGGCCGAGGAGGCAACGCCGAAGCTGCGCGCGATGCTCGACAATGCCCGCGACCACATGGTCGAACTCGGTGAACTGACGCGCGAGGAGGCGCACAAGGTCGCCGAGTACATCGAGCGCGATATCGAAGACGCCGCACACTACCTGGCCGACACCGGCGAGGATCTGCGCGCCTGGTGGCGCTTCGATCTCGAGCTGATCGAGCAGCGCATGCTCGAGGCATTCAGCAGCGTCGCCGATCAGACCCGCATACAGCTCGAGCAATGGTCCGAGCGCGCACGGCAAGCCTCGCTCTATCAGGCCGGACAGATCACCGGCCCCGGCACCCTAGTCTGTGACAAGTGCGGTGCCGAGACCCGCTTCACCCGCGCGGGACGCATCCCACCCTGCTCAGAATGCGGTGGCTTGACCTTCCAGCGCGTTCCCACCGAATCCAAGCCAGCGTCGAAATCCGACAGAGGTACCCAAGCCTGATCGGCCCTGCGATCGCCCTTGACGCTTCGCGGTGATCGCAGAGCAGCGCAGTTCGATAGCAGCCGCCAAGACCAAGTGCGAGACCAAGTGAGAGATCACCTGCGAGAGCAATTTCGCGATTCGACCTTGGAACTGCGGCAAGAGATGGTTATATTGATCGGCAATGGTTTGAAGTCCCGCGGGAGAGACCGGTTCTAGAGCGATTGCTAAACAATCGCCAACACCGGCGCCGAAGGCGCAACATCCGCCCGGAATCGCTCAGGCAAAAGGACCGCGGGATTAACACCAACTCTGGAGAGCGGCCACAGCAGTGGCCCACCGACGGGGCAGCGATGAGCAGCCTGTCCGCCCGCCGATAGCGGGTTGGCAAGGCTGCTCGACGCAAACTCTCAGGTTCAGGACAGAGGGGCGGCACGCACAGTCTAGACTGTCGTGTCTGCTCGTTTGTCTTTTTCGCGTGCCGTCAACGCAGAATAGCGGCCGCCAACCGGAGTGCCGCATGGGTTCCAGAACTCCCCTCTTCTCTGAGCATGAGCGTCTTGGCGCTCGCATCGTGCCGTTCGGCGGCTGGGATATGCCGTTGCACTATGGCTCCCAGCTCGACGAGCATCATGCGGTCCGCCAGCAGGCCGGCGTTTTCGATGTCTCACACATGCGTCCCGTCGACATCCAGGGCGCCGACGCCCTCGCATTCTTGCAGCGATTGTTAGCGAACGATGTCGCCAAGCTCAAGCAACCGGGCAAGGCGCTCTACAGCTGCATGCTCAATGCCGACGGCGGCGTGATTGATGATCTGATCTGCTACTACCTCGGCCCTAACCGTTATCGGGCCGTGGTCAATGCCGCCACCGCAGATAAGGATCTGGCTTGGATACGCGCCTGTGTCGAGGGCACATCGGTCAGCATCCACAGTCGCGACGATCTCGCCATGCTCGCCGTCCAGGGCCCGCAAGCCCGCACTAAGGTGTTGCCGCTGCTTCCTGGCGCACTGCAAGAGCCCGCGCGCGCACTGAAGCCCTTCTTTGCTGCTGAACAGGGCGACTGGCTGGTCGGCCGCACCGGCTATACCGGCGAAGACGGCTTCGAGATCATGCTCCCAGCCACCGAGGTCGGCGATCTTTGGCGAGCGCTGCTTGCGGCCGGCGTTGCCCCTGCCGGACTGGGGGCACGCGACACCCTGCGCTTGGAAGCCGGGATGAACCTCTATGGGCAAGATATGACAGAAGAGGTCGGGCCGCTCGAATCAGGGCTCGAGTGGACGGTCGCTTTCGAGCCGCAGGAGCGCGATTTCATCGGTCGCTCGGCACTCGAGGCACAGCGCGCGAGCGGGGATCTGCGCGAGTTCATCGGCCTGCTGCTGACCGGTCGCGGCGTGCTCAGGAGCCATCAGCCGGTGCTCGTCGACGGCCAGCCCGTCGGCGAGGTGACCTCGGGCGGCTTCTCGCCGACCTTGCAGCGTAGCATCGCGCTGGCGCGGGTTCAGCCCGGGATCGGCGATCAGTGCGCAGTCGACATCCGCGGCAAGGCAGTGCCCGCGCGGGTTGTCAAACCGCCGTTCGTGCGCCATGGCAAAGCGCTTATCGCGCTTGAATAAGGGGCCGAACGGTCATGTTTGCACAGCGTCTCATGCGCAGTTCAGTAACAACCTGAGCACGACTGCGTACAGAAACAAACAACGAACTGCGTGAACGATGCAACAGGAAACAGGATTTCCGTTTCATATCGACCAAGTAATCGCTATTCACATGTTTCGTCGTTTAAAGATGCTCCACTGCTTATTGTTAAAGCGGAACGAGACACATCGGCAGTGCGCGTTTTCGGCACACCAAACCCAAAACAACACCGGCTCGGGAGCACGCTCTCCTCGCGCCATTTCGCCAACAGCCGCCGCCTAGACAGCGACGCGATCCGTCTGGAGTCCTTTATGAGCAGCATCCCTTCAGAGCTGAAATACACCGAGTCCCATGAATGGGTCAAAGACAACGGCGACGGTACCGTCACCGTCGGCATCACCGATCACGCACAGGACGCCCTCGGCGATCTGGTCTTCGTTGAGCTGCCCGAGATCGGCAAGCAGGTCGCGGTCAAGGACGCCTGCGCGGTGGTCGAATCGGTCAAGGCCGCGTCGGACATCTACAGCCCACTCAGCGGCGAGGTCGTCGGCGCGAATGATGCACTCGATGGCGCTCCTGAGACGATCAACGAGGATGCCTACGGCGATGGCTGGATCTTCCAGCTCAAGCTCTCGGACCCGAGCCAGCTCGATGAGCTGATGGACGCCGGCGGCTACGAGCAACTGCTGGCCGACGAGGGCTAAACGACGATGCCCTTCATCCCGCACACCGACGAGGACATCGCCGCTATGCTCGACACCATTGGTGTCGACAGCATCGACGCGCTGTTCGACGAGATCCCCGCCGAGCTCCGCGCCCAGGGACTAGACGGCATCCCCGCTGGCCTGAGCGAGATGGAGGTGACCCAGCTGCTGCAGGCGCGGGCGCGCAGCGATGGCGAACCGACCTGCTTCATCGGCGCTGGCGCTTACGACCATCACATTCCCGCGGCTGTGTGGCAGATCACCACCCGCGGTGAGTTCTACAGCGCCTACACGCCCTACCAGGCCGAGGCCAGCCAGGGCACGCTGCAGGTGCTCTACGAGTTCCAGTCGATGATGACGGCGCTGACTGGGCTCGATGTCTCCAACGCCTCGCTCTATGATGGCGCCTCGGCACTGGCCGAAGCGGTGCTGATGGCGGTGCGCTCCAATCGTAAGGTCAAGCACCCGCGCGTGCTGATGCCACGCACCGTGCATCCCTTCTATCGACGCACTGTCGCCAGCATCGTCCAGCATCAGGGCATCGAGCTGGTCGAGGTCGACTACGACAAGCGCAGCGGGCGGACCCAGATCGCACACTGCGAAGCCGTCGCCGATCAGCCATTCGCGGCGCTGGTCGTGCCACAGCCGAATGTCTTCGGCGTGCTCGAAGACGTCGACGCCCTCACCGACTGGGCGCAAGCGCGCGATGCGCTGGTGATCGGTGTAGTCAACCCGGTCGCCCTTGCCCTGCTCTCGCCGCCCGGCGACTGGGGCCAGGCCGGCGCTGATATCGCCTGCGGCGAAGGTCAACCGCTGGGTATGCCGCTCGCTTCTGGTGGGCCTTATCTCGGGTTTCTCTGCTGCAAGCAGGCCTTCATCCGCCAGTTGCCAGGACGCATCGCCGGCAAGACCGAAGACCTCGACGGCAAGGTCGGCTACACCCTGACACTACAGGCGCGCGAGCAGCATATCCGCCGCTCCAAGGCGACCTCGAACATCTGCACCAATCAGGGGCTGCTGGTGACCGCCGCCACCATCCACATGGCGATCCTCGGTGCCGAAGGCCTCGAGCGCGTCGCCGCCGCCTGTCATGCCAACACCGCCCGACTGGCACAGCAGCTCTGCGAGGTGCCAGGCGTGGAGCCAATCTTCGACGCTCCAGCCTTCCACGAGCGCGCCCTACGCCTACCAGCGCCAACCGAAACGGTGCTCGCCGGACTCGCCGAGCAGGACATCCTCGGCGGTTTCGATCTCGGGCACGAGTATCCAGAGCTAGGCTCAGCGCTGCTGGTCTGCGCCACCGAAAAGCGCACCGATGCCGAGATCGCCGCCTATCGCGAGGCGCTCACAAGCGCCCTGGTCGTCGCCAAAGCGGCCTAGACGTGAGGACGGATCGATGTCCAGTCCTGGCTGCAGCGAATGTCCCCAGCCTTCGTCGTGCCATACCGCGGTTGTTCGGATACCCGCTGAAGGCGTGCTCAGGTACGCCAATGGGCGCCTGAGGGCCTAAACGCCCTCCCATGATAAGGACCCGACTCTCGGCCCACCCGGGAGAAGCATCCACAACGCTCGCCAAAGCCCACAGCGACCAGAGATATCAAGCCGTCACTCATCACTCACCACTCACCACTCGTCACTCAACCCCGCCATGCTCATCCAAGAACACTCCCGCCCTGGCCGCCGCGCCACCGCGCAAGCGCCGCTCACGACTGCCGACCACAGCACTCTGCCCCAGGCACTGCGTCGCAAGCAGCGCGCCGCGCTACCCGAAGTCTCGGAGATGCAAGCGGTGCGCCACTACACCCGGCTTTCGCAGCAGAACTTCTCGATCGACACGCACTTCTACCCGCTCGGCTCCTGCACCATGAAGTACAACCCGCGCGCCTGTAACAGCCTGGCCTCGCTGCCCGGCTTCCTGGCGCGCCACCCCGCTGCACCGGAGAGCCACAGCCAGGGCATCATGGCCTGCCTGCATGAGCTACAGGACATGCTGAAGAGCGTCACCGGCATGCACGCGGTCTCGCTGGCACCCGCGGCCGGTGCCCAAGGCGAGCTGGCCGGGGTGATGATGATCCGCGCCTATCACGACGCCCGTGGCGATCATGACCGGCGCGAGATGCTGGTCCCGGACGCCGCCCACGGCACCAATCCGGCCTCGGCGATCATGGCCGGCTTCAAGGTGCGCGAGGTGCCAACCGGCCGCAACGGCGATGTCGACATCGACGCCCTGCGCGCGGTGGTTGGCCCCCAAACCGCCGGCATCATGCTCACCAATCCAAGCACCGTCGGCGTCTTCGACCGCAACATCCAAGCCATCGCCAAGACCGTGCACGAGGCAGGCGGCCTACTCTATTACGATGGCGCCAACCTTAATGCCATCCTCGGAAAGGTCAGGCCCGGCGACATGGGCTTCGACGTCATCCACATGAACCTGCACAAGACCTTCTCGACCCCGCACGGCGGCGGTGGGCCGGGTGCTGGTCCGGTTGGCGTCTCCAAGCGGCTCGAGCCCTATCTGCCGATCCCCTTGGTCGAAAAGGACGACGACGAAGGCTATCACTGGCTCGACGAGGACGACCGACCCGAGAGCATCGGTCGGCTAACGGCCTTTGGCGGCAACATGGGCATCCTGCTGCGCGCCTACATCTATGCTCGCCTACTCGGCGCCGAGGGCATGCGCCGGGTCTCCGAGTTCGCCACCCTCAACGCCAACTATCTGCAGGCGCGGCTGCGCGCGGCCGGCTTCCAGCTCGCCTATCCGGAGCGACGCGCCAGCCATGAGTTCATCATCACGCTGAAGAAAGAGGCGAAGGACTTCGGCGTCAATACCATGGATGTCGCCAAGCGCTTACTCGACTATGGCTATCATGCGCCGACCACCTACTTTCCGCTCTTGGTGCCGGAATGCCTACTGATCGAGCCGACCGAGACCGAGCCCAAGGAGGCACTCGATGGTTTCGTTGAGGCCATGATCAAGATTCGCGCCGAGGCTGAGCAGGAGCCCGAGACAGTGCGGCAAGCCCCGCACAGCCTACCGGTGCGTCGCCTTGATGACGTGCGCGCCGCGCGGCAGCTTGATGTTGCCTGGAAGCCTGCTGAAGGCCTTGCTGAAAGCAATATCTGACAAGCGCTGGTCACCCTGCCTGTTCCAGCTGCTGCCGGCCGCTGCGCCGTTAGGGTCGGCACAGCTGCACCAAACCGTCCAGATCAACAGGAAATCGACACGCGACCATGGCCAACCACAATGTCAGCGGATGGCGCCGCATCATCTACGCCTTCGGCTACTCGATGAAGGGCTTCAAGGCCTGCTATGAGCTTGAGGAGGCCTTTCGTCAGGAGGTCTTTGTCCTCATCGTTCTGATTCCGCTAGCGCTCTGGCTCGGCGAGTCGCCGGTCGAGCGGGCCATGCTGGTCGGTAGCCTGTTGCTGGTGCCTGTGGTCGAATTGCTCAACTCGGCGATCGAGGCCAATGTCGATCGCGTCGGCCTCGAGCGCAACGAGCTCTCGGCACGGGCCAAGGACATCGCCTCGGCGGCGGTGTTCATGAGCATCAGCTTTGCCGCGACGATCTGGGGCTTGATCTTGATTCCGCGCTGGCTTTGATCCTGGCTCGAGATCTCGCGTGCATTGCTGCTTTCGCCGTGGCCTCACAGGCTTGCCTCTGGCCGCGAGACGAACCATATCCATGCTCGATACGAGATTCGATGCCTTCTTTGTACTGGACCTGAACGCATGAGCCAAACGCCCGCCGACGCCCCTTTCCTACCACTGCCCATCGCCGTGGCGACGGTCTCCGACAGCCGCACCGTCGACAACGACACCTCCGGGACTTATCTGCGCGAGCAACTGACCGCCGCTGGTCATCGGCTGGCCGATCAGGCCATCTGCAGGGACGACCCCTATCAGCTGCGCGCCCTGTTCTCGCGTTGGATCGCCGACCCCGAGGTGCAGGTCGTGATTAGCACCGGCGGCACCGGCATCACCGGTCGCGATAGCACCCCAGAGGCGATTGCGCCGCTGTTCGATAAGACTATCGATGGCTTCGGCGAGCTATTCCGCCAGATCTCGTTCCAAGAGATCGGCGCCTCGACCGTCCAATCGCGTGCGGTGGCGGGCATCGCCAATGGCACGCTCATCTTCTGCCTGCCCGGTTCTACCGGCGCCTGCCGCACCGCTTGGGAACAGATCCTGCAGCCGCAGCTCGACAGCCGCACCCGGCCCTGCAACTTCGCCCAGCTCATCGCGCGCTTCAGTGAGCGCTGATCGCATGGCCAAGGGTATCCATGACAGCCACCGCGCGGCGGTTGCTGACGCCACTGCCGGCACTGCTGACACCGCAATGGAAGCCTCCAGGGCAGCCGCCCATGCCAGTTCGGGTGAACACCCAACGGCAAACGACTGCGAGGCCAGCCAAGCGCGTCAGGCCGGCACAAAATCGTCGGCCGCCAAACCGCTGAGCGTCGAAGCGGCCTCGGCACAGCTGCTGGCCGCAGCCCGGGCGATCGAAGACCGCGAACAGTTGCCGACCATGGACTGCCTCGGCCGAGTGCTCGCCGAACCGGTCATCAGTGGCACCGATCTGCCTGGCTGGGACAACAGCGCGATGGACGGCTACGCCCTGCGCATCGCCGATCTTCACGCCAGCGATGGTTGGCTACCCATCAGTCAGCGCATCGCAGCCGGTCAGTGCGGCGCCCCACTCGCCCCAGGCACCGCCGCGCGCATCTTTACCGGCGCGCCACTGCCCGCGGGCGCCGATACCGTCGTTGTGCAGGAGGTCTGCACGCCAGAGCGCGATGGCCTGCGCATCGACGCCAAGACCAGCGCTGAGATCAGAACCGGTGACAACATCCGCCGGCGTGGCGAAGAGCTGCAAGCCGGCTCGCAAGTGCTGGCCGCTGGGACGCGGCTCGGCCCCCAGCATCTGGGTCTTGCCGCTGGTGTCGGCGCCGCGCAGCTGCAGGTGTATCGTCGGCTGCGCGTCGCCGTGCTCGCCAGCGGCGACGAGCTGGTCATGCCTGGGGAGCCACTGGGTCCAGGCCAGATCTACAACTCGAACCGGTTTCTGTTTCGCGCCTTGCTGCAGGGGCTCGGCTGCGAGGTCATTGATCTTGGAATCGTCAAGGACGACCGCGAGGCGACGCTCGCCGCGCTCAGCCAGGCCGCCGAGCAGGCCGACTTGGTCATGGCCAGCGGCGGCGTCTCAGTCGGCGAGGAAGACCATGTGCGGCCCGCAGTCGAACAGCTCGGCAGCCTCGACCTCTGGCGTGTGGCGATGAAACCGGGCAAACCGGTGGCATTTGGGCGCATCGGTGAGACGCCGTTCATCGGCAGCCCCGGCAATCCGGTCTCGCTGTTCGTCACCTTCTGCCTGTTCGCGCGATCGTTCATCGAGCGCATGCAGGGCCTAGGTGATGCCGCTCTGCCAACTCCGTTGTGGCTTCCTGCTGGCTTCGAGCTGACGAAGCCAGTCAAGCGTCGCGACTATCAGCGCGCGCGATTGGAGATAGATCCAACCGGCAAGGCCTCGATTCAGCGCTTCCACAGCACCTCATCGGCGGCGCTCAGCTCGCTGACCTGGGCCAATGGGTTGGTGGTGATCCCGCCGGGCGAGAGTATTGCGATCGGTGATCTGGTTGCCTTTCTGCCATTCAGCGAGCTGGTACCCGGGTGCGCGAGTCAATGATCCAATTGCGCTACTTCGCCAGCCTCCGCGAGCAGCTCGGACGCGATGCCGAAGCCATCGAGCCGATCGCAGGAGCCACCGTCGCCGAGCTGAGGGCGTTTCTCTGTGCGCGTGGCGAGCCTTGGGCAGCAGCGCTCGCGCCAGAGCAGTGCATTCTGGCGGCCGTCAATCAGGAGATGTCGCGCCCTGAAAGCACCGTTGCCGATGGCGATGAGGTCGCCTTCTTCCCACCTGTGACAGGCGGTTAAAGCGATACAGACCAAATCTGCGTCACCCGGCAGGATGGATAAGCTCACGGGCAGTGCTACAGATAGGTTGATATCGGGCAGATGAGGCTATCCCAGTGACCTGATCACCGTTCAATGATTTTAGAAGACATCTAGATCTAGAACACGACCGCCTCGTCATGCCGTCAGGTTCGGATCTATCACGGCATCTTGAAGCGCTGCCCATTCCGGAAGCCAGGTCCCGATATCATCGCGCGACCGCGCAATCTCCTGAATCACCTTCGCTAGAAAGGCGTTGCCGCCCTGGAACCCCAACGTCTTGAGATCGTCTTCGGCCGCCAGCGCCAGATCCTTGCCGGCGAAGTAGCAGAGAAAATGCTCATAGCGACGGCCGCCAGGCTCGAACTCCGGTTTCAGCGCCTCAAAGCGTTCAACCACGGCATCCAGCTCAACTAACTGAGTTGCCTGATGGGCGGCGACGCTGGCCTGGATTCCTTTACGACATCCTATCTCCGTGAGGTCGTCAGGAAACCGATACTTGCTCTTGCCTCGCTCAGGACCAAAGGACGAGGATAAGGGCTTGAAACGGGGTCGCCCGGCCGAGAGCGCCGTGCGCGCGGCCTGATACAGGGCGATCTTGTCGCGTGCCGATTCCAGCGCCTGTTGGTACCTCACCTGCTCTGGCGCCCGATCCCCCAAAGCCTTGACGACGATCGCGGGATCGATGAGATAGTTCTCGATTTCCTTGCGTTCCCAGCGCCAGCCAAGGCGTCTGTTGTCCGAGTCGTTCCAGACTTGCGGCTCGCCCATGGGAGCGTCGGGCGCGGATCGAAAGTCGCCGTCGAGCAGGCCCAACACCAAGGCCTGGCCGAGCGCCTCGCGATGCGCCTTGATGCAATTGCCCATCCCATACTTGCCGCCCTCGGGGCGAATCTGGCCGCAGCGTCCGGCGAGCAACTTGTTCAGGACCCGGATGTCAGGGCTTCCTGGTCCGCCCTCGCAGAACAGCAGGTTTACAGGCACGGCCGACCTCCGGCCAGACGATGAATGTCCTCAGCAGCGATCAGGTCTCGAACGGCCTCGGAATGGCTCGAAAAGATGAACTGGCAGTTAGGGCCGAGTGCCGGCAAGGCGCTGACCAGGCTCTGGGCCAGCGGCGGGTGCAGGTTAAGATCGATCTCGTCGATCAGTACCACAGAGCTTCGGACCTGTTGCCGAACGAACTCGTAGAGCATCGGAAAGACCGAGTGCTCGCCAGCGGACATCTCCTCGATGTCGTAGGTGCGCGAACCGTCGGAGAGGATGAAGTAGTAATCCTCCGGGGTCGGGGAGCCGCCCCGAAACATGGGTTCCGGTGTTCCGAAGGACCGACCTGGGAACACCCGCTTATAGGCGTTCTCCAGCTCCATCAGGAAGTCATGCGCTTGTGGAGCTCCGCCACCTAGCCGAGCCAACTGCCAGCTATTGAGATGCTTGCGAAGACGCGCAACGCCGACGTTGAACGAGATGCGGCCGGCATTCTCTTCGCTGCCGTCGGGTCGCTCCGCGGGCGGAGTCGCGAGGTTGCGAAACTGGTCAAACCAGAACACACCGGGCAGATCCGCGAAGCGATCACGGACACTCGGATCGGTTCGCAACAGCCTTGTCGCGTAAGCTCGTCCGCGAAACTGAAAAATCGCTTCCTTGCTCGGGGCCACGACCCTGCCGCCCTGGAGTGTCACCGTCACCACTTCGCTATCCCCAGGCGCCACAAATTCGAAATCGGAACCCTGTCCGGTCTGCGCCCAGCGCTCCGCCACCGCTTGAGTCGCGGCAATCTCCGCCGGATCAAAATGCACCTCCAGTTCAACCCGCGGCTCTCCCCAGCGCTGGTAGCGACCTGGCATCCAGCCAAGCCACTGGAAAGACTCCACATCCCGGGTGCGCCCCATGGCTATGGATAGACAGAGCGCCACGGCCTGCAAGACCGTGGTCTTGCCCGATCCGTTGTCGCCGAGCAGCAGGAATTCGGTCGCCAAATCCCCTGTGAGATCGTTGCGGAGGTCGATCTCCAAGTGCTCGAAGCGTTTGAGGTTGGAGAGGGTGATGCGGGCGACCTTCATGGGACTGGCCTCAGCTCTTTCTGCTCTGCATAGTCTGCCGCACATGGTTATCGGCTGTTTCGATCAGCCACGCGCGCGCGACCAGCGCGTCCCGTCGACGCTGCATGGCGCGGATGAGTCGGTCCTCGAAGTCCTCCCGCCATACCTGGCCCAATACCGGGATCAACAGCTCGTCGAGATCGCGCTTGCTAACGAAGCACTGCGTAGAGCCCGAGGACAGGAGGCGGAGTTGCTCTCGCGCACCAAGGATAGTCGATCTCGGCGTGGATCGCCGACACAATGGCGTCGATCTCATGGCGGGTGCTCAGCGTCAGGTCGTTGGCGTGTCGGTACTGACGCGCGATCGACGCTTGGAGACTGCTCGGCGAGCATAGACCGCAGGATATCCCCCAACGTCAACGACAGCAAACGCATAGCCCTCCTCAGCCAGTGCCTCGAGGTAGCGATATGACGCGAACCTATCATCTGCGCCGAAGCAACTGCTCGAAGTAGGCGATGGTGGACTGCAACCCCTCGTGCAGCGGCACCCGTGGCTCCCAATCCAACCGCTCGCGCGCCAACGCAATATCAGGCCGCCGCTGCTGCGGATCATCGGGCGGTAACGGGGCATGCACCAGTGCTGAGCGCGAGCCAGTGAGATCCAGGATCGCTTGCGCCAGTTCGATCATCGTGCACTGCCACGGATTGCCCAGATTCACCGGTCCAGCCAGCTCATCGGCGCTGTTCATCAACCGGAGCAGCCCGTCGATGAGATCGTTCACATAGCAGAACGAGCGGGTCTGGGTACCCTCGCCGTAGAGGGTGATCGGCCGATTCTCCAGGGCCTGCATGATGAAGTTCGACACCACCCGACCATCGTTCGGATGCATCCGCGGTCCGTAGGTGTTGAAGATGCGCGCAACCTTGACGATCAGTCCATGCTGGCGCCGATAGTCAAAGAACAGGGTTTCAGCGCAGCGCTTGCCCTCGTCGTAACAGGCGCGCTGGCCAATCGGATTGACGTTACCCCAGTAGTGCTCGGGCTGTGGGTGCACACTGGGGTCACCGTAGACCTCGCTGGTGGAGGCCTGCAGGATCTTGGCCTTCACCCGCTTGGCGAGCCCGAGCATATTGATCGCACCGTGGACACTGGTCTTGGTGGTCTGCACCGGATCGAACTGATAGTGGATCGGCGACGCCGGACAGGCGAGGTTGTAGATCTCGTCGACCTCCAGGTACAGCGGGAAGGTGACGTCATGGCGCAGCAGCTCGAAATAGGGATTCGCGAGCAGGTGGGCGATATTGTCTTTGGTACCGGTAAAGAAGTTGTCAACGCAGAGCACATCGTGCCCGTTGGCCAGCAGTCGCTCACAGAGGTGTGAGCCAAGAAAGCCGGCGCCGCCGGTCACCAGAACCCGCTTGCGCATTGCATAACTCAGTGCCATCTAACGCCCCTACCGCCAAGCGATCACTATCGTCCGGTTCCGAGTATCACGGCCACCTGAGCGCCAACAACGATCGCACCCCGGCTGCCCGGCCAAGAGCGTGATGACAGCCGGTGCAGGCGCTCGCTGAGCAGACGCTCGCTGAAACAGACTCAGTCTACAGGGTACGGCCTCGACATGAGGTCGCGTGAGGTTGTGACGTGGCAAGAAGAGGCTCGCGCAGAGACGCAGAGGCGCAAAGGGAGAAAGCGCTTGCTCGATGTTCCCAGTGCGCTTCTCTTCTTCTCTTCTTCTCTGCGCCTTTGCGTCTCTGCGCGAGATCTCTTTTTCTTGTGTCGTCTACGCGACATGGCACCATCTGATTGACATTATTCGGAGGCCGAACCCCAGTCGACAAGGTGGTCAGACTGGTTTGAGCTCCGCGACTTGACGCTTCAAGACGCGACCGCCGAGGTACTGGAATAGAACCGCCGGGATCAAAGCCACATGGAAGGTGCCATAGAGCCCGAGGCCGGCAATGCCCTGGCTATCGAACGGGATCAGTAACGATGCCGCGATCGCCAGAACGATGCCAACGCACATCATCCAAGAACCGTTCCCCTTTCGAAGTCCCCACAGGTGCAACGCTAGAGTCATTAGCATCACGGCAGAATTTGCCGCCACCAGCACCAAAAAGTTGTCTGCCGTTGCGACCACCCAGATGGTGAAGGCGAGTCCAGCCAAGCCGATCGCGAGGCTGATCCAGAGGCCAAGGGTCGACATGAACTGGCGCGCCGTGGACATCAGGAAGCTGAACACGCCCAGCGCGACCACCACGCGCGTCGCGGTGCGCAATGGCACGTCTGCGGCGTGACCGGTTCCTTCAATGAAGCCATGGTGGATGGTGCCTAGCAGATTGGCGAGTGCGCCTAAGAGCAGATAGATCGCGAAGAGGCCTGCTGCCGAGGTGCGATCCTGATCGGAACGAAACGAAAGCCCAGCCAGAAAGGCGATGAACACCGCGAGGATTGCATTCGTGGATGCGGAGAGCGCGAGATCCGTCATGGCAAACAACCTTCAACGAGAAAAACGACCTGTTTGCAGCGATCGAGCGCACTGAAGCGAAAGCGGTCCATCGAGATGACGGTCAGCCCGCTCGCACGAAACAGATGCGACCATTCCTCGAGCCGCAGAAAGGCATAGGGCAAGGGCACCTCGTAGGCCCTGTTGCCGAGATAGTCTGAGACGCTCAGCAGCCAATGGTCCCAGCGGTTCTCCCAATAATGATCCTTGATCAAGAGCGCACGGCGGGCAACCCGGCTGGCCTCGGCAAGCACCTGGGCGGGGTCTTCTGTGTGATGCAGGATATCGATGAGCAGGACCAGATCAAATGAATTATCAGCGAACGGAAGTCGCTGGCCGTCGTAACGCAGCACCGGTATCGCGGCCTCGGCCCTGGCGCAGACATCGACCCCAGTGATCAGAACACCTGGCCGGCCCTTCATCAGCGCCTGCGCCAGACGTCCGTCGCCAGCCCCAACGTCGAGCAGCGTCTCTGCATCGCCGATGTGGGCGAGCAAACGCGGTGGCAGGTGCCGCAACCGAGAGCGTGCCGACGCGAATCGGTCCCAGCGGATCAACAAAGCGTTCAACAACGACAGGCTCAAGCGGGAAAACCTCCTCGAACACGCACGGCTCATCGCAGGCGTTGACTCGTTCAGGCCGCGCTGCCCCCGGGCGAAGGCGGGATGGAATCGACGGCGGAGCTGGGGATGGAAACCGGAGCCGAGACAGCCGCCGCGACGCCTGCCGGCGCCGGCCGCAACGCGATCGCCCGCCCCCGCCGAGCCATGCGGCGGCGGGCGATGGCGTCAAATAGCGCATCGAGCCGCAGTAGGCGCGAGAGACCGATCATCAGCCCGTAGGTCAACAGATAGCGCAGCAGTGAGACATTCTGGCGTCGAAAGCCAAACGGCATCGGTGAGATGTACTCATCCATTCGCGCCCGCTCCTCGGGTCCGACCGCGTCGGAGGTGATCAACCGCAGCAACAGCGGCGAGGCCGGTACTCGCACCGCCTTTGAGAACAACGGCCAGTCGCGTCGCGGATCGAAACGCGCGAAGAGCCGGCGGAGGCTGTCCTCTTGCATCGCCTTCATCATCACCTCGAGGTACCAGAACGGGCAGGTGATGTTGCGATTGCTGCGCTCATAGCCGAAGACGGCGTCGAGCGCGGCGGCATCGGCGTCCGCCTCGGCGCGCATCGTCTCCGGGTCCGGCAGCACAACCCGACCAAACCAGACGCGCGCGGCATAGAGGCACTGCAGCTCGATCATGTAGGGCAGCGACAGGATGGTCGGCCGCGCGAAGCCGAAGAAGGCCAGCGATGGATCATCGGGATGGAAGACCAGGCGATGCAGGCGGTCCGTCGGGACCGCAGCGAGCTCATCCGGCAGGAACGAGAAATCGGGCTGGTAGCCGAAACTGCAGACGATGTGGCTGGCCTGGACCTCGCGACCGTCTTCAAAGACGACGGTGTTGCCGAGGCAGCGAGCGATGCCTCGGGCCGGGGTGACGCACCCGTTCCAGACATGTTCAAGGGCATGGCCGTTCTTGTTGAAGAACTGGCGATAGAGAGGGATCTCGTTCTGCCACTCGGCGACGCCGTGGCCCTGGTACGAGAAGAGACTGCCCGAGGTTCCGAGATTGCCGAGATGGCGCATCCCTGGCACGGCACTCTTCACCGAGGTCATGACACCGATGGCGCCGGACGAGTACTCATCAAGCGCCATGTCGTACCGGTCGTAGCCCCCCGGCGGCTGGCCGCGCCGCAGCGGCGCCTTGCGGAAGAAGTGCTGCCCGCCGCGGATCGCCCAGGTGATCTCGGCCGCCGTTCCAGTCGCAAGGTCTTGCACAACATCGGCTGCGGTCTCGCCGCCGCCGTAGACGATGACGTGATCGCCCGTGCCAACCCCCAGATCGAGCGGATGTTTGAGATCGGCGGTATGGACGACGGCGCCGGTGAACTCCGTCACCGGCCCGCTGATTGGCCGGCGGCGTTGGTGAACACCGGTCGCGATCGCTAGCCGTTTGGCGGTGAAGCAACGCCCGTCTTCGGCGTCGACCTGCCATAACCCATCGGCTTTGCCGGCGCGGGCGACGCGTGCGCTGGTGACAATGCGGTCGCTGAGGCCGAACCGATCGGCGTAACGCCGAAGGAAGCCAAGCGCATCCTCATGCCGGAAGAAGTTGCCGGCTGCTTCGCCCATCGAGAAGTCGGATGCCTCGGTCACATGCCGCGAAGAAGACGACACGGTGTTGCGCATGACGGTGATGGTGGCGGGATCATCCGTATAGTTCCAGACGCCACCAAGGTCGTACCTGCCCTCCAGGATCATCACCTCGAGCCCAGCCTCGCGGGCATATTTAGCGGCGTAGAGGCCGGCCCAACCGGCACCGATGACAAGGAGGTCAACAGGTGGCTTCATAGATACGGTCCAATGGTCTCAACGATTGGTGCGGCATGAGGCTAGCATAGACGCCGAGAGGCAAGGCGTGGAAGCCGCTCCAGAGTCAGGTTCTAACACTGAGCGGCCAGCTATAGCCGAACAGCGAGCGGCCGGTGTTAGCCGTTTCCGGTCGCCGACAGGTGGTAGGCTAACCGATGGCACAGACGACGAAGCGGACATTGGGCTCCCGGAAGACGTCGCGGACCGCGATCATTAGCGCAACCTGAGACTGACACATGACAACGAGTAGGCGGCAGAACCTTGACGATGCCTTCGCCGCAGCGCCGGACGAATCGGCGTTCTGGACCGGCAGGACCTTCGACGATTTCCTGTTCCGGCCGCAGAAGACCGATTCACAGACCCGCCGCACGATCAGCGTCAAGTCGCTGCTGACGGCAGAGATCGCGCTGGATCTGCCAATCGTTTCATCGAACATGGACAGCGTCACCGGCGCCGACATGGCGCGAGCCATGGCCATGCACGGGGGCATTGGGGTCGTGCATCGCGGCATGAGCATTGAGCGCCAGGCGTCCGAAGTCGCCGTGGTGAAGCGCAGCCAGAGCGCTGTGATTGCCAGTCCACTGTGCCTGCCGCTGGGCACGACGATCCACCAAGCCAGGCGTTTCACGCGGCAGCACGGCATCACCGGCATCCTGATCGAGACCGCCAGCGGCTCCAACCTGCTGGCCGGTTTGCTCTCGAACCGGGATACGCCGGTGCAGGATGCTGACCAGGATCGAGTGGTCGACGAGTTCATGACCCCGCTGTCTCGCTTGGTGACCGGCGCACCGGACATCTCCACCGACGAGGCCGAGCGGCTGATGTTCGAGCACCGCATCGAGCGCCTGCCGCTCATCGATGGCGCGAATCGTATCCATGGGCTGATCACGCGCCGCGACATCAATCTCAACCGCAAACAGCCCGGCGCCAGCAAGGATAACGCCGGCCACCTGCGCTGCGCCGCGGCGGTCGGCGCGCGCGGCGATTATCTGGAGCGGGCCGCGGCGCTGCTGGAGGCTGGGGCCGATCTGCTGTTCGTCGACATCGCGCACGGTCACTCGGCCATGATGGAGCAGGCGGTTGCCGGGCTGCGGGGCCAGTTTGGCAGCGTGCCGCTGGTGTGTGGCAACGTCGCGACCGGCGCGGGCGCACGCTTCATGCGCGAGATCGGCGCCGATGCCATCAAGGTCGGCGTCGGGCCCGGTCGCGGCTGCCGCACGCGGCTGGAAACGGCGGCGGGTGTGCCGCAACTGCAGGCCATCCGCGAGGCCTATCTCGCCGTCGGTGACAGCGTGCCGATCGTCGCCGACGGTGGCGTGAAGACCGACAAGGACATCTTTCTCGCCCTGATCTGCGGGGCGTCGACGGTGATGCTCGGCAGCGCGCTGTCCGGCACCGACGAGGCGCCGGGCCAGGTGATCCAGGACCCGGCGACCCACATGAAGAAGAAGATTTACCGCGGCATGACCTCACCCGAGGCCGTGCTGGAAGCGCTCTACGACAGCGGCAGCAGCGACGAGCGCGACGCGGCGCTTGACGTCCCGCCCGAAGGTCAGGAGATCCAGGTGCCTTACCGTGGCAGCGTCAGCACCATCTTGCAGCGCATCCGCGGCCACCTGCAGTCATCGGTGAGCTACGGCGGTGAAACCACGCTGGCCGCGGTGCGGGCGAAGGTGCTGCCTGATCCGAGCGCGTTTCTGGTGCCGTTGAGCGCGGCCGCGCGCATCGAATCCTTCGAGCGCTGAGCGTTCACACGTCCTCCGGTGTGTCGACCAGGGCGATTGCCTATCCCGGGGTGACCGCTGTGGTGATCGCTGCGGAGGCGGTGGCTGATGCAACCTCGGTTCGATTGCGTCCCGATCGCTTCGCACGATACAGGGCCGCGTCGGCCTGCTCGATCAGGGCCTGCGGGGTTTGGGCATGGTCGGGGAAACTCGCCAGCCCAATCGACAGCGTTGCCTGGATCTGGGCCTCGCCCCACTGCAGCGCGCTGTCGGCAAACTCGCGGCGCAAGCGCTCGGCGCGCTGGAAGGCGATCTCCAGGGCGATACGCGGCAGCAACAGTAGGAATTCCTCACCGCCATAGCGACAGACGATATCGCCCTCACGGACCCCCAGCTGCAGGCATTGGGCCAGCCGCTTGAGGATCTCATCGCCGGCCGAGTGCCCCCAGGTGTCGTTGATCCGCTTGAAGAAGTCGACGTCGATCATGGCCACTGCCAAGGGAGAGTCCTCGCGCTCGGTTCGGGCAAATTCGCGTGCGAGGGTCTCGTCGAGATAACGCCGGTTGTACAGGCCGGTCAGCGGGTCGCGGACTGCCTGTTCGGCGAGGATCTCCTGCAAGCGACTAATCTTGTCCAGGTTCTGTTGAAGTTCCTGGTTCGCGGCCTGTAGGGCGCGTTCCATGGCACGCTGGCCGCTGATATCGCGCTTGACGGCCACGAAATACTCGATCTGGCCTTGCTCATTCTTGACCGGGGAAATGGCCATTTCCTCCTCGTAAAGCTCGCCGTTCTTGCGACGATTGATCAACTCGCCACGCCAAATCCGGCCGGCCAGGACGGTCTGCCAGAGCTGTGCATAAAAGGCCCTGGACTGTTTGCCGCTGTTGAGAATCCGGGTGTCATGACCTTTGACCGACTCCCGATCGAAGCCGGTTTGCCGGGTGAAGGCGGGATTGACATACAGCAGGCGGCCCTGGGTGTCGGTGATGACGATGGCGTCGGCCGCGGCCTCGATGGCGGCGACGCGGGTACGCAATTCAGACTCCAGCGCCTTGCGTTGGGAGATGTCGCGCGTGATGCCAAGCAGCTTGACGGGCTGATCGGCCTTGTCCAGCAGATAGGTTGTGACGACCTCTGTCGGCACGATGTGGCCGTCGCGGTGCGGTTGGTCGACCTCGGTGGTGACGTAGATCGCCTTGGTGTCGCCCGCCAAGAGGCGCTCGATCGTCTCGCGCATGAGCGCTGCGACCTTCTCCGCCGATGGCGGGGTGAGGGCGTCCTGCATGGGTTGCGCGATCACTTCCTCGGAGTAGCCGGCGAACTGAAACTGATGGCGCCATTTCAGCTGCAGGGTCACGCTGTCCAAGGCAAGGGCCGGGAGTGCGGCACAGAGGGCGACGCCAAACAGGGTCACGCCAAACAGGGTCAGGCGCGCAAGGAGACCGCCGCGCAGTTGACAGGTCGCGCTATCGGGTCGATCCCTGGCCGCGGAAACAACCGGGTTGTTCATGAAGCGTCACTGGCTGCGTCGAAAACAGGATCATAGTCGCTCATCCGTCGTACGCCTGTTCTTTTGTAGGCCGCTGAAGCGACGGCGACGGCCGCTTGGACGGAGAGGAAATCCAAACCGCATCGGTCGCGTCCTCCCCCGCGAGGAGGGCCTCGACGATGCGAAGGATGTCGCCTGCGGCGGTATTGCGCCGCGCCACCTCAGGCGTGCTGCCTGAGCCTGGCCGAGCAGCTAGCGCCTGCACCTCGCGCACGAACTGCGCCGGACGCCTGAAGGTGGCTCCGCCCGCGCTCCTCTTCACCCAGCGCGTCAGTGCCCGCTCCTGCGGCAGTACGCGCCACTCATCGATCAGCAGCGGTAGGCCGAGCGCCAGCGCCTCCGAGATCGACTGCGGGCCGGCCTTGCCGACAAACAGATCGGCGAGCGCCAGATAGCGGTGGATGTCGTCGCGATAGCCGAGGACGAGGTGCGGGAACGGCAGATGCGCACTCTGGAGTCTGCGCGCGAGCGTCTCGTTACGCCCGCACAGGAAGATCACCTGCACCTGAGCGTCCGCAGCGGCAAGTGTATCGGCAAGCTCGACCATGCGCGGACCGCCATGCCCGCCATAGGTCATGACGAGGGTCGGGCGATCCGCCTCAAGCCCAAGCGCGACGCGCGCGGCACCGATGTCCTCTGGCAATGGCTCAAGGAACTGCGTCCGAATCAGCAACCCGCCGGTGGGAAAGATTCGTTCCTCTGGATGCCGCTTAGCACGCAGCCGCGCCAACCCTTCCTCGGTCCCCGAGATGGCCGCATAGTCGGTCCCCTTGGGGAACCAGACGAAGCGGGAGATCTCGGCCCAATCCGTCATCATGATCGCAAAGGGGACCGAACCGCCCCGGTAGGTCTTGATGGCGTCGATCATCGCCGGATTGAGGACCGGCAGCACCGAGATCACCAGGTCGGGCCGCGTCGCTGCCCAAAGCCGAGCGAACTCGCGTCGTCCCGCGCGCCGCAGAAAGGCGACCGCGATGAAGGACAGGATGAAGAAGCCGCGGCAAAAGAGTCCGGTGCGTCCTCCGCCGAGCACCAGCTCGTTGTAGGTCGCCTCGACGTTGCGCCCGGTGAAGCGCGTGAACGGGTCGAGGTGGGCAAGCACCTCCCGGTAGGGGTTGACGAGCGTGACGCGGTAACGACCATCCGCCTCGAGCACGCTGCGCAGCGCCTGCGCGCTCGCGCGATGACCACCACCCGCGTCGGTATAGACGATGACCACATGGGGGCGCGGATCATCAGGCACCGCGGATTCAAGGGCCGGCTGCTGAGGGGTCAAGCCAGTCAATCCGATGCAATGCGCCGTGGCCCCAGCACTAGGTTCAGGAAGGGAACCATGCTCTTGCGATACTCCGGGTTGGTACGCTTAAGCTCCGCATGCAGTGCGGGCAGGTTATGGTAGGGAACGCCAGGGTACATGTGATGCGCGGTGTGCAATCGCAGGCTGAGCGGCTGCAGGATCTCGGCGAACGGGCTTTCAACGGTGAAACTGTCGATCACATGATCCCTGGCATCGGTCTGCTCGCGATACTCACGCATCTCATGCTCCAGCGGGATGCGCAGGATGCCCAGCCACCAGACCCCAACCTGAACGGCATAGAGTAGCGGGATGGTCTCCGGCCAGAGCCAGACATAGACAGCGATCACCACCAGATAATAGCGGCTATAGAGGGTCATCTCCCGCTTGTACTGGGCGGGCAAGGCACTACCCGCCGCAGCGCCCTTCTTGCGCGTCAGATAGCGATCAATCCTGCCCTCGATATCGACCTTCTCACCCAGACTAGCCGCCAACACGAAAAACAGGCAGGCGATGGGCATCACGAAAGGACCAACCAGCAGCATCAAGGCCGCCAACTTCCAGTCGGTGCGCAGCAGCAGGTACTGGGGATCTTGCCGCGTGGCAAAGGTGCCAACCTTGTGATGTATCTGATGCGGATCGAAGAAGCGCACCGCCGGCGCCATGAAAATTGCCCCCGCGGTGAGGTTCCAGAGCCGATGAAACCAGTTGAGCTGCCCGCTGCGATACTGATGGGTCAGCTCGTGGACAAAGGTACCGGCGCGATAGAGGCAGACACAGCTGACAACAAAGCAGAGCGCAAACACAAGACCGCTTGTCCGCAGGCAGAAGATGAAAGCGACCACGAAGCCGGTCATGGACAGCGTGAAATCGCCGAGATAGATCAGCGGATTGGCCTGGTAATATCGACTGTCGATCATCAATTGCCGCCTACTGATTGAAACCACGTTTCGAGCGAGCCGTTGAGCCATGCTCAAGACCATCAATATCCTGAGCACTGCGGCGCTGCCATGGCGCACCGGCACGGCGATCCTGGCACTGCTGCGTGCCCACGCTTTGGCCCAGCGCGGGCTCGATGTCTGCCTCTACCTGCCCTGGATTCCTCCCAAGCAGCAGTTGCGGTTGTTTGGCGATGCCGAATGCCGGGACAACGGAGGATTTCCGACTCCTTCAGCCCAGGCCAGCTACATTCGCTCCCAGTTACCGCAGCCAGCCTGCCCGCGCCTGCTGATCGAATTCTACCCGGCCCGCTACTGGGACGCGCTCGGCTCCATCCTACCGACTGTCGGATTACCGAAACGCCTGCGCCCCTGCGACTGGCTTATTCTCGAGGAGCCAGAGCACCTGAACTGGGCGCAGCCCTGGAACCGCTACCGCGAACGCGCAGCCCGCGTCACCGGCATCGTGCTGACCAACTATCGCTACTATTGCGAACAGGCGTTGCCCCGCTTGCCTCGGGTCGCGGGCTGGCTGGAGCGCTACAATCGCTGGCTGATCGAGCACCGCTGCGATGATGTCATCCTGCTGGCCGACATCCTACCCGATTTGGCCAAGGCCCAACGCCTGCTGATCAGCGGCATTCATCCGGCGTTCTTCGACCATGCGGGGCAAGCGGACAACCGCCAGAACCTCTATTTCATGGGCAAGCTGATCTGGGAGAAAGGCTTTCGCGAGCTTATCGATCTGCTTGCGGACGGAGTAAATCACTGTGCAGATCAAAGCGCAGATCAAAGCGCAGATCGCAGTATCGACGTCTTCGGCATCGGCCGCGACCGGGCAGCGATTGCCGACTATGCACGGGCACGCGGCGTACAGCTCAATTTCCGTGGACTATCCACCGCACCGGCGGCGGATATCGCGCGCTACCGGGTCTTCATCAATGCATCAAAGAGCGAGATGCTCTGCACCACCACGGCAGAAGCCCTCGGCCAGCGCAAGTTCGTCATCCTGCCCCGAGACCCAAGTAACGAGCTCTTCTATCCGTTTCAAAATGCCTTGTGTTACTCCTCACCAGAGGAGTTTCAGGCCTGTCTGCGCCACGCCCTAAGCCATCAGCCTGTCGCGGACCCACTGGAAGCCAGTCTCAGTTGGGATGCCGCTGTCGATCGCTTGCTTGACTATTATGAGCGCGGCTCTGGGCGCAACGATGAGCGCGGCCAGATGTGATCGAACTTGGGCCGGCCCTAAACCTAATCGCCTTGCCCGTTTGCTTTGCGCAGTGCGACACTGCGAAGCTGCTTTCCAGCCCCTGACAACGCACGCTAATCTCCGATGAGCGACGATCTCCATGCCTCCGATTTACTGGCTCGCGAAACGATCGAGAGTATGCGCGATGCGGTGATGTCGATCGATCGCAAGGGCGCCATCATCATGCTGAACCCTGCCGCGGAGCGGCTGCTCGGCATCAAGGCTGAAGAGGTCCTCGGTCGGAGCTTCGCGGAGACCTTTATCGACCGCGGTGATCTGGAAGGCCTGAACGACTGCGTTCTTGACGCGATCTACGACCCCGCCACACCCCACACCGCCGAGATCCAGATCGCAGGCGACGACAGCTCGGTCCTCCACTGGGTGGTGCGCACCAACCTGCTGGCTGGCGAGGCGGGCGAGCCGGTTGGCGTGGTCGCATCGATCGCGGATGTGAGCGAGCGAGTGCGTCTGCTCCAAGAGAACCTGGACGAGGTCCGAAACAGACAGCTGTTCGGCCGCTTCTTTCTTTACGCCCTCGGCGTCATGTCGATCGGCACCATCGTTAACAACTTCATCGCCCGCTCCATTGTTGACGTTGACGTCTATACGCCCGCGTTCACCTGGGGCTATCTCGTCGTCCAGTTTGTTCCGGCGCTCGTGATCATCCGGCTGATGGGATTGACAAGGCAAGACCTCGGCTTGAGCACTAACGGGCTCGGGCGCTCACTCAGAGAAGGGGCGCTGGCTTCATTCCTCTTCGCCGCACTGGTCGCAGCCATCGCGCTGACCCTGCATCATTTCGGCGCACTGCCGGGAAAACCGGGACAATTCGAGTTGTGGCCAACCCTTGGCTATCTCGTTCACAGCTTTGTGCAAGAGCTGGTCGCGCGCGGATTTTTGCAAACCACCTTTCAGCGCTTCCTCGACGACAGCAAAGGCTTCAAATCCGTCCTGCTCACCTCCTCGCTGTTCGGCCTGTTTCACCTACATTTCGGTTTCGCCGCCGTGATCCTCACCATGGTCAGCAGCGTCGTATTCGGCCTCTTCTACCTGCGAAATCCCAACCTGGCCGGCGTCACCCTATTCCACTTCATCGCGGGTGGCTGTGCCTTCTGGTTCGGGCTGTTGTGAGCTAACCGGAGCTCGATGGATCGGCGCCGATTCCGCCACGATCGGGTGAGAGCGATGGCCAATGGTCGCCAAGAATCAGATCACGGTCCCAAGGACAGCCTGGTGGAAATGCAACGTAGTCCAGTGACGTTTCAGCGACCGCCAAGTCGACCGCGTCTGGATAAGCACTTGCGATCAACGCTTCGAGCTGCGCGCCAAGGCTCGGATTCTCAGCCAAGAGGCGCTGGATTGAGCGGCGCTGGGTATTGATGGTCGCGCGCCAGGATTTTCGATACGGATAGTCCGTTTGATAGCGCCACTTCAGCAGATGCCCAATCAGCACGGCCAAACGGCTTTCCAGGGCGCGACGCTCCCGCTTTCCCAAGTCCTCGACCTCCTCGGCAAGATGCGCAATGTCGAGCTCAGTGAAACGACGACCGCGCAGTAGCCTCGCCTGTTCATCGGACCAGGCATAGAAGTCGGTCTCGTAGTCAGTCGTCAACGCTGCAAGGACTCCTCAATAGTCAGCTCTGGTGCTCAGCTTGGCGCTATCCTGTGTTGGACGCAACCTCGGACCACCGCTCTGATCACTCGCCAAGATAGACCTCGATCACACGCGGATCGTTCTGAACCTCATCCATGCTGCCCTCGGCCAACACCGAGCCCTGGTGCAGCACAGTGACACGCTTAGCGATCGAGCGCACGAAGTCCATGTCGTGCTCGACGACGACCACCGTATGCTTGCCAGCAAGCGATGTCAGTAGCTCGGCGGTGCGCTCCATCTCCTGATGGGTCATGCCAGCGACCGGCTCGTCGACCAGCAGCAGATGCGGGTCTTGCATCAACAGCATGCCGATCTCGAGCCATTGCTTCTGCCCGTGCGAGAGCACGCTGGCCTCACGCTGCGCTTGTTCCTGCAGGCCGATGATGCCGAGGACCTCGTCGATGCGATCGCGCTCTTTTCCCGTCAACCGAGCGAGCAGCGTCGGAAAGACGCGCTTGTCCGCCGCCATCGCCAGTTCGAGGTTCTCGAACACGCTGTGGTGCTCGAACACGGTCGGCTTCTGGAACTTGCGCCCGATGCCCACCTCGGCGATCTCGGGCTCGGTCAGTCGCAGCAGGTCGATCTTCTGGCCGAAGAAGGCGCTGCCCGAATCCGGTCGCGTCTTGCCGGTGATGATGTCCATCATCGTCGTCTTGCCAGCGCCATTCGGGCCGATCACGCAGCGCAACTCGCCGGCATTGACATAGAGATTCAGCTCGTTGATCGCCTTAAAGCCGTCGAAGCTGACGTTCAGACCTTCGAGATAGAGGATCGGACCATGACTGACATCCAACTCCAGATCCTTGGCGCGGATCATGAAGTTGAACTGCCGATCGCGCCGGGTCAGCTCCTTGAAGTCCTGCCCGAAGCCTTGCCAGACTTGCATGGGGCCACTGAAGTCGAAGGTGCGATCACTGTGGAGCAGATCCCGGCCCGATCCGCGGCCGGAGTCGCTGTTCGTGCTGTTCGCTTGGCGCCCTGCCTCACCGCTCGAACTGACTGCGCTGCCAGTGGCCGCATCGGCACGCGCGCCCGTTTCGCGATCTGGATGCGGTTCACTCACGGAGCTCATGCGCTCTTCTCCTTCAATGCCGTCGGCTCCGAACGACGCCGGCGCAAGGTCTTCAGCAATCCGGCGATGCCGGCGGGCAGGAACACCGTCACCAGCACGAACAATCCACCGAGCACGAACAACCAGGCCTCGGGGAAGGCGCCGGTGAAGACCGTCTTGCCATAATTGACCAAGACCGCACCGATCACGGCGCCATAAAGGGTCGCTCGGCCCCCAATCGCCACCCAAACCACCAGCTCAATCGAATTCAGCGGCGAGAACTCACCGGGATTGATGATCCCGACCTGGGGCACATAAAGTGCACCCGCCACACCGGCCAGCACCGCCGAGAAGGTCCAGATCGCGAGCTTGACTCGATCCACCCGATAGCCGATGAAGCGTACCCGCGATTCGGCATCACGCACCGCGACCGCAACGCGCCCCAGCTTGGAGGTCACGATCCAACGGCAGGCCCAGTAACCGAGCGCTAGCGCCAGCGCCGAGGCTAGGAACAGTCCGATCCGGGTGCCGTCGGACTGCAGATCGAAACCGAGCAGATCCTTGAAATCGGTCAACCCGTTATTGCCACCAAAGCCCATCTCGTTGCGGAAGAAGGCCAGCATCAGCGCATAGGTCAGGGCCTGGGTGATGATCGAGAGATAGACGCCAGTGACGCGCGAGCGAAACGCCAGCCAGCCAAACACGAACGCAAGCAGCCCAGGAACCAGCAGGATCATCAGCGCCGCGTACCAGAACTGATCGAAGCCCTGCCAGAACCAGGGCAGTTGCTGCCAGTCGAGGAAGACCATGAAATCCGGCAGCAGCGGGTCGCCATAGACCCCGCGGTCGCCGATCTGGCGCATCAGGTACATGCCCATCGCATAGCCGCCGAGGGCAAAGAAGGCGCCGTGGCCAAGACTGAGAATCCCGAGATAACCCCAGACCAAATCGACCGCCACCGCCAGCAGCGCATAGGTCAGATACTTGCCGAGCAGGGTCACCGTGAAGGTGCTGACATGCAGCGGATTACCCTCTGGCACCAGCAGATTCAGGATCGGTACCAGAACCGCGATCAGCGCCAGCACCGCCAGCATGATCTTGCCGCCGGTATCGCCCTTGAGTGGTTGCAACAGGCCCATGTTGAAGGTTCTCAATTCTTAGTCAGCCGCGGCACGGCCCCGCTGCGGGAAGAGTCCGCGCGGGCGTTTCTGGATGAACAGGATGATGAACACCAGCACCAGGATCTTGGCCAGCACAGCCCCGGCCCAAGGCTCCATCAGCTTGTTCGCGACACCCAGCGTCATGCCCGCCACCAGGGTGCCCCAGAGATTGCCGACACCGCCAAACACCACCACCATGAAGGAATCGATGATGTAGGCCTGGCCCATGTTGGGGCCGACATTGGTGAGCTGCGACAGCGCCACGCCCGCAACCCCGGCGATGCCAGCGCCCAGCCCGAAGGTCAGCGCATCGACGCGCGCCGAGCGCACCCCCATCGCGCGCGCCATGGCGCGGTTTTGCGACACCGCCCGCACCTGCAAGCCAAGCGCGGTGCGTTTGAGCACCAGCAACAGCAGCGCAAAGACGATGAGCGCGAAGAGCAGGATGTAGAGCCGGTTATAGGTCAACGCGAGCCCCGGATTCAGCTGCAGTGAGCCGCTCATCCAGCTCGGGTTCTGCACCACCACGTTCTGCGCCGAGATGGTCGTGCGCACCAACTGCTGCAAGATCAGGCTGATACCGAAGGTGGCGAGCAGGGTTTCCAAAGGTCGCCCATAAAGGAAGCGGATCACCGTGCGCTCGATGGCGACGCCAAAGGCACCGGAGACCAGGAAAGCCGCCGGCACTGCCACCAACAGCGACCAGTCGGTCAGCCCCGGCATCGCCTGCTGCACCAGATAGGTGGTGTAGGCGCCGATCATGATCAGCTCGCCGTGGGCCATGTTGATCACGCCCATGACGCCGAAGGTGATCGCCAGCCCAATCGCCGCCAGCACCAGCACAGACCCCAAACTCAAACCAAAGAACAGGGTCTCGATGCTGCTGTTCAGCTGGCGCTTACGGTCGATCGCATCCAACGCCGCTTTCGTCGCGGCGAGTACCCCAGGGTCTTGCTCCGTCTCCAACAAGCCGTTTAGCGCATTTCGCGCCTGAGGATAGAGATTGCCATGCAGCACCTCGATGGCCGCCAGGCGGCTGTCGATGTCCGGCTGTTTGAGGTCGGCGATGGCGACCACTAAGGTCAGCACCTCCGTCACCTGCTGGTCGTCTTCTGCAGCAAGCTGCGTGCGGACGGCGCTGATCACCGCCGGATCATCACTGCCAACCATCTCGCGCGCTGCCCGCAGGCGCAGCGCCGGGTCTGGACTGGCCAGGGTCAGCGCCGCGATCGATGTCCGCAAAGCGCTGCGCATCCGATTGTTGACCGTAATCTTGCGCACATCACGGCGCCCAACCTCGCCGAGGGCCTCGCCGCTCAGCGCATCGGTCAAGGCCCAGCCGCTACTACCTGCCGGCGCCACATAGACGATGCGATCATCGTCCTTTCGATAGTAGAGATCACCAGAAAGCAGGGCTTTCAGCAGCGGGATCGCGCGCGCATCACCGGTTTCGGCGATGGCTTGCGCCGCCGCTTCTTTGACCTTAAACGAGTTATCTGTCAGCTGGGAAACGCGTTCGTCGAACGCGGCGGTCAGATCGGATTCAGATCCTGGTTTGGATGCTGTTGCAGGTGCCGGTGCCGGTTCAGATGCAGATTCCGGTCCAGGCTCAGGCTCTGATTGAGGAGCAGCATCAGAGGCAACTGCGGTCTCGGTGGCTGGGCTAGCTGAGAACTCCGCTGTCGGGCTTGAGGCTGGATCGGTTGACTGATTGTCGGCCGCGCCTGTGGCTGTCATCAGCAACAGCAAGAAGCCAAGCGCCATCGCCAAAGCAGGGTCACTGCCGCCAAACACAAACCTAGACATAGGGCTCATCAACCGCGCGAGGTGATCTAAGGGGTGGACGCTGCCGCGTCATTCGGATCAGGACTGTCCGGCAACTGAAGTGACCAGCGCCATCCCTGGCCTCCGATCCAATGCGGCGTCGACACAAACGCCGGCTGCTCGTTCTAGTGTCTAGACGCCTCGATTTTCAAGGCTACTCGGTCGCGGCTTGCTCGCTGCCAAGGCATTTTTTCGTCTTGATATTATAGTTGCCGCAGTTGATCGGATCGGTCCAATCGCCGATCAGATCCTTAGAGCCTTCCAGATAGTCCGACCAGGCATCACCCGGCACCTCTTCCTCGGTCTGGTAGACGATCGCGAACTGACCGTCATCCTGAATCTCGCCGATCAGCACCGGTTTGGTGATGTGATGATTGGGCAACATCTTAGCAGTCCCGCCGCTAAGATTGCTGGTGGTCAAGCCAACAATCGCGTTCTCGACCGCATCGGTGTCGGTGGTGCCGGCCTTCTCGACCGCCTGCACCCAGAGATCGAAACCGATCTTGTGTGCCTCCATTGGATCGTTGGTGACCCGCTTTGGATCATCGATGAACCCATGCCAGGTCTCGATGAAGGCGTCGTTCTCATCGGTCGGCACGCTCATGAAATAGTTCCAGGCCGCCAGATGGCCGACCAGAGGGCCAGTGTCGATACCGGAGAGTTCCTCCTCACCCACCGAGAAGGCGATGACCGGGATGTCCTCAGCCGAGATGCCCTGATTGCCCAGCTCCTTGTAGAAAGGCACGTTGGCATCGCCGTTGATGGTCGAGACCACCGCGGTCTTCTTGCCCTCGGAGCCGAACTTCTTGATATCGGCGACGATCGACTGCCAATCGGAATGCCCGAATGGCGTGTAGTTGATCATGATGTCCTCTTCCGCCACGCCGTTCTGCTTCAGATAGGCCTCGAGGATCTTGTTGGTGGTGCGCGGATACACGTAGTCGGTGCCCGCCAGCACCCAGCGCTCTACGCCCAGCTCATCCTTCAGATAATCGACCGCCGGGATCGCCTGCTGATTCGGTGCCGCGCCGGTGTAGAAGACGTTCTTTGACGACTCCTCGCCTTCGTACTGCACCGGGTAGAACAGCAAACCGTTCAGCTCCTCGAACACCGGCAGCACCGATTTGCGCGAGACCGAGGTCCAACAGCCAAACACCGCGGCGACCTTTTCCTGCTCAATCAGACCGCGCGCCTTCTCGGCGAACAGCGGCCAGTCCGAGGCCGGATCAACCACCACCGCCTCGAGCTGCTTACCAAGCACCCCGCCCTTCTCGTTCTGCTCCTCGATCAGCATCAGCACCGTATCCTTTAGCGTGGTCTCGCTGATCGCCATGGTCCCAGAGAGCGAGTGCAGCACACCGACCTTGATGGTCTCATCGTCGGCCTGATCCGCTGTAGGTGCGGCATCTTCGGCGAGTCCGGACAGCGACGCGGTCAGCCCGAGCGCAATGCCAGCACTGAGCAGCAGGGGTTTGAAAGACGGGATCGAAATCATCCAGTGTCTCCTAATCATGGTGAGTCTTAGAACATCAGTGGTCGGCCAGAGCTGCCGCCTGGCGGCATTAAGCAAATGCCAGACCAGGAAAATAACCAACTGATATTGAAGGACAAGATCGACTCACAGGAGTGCGGACCGAGGAGCAATGCACCAAACCTGAGCAATCGCCCTCGCCTTGGTGCAGGCCCCTGCACCAGATTGGCAAGCCCCCGAGCTTGATGAACAGCTCCGTCAGGGGCGCAGCACCAAATTGAAATCGCGGAACGGCTCGAAATCTGGTCCGCTCGGCACCGGCAGCGGCGAAGCATCATAGATCGCATTCACGACAGACTGATCGAACATCGGGTTACCGCTGCTGGTCACGATCTGCACCTGATTAGTGATCACCTTGCCGCCCGGCTCGAGCTGCACATTGACGACGGGGGCATTGCCCTCCCAGGTACCCGCTGGGTGCACCCAGAACTGGCGAATGCGCTCCTGAATCGCCGGCACCCAGCGGCTGGCGATCTCCTCGCTCGGCGCGGTTGACGTACTCGATTCGGCAGCGTCGCGCGACGATGCGCTCGGCGCTGACCATCCAACATCAGGCAACAGGCCGGGCAGCAGACCGCGTGCGCCGAACAACATCAGCACCGTAAGTGCATTGGCGAGCAGCACCGCAACGAAGACCGTTACAAACAATTTTCCAGTGCCCATCAGTGGTCCTCTGTGAGTTCAAAGACGCGATGATCATCCCCAACTTCCTTCACAGCAACTAGCACAGCAACCAGCAACCGAGGTCCCAAGATCACCATGCGCATCCTGCACACCATGCTCCGCACCGGCAACCTGCAACGCTCCATCGACTTCTACACCAAACTGCTCGGCATGAGACTGCTGCGCCAGAAAGACTATCCAGCCGGTGAGTTTACCCTTGCCTTCCTCGGCTACGGCGACGAGTCCGAGCAGACCGTCATCGAGCTGACCTACAACTGGGGCGTCGAGCAGTACGACCTCGGCGATGCCTATGGCCATATCGCGATCGAGGTCGAGGATGTCTATGAGGCCGCCGAGCGCATTAAGGCGCAAGGCGGCGAGATCCTCCGCGAGGCGGGCCCGATGAATGCCGGCACCACCATCATCGCCTTCGTCAAAGATCCCGACGGCTATCCGATCGAGCTGATCGGCGCCAAACAAACCGCCGGCTAGATCAGCAGCATCCTCGCGGGTTGCGGCCTAGGCATCAGCCATGGAACGGGCCGCGATCAGCGGCGATCGCGCGCCCAGCTGCGGCAAAATCGCTCGACCCGCCACAACATTGCGCGCAGACTTCGGCATCCGTTCCCACCGAGTCCCGCGCACTTGGCCCATCCCGCCTCTTCCCTGCCGCCCGAACAACCACCCGAGCCCGCCGAGCAGATCGCCGCAACCCTTGCCGAACAGGGCTGGTGCGTCACCGATGGCTTCCTCGCACCACTGCACATCAGCCAACTCCGCCATGAGGCGCAGCAGCGCTGGCAGGCCGGGCGCTTCCGACGCGCCGGCGTTGGCCGCGGCGAGGATCTCGAGGTACGCGACGAGGTCAGAACCGACCGCGTCGACTGGCTCGACCCGAACGACCTCAGCGCTTCCCAGCGGCTCTATTGGAGCCAGCTTGAGCAGTTACGGCTAGCGATCAACCGTAGCCTGTCCCTCGGTCTCTACGAGCTTGAGGCGCACCTGGCCGTCTATCCTCCCGGCACCTATTATCGTAAGCACTTGGACCAGTTTCGCGGCATCGGCGAGCGCACACTGAGCTGCATCCTCTATCTAAACGATGCCTGGCAGGCGCAGGACGGCGGCGCGCTGCGTCTCTATACTGATCCGGATCGCCCTGAGCTGAGCGAACTGATCCTCCCCGAAGGTGGTCGCCTAGTGACCTTCTTCAGCGCCCGGTTTCTGCATGAGGTGGAGCCAGCAACACGCGAGCGCTTCAGCCTCACCGGTTGGTTCAAGCGACGCAGTTAGCCAGCGGCAGAATCACCGTCCATCCAGACTTCTGCAATGGCCAGCCAACCATTCGTGGCTTGCGCATCACCGTCGAAACGATTCTCGGCTTCCTCAGCGCCGGTGAATCACGCGAAGAGATCCTGAGTCAGTATCCCTCCCTCGAGCCTGCAGACATCGATGCTTGCCTGTGCTTCGCCGCCGATCGGCTTGAAGCGATCGCTTAGGCCGCCGCGCCTCTCAAATGCTGGAAGGCCTGTCTGGTCGCAGACCCGACAAAGGACAGTTGCGCGCTGTCAGCCTCCTCACAGAGGCTCTAGCAACCCCGCTCTGACCATCGCCGAATCAACTGCTTAGCCTTAAACTCACACCGGGCACGCCGTTTGCTTATCGACTCCTATACAGCCTAGCGCGTCGCACATGCGACGCCGTCAGACTTTACGGGGATCGAGACATGGTTCAAGCGGTAACCACTCTGAAGACAGAGCGGCGAAAGACAGAGAGCGGGTCAGCCGGCGGCTGTGCATCCAGCGGCTGCGGAAGCAGTTCCGACAAGCTCGCGCACCTGCCAGAAACCATTCGCGCCAAGGTCAACGACCACCCCTGTTTCTCCGAAGACGCCCACCATCACTATGCGCGCATGCATGTGGCGGTAGCGCCGGCCTGCAATATCCAGTGCCACTACTGTAATCGAAAGTACGACTGCTCCAATGAGTCACGCCCAGGCGTGGTCTCTGAGCTGCTGACACCCGAGCAGGCGGTGCAGAAGACCTTAGCCGTCGCCGCCGCGATTCCACAGATGAGCGTGCTCGGCATCGCTGGTCCGGGTGATCCGCTCGCCAACCCGGAGCGAACCCTCGCCACTTTCCGCGCGCTCTCTGAGAAGGCCCCCGACATCAAGCTCTGCGTCTCGACCAACGGCCTCGCGCTGCCGGAGCTGGTCGACGAAATCTGCCAGCACAACATCGACCACGTCACCATCACCATCAACTGTGTCGATCCCGAGATCGGCGCCAAGATCTATCCCTGGATCTTCTGGAACAACCGTCGCATCAAAGGGGTCAAGGCGGCGCGGATCTTGATCGAGCAGCAGCAGAAGGGCTTGGCGATGCTCGCCGAGCGCGGCGTACTGGTGAAGGTCAACTCGGTGCTGATCCCTGGCGTCAACGACGAGCACCTGAAAGAGGTCAGCCGCGTGGTCAAGGCCAAGGGCGCCTTCCTGCACAACGTCATGCCGCTGATCGCCGAGGCCGAACATGGCACCTTCTTCGGCCTGATGGGACAGCGCGGCCCAACCCATGACGAACTGCAGGCCCTGCAAGACGCTTGCAGCGGCGATATGGCGATGATGCGCCATTGCCGACAATGCCGTGCCGATGCCGTTGGCATGCTGGGCGAGGATCGTGGCGCTGAGTTTTCGATCGAGAAGATCGAGCAAATGGACATCGACTACACCGCCGCGATGGAGCGCCGTGCCGCGGTGCATGCCGAGATCGAGGCCAAACGCCAAGCGCAACGCGAGGCGAGCAGGCAGACGACGCAGACCTCAGGTGGCGAGGTCTTCGTGGCCTTCGATTCACTCACTCGCCGACGCCCGGCAGCGCCTTCGACGGAGCCCGACGCGGTGTCCGGCGCGATCTCGGCATCGGCATCGGCATCGGAAGAAACAACACCGCTCTCATCGCACCCAGCAACTCCGCTCGTTGCCGTTCGGACCGCCTCATCACGCGCCAAGGCACAGGCAAGCACGACCAGTCGCCCACTGCGCATCGCCGTCGCCAGCAGCGGCAGCGGGGTGATCAACCAGCACTTCGGGCATGCCCGCGAGTTCTTGGTCTACGAGGCTGACGCCCAAGACGTGCGCTTTATCGGTACGCGCCGGGTCCATGCCTACTGCACGGGTGATGAGACCTGTGGCGAAGCCGAATCAGCGCTCGCCGGCACCCTGCGTGCGCTCGAGGGTTGCGCCGCCGTGCTCTGCTCGAAGATCGGTATCGAGCCCTGGGACGCGCTCGAAGCCGCCGGCATCGCACCGAACGGCGAGCACGCGATGGAGCCGATCGAGACAGCCGTCGCCGCCGTCTACGCCGAGCTCACAGCAAACGGCGCGCTCAACCAGGCGGAACCCATGAGTGCGCTGAGCGCTTGAGCCAGCCCCAACCGAATCAGGAAACACCATGGCTTACCAAATAACCGATGGCTGCGTGAATTGCTGGGCCTGTGAGCCGCTGTGCCCAAGCCATGCGATTCAGGCCGCCAAGCCACACTTCATCATCGACCCAAGCCAGTGCAGCGAATGTGCCGGCGACTTCGCCGAGCCGCAATGCGCGAGCATCTGTCCGATCGAGGGCGCCATCCTCGATGCCAGCGGCATCCCAGTGAATCCGCCCGGTTCGCTGACGGGTATCCCACCCGAGCGCTGGAACACGGCCATGGCCGAGATCCGCGCTCGTTAAGCTGTTATCGGCCCCGTTTGGAGCAACGCCAGCGTGAGCAGCCCCGGTCCTGAACAGACGCGCGAGCAGATAGCCGTGCGCGACGGCAACGCAGTCGAGATCGCACCTGGCGTGCACTGGATCGGCGCATTCGATCCAGGGCTGCGCAACTTCGACATGATCCTGCGCACCGCCAATGGCACCACCTACAACGCCTACGCAGTGCGTGGCAGTGACGGCGTCGCGCTCATCGACACGGTCAAGGCCGAGCTGGCCGATGACTTCTTCGCCCGTCTCGAACAGGTGGCAACGCTCGACGAGATCCGCGTCATCGTGCTCAACCACCTCGAGCCCGATCACACCGGGGCACTGCCGGAATTGCTACGCCGCGCCCCACAAGCACGCCTAATCATCTCAAAACGCGCGCCAGCCATGCTCAAGGCCTTGCTGAAACCGACCGAGGATCAGTTCGACTACGAGCTGGTCGACACCGGTGACGAGATCAGTCTCGGCGACCGCCGCCTGCGCTTCTTGAACACGCCTTACCTACATTGGCCGGACACCCAATGCACCTACCTAGTGGAACAGCAAGTGCTGTTCTCTGGCGATGTGTTCGGTTGTCACTACTGCGACCCGCGCCTGTTCAACGACCGCGTCGGCGACTTCCGCTTCTCCTTCGACTACTACTACGCGCACATCATGCGGCCCTTCAAGGCGCACGTGCGCGATGCGCTCAAGCTGATCGAGCCGCTGCCGCTGAAGCTGATCGCCCCGGCGCATGGCCCGGTCCTGCGCGAGCGACCGCGCCGCTACGTGACGCGCTACCGCGAGCTCTCGAGCAGCGGCGGATCGTTCGATCAATCCTTTGATCAGCCCTTCGACGCAGGCGACCAACCCGCATCACTGATCATCTTCTATCTCAGCGCCTATGGCAGCACCACGCGCATGGCCGAGGCCGTGCAGGCCGGCGCCGAATCCGTCCCCGGCTTGCGCGTGTCGCTCTACGACCTCGAAGGCGGCGAGATCGCCCCCTTCGTCGACCTGATCGAGCAGGCCGACGCCCTCGCCTTCGGCTCGCCAACGGTCAACGGCGACGCCGTCAAGCCGATCTGGGATCTACTCTCGTCGCTAGTTGGGATCAGTCTGCGCGGGAAGATCGGCGCCGCCTTCGGCTCCTATGGCTGGAGCGGCGAGGCGGTGCCGATGATCGAGGATCGCCTGCGCGGCCTGAAGCTGCGGGTGCCAGTGCCGGGCCTGCGCCTCAAGCTGACGCCAACCGCCTCTGAGCTCGACAACTGCCGCGACTTCGGCCGCCAGATCGCCGAGGCAATGACCGGCGACGCCAACCCACCAGACACCGCTAAGCGCGTCATCGATTTCGCCGAGCTGAGTCCTTACCCGGAAGCAGGCGCCTCATCGTCCAAGCTGGCGACGCGCTCTGAACCCTAGAGAGGCTCAACGACAGAAGCGTCGCCAGACGGCGCCCGATGGTTCCACTCCACAACTCCATTTCAACCAAAACTCAAGAGGAATACACGACATGGCCAAGGCAAAAGTGACCTTTCAGGACATCGACCAGACCGTCAACGTCCCCGCCGGCATCCGCGTCATCGACGTCTCCGAGAAGATCGGTGCCGGCATCATCTACGGCTGCCGCGAGGGCGATTGCGGCACCTGCATGATGCACGTCGTCGAAGGCTGGAACAATCTGACCGAGCCTTCGGTGCTCGAAGAAAAGGTCTTGCGCGAGAACATGGCCAGCCGCCACGACCGCCTCGCCTGCCAGGCCCAGATCATCGGCGATTGCACCGTCAAGCCGGCCTAGCGCCACTTCAAGCTTAGCGTCGCAGCACTTCAGCTCATCCCTGCTCATCCCAGCTCACATCAACCCATCCAACGCGGAGCCCCGTCCATGGCACTCGTGACCTTTTCAAACCCAGACTACAAAGACAAGACCGTCTACGCCGTTGCCGGCAGCCACACCGAGACCCTGCTCAAGATCGCAAAGGAGAACAAGATCCCGGTACAATTCGACTGCCAGGACGGCGAATGCGGCCATTGCCTAGTGCGCGTGACCAGCGTCGACGACAAGGACCGCATGGGCTATTTCCTCACCGATAAAGAGCAGACGGTGCTCAAGGAACTCGGCAAGCTCACGCAGGAGCAGATCGACCAGCTGCATGTGGACGACATGCCGAGTGAATGGCGTCTGGCCTGCCAGATGATCGTCCGCGACGAAGACGTCCTAGTCGAGTACTAACCCATGTCCCCGTCGGCTTCGGCCACCTCAGCGCCCATCATCGAAGCGAGCACCAAACGGGTGCCCGCCGCTGGCGGCTGCTCAGGATTAGTGCCGGAGACAACGGCGGAGCGCTGGCGGCACTGGCTCTTGTCCCTTGCCGCCGGCCACCGAAACGACCGTCTTTTGGCCTCAATGCTCGCAAGTCAATGCGTGGGCCTCGGCGCTATGCCAAACTGGCTCGGCCTCAAGCCAGAGGCGTTCAAACAGCTGATCGCCTATCACTTCCCGGCACTGCGACAAACCGCGCTTCCGCAGCCGCAGCGCCAACTCGATCCAGAGCGGACCGACGAGCGGGACGAACTGGTTCGGCTCTTGCTTAAACCAACAGATGACAGATCCGATGGGCCCTCTCAACGCTCAAGCCTGAGGGTGCCAAACGCTCAGCCACAGCGGCAGCCGAGCCCGCAGCAGCGCTGGATGGCCGAGATCATCGCCGCGGGCAGTATGGGAAGCGACCACCTCTGGCAAGACCTCGGCCTCTGGAATCGAGCCGAGTTGAGCCGATTGATGGAACAAAACTTCCCGGCCGTTGCCCTGAAAAACGTCCACGACATGAAGTGGAAGCGGTTCTTGTACAAACAGCTGTGCGAGGCCGAGGGCATCTACACCTGCCGTTCACCCTCCTGCGAGGTCTGCGTCGACTACCATGCTTGTTTCGGGCCTGAGAACTGAATTCCTCCTGCTGGCCGAGAACGGCAGCGGCGATCAGATCAAGCGTCGTGCCATCGGCGCCTATCTGGGCCTTGCCGTCGGCGATGCGCTTGGCGCCACCGTCGAGTTCATGACACCGCGCGAGATCCGCGACCAATTTCGCGAGCATCGCGACATCAAGGGCGGCGGCTGGCTGCGACTGCGCAAGGGACGTGTCACCGACGACACCGAGATGGCGCTCGCGCTCGGCGACAGCATCCTCACTGCCGGCAAGGTCGACGCCCAAGCCGCGGCCGAGGCCTTCAGCAACTGGATGCGCAGCAAGCCCGTCGACATCGGCAATACCGTGCGCCGTGGCATCTCTCATTATCGACGAACCGGTGAGTGGGAATCCCCGGAGAGCGAGTTCGATGCCGGCAACGGCGCCTGCATGCGCTGCCTGCCAGTCGCTTTGGCCACGGTCGGCGCCGACGTCGACGACGTTGCCGAGGCCAATCGACGCCAAGCCCACGTCACCCACAACAACCCAACCTCCGACGCCGGTACCCTCTGCGTGATCCGGATGGTGCAGGCCGGCCTGCTCGGCGGCACGCGCAAAGACCTCAAGCTCTTGGCTGATGGACTGGTCGCCGAAGACCCGATCTACGCCTACGACCGCAAGCGCATCGAGAACCCGAGTGGCTTCATCGCCGACACCCTGCGCACCGTGTTCCAAGCGCTGTTCGCGACCGACGATCTCGAATCGGCGCTCATCGACGTCGTCAACCGTGGCGGCGATGCCGACACCACCGGCGCCATCCTCGGCATGATCGCCGGTGCCCTCTACGGACCTGCCGCCCTCCCCGCGCGCTGGGTGCGTACTCTCGATCCCGAGGTGCGTCAGCATTGCCTGTCGCAGGCCCAGCAACTGCTCAAGCTAGCGCCACTCTGTAGTGCGCGCGCGGCAGCTGGCTAACCCCCCTGCCCGAATCCTCTCCCTCGTCGTCGCCAGGCAGATCGAAGACACGCACATCCTTAGATTCGGCTTGCATGTCGTCTAATACCGGTCGAAGCCTAACGTTACAGGCTAACTCGGGCTGGGCTCCCCTAACGCTCATAATCGGTGAGTGCGGTGGCCTCGCTCGAGGTTGACACCAGGTTAACGTCAATCTCACGCGATTCATTTTCCGGGGTGGCGCCGCGCCATGATCGTTAAGCGCCGCGAGACTCAGGGTGAAATCGTTTGATCGGATCACAGCCATGCAGCCGACCTATTGTCTTTTATAAATCAATAGGCATAGACTATTTCATCAAGCCGACATCGTCACGCGGCTGGCGACGATGATAAAGTCCGCGCGCGCAACCTGTTCACAGAGAGACCTCGTCCTTGGCCACTCCCACGTCACCGCTGTTTTCCGGCCCGGCCAAGGCGCTCATCATCGTCGCCGCCTTCGTGGTCACGGTGGCCGGTATGCGCGCGGCATCCCCGATCCTCGTTCCGCTGCTGCTGGCCATGTTTGTGGCGAGCATTTGCGCGCCGGCCTTCTTCGCGATGCAGCGTCTGCGGATGCCGCCGTTGCTCGCGCTGATGACCCTGCTGCTGGCGTTGGTGGCCCTGTCGCTACTGACCGCGATTATCATCCAAGTGGGTATTGGCGATCTGCGGGATAAGCTTCCGGACTACCAGGCCATCGTTCAACGCCAATTCGAGGAACTGGTCATCTGGTTGAAGACGCTTGAGCCCGACATCGACGATGAGGAGTTCCGTGCGCTGTTCGATTGGCGCTCGGCCTTCGCGTTTCTGCGCTCATCCCTGACCAAGGCCACCGGCTTCGTCGGTCAGACCTTATTCGTACTCTTGCTGACGGCGTTTATCCTGCTCGAGGCGCAATACCTTCCGTGCAAGCTGCACGGCATTCCTGAGTTCTCGCCGGCGTTCTGGCGACAGTTCGATCAGATCCTCAGCGATGTGCGCCGCTACATGAGCATGAAGACCCTCACCAGCGCCATTACCGGCGGCCTGGTGCTGCTCTGGGTAATGGCGCTCGATGTCAACTTCGCGCCCTTGCTCGGCTTTTTAGCCTTTGTCCTGAACTACATCCCGATTATCGGCTCGGTGATCGCTGGTGTGCCGGGCGTCGCACTGGCACTGGTCGAGCAAGGCCCCGGGACAGCGCTGCTGTGCGCGCTCGGCTACATCGCCATCAATGCTGGCATTAGCAACATTCTGGAGCCTCGTTTGATGGGACGCGGACTTGGACTCTCACCCTTGGTGGTCATCGTCTCGCTGGTCTTCTGGGGCTGGGTGTTCGGGCCGGTCGGCATTCTGCTGTCACTGCCACTGACCAAGATCGCGAAGATCATCATGGAAGGATTCCCTGATTCACGCTGGGTGGCGGCCCTGCTCGGTGGGCCACCCACCACTGAGCCGCCAGCACCGCATCATCCGAACCTCAGGTGCCGGTAACTGCTGGAGGTGCGGACACAAGCAGACGGTGCGCAGATAGGTCATCAATCAGGCGCGGTCGCGATTAAATAGCCGCCGACGTCGGGGCAGCGCCATACCGAGTCTCAAGCCAAACAATGAGGTCGTTCAGCGGCATCGGATGTGCGATCCGATAACCCTGCAACAGGTCACATCCGATTGACTCGAGCCAAGTGCTCTGAGCATCTTGCTCAACCCCTTCGCCGATACTGTCGATGCCCAAGCCCGCGGCAAGTCCAACCACGGCCTTGACGATTTGAGCATCGTCCGGGTCCTCGAGCATGTCCTGCACAAAAGATCGATCGATCTTCAGCGCATCAACATCAAACCGTTTCAGATAGGTGAGTGATGAGTAACCGGTACCGAAGTCATCAAGCGCGAGGCGGACCCCAAATACACCAAGCTTCACTGCATTGTCTTGACACAACGCGTTGTCCAACAGGGTGCTCTCGGTGATCTCGACCTCTATTTGCTCGGGTCTCAGTACGAATCGCTCCAGCGTCGACTCGATCAGGGTCAATAGCTCCGGTTCCTGCAGCTGACGAGCGGAAAGGTTCACGGCCACCCGTACGTCCATGAACCCATGAGCCTCTAATGCCTTGAGCGCAGCGCAGGCCTCACGGAGTACAGGGCCTGTCAGCCGCGTGATGAGTCCGGTCTCTTCCAAGACGGGAACGAATTGGCTCGGTGGCACGGCCAACTCCCCTTGACGCCAGCGCATCAAGGCCTCGATGCCAACCAGACGACCGTCATCTGCTCGCACTTGCGGCTGAAAGTGAAGCACGATTTCTTCGCGCTCGATGGCCTGGCGAAGCTGGCCCTCAAGCGTAAGCCGCCGGCTAGCCGCCTCCTGCAGTTCGGTGGTAAAGAAATGGAACGCGCCGCGCCCGCTGCTTTTCGCCGCATACATCGCGACATCCGCATGCCTGATGAGTGTTTCAAGATCACTCGCATCGTCCGGAAAGAGCGCGATGCCCACGCTCACGGAGATGAAAAGCTCTCGCTCAACTAGGAGGAAGGGCGCATGCAACGCGTCGATGAGCTTGCCTGCGATCGCCTGCGGTGCCATGCCCTCGCGACAATCTTCGATGATCAATGTGAACTCGTCGCCCCCCATCCGGGCAAGCGTGTCGCAGTCTCGCACCGTCGCCTTGAGCCGCTTGGCTGCCAAGCGAAGCAGCGAATCGCCGACATCGTGACCCAAGGCGTCGTTGATCTCCTTAAACCGGTCGAGGTCGAGAAAGAACAGCGCGACGCTACCTTGTTCACGCTTCGCCTTGAGCAGTGCGTGGCTCAGACGGTCGTAGAAGAGGTTCCGGTTCGGTAGCCCTGTCAGCGTATCAAAGTTCGCCAGCCGGGTGAGCTGCCGTTGCACGCGCTGTTGCTCAGTAATGTCTTGGATGGTCCCGAAGCTAGCCTCTACCAAGCCATCATCTGATCGCTCTGATTCTCCCCTCACCAGCATCCTGCGCTGTTTACCGTCGCGGCCTCGGAGGCTGAGTTCAAGCGAGACGGGGGTCTCGAAGCGACCGTGCAAGACACTGGCGAAACGGTCGCGATCTGTGGGCTCCACGAAGGCCAGGAAGTCGTCGATCTGGGCGAGCTTAGCGGTCGGGGCTAAACCGAGCATTCGCTGCACGCCGTGCGACGTCTGGAGTACCTTCTGCGCCGGCCGCCATTCCCAGCTGCCGAACGCGGCGATCTCCTGCGCCCGATGCAAGAGTTGATTCGCTTTCTGCAAGTCTCTTGCCATGCGGTTGAGTGAGTCGGCTAACCGACCAAGCTCATCACTCGTTCGCTCGGGCAATTGATGACTCAGATTGCCGGCTGCGAACTGGGCCTTGATCACCCCTTGGTTCAAAACCTTGCTCCACAGTCAGGTATAAGATATTTACCATCATAAAATCAAAGTGTTACGTGGCGGTCTGCAACGCTGCCAGGCCGGGTGGACCAACCGGTGATCAAGGCCTGCAGAAATATTGGTTACTTCAACTGCCGAAGTGCTGCCGCCATGCATCCGTTCTTCCTCCCGGGAAAAGAAGAAAAATCTATATCCGTTGTTTCGGAATACGGTAGGACTCATGTTTTTTTGGCTCATCCGATCCCTTCACGGTGCCTAAGTGCGGCACGGCCCTCGGCGACAATAGGGGATTGTATTCCCGAGGCTGGGGTCGACGGCAAGCGGATGGCGGGAATCGACGTTGGGGCGAACGTCTGTGGGGCGAAAATCGAGCATGCATAGTGTGATGAGCATGATGTTTCGGGGCCTTCCGTCGCAGTATAGGCGGTTTTCCGAGCGCGGCGCGCGCGCAGCCGCAGACCAGCGGTGGCCTGTCGAAGTCGGCAACGTCGATTTTGCCCAGCGGCCGTTTGTGCTGCGGATTAACCCGGATCAGGACGCACTGGCGCAAGGTGCGCGCTCACACACGCATGAAGCCCTTGGGGAACACATACAACAGGAACCGAGGCAGCAGTTCCTCGCCGCTGAGCGTCATCACCCTGCCTTGCGCCGGTTGCCGTCGGCGTAATCGGTATTGCAGAAGCCGGTATTGCAGAAGCGCGCTCCTTCTCGCTCTAACAGCACTCGACCTCAAGCGCCTCAAGCATCGTCTCCAGCTCGGCCTCATCCCAACGCTCGAGCAGCTCGCGCAGGTGGTTCAGATGGCAATGGATGTGATAGAGCGCATCGTGCTTTGGGCCGTTGCGGCCCTCGAGCTTGGCCTCGAAGTAGCTCCAGAAGGGATCATCGCGCTCGCCGGCGCACATCGCCGTGCGTAAGGCGGTGACGAAGCGCTCTGCGTTACCGTCGCAGTCGATATCGCGGAAGCTGATATAGCGGTCAGGACGCTCGAGCACCTCAGCACCCCGCCTCGGCCGCACCCGTAACCGCATCCGCGGTCGCGCTGTCGTTGGCAGTAAAACCATCGGCAGCAAGCAGGTCGTCGATGTCGGCCTCGACGAGCTGGATGTCCTTCTTCTCGCAGTAACGGCGCTCCTTGTCGGTCGGCTCCGGAATCAGCGCCCAGCCGGCGGGCTCGCCGGCGGCATAGATCACATCCGAGAGCACCATGCGCTCGGTGTCGCGCGTTAGGCGCAGTCCGAGGAACAGGTATTGGCGCCCGACTCGGTATTCCTTGAGGAAGCGCGGTAGCCCGAAGCCACCCATCAGCTCGGTCAGATAGTCGACGAAATCGGCATCCGAGGCAATATAGGTGGCATCCGGGCGCGGACTGCCGAGCGGCTTGAATAGGATCGGCAGCGCCAGGTCGACTTGGTCCTGCTCGATCTCCTGATAGCGACTGCCATCGTAGGCATGGATGCGAAACCGGTAGTCGGTGCCAGCAATCCGTGAGATCCCGCGGATCAGCGTATGCGGCCGATCCGCATAGGACTCCTGTAGCTGGGTATCGCGGTTGATGTCGATGACGTAGTGCGGCGCCAGCTCGGCAAGCCAGTCGTGCAGCGGGGCGCGCGTCCACTGACGCTGGCCATAGGTGTGATCCAGGAACCGGTTGACCGCGCTCCGCCCGCGCTTTAGCTCGACATCCATGGCCGCGCGCGGGAACTCCCACATCAGTCGTTTCGACATCGGCCGGCCTTTGTTCATCGCCAGGATCAGGCTGTCGCTGTCGGCCGGCATCGGCGCCCCTGTCTCGCGCTCGACCACCGGCGCTAACACACCGGGACCGAGATAAGGGATGAGATCGCCGCGGCGCATGGCGCTGGCAAGATCGGAAAGTTCGATGGACATGAGTTTCCTTGGAGGATAGTGAGCAATCCCTAGTTGGCAAGCAAAGCCAATGCCAATGAACCAGACTACAAAGCTCGACACCGAGCGTAAGCGCCAACCAGCGTACAGCAGGCACCGCGGGCACTGCGGGCACTGCGGGCACCGCTTGCGAAGGCGACCTCATGGTGCACGGCTTGCTCAAGCCCGATCGCACAGGGGTGGGCCCGACGCGCGCCTGATACTGCTTGCGGCATCGCGTACTCAGTTTACTTCGCGCTCTGAGTCGCCCGCCGGACAATTCACTCCGCCCTGTTGAGTCCATCTTTTTAACGTGAATCTCAAGCGATTCATTGTCCGAGGCGCCGCCGCGCCATGATCGTTAGGGCCTGGCACCCGAAACCCTGCTTCCGGCTCCAAACTCCCGTTCTGGAAGCTGTTGCAAAGGCTGCAACGCAATCGCCTTGTTCGCTTTACGACAATCGCGGCAGCGTGACGATGCTCGGCAACCGATTCGCTAAGTTGCTGATCCATCGACAAACAGGGGCTCAGACGCCTGTCTTGACGCTCGGTGGCACGGTCTCTGCTATACGGCATCCATCAGCCTGTTGAGGGCATCCATCGACATGCCCATCAGCATGCATCCGTCAGCACACCCTCGCAAACGCTCAGCCACCGAGACCTTTAGGCATGAAGCAAAAAGATATCGCCGCGCTCTTGGACGAGCCCGCCTGTGAGCACAACACTAAGGCCAAGTCCGGTTGCGCCAAGCCCAAGCCCGGCGCCACGGCCGGGGGCTGCGCCTTCGATGGCGCCCAGATCGCGCTGCTGCCGATCGGCGATGTCGCGCACATCGTGCACGGCTCCATCGCCTGCGCCGGCAGCGCTTGGGACAATCGCGGCAGCCGCTCCACCGGCCCAACCCTGTACAAGCTCGGCATGACCACCGACCTGACCGAGCAGGATGTGATCATGGGTCGCGGCGAGAAGCGGCTCTTCCATTCGATCAAGCAGGCGATCGAGAGCTACGACCCGGCGGCGGTCTTCGTCTACAACACCTGCGTGCCGGCGTTGATCGGCGACGACGTCGATGCGGTCTGCAAGGCCGCGGCCGAGCGTTTCGGCAAGCCAGTGGTCTCGGTCGATGCGGCTGGCTTCTACGGCACCAAGAACCTCGGCAACCGCATCGCCGGCGAGACCATGGTCAAGCAGGTCTGTGGTGGCCGCGAGCCCGACCCGATCCCTGCCGGCATCGAGCGTCCCGGCTTCAAGGTGCACGATGTCGCGCTGGTCGGCGAGTACAACATCGCCGGTGAGATGTGGCGCGTGATGCCGCTGTTCGATGAGCTCGGCATCCGCGTGCTCTGCACCCTCTCCGGCGATGCGCGCTTCCACGAGGTGCAGACCATGCACCGCGCGGAGGTCAACATGATGGTCTGCTCCAAGGCGATGATCAACGTCGCCCGCAAGCTCGAGCAGGCCTTCGGTACGCCTTGGTTCGAGGGCAGCTTCTATGGGGTCGCAGACGTCTCGCAGGCGCTGCGTGACTTTGCCCGCCTGATTGCTGATCCAGACCTCAGCGCTCGCACCGAGGCGCTGATCGCCCGCGAGGAGGCGCGCATCGATGCCGAGCTCGAGCCCTGGCGCGAGCGGCTGCGCGGCAAGCGGGTGCTGCTCTACACCGGCGGCGTCAAGTCTTGGTCTGTCGTCTCAGCACTACAGGATCTCGGCATGAGCGTGGTCGCCACCGGCACCCGCAAGTCGACCGAGGACGACAAGGCGCGCATCCGCGAGCTGATGGGCGATGAGGCGGTGATGATCGAGGACGGCAATCCCCGCAATCTGCTCGATCTCTATCGGCAACAGGGTGCCGATCTGCTGGTCGCCGGCGGACGCAATCAGTACACCGCACTGAAGGCGCGCATCCCGTTTTTGGATATCAATCAGGAGCGAGAATTCGGCTACGCCGGTTACGACGGCATGCTTGAGCTGGCGCGGCAGATGTGTCTGACCATCGAGAGCCCAATCTGGGCCGCGGTGCGCAGCGCGCCACCTTGGCGCAGCGCCGGCCAGGGAGCCGCGGCCGATGCGCCGGCTGCGCAATCGCGCGCGAGAGAGACTGGAGCTAACGCCGTAAGTGGCGCCGGAGCCGATACTGGAGCCGGTGCTAAAACCGGAGCCAACACGAATGTCGCTGCGGCATCGTCCCTCACAAGCAGCATCGCAGCATCTCAGGCAGAAACGGAGGCGGCCCATGGCTGATTCCCAACCAAGCGCGCCGGCCACAGTGGCCAAGCTGACCCCATCGATCATCAAGCGCAACAAAGCCCTCTCGGTCGGGCCGCTCAAGGCCAGCGCGACCCTCGGCGCCACCCTCGCCTTCCTCGGCATGCGTCGATCGATCCCAATGCTGCACGGCTCCCAGGGCTGCACCGCATTCGGCAAGATCTTCTTCATCCAGCACTTCCGCGAGCCGATGCCAATCCAGACCACGGCCATGGATCAGGTCAGCACCATCATGGGTGGCGACGAGAGCATCGTCGAAGGACTGGCGACGATCTGCGCCAAGCACCAGCCAGCGTTGATCGGCATCCCGACCACCGGGCTGGTCGAGACCCAGGGCGCTGATGTGCCGCGTGCCATTCAGATGTTCCGCAGTCGGCATCCGGAGTACGCCGAGGTGGCGGTGGTTCCGGTCGCCTCGCCGGACTACAGCGGTTGTCTCGAGACCGGATTCAATAGCGCCGTCAAAGCGATCATTAACGCCCTGGTGCCCAAGGCCACCGCCGCTGGCACGCGTCCCGGGCGTCGGCCGCGGCAGGTCAATGTGCTCGCCGGCTCGGCGCTGACCACCGGCGATCTCGAGCATCTGAAGGATCTGCTCGAGCGTTTTCGGCTGCGCCCAGTGTTGCTGCCTGATCTGGCCGACTCGCTCGATGGTCATCTGGTCGACAACGACTACAGCGCGCTGACCATCGGCGGCACCCCGATTGATGAGCTGGCCACCCTTGGCGACGCGGCAGCGACGCTAGTGATCGGCGGCTCAATGACCGGCGCCGCCGATCTGCTCGCCAAGCGCACCGGGGTTCCGGATCATCGCTTCCCGCACCTGATGGGGCTGGAGGCGATGGATCGCTTCATCAGCACCCTCGCCGAGATCAGTGCGGAGCCAGTCCCGGAGCGCATCGAGCGCCAGCGCTCCCAGCTGCAAGACGCGATGCTCGATGCCCATTTCTCGATCGGCCAAGGCCGGTTCGCGATTGCCGCCGATGCTGACCTGCTGGTCGCCTTCTCGCAGCTGCTCGCGAGCATGGGTGCCGAGACCGTCGCCGCGGTGGCGCCAACCAACGCCCCGAGCCTCGCCGAGGTCGCCGCCGCACAGGTCAAGATCGGCGATCTGGAAGACCTCGAGCAGCTCGCCCGCGCCAACGGCGCCGAGGTGTTGATCACCAATAGTCATGGCACCCACACCGCAGAGCGCCTCGGCATCCCGCTGCTGCGCGCAGGCTTCCCGCAATTCGACCATGTCGGCGGCTGGCAGCGGCAATGGATCGGCTATCAGGGCAGCCGCCAAACCCTGTTCGATCTCGCCAACATCATGCTCGGCCTGCATAAGGGCGAGATCGCGCCCTATCGCTCACGGCTAAAGCAGTGGCCATCGGCTGAGCGCCAGGGCGGATCGTTTGACCCGTCGATTGATCCTGCAATCGGCGCGGCAGTGGCCTGAGACAGTGTCCCACGCCGGCACATTCAGCAAGCAGCCGCCGACAGCGCCACAGCCTGTGCGACGTCCGCATTGCTTGGCCTGGCCGTTCCTCACTGGACCCGAACGCAAGCCAACACCATGACCATGAAACGCCAGCTCAAGCTCGTCGGCAACGACGACACCGACGCGAACGCCATCAAGGTCGCCTTCGCCACCACCGACCGCAAACGCGTCAATCAGCATTTCGGCGCCGCCGAGGGCTTCGCGATCTACCGCGTGTCAGCCAGCGGCTACGAGTTGCTCGAGGTCGCCCAGTTCGGTCGCCTCGACATGGACGGCAACGAGGACAAGCTCGGCGCCAAGATCGAGGCTCTTGCTGGCTGCATCGCGGTCTATTGCCAGGCGATCGGTGCCTCGGCCATCGCCAAGCTGCGCGCGCAAGGCATCCAGCCGATCAAGGTCGCCCCAGAGAGCTTGGTCAGCAGCCAACTCCACGCCCTCAAGCGCGAGCTGCGCGATGGCCCGAGCGCCTGGCTCAAGCGCGCCATCGAGCAGCAGAGTCCACGCAGCGAAAGCCGTTTCGATGCCATGGCGACCGAGGCCTGGGAAGAATGATTCGCGAGAGTCTGAAAGGCCAAAGAACAAGTGGCTGATCGACTCCAGAAGTCAATTTAATAGCAATAAGACACAACGACATAGGAGAAATCTATGACCATCGAGACGCCCGAGGCCCCAACCGCAGCAACGGCCATCGATCCAAATGATCCGGTGCTGGGCACAGAATTCGCCATCGAGATGGTGCGTCAAGTGCGCGCCATCGACCCCTACGGCACCTACGATGATCTCTCAGCCACCGAGGTGCTCGAGCCCTACGTGCTGACGAAGGAAAAGAAGCGCGAAATCCCGATCATTGGTGACCCGGATGAGATTGTCGTCGCCCGCATTCAGGCCTTCTACAACGCCATTGCGGTCCTGATCGAGAAGGAGTGCCGATTGCGCGCAGTGCCCTTATTGCATCTGACCCACGAAGGCTTTGGACGGGTGCTGATCACCGTTGGCAGGCTCGTGGTACTGGATCGCTCTTTGCGCGACGTGCATCGCTTCGGCTTTCCCTCCCTCTCGAAGATGAAGGACGAAGGCGACAAGTTGCTCTCGGTCGCGCTCGAGTTGATCGGCGAGCACAGCCGGGTCGCTGGCCTTTGAGACAGCCCTTTTAGCCAACAGCCAAGCAACCGGGCAAGCCAATCAACCACCTCAGACACCCCGGCACGGCGGGGGTGTCGCGCGGAGGAACGGAGGAACGGATGAGCGAAGACGAGATCAAGGCCCTCGAAAAGGCCATGAAGAAGGCCAAGCGCATCGCCAGCGAACGCGCGAGCGAGTTGCACGACTTGGTCGAGGACCGCCTGCCAGCGGCCTTCGACGAGATCCCGGCCGTGGCACAAGCCACCTACGATGCCTGCCAGGCTTGGGCTGAGGCTAAGGCTCGGCTCGAGCAGGCGCAAACCGCCGATGCCTGACTGCTACACCCGGCACAGCAGGCATCAGTGCAAGTCTTGGCACAGCGCCCGCCGCATGGGCCAATGGCCCGCGCCGCTGGTCGTACCCGTCACGCCCTAAGCAGTCACGCCCCAAGCAGTCACGCCCTAAGCACCTATGGCCCTGAGCCCATAACGACACGGCCATTCCATCAACCACCTTGCGGAGCAAGCCAATGAGCACCATCACCGGACTCACCCGCGGCGGCGTCCAGTGGACCCCGGCCTTCATCGTCGACCTGAATCAGAACAACTGCATCGGCTGTGGCCGTTGCTTCAAGGTCTGCCCGCGCGACGTCTTCGAACTCGTCGATCGCGATGAGCTTGACCTCGGCGATGACGACGATTTTGATGACGACTTCGACGAGGCGCCCGGGATGGTCATGAACCTCAAGAACACCCTCGACTGCATTGGCTGCGAGGCTTGCTCGCGCGTCTGCCCGAAGGCCTGTCTGACGCACGAGCCACAGGCGATTGCGGCCTGACAGCACTTGCGCCTCGGCGGGGCGCGCCGTCGCCTGGCGAGCTGAGATCTCGCACCCGGCACCAGGGCATTTTCATGGCAGCGAAGGCGTTTACAAGAGCCGTCTCGCCTTAGCTCGCCTCCAAGGTCGGATAGTCCGTGTAGCCCTCGGCACCACCGCCATAGAAGGTCTCGGGATTCGGCGGTGTGAGCGGTGCGCCCTCGCGCAGCCGGCGCACCAGGTCCGGGTTGCTGATGAACGGCCGGCCGAATGCGATCACATCGGCCTCATCAGCGGCGATTGCCTGGGAAGCATCCTCTGGGCCATAGCCGTTGTTGAGCATCCAACAGCCGCTGTAGCAGGCCTTCAGGGCGGCATAATCGAAGGGCCGTTGGGCATCCTCTGGGTAGCGCGGTCCGCCGGTTTCACCTTGGATCACATGCACATAGGCGAGCCCGAGCGGGTCGAGCTGAGTCACCAGATGCTCGAACAACGCCTGTGGATCAGTATCGCGCGCGGTATCGTTGAATGTCGTCATCGGACTGATGCGGATGCCGACACGGTTCGCGCCCATCTCGGCGGCGATGGCTTGCATGATCTCGACCACCAAGCGTGCGCGATTGGCGATATTGCCACCATAAGGGCCAGTCCGATCGTTGACAGTGTCGCGCAGGAATTGCTCGAGCAGATAGTTATTCGCCGCGTGCACTTCGACCCCATCGAAACCCGCCTCAAGCGCGCAGCGCGTTGCATGGCGGTAATCTTCGATCAGCCCAGGGATCTCCTCATCGCGCAGCGCCCGTGGCGGCGAAACATCGACGAAGCCTTCTGCCGCAAAGGTCTGCGCATTGGGGCGGCGGTTGGTTGAAGAGACCGGCGCAGCACCGTCGGGTAACAGCGAGCTGTGCGAGATCCGGCCCACGTGCCAGAGCTGCACGAAGATGCGCCCACCGGCTGCATGCACGGCATCGGTGACCTGTTTCCAGGCCGCGATCTGATCGCCGTTATAGATCCCTGGGGTGTCGAGATAGCCTTGCCCCATTGGACTGATCTGGGTCGCCTCGGTGATGATCAGGCCCGCGCTCGCGCGCTGCTGATAGTACTCGACCTGTAAGCTGCCGGGCTTGAGACCGGCGACCGCGCGGTTGCGGGTCAGCGGCGCCATGATGATGCGGTTGGGCAGCTCGAGCGCGCCAACCTGGATGGGATCGAACAACGTCGTCATGGAGACTCCTTGGTGAGGGTGTTTGCGTCGCTCGGCGATCAGCTCCCGGTCACGACGAGCGAAGTACAGGTCCTCATCGGCCTGCTCTTTGAGCCGCAGCTTATCGGGAAAATAGCAGCTCATCAGCCCGATCCGTCATTCTTATCCTTTGCTGGCTGATTTTGATCAGCGCCCTTCGTTGAACGCGAAGGGGCTTCTGATGGCGCTGGTTTCGGTGTGATCTTGCGCGCGGCGCCCTTCTTGGCAACGGGTTTCTTAGCAACTGGCTTCTTAGCCACAGCTTTCTTCGCGACCGGTTTTTTGGCTACAGCCTTCTTGGTCACCGGCTTCTTGGCGGCCGGTTTCTTGGCTATAGCCTTCTTGGTCACCGCTTTCTTGGCGGTTGCCTGATCAACGGTCGCCTGATTGGTCGCCTTGGCAGTTGTCTTTCGAGCTGTCGGCGGTTTAGCGACCGTCTTTTTCGCGACCGCTTTCTTCGCGACCGTCTTCTTTGCAACCTGTTTCTTTGCCTGCGTCTTCGCGGTACCAGTCCGAGCAGTTCCCGCTTTCTCCGTCGTCTGCGGCGGCGCCAGTTGTTCCGGCTGTTCCGGCTGTTCCGGCTGTTCCGGCTGTTCCGGCTGTTCCGGCTGTTCTAGCTGCGGCGGCTGTTCCGGCTGCTCAAGTTTTTCAGAATGTGCTCGCTCCGGAGAGGCCGAACGCTTGTTTGGCTCGACCTCCGGCTGAGCATGGCGATCGCGATTGGGTGTTTGCGGCGATGCTCGATCTCGCATCCGCTCAGCCCGAGAACCAGGTTCTGGTTCTGGTTCTGGTGCAGGCTCAGCCGTATGCACATTCCAAGGCTCAGGCTCAACTCCCAATCCAGCTCCTAATGCAGTCCCAGATTCGGTATCAGGCTCGGCTCCAGCCCTAGCCGCAGCCCTGGCTAAAATTCGCTGAATCCAATCAGCAGCCCAGTGTCCCAGCCTGATCAGCACAATGACCCCATTGATCAGTGCCGAGATCACCGCCACCAGCACCGACCAGATAATCATCCACAACGGCAGATCGCCGCCAGAGGTCTGCGCTTGCCGCGCCTCTTTGGCCCTGGCCGACGCCATCTCGGAGGCGCTGCCAGCCCCGCCATGGCCTCGCACCTCAATACCGTCCTCGCCGCTACCGCCGGGGCCAGCGCCATGACCAGCGCCGCCGTTCCCACCCTCGAACTCAGCATAGCCAGCCGAGAGCATCCGCTCGCCGCTCTCGGTCTCGATCAGATAGAACCGCCGCGTCAGCGAGATACAGCCGAGCGGGATCACGATCACCGCCATCAGGGTCGCAACCCCGGCGCCGAACAGTAGGCTCACCGCCATGCCCTGAAAGATCGGATCATCGATGATCGCCCAAGCGCCGGCCATCAGCGTCAGCGAGGTGATCAGGATCGGGCGCATCCGAATCTCGGCGCCATCGACCGCCGCCTCGCGCACCGGCTTACCACGCGCGACCTCGATCTTGACGAACTCGACGATCAGGATCGACTGCCGCACGATGATACCGCCGAGCGCGATCATCCCGATCATCGAGGTCGCGGTGAACTCGGCGCCCATGACCAGATGACCGGGGATGATGCCGATCAGGGTCAACGGGATCGGCGACATGATCAGGCCAGCGATGGCGAAATCGCGGAACTCCCAGACGATCAGCCCATAGATCAGCAGCAGCGCGGCCATGAAGGCGATGCCCATATCGCGGAAGGTCTCATAGGTGACCGTCCACTCGCCCGACCACTCGAAATCGGCCACCGCATCGGTCGTCGGCGGCCCGATCAGCCCATCCGGCATCCCGCTCATCGACTCGCCCGGCCCCGGCGGGTCATAGCCCTCGAGCAGGTCTTCGACCGCGAACATGCCGTAGATCGGCGCGCCGAGCCGCCCTTCCATCTCGCCGACGACATACTCCATCGGCCGCAGATCCTTGTGATAGAGCGTCTGATCTTCCGGTTGGCGCACGAAGCGGCCAAGCTCGGCCAGCGGCACCATGCTGCCATCCGGGCCGCCGATCGGCAGGCTACCCAGCGCGGTGATCTCGGAGCGATACGAGAGCGGCACCTGGATGACGATATAGGTCGGCTCTTGCACCGTGCCGCGCTTCACATCGCCGACCTTGGTCGCACCCAGCGCCATCGCCAGGTTGCGATTGATGGTGTCGACCGAGATGCCGCGCCGCACCGCCTTTTCGGTGTCGACCTCGAAGCGCCAGGCGTCATAGGGCTTGATCAGGTAGTTATCGACATCGACCACGCCCTCCGCCTGCTCGAACATCGCCGTCATGTCCTGCGCGACCTGCCGCCGGATCGCGCTGGTCGGGCCATAGATCTCCGCCACCACGGTCTGCAGCACGGGCGGCCCCGGCGGCATCTCGACCACGGCGATCCGCGCACCAAACCGCTCTGCCACCGGCGTCAGCAGCGCGCGTGCGGCAACCGCGATCTCATGGCTACCCCGCTTGCGCTCATGCTTATCCTTGAGCAGCACCAGCAGATCACCTTCCCAGGCCTGCTCGCGCAGATAGTAGTGACGCACCATGCCATTGAAGTTGAACGGCTGCGCGGTGCCGGCGTAGGTCTGAATGGCCACGACTTCTGGCAGCTCCTTGAGCTTTTCGGCCAGCCGACGCACCACATTGGCGGTCTCCGGCAGCGCCGTGCCCTCCGGCATATTGACCACAACGCTGAACTCCGGCTTGTTGTCGAACGGCAGCATTTTCACCGGCACGACCTTGAAGTAGAACAGCGTGCAGACCAGCGCGGTCGTCACGATCGTGCCGATCAGAAAGGCCTTGCCCAGCGTCCGGCTCTCGATCAGTGGCATCACCAGCGGCCGATAGAACCGGCTGACGATCTCGCGCGTGCGCTGCTCGCGACGCTCGGCACTCGCCAAGGCCTTCAGCCGCGGGCGCACGCGCAACGCGAACCAGGGCGTGAAAACGAAGGCGGCGATCAGCGAGAAGAACATCGCCGAGGAGCCCAACACCGGGATCGGGCGCATGTAAGGTCCCATCAGGCCGCTGACCCAGCCCATCGGCAGCAGCGCGGCAATGATGGTGAAGGTGGCGAGGATGGTCGGGTTGCCGACCTCGTCGACGGCGGCGATGGCCTCGGCGATGCTGGTCTTGCCCTGCTCCAGCCAGTGCCGGAAGATGTTCTCAACCACCACGGTCGCGTCATCGACCAGGATACCGATGGCAAAGATCAGCGCGAACAGGCTCACGCGGTCGATGCTGTAGTCGACCATCCAGGCCCACCAGATGGTCAGCAGGATGACGACCGGAATCACCGAGATGACGACGATCGCGGCGCGCAGCCCCAAGCCGACCAGGCACAGGATGGAGACGATCACCGCCGCCTCGAACATCGCCTTCAGCAGTTCATTGACCTTGTCATTCGCGCTCTGGCCATAGTTACGCGTCACCTCGACCTGCACGTTGGTCGGGATCATCCGCTGCTCGAGACCGGCGAGCTTCTCGAGCACCGCATCGGCAACGGTCACGCCGTTCGCGCCCTCTTTCTTGGCGATGGCGAGTGTCACCGCCTGCGCGCCATTCGCCGGATGCTCGCCCTGATAGGCCGGCCCCGTCAGATGGGTCACGACCTGCTCGGTCTCCTGCGGCAACGGCCGCACGCGCGCGATGTCACGGATGTAGATCGGCTGACCGCCCTGGGAGCCGACCACCAGCCGTTCGATATCATCAGCATCCTGCAGAAAGGCCCCGGAATAGACCTTGTAGGAGGTGCCGCCGCCTTCGGTGGCGCCGGTCTGGGTCTCGGCATTGGCGCTGCGAATGGTCTGTGCGATGCGATCGAGCGTGATGCCATAGCCGGCCAGACGCTCCATCATCACCTCGACCCGGATCTGCTCCTCACGCCCGCCGACGACGAAGCCCTTGCCGGTATTCGGCACCGAGCCGAGCGCTTGCAGGACATCCAGCCCTAGGGTGCGCAGTTGGCTGTCCTCAACCTCATCGGACCAGAGCGTCAGGGTGACGATGGGCACATCGTCGATACTGACTGGCTTCACCAGTGGTGGCTGCACATCCGGCGGCATCCGGTCCATGTTCGCCTGCAGCTTGTCGTGGACCTTGACCACGGAATGACCCATGTCCTCACCGACCTTGAAGCGCACGGTGACGACGGCACCACCGCGCTGGGTGGCGGAATAGACATGGCGCACGCCGGTCAGCTCCATCATCAGCTGCTCAAGCGGCTGGGTCACCATGCTCTCGACCTGCACCGCCGACGCGCCCGGGTACTGGACGAAGATATCGATCATCGGCACCGAGATCTTCGGATCTTCCTGCCGCGGTGTGAACAGGAGCCCAAGCAGGCCGATACAGAGCGCCCCGATCAGGAGCATCGGCGTCACGGGGGTGTTGATGAAGGTGCGTGCAATGCGGCCGGAGAGACCGATCGAAGCCGTCGCCTCCGAGGCACTGCCCTGCCCCTGTGGATCGGCGTTTGGCGGTTCAGTCGCGCTAACGTTAGTCGATTGATTCATGCGGTGCGCTCGCTCTAGAAGCCGGGCACAGCATAAGCCCGATCGTGGCCTTGACCTGTCATGACAGACGGCTGCCACTATAACCGACAGGGCGATGGCGACAAGCCCCATCTGCGGTGCAAACCTGCATGCACGTGCTTTACCGCTGGCCCGCTCCGCAAGCACGCGGCGATTGTCTTCGATGCACATGTCGATGCACATGCGCGTGCCGCGATGTGCCGAACTGTGACAGAGTCGCTTGTTCGGTAATTAAGCATTTAGTAATATTAAATCATCTAGCGCAACTGCCTCGTTTCGAGGCTGGAAACAAAGATGATCATCGATGCACTGACCATTGCCGGTTTTGTGAGCGCAGCCAGCTTCCTGCTGATGCCGCTCATGATGGGACGAGAGTTCGTTCGCGTTCAGGCTCCCGACCAACTCAGCAGCGCAAGCATAACCACTCCGAGCAAGCGCCTCAGCAAACAGGCACTCGACAACCTGAACGCACTGAGAACGAGTCGCACTGCGACCAGCACTGAATACTGAAAATCGAAGCAACGCCAAACATCTCGTCGCTGGCCGTTGATCCGGAGATCAGTTGCTCTGACGAGGCTGTTTGGCAACTCGCTTGATGCGTCATCGCGCAAAATCTTGGAGGGCTGCGCTGATCCTTCGCGTGACTCAGCGGGTTAGAATTTCACCATCTTTGAAGACGAAGGTGACATTACCCAATTGCTTGTGCGGTGATACTTCACGGTCAGCCAGTTTGATGAGGGTTCCGGGATAGCAGGTAAACCTGACCCGGATTCGCGCTGACTGACATTGTTGTAATTCGATCTTCAGCTCCGCAAGCGCGTCATAATGGGCATGCTCTCGCTGATGGAGACTTTCACGCGCCTCGAGGAATTTCTGTTTTTTCTCCGCCGTGATCGGCTTGTTCTGCTTGACGAATTTCTCGACAATCGCCGTGAGCTGCTTGCGCTGACTCTCGATCTGATTAATCGCTTCCTTGATGTCGGCGATGCGCGTCTTGATGCCACTGCTTTCCCCAGCAATCAAGGTGGTCGACACATTGGCCATGGCGCCAGAAATCCCGATATCGATCATCTCTCGGGCGCGAATGACACCGCCTACAACGACCCCACGACCTGGCAACAACACCCGGGTGCCAGCCTTGATGCTGGAATGAAAGATCTGCTTTTGAACGATGATCTCTTGACCGGCTTCGAGCGTCGCATCCTGCACGAAACGCGCCTTGATCTGAGTGCCTGCCTTGAGATACGCATCATCGATCGGCCCTGCCGCGCTGTCCTTGCCATCTGAACCGGACTCCTCGGTGCTGGGGTGGTCGTCTCCGTGGCATTGTCGACGACCAATCACACCCCCGTTGACCTCGATCGCACCGCCGGCCTGGATATGCGCAGCCTCAACCAGGCCACCGACTTTGACATCGCCGAGCACCTCGATTTTCATGCCCGGCTCAACATTGCCCTTGACCTGAACACTGCCATCAAAGCGGATATGTCCGGTCTCGATGCCAACCTGCTCGAAATGCAGGACCTTTTCAACGTACGCACCCTGACTGTAGACCACCGGCATGCCGCTGGTGGCGGCGATCATGAGATGCTCATCCTCGGGATCAAGCTGAACGCTGTGATCCTTAGGCCTGAAGGCGATGTTCTTCCCGTCGCGCCCCTTGACCAATCGACCCGTCACCGTTCGCCCTGGCTTGCCTTCGGTGGCTGGATGATGCCGCACCAGCGCCTGGCCGGCCTCGATATGAGGAAAGTCCCCAAGCTCGAGAAAATCGACGTTTCCAGCCTCATCGACCTGGGGCCGACGATCGACAATGGTCTCGACCAGCGGCTCGAGCCAGGCATCAACACCATCAATGGCTAGCTCGCCAAAGGCGACGATCATGCCAATCGGTATCTGGGTCTCGCGGAGCTGCTGTCGGAGCGCCTCGCTCGTCAAGGCCTCAAGGCTGTCCTCAAGGAAACCGCGAACGACATTGGCATGCCTGAGGGCCTCATTGAGCGCATCAGCGGTCAGATCCTTGCCTTTGCCCTTGGGCGGATGAACAACCACGCCAGCCAGCATCTCATTGGCACTGACAAAGGCCTCGGGACGCGCATCGACGGGACCACCGAGACGCAGATCACAGGCCTCGTTGCGTTGCATGCAAGCACGCAGCGTCGCGAGTGTCGAAGGCTCGATGGCGTAATCGCTGACCTTGAGGCCCGCCTGTTCCATGAGGGCTCGAAATTGTGCCGGCGCAAGCGGTGACGGCGTGATCGCTTGCGGCTCGTAGCGCGCCCAGATATCGCCCGTTTCCGCCTCTTCACGCACACTGAGTCCAAGATCCTCGTCTGTACCTGTGGCTGGCTCCATGAAACTGCTCCTCTTGCTGTCTGCCAACTGCTTTTTGTTTTATTGTTGCCCGGCGCAGACATGCTGCGCGAAACCCGCACCCGCCTCGGCGTAGAGGTTGAAGACCAACTGCACACCCGCCGCCCGCAGCGCTTGCTCATCGTCCGGGTACTTGGCGATCGCGCCGATGGTGCCGGTGAAGCCCTCCTTGAGCAAATGCTCGGCCGCGAACAGATTCTCGGAGACCCGCGGCATCGCCAACAACACCAGACGCATATGACCATCGTCGAGATGCAGCCGATGCCAGAAATCGGCATCGGTCGCACTCCCCTGCACCACATAACGCCCATGCTGCTGGTGGCGCGTGATGGTATCAGGATCAGCATCGACCCCGACCGGCCGCAACCCACGCGCATGCACCAGCTCATCGTAGGCACCGCAGCCAATCCGCCCCATGCCGACCACCATGGCGTTGGCGTCGCCAGGATCGATCTCGGCCTCCTCCGGCAATCGCCGTCGGCGCTCGAGCAGGCGCAGCCAGCGGCTCAACACCTCGTACCAGACATGTGAGCGACTCACCGCCGGCGACGCGGCGATGAACGAGAACGCCAGCGCCAGCGCCATCACTGCCAGCCATTGCGGATCGAGCCAGCCGTTCTCGACCCCCACGGCGACCACGATGAGACCGAATTCGCTGTAATTGGTCAGGGTCAAACCGCCGAGAAAGGCGGTCCGCCCACGCAGCCCAAACCAGAGCATCAACTGCTGATAGAGCACCCACTTGAATGGCAGCACCAGCAGCAAACCGAGCGCGAACAGGATCATCACCGGACTTGGCAGTCCTTGCAGGCCAATGCTCAGGAAGAAGCCGACGAGGAATAGATCTTTGAGATCAAGCAAAGATTTAGACAGCTCGCTCGCCTTCGGATGCTGGGCGATCATCACGCCGATCAGGAGTGCCCCGAGATCACCTTTCATCCCCACCAGATCGAACAGCTGCGAGGTCCCGAGCGCCAGGATCAGCCCGAACAGCAACAGCAGCTCGCCATGCCCCACTCGACTCAACAGCCAGAGCAACAGCCGCCGCGCCGGGATCAACAGCAGCAGAAACACCGCCCAGAGGGTCGGGATCTTACCGGCGGAAAAGGCCAGAAACAGCACTGCAGCCAGGTCCTGAATGATCAGGATGCCGATGGCAATGGTGCCGTAGAGCGCACCCATCTCGCCCTTTTCCTCCAGCACCTTGACCGCGAATACCGTGCTCGAGAAGCTCAGCGCGAAGGTCAACAACAGCGCGGTGCCCAAATCGGCGCCGACCAACAGCGGCAGCCCGAGATCACCGATCGCGAGCAGCAAGGGAACGACGATGGCGAGCATGGCAACCATGTGCAACGCTGCAGTGCCCCACACATGCGGCTGCGCCAGACTCTTGAGCTTGAGTTTCAGGCCAATGGTAAACAGCAACAGAGTGATGCCAATGTGGGCCAGTTCTTCGACCAGGACGTCCTCGCGCGCACCAAAGGCGTGCAGCACGAACCCGCCCACCAGATAACCGACCAACGGCGGCAAACCGATTTGACGCGCCCCGAGTCCCAGCGCAAAGGCCAACGCGATCCAGACGATATCGAACATTCGAAGCCTTCTCCTCTAGGGCGGCAAGCGCTACCAACTCGCTCATCAACCGGCTCATCAACCGGCTCACCAATCGGCGAAACAGCCTGTATGGTAAGGGCTGCATTGATCTATCGCACGCGTCAAGCACGCGCCGTGCCGCTCGCGCGTTACGCTGGTCTTAAATGACCACTGGGTTACGCTATACTCCCGCTGTTACATTCGGCCGTCGCCGCCGCGATGGCCTCCAGCCAACCACTGAAGCGCTAAAGGGTTCCTGCATGTCTGACTACAATGCCGAGGACGTCCGCAACATCGCCCTCGTCGGCCACGCCGGTTCCGGCAAGACCACCCTCGTTGAAGCACTGCTTGCGAGCGCCGGCGCCATCGCCGAGCCCGGCAGCGTGGTCAAGGGCACCACGGTGTGCGATTACGATGCGATGGAAAAGGAGCTGCAGCATTCGCTCGACGTCGGCATCACCGGTTTTGCCGCGCACGGCAAGCACATCAACCTGCTCGACACCCCCGGCTATCCAGACTTCCTCGGCCGCACCCTCTCGGTGCTGAATGCCGTCGAGACCGCCGCCATCGTGGTCAATGCCGAGAACGGGATCGAGCCGCTGACCCAGCGCGCCTGGAAGGCGGCTGATAACCGCAACCTGTGCCGCATCATCATCGTCAACCGCATCGACGGCGCTGGTGTCGACCTGCCTGGTCTGACCGAGCAGTTGCGCCAGAGCTTCGGCTCTGAGTGTCTACCGATCAATCTACCAGCAGAGGGCGGCAAGCGCGTCATTGACTGCTTCTTCAATCCATCCGGCGAAAGCACAGACTTCTCATCCGTCGAAGAGGCCCACGGCCAGATCGTCGATCAGGTGGTCGAGGTCGACGAGGCGCTGATGGAGGTGTATCTGGAGCAAGGCTCGGAGCTGAAGCCGGAGCAGCTGCACGATCCCTTCGAAGAGGCGCTGCGCGAAGGCCATCTGGTGCCGATCTGCTACTGCTCGGCCGAGACCGGTGCCGGCATCCCGGAGCTGATGGAGATCCTGGTCCGACTGATGCCGAATCCGTCCGAGGGCAATCCGCCCCCCTTCATGTATGGCGAAGGCGCGGATATGAAGCCGGTCTCGGTGGACCCGGACCCGAGCAAACATGCGATTGCCCACGTCTTCAAGGTCATCAACGACCCCTTCCGCGGCAAGATCGGCATCTTCCGCGTCCATCAGGGCCGTATCGTGCCGAATAGCCAGCTCTTCATCGGCGATGCGCGTAAGCCCTTCAAGGTCACCCATCTCTATCGGGTACATGGCAGCGAGCTGATCGAGGCCGACGAGGGCGTACCAGGCGACATCCTCGCCGTCTCGCGCGTCGACGACATCCATTTCGACGCTGTCCTACACGACTCGCACGACGAAGACCACTTCCATCTGCGCAGCATCGAATGTCCGGTGCCGCTGTTCGGCCTCGCCATCAATGTCGCCAAACGCGGCGACGAGCAGAAGCTCAACGACGCCCTGCACAAGCTCGAATCCGAAGACCCCTGCTTCCACATCGAGCACAACGCCGCCGCCAACGAGACCGTGATGCGCGGCCTCGGCGAGGTGCATCTGAAGGTGCTGCTGCGCAGGCTCTCGGAACAGTTCCACGTCGAGGTCGAGACCAAGCCACCGAGCATCCCCTACCGCGAGACCATCACCGCCAAGGCCGAGGGCCATCACCGGCACAAGAAGCAGACCGGCGGCGCCGGCCAGTTCGGCGAGGTCTACCTGCGCATCGAGCCGCGTGAGCAAGGCAGCGGCTTCGAGTTCGCCGACGAGACCGTCGGCGGCTGCATCCCGAATCAGTTCATCCCGTCGATCGAAAAGGGCGTGCGCCAGGTGCTCGAGGAAGGCGCCGTTGCCGGCTACCCGATGGACGATGTGCGCGTTGCGGTCTATGACGGCAAATCGCATCCGGTCGACTCCAAGGACATCGCCTTCGCCACCGCCGGCAAGAAGGCCTTCATCGAGGCCGTGCTCAAGGCCAAGCCAGCGATCCTGGAGCCGGTCGTCAAGATCCGGATCACGGCACCCGACCACAACATGGGCGATCTCGCCGGTGATCTGTCTGGACGCCGCGGACGCATCAACGGCAGCGAGTCGAAGAGCTTAGGGCGCATCGTCATCGAGGGTGAGGCGCCGCTCGCCGAGTTGGAAGGCTATGAGTCGCGGCTGAAGTCGATCACTGGTGGCGAGGGGTCCTACAGCCTCGAGCTGAGCCACTACGCGCCCGTCCCGGCCAACGTCCAGAAGCAGCTCGCAGATGCCTATCAGCGCGCTAGCGACGATTAGGCGACGATTAGACGACGACCGCCAGAGCCGCTTCAGCCTATAACGGCCACTGACGGCTAGCCGCCGGTGGTCATATCCTCTGCGGTCGTTTCCTGAGCGGGTCATCGGTAACCCGCAAAATTGGGCGATGTCGGCGATCATGGAATGCGCTATCTCAACGAGATTCCCTACCGCGCCGATTCAGCCAGCCTGTTCGCCTCCATCAGCAACCGGCCTTGGGCCATGTTCCTCGACAGCGCAGCGGCCTGCGGTGGCGGCGGCCGTTGGGACATCTTGGTTGCAGACCCGAGCGCAACCCTGGTCACGCGCGGTGCGATCACCGAGATCTGTGATGCAACAGGTTGCCGCCACAGTGTTGATGATCCCTTCGCGCTCCTGCGCCAGGCGCTCAGCCTAGGTACCGAGGCCTCTGTCGACCACTCTAACGCCGGCCTTCCCTTCGTCGGCGGCGCCGTCGGCTGGCTTGGCTATGATCTCGCGCGCCGCATCGAGCGCCTACCGGTGCAGGCCATCGACGCTGAGGGGCTGCCAGAGATGGCGATCGGCATCTTCGACTGGGCGGTCGTCGTCGATCATGCCGAGCGTCGTAGCTGGCTCGTCGGCGCCGGTCGGGATACACGCACCCAGGCCCGCTGGCCGCAGCTGCTCAGGCAGTTCTCCGAGATCCTCTCCAGCAACCCTGGGGAAGCACCACCAGCACAATCGCTGGCCAGAGCACCGCTGCGCGCCTCCGTGCCACTGCGCGCTAGTGATCCACTGCACGCCAGCGAGCCATTACGCGCTACCGGGCCACTGCGCTCGAATCTCTCGCCAGCCGCTTATGCAACCGCCTTCGCGCGCATCAAGGACTCTATCCGCGCCGGCGATTGTTACCAGATCAACCTTGCCCAACGCTTCGCCGCCCGCGCCACCGGTGACCCTTGGAGCGCCTATTGCCGTTTGCGGCAACTGAACCCGGCGCCTTTCTCGGCCTATCTGCAGACCCCGTTCGGCCAGATCCTCAGCTCGTCACCGGAGCGCTTCCTCGCGCTGCGCGGGAGGCAGGTCGAAACGCGACCGATCAAGGGCACCCGTCCGCGCAGCGCCGATCCCCACGAAGACGCCGCACTGAAACGCGCGCTCGCCGAGAGCCCCAAGGATCGCGCCGAGAACCTGATGATCGTCGACCTCTTGCGCAACGATCTGGGCCGCGTCTGCCGCCCCGGCAGCATTCAGGTCCCAACCCTGTTTGCGACCGAATCCTATGCCTCGGTGCATCACCTGGTCAGCACCATTACCGGCGAGCTGCGCACCGACGAAGACGCCGCCTCGCTCCTGCGCGCCTGCTTTCCCGGCGGCTCCATCACTGGCGCGCCCAAGATCCGCGCCATGCAGATCATCGAAGCGCTCGAGCCGCATCGACGTGGCGTCTACTGTGGCGCCATCGGCTACCTGGGCTTTGATGGTGCCATGGACACCAATATCGCCATTCGCACCATCGTCCACAGCGCCGGACAGGTCCGCTTCTGGTCCGGCGGCGGCCTGGTGCATGACTCGGAGTGCGAACAGGAATATCGCGAGACCTTCGACAAGGCTGCACGCCTGATCGAACTGCTCGCGCCTGCCGCCGAGGGAGGTGTTGGTTGCGGCACTTACTGGCGTTGACTAGTATCAAACGCACGTCAAACGCACGCTGATCGACTGAGGGTCGAATCCCAATGTCTCAATGGCCAATCCCAGATGAACAGACCGCGAGCGTCGAGCCAGTCTCAGCCGACGGTCAGCTGGTCAGTGAAGCCGAGTACTGGCAGGACTGGTACAACACCGGTGATCTCAGCTACGAGTGGAACAACGGCCGCCTGGAGGAAAAGCCGGTGTCGGATTTCGAGACCTTTCAGGTGTACCTCTGGTTCCTAGAGCTGTTGCGCCACTACCTGCGGCTGCAGCCCATTGGCAAGCTGGTGGCGTTAGAGATGGGCTTCCGGCTGGCGCTCAGATCGGGCACGGTGATCCGCAAGCCGGATTTGGCCGTCGTGCTCGACACGAATCCGGTCGCGCTGGATCTGACCCATAGCTCCTACCATGGCGTCTTCGACCTCTGCGTCGAGGCCCTATCGACGGAAAAGCCTGCCTATGTCCATCGCGACCTGGTGGTGAAGAAGGCCGAGTACGCCGCCGGCGGTGTGCCCGAGTATTACGTGCTGCACCGCGAGCATGGCAACCTGGCCTTCTACGGTCGCACCCGAGGCAGCAGCGTCTACAGCCCGTTGCCGACCGAGGGCAGCGGTGACGATCGGCTAGTGCGCTCACGGATATTGCCAGGCTTCCAGTTTCGCGTCAGTGATCTGATCCGCCGCCCAGACCTCGACGCGATTCGTCGCGATCCGGTCTACAGCAGTTTCGTGCTGCCGGAATGGACGCGCGCCGAACAGGAGCAGGTGCAAGCCGAGCAGGCACGATTGCAGGCTGAGCAGGCACAAGCGCAAGCCGAGCAGGCACGATTGCGGGCTGAGCGAACACAAGCGCAAGCCGAGCAGGCACGATTGCAGGCCGAGCACGATCGCGACAAGGCCAGCCGCGAGCGCGATAAGCTGAGCCGCGAGCGTGACGAGGCCCTGGCAGAGGCCCGGCGCGAGGTAGCTGCCCGAGCGGCACTCGAAGCCGAGTTGGCCAGCCTGCGCAACAGATCGTCCTGATCCACGCCTATCCTTATACTGACCAGCCCGCGCGTCTTTGACCCCTCGGCTGCGCCATGTCAACACTTGAGTTTTGGAGATGATTCGATGCAAGCAACCCTGCAGGCCGTTAACACCCCGTCGGCCGCTTGGTCTCAGAAACCTCAGTCGCCCCAGTCGCCTCAGTCGCGATTGACGTGCCTAAGGGTCATGGCCAGCCACCACCCTCAGAAGAGGAATCGCGCGAGATTCACGTCAAGCGTCAATTTCGCTCTCGCGCTCAGCCTTGCCCTAAGCCTTGCGCTCAGCCTCGGGCTACCGACGATGGCCTTTGCCGAGGGCATCAGCATTGAGGATGCCTATGTGCGCGCTGTCCCGCCAGGCCAGCCTAACAGCGCCGCCTTCATGACCCTGACCAATGCGGGTGAGCAAGCTCGCGCCCTGATCGCCGCCGAGAGCGATGCCGCCGAGGTGCTGGAACTGCACACCCACCGGATGGAAGACGGCATGATGCAGATGCGCCAGATCGAGCAGATCGAGCTGCCCGCTGGCGAGACCGTCACCCTAGCGCCCGGAGGCCTCCATGTGATGCTGATCGGCCTGACCAAACCGCTCGCGCCAGGCGATCAGGTCGAACTCACCCTTGGCTTCGATGGTGGCGACTCACAGACGCTGAGCCTGCCGGTCAAACGCATTGACCCAAGCGCCATGCCAGCGCATCAGCACCATTGACGGTTGAGATCAGCGCTTCTGAATGCCATAGCGCTTGATCCGTGAGGCCAGCGTGGTCGGCTTCAGACCCAGCCGCGCTGCCGCGCCGCCCGGGCCAGAGACCTTGCCCTGACTCGCGGCAAGCGCCTGCTCGATCATCCGACGCTCCAACGCGATACGCTCCTGTTCGTTGCCAGGTGCTGCGGTTAGCGTTTGGCCTGGGCCTGAACCCATTAGGTTCGTCTCGCGAAGGCCTGAACCAGCCCGGTTCGTCTCCGACAGAGGCAACAGCGCCCGCTCAGGTCGACGCCCGGGCAGATCGATGATCAACCGCTCGCCGGTCGAGACGATCACGGCCCGTTCGATCAGGTTCTCCAACTCGCGCACATTGCCCGGCCAGGCATAGTCCTGCATGGCCACAACATCGGCGCGACTGAGCCGCAGTCCCTGACGCCCGAAGCGCCGCGCCGCCTTGGTCAGAAAGTGCGCAGCCAATAGCGGGATATCCTCAGGCCGCTGACGCAGCGGCACCGATTCGATCGGGAACACATTCAGCCGATAGAACAGATCGGCACGAAACCGCCCGGCCTCGGCCTCCTGATCGAGCCGCCGGTTGGTTGCCGCCACGATGCGCAGATCGACCTGCCGCGTGCGCCCCTCGCCAACGCGCTCGAACTCGCCCTCCTGCAATACCCGCAGCAGCTTGCTCTGCAGCTCGAGCGGGATCTCACCGATCTCGTCCAGAAACAGCGTGCCGCCATCGGCCAGCTCGAAACGGCCCACCCGCTCGGCCACCGCGCCGGTAAAGGCGCCTTTGACATGGCCGAAGAACTCGCTCTCGAACAGATCCTTGGGCACCGCGGCACAGTTGACCCGGATCAGCGGCCGATCGCCCCGCCGGCTCGCGGTATGGATGGCACGCGCGATCAACTCCTTACCGGTGCCAGATTCGCCGGTGATCAAGACCGGCGCATCGGTCGGCGCGACCAGCTCGACCTTGTACAAGACCTCTCGAACCGCACGACTATCGCCGACGATCTGGTAGTAGTTGCTCGCCTCGCGAAATTCCTCCTGCAGATAATCGTTCTCCAGCTCCAGCCGGCGCTTGAGCGCGGAGACCTCTTCGAGTGCCCTCTGCAGACGCTGTTCGGCCTCGCGTCGATCGCTGATATCGCGGAACACGACCACGGCACCGACCAGATGGCCGCGATCGACGATCGGCGTGCTGGTGTACTCCACCGGGAAGCAGCTCCCATCCTTGCGCCAAAACACCTCATCGTCGCGCCGCTGCACCGCGCCCTCGCGGAACGCCGCATAGATCGGACAGTCGTCATCGGCATAACCGCTGCCGTTGGCATGGCTGTGATGCACGCTCTGATGCATGCCACGCCCGACCAGCTCCGCCGCGCTCCAGCCCAACATCTGCTCGGCCGCCGGATTGATGAAGGTGGTGATCCCGTCCGCGTCAACACCGTAGATGCCCTCGCCCGCGGCGCGCAGGATGAGCCGATTCTCGGTCTCGATCGAGGCGAACAGCTGCTCGACCCGGCGCCATTCCGAGAGCCCGCTGCGCACATAGTCATCGGCATCGGAGCGGGCCTCACGCCGACGCTGGGTGACCAGATCGCGCGCCGAGATCAACACACAGCAGCGCCCCGCAAGCTCTAGCCGACGCGCCCGATACTCGACCTGGATGCGCTCGCCATCGCCGCACTGACAACCGAGCCCACGCGCCCAAGCCTCGCCGGTCTCGAGCACCTCTTGGGTGAAGACTACCAAGGCGCCGCGCTCGCCGGCGTGCAAGGCGCTCGGACGCATCGCCATCAGCTGATCCAACGGCCAGCGGAGCCATTCACAGGCGCGCGCATTCGCGGCGAGGATGGTGTCGGCAAAGGGGTCGAACAGCAGCAGCGCATCGGGATGTTGCTCGAAGAGCAGCTGGAAGGCGGCATCCTGAAGAATCATCGTCATCGACACTCAAATTACGAGATCTCGTCAAAATACAACGAAAACTCGTGAATAACGAGATCTCGTTACTGCTCGGCATCGAGGACAGCCGCAGAAGCATCAACTGAATCAGGCCACTAGCGGATTCCAGATGATTGGCACGGCATCTGCTTAGTCTTGATACAGATCAACCACGCTGGTTGGCGGAACGCAAGCTCAGCACTTGTCGCCAAGCTGCTGATCAGGCCGCCATCCTCTGCCCCAAAACCCTGCGGAGAACACGATGCCATATCAGAGCCTGGGCAATCCCTACGACCCCGATCTCGACCTCAGCCACGCGCCCGGCTGCGCTTGCAGCAGTTGCTCATCGCACACACAGCATCAACAGGCCCAAGCACAGGACCCGACCGAGCATCGCGCATCAGCGACGACTGCCGCGCAGCGACTCGCGCCCCAAGAGCCCCAAGCTCCCCTATCCCAAGAAGCCATGCTGGACCGAGTCATCGAGAGCGCCATCGTCCGCGGCGTCTTCGGCCACAACGAGATGAGCCGACGCAGCTTCCTCGGCCTGGTCGGCGGTGGCACCTTGGCCAGCATCCTCGGCAGCCTGCTGCCGATGGACGCCATCAAGGCCGCCGTGCAGGAGAGCGCCGGCCCGCTGGAGAAGACCAAGCTCAAGGTCGGCTTCGTGCCGATCACCTGCGCGACCCCGATCATCATGGCCCATCCACTCGGGTTCTACGAGAAATACGGACTGGATGTCGACGTGATCAAGACCGCCGGCTGGGCGGTTGCGCGCGACAAGTCGCTGGCCGGTGAGTATGACGCCTCGCACATGCTCACGCCGATGCCGCTCGCAATCAGCCTCGGCGCCGGCTCCACCGCCGTCCCCTACCGGATGCCGGCGGTCGAGAACATCAACGGCCAGGCGATCGTGCTGCACAACGATCACAAGGATAAGCGCGACCCGAAGGACTGGAAGGGCTTCAAGTTTGGCGTGCCCTTCGACTACAGCATGCACAACTTTCTGCTGCGCTACTACGTCGCCGAGCATGGCCTCGACCCGGATCAAGACATCCAGATCCGTGTCGTGCCGCCACCGGAGATGGTCGCCAACCTGCGCGCCGGAAACCTCGACGGCTACCTATCGCCAGACCCGTTCAACCAGCGCGCGGTCTGGGAGAAGGTCGGCTTCATCCACATCCTGACCAAGGACATCTGGGAGGGCCATCCCTGCTGCGCCTTCGCCTGCTCCGAGCAGTTCACCAAGGAGATGCCGAACACCTATTCGGCCCTGCTCAAGGCCATCGTCGACGCGACCTTCTATTCGCAAAAGCACGAGAACCGCAAGGAGATCGCCGCCGCCATCGCGCCGACCAACTATCTGAACCAGCCGGTGCCAGTGATTGAGCAGGTGCTCACGGGCCGCTTTGCCGACGGACTCGGCAACGTCCAAGACGTCCCAGATCGGATCGACTTCGATCCCTTCCCCTGGCATTCGATGGCGGTCTGGATACTGACCCAGATGAAGCGCTGGGGCTACATCGAAGGCGATATCGATTACCAGGGAATCGCCAAGGAGGTCTACCTCGCGTCCGACGCCGGTAAGACCATGGCCGAACTCGGCTATCCAGTCCCTGACACCACCAATGAGAACTACATGATCATGGGCAAGGAGTTCGACTGGACCCAGCCCGAGGCCTATGTCCAGAGCTTTGCGATCAAGCGTGGCTGAGTCGATCGAGCGCGGCTGACGATAGACCGACCCGACGGGCCGGCCGCTCAACCGGCCAGTAACCTGACACAGACTGAGGACCAACAATTCCATGCTCAAATCCGATACCTGGCGCGCCGTCCTTGTCTCGGTGTCGCTGCTCGTGATCTTTCTTGGGCTCTGGCAGCTCAGCACCCCGGCGCCACAGGCCGAGGAGGCGCTGAGCGAATACGAGCTGCTGATGGGCGGCGCCGACCAAGAGGCGCGCGTCCCCTCGCCGTCGGAAATCATCGGCCTCGCCATCCGCGAGCTATCGAATCCCTTCTACGACGCCGGTCCCAACGACAAGGGCATCGGCATCCAGCTCGCCTGGTCGCTGTACCGCGTGCTGACCGGCTTTGGGCTCGCGGCGCTGATCGCGCTGCCGCTCGGCTTCCTGATCGGCATGTCGCCGATGATGTACAAGGCCCTGAATCCGTTCATTCAGGTCCTCAAGCCCATCTCGCCACTGGCTTGGATGCCACTCGCGCTCTTCATCATCAAGGACTCCGAGACCTCCTCGATCTTCGTCATCTTCATCTGCTCGATTTGGCCGATGCTGATCAACACCGCCTTTGGCGTCGCCGGCGTGCGCAAGGACTGGGTCAATGTCGCCCGCACCCATGAGCTCGGGCCAATGCAGACCGCGTTTCAGGTCATCCTGCCCGCCGCCGCGCCGACCATCCTCACTGGCATGCGCATCTCGATCGGCATCGCCTGGCTGGTCATCGTCGCCGCCGAGATGCTCGTCGGCGGCACCGGCATCGGCTACTACGTCTGGAATGAGTGGAACAACCTGGACCTGACCAGCGTGATCTTCTCGATCCTGATGATCGGCATCGTCGGCATGCTGCTCGACCTGGCGCTGGCCTCGGCCACCCGCCTCGTCACCTACCAGGAGTGAACGCGATGCAACCGCACTTCCTCGAGATCAAATCGCTGGCCAAGCGCTTTCCGACCAAAGACGGCGAGCTGACCGTGTTCGAAGACGTCAGCTTCGGCCTCGAACGCGGTGAGTTCGTCTGCATCATCGGCCATTCGGGCTGCGGCAAGTCGACCATCCTCAATGTCCTCGCCGGGCTCGACGCGCCGAGCGATGGCGAGGTCCTGATGGCCGGCAAAGAGGTGCGCGGCCCGGCACTCGAGCGCGGCATCGTGTTCCAGAACTACTCGCTGTTCCCCTGGCTATCGGCGCTCAACAACGTGATATTCGGCGTCGCCGCTCGCTGGCCGGGGTGGAGCAAGACCCGCGTTCGCGAGCACAGCCTCCGCTATCTGCACATGGTCGGTCTCAAGGATGGCGCCGAGCAGCGCAAGCCCTCCCAGCTCTCTGGCGGCATGCGCCAGCGCGTCGCCATCGCCCGTGCCTTCGCCATCGAGCCCAAGCTGCTGCTCCTCGATGAACCCTTCGGCGCGCTCGATGCCCTGACACGAGGCACCATCCAGGACGAACTGCTCAAGATCTGCGCCGAGACCCACCAGACGGTGTTCATGATCACCCATGATGTGGACGAGGCGATCCTGCTCGCCGATCGCATCCTGCTGATGACCAACGGCCCACAGGCGCGCATCGCCGAATCGGTGCGGGTCTCGATCGACCGACCACGCGAGCGCGGCAGCATCGTCCACGATCCCGGCTACTACCCGATCCGCACCCATCTGGTCGACTTCCTGGTCTCGCGCTCGCACGAACTCTCCGGTTCCGCCAACTCGGGCGCACCAGGCTCCGGCCATCAAGGCCCGCCACGCATCGTCGACCCAGCTCAAGCGGCCCGCGGCGCAAGCAACGCCAAAGATAAGGCGTCAAGCAATGCAATCGCTCAGGCCACAAGCCATACCGCAGGCCATTCCACAAGCAACGCCAACAGCGCAACCGGTTACCGTGCAGCGGAATCAGGCTCGCTGCTGCGCGCCGTCAACCTCTAAACCGCAGACAAACACACAACGGCAAACAACGGCAAACAACGGCCAATCAAGCCAATCCGTCGACCATTGCGCACTTAACACCTGAACGAGGAAGCAATGGGGGCACAAGCGGGACGGAGCCAGCGCAGCGGTTCCATCAATCGCACCAATCCAACCGCCTGTGCAGCTTGTCATCAACCCGTTGCTTAGAAACCACTCCCAAGAACAAGGGGCATCCGCCAATGAACAAGACCGAGATGAAAACCGCCATCCTCGACGCCAAGCAGACCAAAGGCCTGACCTGGGACGCGATCGCCAAAGCCGTCGGGCTCTCCAAGGAATTCACCTGCTCCGCCTGCCTAGGCATGAACAGCCTGAATCAGACTCAGGCCGAGGCCTGCGCCGAGTCCCTTGGGCTCGGTCCCGACGTGGCCGCAGCGCTGCAGGCATTCCCGCACAAGACCTGGGATCAGACCGTCCCCACCGACCCGCTCATCTACCGCTTCTACGAGATCGTCGGCGTCTACGGCGAGACCATCAAGGCGCTGATCCACGAGGAGTTCGGCGACGGCATCATGAGCGCGATCGATTACAGCATGGACATCCAGCGCCAGCCCGATCCGAAGGGTGACCGGGTCGTGGTGACCCTGAACGGCAAGTTTCTGCCATACAAATCCTGGTAGTTGCAACTGATCAAGGATCAAGTGCAGGCGGCTCTGTTGGCCGTCACTCGTAGCAGGATCTGAGCAAAATCTGAGGTTTTGAGCAGTACGCCCTGGCGACGCCAGGGCGTAGATCACGGAAGATGGCGCCAGCCTTAGCGACCTAACGATGAGCGGCTTCCGGCCGCAAGCCCAGTGCAGCCCTTAGCGCAGCCCTTGCAAGACCTCACGATAGGTGTGCTCGCTGAACATACTCTCGGAGATGCGCACCGTCGGCTTGGTGATGCAGTTGTCCAGCACCTTAGTCGCATGCACCATCAGAATCTCCGGCTTCACGTTCACATGCGGCATGCCACTCTGCGCAAACTGGATGTTCTCGAACTCGACCATGGTCAGGTATTCAGCCGGCACCGTGTAGCCCTCCCAGACCTCGGCCGAGCGCTCCAGCTTCGCGCCCGGCTCGCCGCGCAGCTGACCGAGCATCGACTTCGAGGTCGCCTGGCCACTGCCGAGGGTCGAGAGACCGATGCGCTTTAGGATCTGCCAGCCGAGAACGCCCGGCGTCTCCTCGAGCATCTGCATGGTCTGCACCTCGCCCTCCTCGAACTCCGACTCTTTGCCGGGCCGCACCTGGTGCTCGGCCAGTACCATCACCGACTCACCGGTGTTGAGCGCATAACCCTTGACCGCATCGGCGTTGCCGAAACCCTTCTTCATCATCTGATTGCTCGAAATGAGCTTCGGCAGGGTGCTCTGGACGATGCGAAACACCGGCTCAACCGGCCCATCCAGCAGCATCCCGCCGCACTTGCCGCAGGCCTCGACGACGACGTCTTCGAACGTCTCGTGGAAATCTTCATGCGCCTCCCAGGAGTCCCAGTAGGTGAACTGGTCGATCCAGATGTGGGAGAGCTCAGAGCCCATGTCCGAGCTCGCCGCCCAACGCATGCCCATCGGGCAGGTGCCGCGCTGACGCATCAGATCGAAGCCGCGAAAGCCGGGTGTCAGCGCCGTCGCCAGACACATCTTGCTGCTGGCCTCCTTCATCATGCGCATCAGATTCGGATCATTCTTGATCAACACACGATTGATCGCGACGTACAGCGGCGACGCCGGCTCGGCATCGAATAGGGCTTTGATATCCATCGGTTTATTGGCCTCGCGAGAACAACAGGGTAGAGCTGATTGACAATTGTCAAGCTAGGCTACCACAAGCGGGATTGGCGTGAGCAGCCCGCGCCGCATCTGATGGCAAAAACCTGGGTTCTCCAGCCCCGAACACCTGTTGCTCGGACGCAAGACAGCCGCCTGATCCCATTGCTCCATCGCTCAGACCAGACCGTGTCGAACCTGAAGCAAATCAGGGCGCGGAAGGATCGGGGTTTGGCGGCTTCGGGTCAGTCGCTCGCTGATGCCAGCGGCGCTCTTTGGCCCAGGCGCTGAGCCAGGGCAGCACCTGCTCGGCTGGCATCGGGCGGGCGATACCATAGCCCTGGGCATACTCACAGCCCATCTGCTGCAGCAGCTGGCCGATCTCGAATGACTCCACCCCTTCAGCGAGCACCGGGCGCGGCAGGGTTCTCGACATCAGCAGCACGCCTTCGACAATCGCCCGATCCTCGGCATTGTCGAGCATGTTGAGCACGAAGCGACGGTCGATCTTGACGACATCGATCGGTAGCTGATGAAAGTAGGTCAGCGAGGCATAGCCCGTGCCGAAATCATCGAGCGAGAAGCGCACGCCGAGCCGCTTGCAGTCACGCATCACCACCGCCGCGGCCACTGCATTGTCCAAGCGCGCGATCTCCAGTAACTCGATCTCCAATCGCGCCGATCCCGCGGCAACCGGCTCACTGCCCAGTTCGCCGGCCTGCTCGCCATCCAGAGGGCCCACCTGCTCGCCCACCTGCTCGCCGGCCTGCTCGCCATCTTGACCGCCCGCCTGCTCGCCACCCTGCTCAGCGCTCAGTTGGCCCGCCTGCGCGCCCGCCTGCTCAGCATCCAGACCAAGCGCGCGCGCCAAGAAGGCGCTGAAATTCTGCTCCTGCAGCTGTCGCGGGCTGATATTGACGCTGATCAGCAGCTGCTGGCCTTGCTCGCGCCAAAACGCTTGTTGCATCAGGGCCGTCTTGATGACCCATTCACCCAGGGCAAACTCGAGCGGGCTATCTTCGATGATGGGCAGGAACTGATCCGGCCGCAGCAGGCCTTTGTGCGGATGCTGCCAGCGGATCAAGGCCTCGAGCCCATGCACCTGCCCGTCGGCGAGTCGGATCTTGGGCTGGTAGTGCAGGACCAGTTGATCCTGCGTCAGGGCCTGGGCGAACTCCTGATATAGCTGCCGCTGCTGTCGGGCCTGGTGGTCGTGGATCGGATCATAGAGATGGTAGCTGCCGGGGGCGCGCCGCTTGGCCTGGAACAGGGCCTCATGCGCATGCTGCAGCAGGGCGTCTGGCCCGGCCTGATCGATCGGGAACAGGGTCAAGCCGAGACTGATGCTGAGATGCAGGGACTGCCCCTTCACCCAGAGCACCTGCGCGATCCGCCGCTGGATCGCCCGCGCCCGATCGATGGCCTCGGCGGTGTTCGCCAGCTCAGTGAGCAGCAGCGCGAACTCATCGCTCCCGGCGCGCGCGACAAACTCGGCCTTGTGCAGTGCGCGCCGCAGCCGGCCGGCCAGCTCAACCAAGACCGCGTCGCCAAAGGCACGACCATCACGCTCATTGATGGCTTTGAAGTCATCGACGTTCAGATAACAGATGGCGACTAAGGACGACGCCTGCCCGTCGGCTTTGGTGAGCTCGCCGAGCCGCTCGATGAATTGCAGGCGATTGGGCAGACCGGTCAGGCTGTCGTGATAGGCCAGATGCTCGATACGCGCCTGCGCCTCCTTGTAGCCAGTGATGTCGGTGGCGATCTCGACCCGCACCAGGCGCCCGTCGCTCCAGCGCAAGGCGCGATCACGCAGCCCGTACCAGCGTTGGCTCTGGGTGTTGAAATGCTCCCATTCGAAGCAGCCGCTCGGCTCGCCGGAGGCATCGAGCAGTTTATCGTTGGTACAAAAGGTACAGGGCGACTCGAGCCCATGCAGCGCTTGATAGCACAGCTGACCAGCGCCATCGCCCCAGACCATCCTCGCGGTCTCGTTCATGAAGACCAGCTCGAAGGTCTCCATGTCGGTCACATAGACCGCCGCCGCCATCGCATCCAGTAGCTCGCTGACGCGCTGATGGGCGTCGCGCAACGCGCGCTCGGCACGTTTGCGCTCAGTGATGTCACGCCAGATGCCAAACAGGCAGGCGCGACCTCCGATACTGAGCGCAACACCCTTGACCTCGACGGTGAGGATGCGGCCATCGGCGGTGCGATGACGCGCCTCGAAGGCGTACTCGCCGCGCTCCTCGATGCGCGTCAGCCGTTGCCTGATCTCGTCGGCCTCTTCCGGGACATCGAGATCGGCGACGTTCAGGGTCAGGAAGGTCTCGCGGTCATAGCCATACCGCTGGCAGGCGGCGGCATTGATATCCACGAAGTTGCCCGCGAGGTCGACGACCACGATCGCATCGCCCGCGTGGTCAAACAGCTTGCGGTACTTTTCCTCGCTCTCCAGGAGCGCGTCATGGGTTGCCTGGAGATCCGCGGTGCGCGCCGCCACCTGGCGCTCGAGATCGGCATTGAAGGCGCGGATCTGTTGCTCCATGGCGCGCCGTTCGCTGATGTCCTCGACTACTACATTGATGCCAATCACCTCGCCATCGCCGCCCAACAGCGGGAGATAGTGCTCGAGGTAGCATCGCGTGCGGCCTGCTGGATCGTGGCTCGGGAATTGGATCTCCTGATCGCGCAGCGGCTCGCCGGTGGCGATGACCTGCTTCAGCCTTGGCTCGAGGGTTGCGGCCAAATCCGGCACCATCTCCCGCAGGCTGCGCCCGAGATGGGCGGCCACCGGATGCCCGTTGGAGCTGGCCAGGCGCTCATTGATGCGCCGATAGCGCAGCTCGGTATCCAACACCGCCAGTCCAATCGGCGCGGTATCGTAATAGCTCTGAATCTCGGCGAGCTGACGCCGAGCAGCATCCTCGCGTTCGAACAGGCGTTGCTCGGCCTGTTTGCGCGCGTGATGTCTTGGGTAACCCCAGCGAGATGGGTCGGCTCGCCCGCGGCATCGCAATAGACCCGGCCCAGGGCGCTGATCGAATGCTCGCTGCCGTCAACCCAACGCAGCCGGTACTCGGCGGCATAGTCTTGCCGGGTTTGCAGGCTGTGCTCGATCAGCCGCTGGACGCGCGTTCGATCCTCTGGATGGATGCGCGCCATGAAGCCGGCATAGCTGGGCTGCTCACCCGCCGGCAGGCCGAGATGGCGCTTGCAGCGTTTGGACCAGAAGAAGCGCTCTGGCTGCAGATGGTATTCCCAGACGCCCAGCTCGGCGCCATCGATGGCGAGGCGCAGCTGATCGCTGGTCAGCGCATGCCGCTCGACCTCAGCGGCAAGCTGCTCGGTGCGCTCCTCGACGCGCTGCGCCAGTCGCTGCTGCTCGGCCTTGGCGCGCTGCTCGGTGCGCTTGCGCTCGGTGATGTCGGTCGAGATGCCGATCAGGCCGATGATGCGGCCCTGCTCATCGCGCAGCGGCGCCTTGACGCTCCAGAAGGTGCGCGGGCGCTGGTTTGGCCGCGCGAGTGTCTCATCGAGGGCAACCGTCGCCCCGGTCGCCAACACGCGCTGATCGGTGGCGATCGCCTCGTTGCAGCGTTCAGGGGAAAACAGCTCCGGATCGGTCTTACCGATGACCTCATGCAGCGCCCTATCCAAGAGCTGGCAGGCGAGCTGATTGGCGTAGGTGTAGCGCCCTTCGAGGTCTTTGGTGTAGACGTAGGTACTGAGGTTGTCCAGCGCACCGAGCAGCGCCGGAAGCTCGATCTGACTGCGCTGAAGGTTCTCAGGCAGCTGTTTACTGTTGTCTTTCTTGCACTGCAGCATGTCTACCCTTGTTTTCCTAAGGCGACGTCCTTCCGGTCCAAGCACGAATGCGTTGCCGAGCATTCGATACCAAGTCCGTCTAGGAGGGTCTGGGCGCAGGCTCGACGACTGTTTTAACGATGGTTTTGACTACGACATTCTAGGCAAAATCATCACCCGAGTTCGAGATCTGCATCACAAGCGAGGGGTTGACAACAGCGGGCGGTCTCAGGGATCGCTCTTCCAGTTGATCATTATCAATCGCCCCAAGACGCGCCCTGAGCGAGTGCTGCGATTGATTGAGGTACAAACACAACCTCGTCGGTATCATCCTAATACGACGCCAGCGAGCGCGAATACTGTCAGCGGCTGCAGGCCGATCCCGAACTCGATCGTTCGCGTCGACAAAGGTCGCGATCGCAGAATCGGGTGTCTCGGAACCATCCAGAACGCGGTTCATGTGCGTCGCATCGACGCCCCTCTCGCGGAGCCAGCTGACCAGGCGATAAGGGATATGCACATCGCAGAGAATGCGCATCAGGCAACTTGGCGAACCTGCTCACCCGAAACGATGTTGCGTGCATACTCCAGGCAAGCAATGATATCCGTTCGCTCCAACTCCGGATGATCGGCAAGGATCTCGTCGATCGGCATTCCGGAAGCGATCATGTCCAAAATCACCTCTACGAGCCAGCGCATGTGGCGTACGCAGGGCTTTTCGTGGCAGATGTCTTGAGCTACCGTGACGCGGTGCGGGTCAGATATGTGAGCTCCAGCAAAATCAAGCGTTCCAATAGCATAGGCGCAAGGACTGCTTGCGCAATGCTGCAGTATCCGCTGTTGGGTAAGCCCGCTCAGGCGAAGGTGGTTAGGAAAAAAGGAATGATCAGCGCGTTGGTCAGGTCGATGAAGAAGGCCGAGACCAAGGGCACGATAATGAAGGCCTGATGCGACGGGCCATAGCGCTGGGTCACCGCGGCCATGTTGGCCATGGCCGTCGGTGTTGAGCCCAGGGTCACGCCGCCGAAGCCGGAGGCGACCACCGCGGCGTTGTAGTCCCGCCCCATCAGCGGGAACAGCACGAAGAGGGTCACCGTTACCGCGAGCGCGAACTGCGCGGCGAGGATGCTGAAGATCGGCAGCGCGAGATCGACCAATGTCCAGAGCTGCATGCTCATCAGTGACATCGCCAGGAAGGTGCCAAGGGCAATATCGGCAATCAGGGCCACGGCGCCAGTGCGTGACGGCCAATGCACACCGATCGCCGCATACAGTCGTGCAGGGATCAGGTTGGTCAGCAGGATGCCGGCGAACAGGCAGGTCACAAACAGCGGCAGCTTGAGGCCGAGCTCAGCGATCGCTTCATTGAGGAAGAAGCCCAGGATGATGGCGATATGGATGGCGAGGATCGCGCCTAGGAAATCGAGGTGGTTGATCCCCTGCTCGCGCTGCGCAGCCGAAAGACCGACCTCTTGGATCTCCTGCTCCTGGATCTCCCGCTCCTGATGATCCTGGTCGTGTTCCTGGTCGTGTTTCTGCGGGTCTGCGGGAATTGCGGACGGCTGCAGCTGATGGCGCGTGATCAGGAAGCGCGCGATCGGCCCACCCATCAGGCTCGCCAAAATCAAGCCAAAGGTCGCACTGGCGATACCGATCTCCATCGCGTTCTCGATGCCGAAACCGTCGGCAATCGAGGGCGCCCAAGCGATGGTGGTGCCATGGCCGCCGATCAGCGAGACGCTGCCGCCGAGCATGCCAACCGCTCCGGACAGGTCGAACAGCGAGGCGACACCGACCCCGGTGAGATTCTGCGCAAACATGAAACCGATGGTGATCGCCAGCAGGATCAGCAGCGGCCGACCACCGGCGAGCAAATCGGCCGCGCGGGCGTTAATACCGATCGTGGTGAAGAAGTACACCAGTAGCACATCGCGCGCCCGCAGCTCGAACTCGACCGCATAGCCGGAGCCGAGATAGACCAGCGCAAACAGCACCGAGAACAGCAGGCCGCCGGTCACCGGCTCCGGGATGCTCAGTTCACGCAGCAGGCCGACCTTGTCGTTCAGCCGTTTGCCGACGAATAGCACCAAGACACCAATGGTGACGGCTAGGAAGGAATCGATGCGGAGAATACCCTCAGCCAGTTCCATCAACAGCCCCTCTTGGTGGATGAAGCGCAGCGAGCCCGTGAAACGTCGCGCGCATCACGGACTCGCATGAGATCAGACCGACGTCTCTAAGGACTGATCCTCGAGGAAGGCGCGCAGCGTGTCCTCGCGATCCTTCTCGAGCGAGGTCTGCAGCACCTTACCCTTGCCGCGGAATTCAGACAATCCTTCAAGCACCTTATCCGCCGTGACCTTTCGCACCAAGACGAAGACCGCGGCGCAACCGGGCTGGAAATGTTCCGCCAGCCCTTTCATGAACTCGTCATTGATGCCGATATCGGTGAATTTTCCTGACAACGCCCCGGCGCCAGCGCCGATCGCCGCACCCAGGAGCGGATTCAGGAACAGAAGCCCGATCAGCATCCCCCAGAAGCCGCCACCGACGGCACCGGCACTGGTCAGATTCACCGCCTGATGGAGCTTGACCTTACCCTTCTCATCGCGGGTAGCGACGACGATATCCTCGATATCGATCAGGTAGGACTTCTGCATCTTAGCCAATTCGGCGCGAAGCTCGAATGCAAGCTCCTGATCCGGAAACGAGACCACGACTAAATCACTCATTGTTCTCTCCGATGTCAACCCTAGGCCATGTATAAATTAGCAGGAGATTCAATTGATTCTCATGCTTCCAACCATCACCAGACGCGGTTCGAGCTTAACAGCCGGCCTCAAAGGCGGCAACTATCGCGAACCGGTAGTGTTCTTGATCTGTACCGGTGATATTTTTTGATCAAAGAAAATTATATACTATTCTACTGTTAACGGTAAACTTTCGGGATCTTTAGTTATGGTACTTGAACCTGTTTGCTGCCCCCATTGC
>NZ_NRRY01000011.1 GCF_016583905.1 Lamprobacter modestohalophilus | reverse complement strand
CACGGTTTGATGAGGGAGGGCTGGTATCCCATGACTAGGATTCGGCTATTGAGGCACCGCCAAACGAAAGGGGCGGAAACAGATAGGCCGGGTCTACGGGCGCGGGATGCCTGCTCTCTACTCTACCCAGGCGACTTTGCCTCGAAATGCGCGCTGGGTCCGACCACGAGGCAGCTTCAGGCGCTAAACTTCTACAGAAAAGGTCCACCGCCATTCTGAATCTAGGAACGCCATGAAGGCTTGCGCCCGCGCCACCTCCTTGCCGCTCTCCTGCGCTGCACTGCTCCTCCTCATGCTCGGGTGGTCGCTGGCATCGCAGTCCGCGCCTGGTTTCCTCGGCGACCACCAGAAGGGGCCGGATGCCACCGCCAGCGTGCGCCAGGTGAAACGCCCGCTGCCGGACCAATACATCGTGCTCTACAAGCCCGAAGCCGTTGATCCAGGCCGCCGCCGCTCGGCCATTCAGGTTCAATCCGCTGTCGGCGCCCTCAATCAAGGCCTCGCCAGCCAATACGGTGGCCAAATCCGCGCCCAATGGAGTCGCGCGGTGCAAGGCATGGCCGTTCGCCTCAACGCCGCCGCGGCCGCACGCCTAGCCCGCGACAGTCGCGTCTTATTGGTCGAGGAAGACGGCGTGGTCACCGCCAGCGCGCTCCAGAGTCCCGTCACCTGGGGGCTCGATCGCATCGACCAGCGCAACCTCCCGCTGAACAACAGCTACGCCTACACGGCCGACGGCAGCACGGTCACCGCCTACATCATCGACACCGGCATTCGCACCACGCACCAGGAGTTTGGCTCACGCGCAAGCTGGGGCACCAACACCGCCGGCGATGGGTTTGACCTCGATTGTGATGGCCATGGCACCCACGTGGCCGGCACCGTTGGCGGCAACACCTATGGAGTGGCGAAGGGGGTTTCCCTGGTCGCCGTCAAGGTGCTCGATTGTGACGGTTTCGGGAGCGATAGCGGCGTCATCTCAGGCATCGAATGGGTCGTCACGCAGGTCGCGAGCGCCGAGCATCCGGGCGTCATCAACATGAGCCTCGGCGGCGGCTACTCACTCGCATTAAATCGAGCGGTCAAGTCCGCATCCGACGCCGGAATCCCGGTGGTGGTCGCCGCTGGCAACGAGAATGAAGACGCCTGCACGAGCTCACCAGCCTCAGCGCCGGAAGCCATCACCGTTGGCGCCAGCACCAGTGCCGATCATCGCTCTTGGTTCTCCAACTTCGGCAGCTGTGTCGATCTGTTCGCCCCCGGATCAGCCATTACCTCGGCGACCAATGCCAGCGACACGGCCACCGGCACCTGGAACGGCACCTCGATGGCCTCACCGCACGTAGCCGGCGCCGCCGCTCTCTACCTGGATGCTGCGTATCAGAACAGCGGAGCTATTCCCACGGCCGCCGACCTCGCCGCGCAGTTGCTCACCAATGCCACGCCAGACCAGATCACCGATCCCGCTGGCTCACCGAACAAGCTGCTCTACACCACCAATGACGGCAACATCCGCCTTCAGGTCGCCAAGGCCGGCACCGGCTCCGGACGCGTCGAGAGTCTTCCTGCAGGCATCGACTGCGGCGCAGACTGCAGCCAAGTCTTTACCCAAGACACCAACGTTGCGCTGTATGCAGACCCGGACGCCGGCGACAGCTTTGACGGCTGGAGCGGAGCGGGCTGCAGCGGCACGGGCTCCTGCAGCCTGACCATGGACGCATCCAAGATCGTCACGGCCACCTTCAGCACGCCGCCGCCAGAAATCAGCAGCGGCGAGCCAATCGCAAACCTCTCGGGACCCACAGGCAGCACCCAATACTTCGCTGTGCAAGTGCCAGCCGGCGCGACGGATCTCGTTATCAGCATCAGCGGTGGCACTGGCGACGCTTATCTCTATGTCCGCTATGGTGAACTGCCAACGGCGATAGCGTACGATTGCAGACCGTATTTACCTGGTAATGAAGAAACCTGCACTTTCCCAACGCCAACATCGGGCACCTGGTACGTGAGACTCCATGCCTGGTCAAGCTATTCAGGGGTGACATTGTCAGCAGACTACAGATCCCAAAGTGTTGACTATCAACTGAGTGTCAATAAGACCGGAACCGGAAGCGGCACTGTCACAAGCAATCCCGCTGGAATCGCCTGTGGCAATACCTGCGAAGGCACATTCGTCGACGGTACGGGCATCGTGCTTGAAGCGCAACCCGCTGTCGGGAGCGCATTCGGCGGTTGGTCGGGCGCTTGCTCTGGCCTGGGCTCTTGTGAGCTCACCTTGGAGAACGCAGTTGCGGTCGATGCCGAGTTCTTCCGAAAAAGCGCATCGAGTGACCCCGGGCAAGACGTCTCACTGCCCTCTCGTGGTGGCTGGCGGGCTGCAGTAGCCAACGCGGATCAGCGGTCGAGCCAGTCGATCGAGCAGAAAGAATCGCTGCTCTCAGGGCCTGGAGTCGGCGAACTGAGCACCGACGCACCCGATGAAGAAACCGAGTTCGATATGCCGATGGTCCATCCCGACTCGCCACAGCCCAATGTTCGTGATCATCAACCTCAAGACGTTCACGAAACCATCAACATTGGCGAGCCGCTCGAGGTTGGTGAGCAGCGCTCCTCTCGCAAGGTGGACAAGACGGCGGAGATGATTGAGATTGGCAAACACATCGATGTCGATGCACCGCCGATAGCGTCTCATGCAGGCATCCACTCTGAGCGCCAATGGATTGGGGAATTTCGCGATGTCGATGAAGCCCCGGACCATCAGACGATGCACACTCCGACCGCTAGCGCCAAGGTGCGAAACATCGGCGCCCCACTACCCGCTAACTTTTGACTTTCTGGAGCTGGATCATGCAATTAAGAACAGCAAAACAACTCGGCTGGTGTTTATTAGCGCTAATAACACTCGCTGGCCCACCAGCTTGGCCTGGCACAGCATGGATCGTGACTGAAGTTGAGCGCGTTTTTGTCGACTCCGTCCATTACGGCGGCTGTATGGCGCTGCTCAAAGAGGCCCCCCCGAATGGCTGCGATCTTTGGGTCACGTTTAGTTGCACAGGAGATTTTAATGATCAGGTCTTCGGGTTCCGCAAGCTCGACCAAGCACAGCTTGCGGTTGCGACTGGTAAGCGTGTTCTTGTTCTTGTAGATGACAGCAAGAAACACAATGGGTATTGCTTCGCGCGGAGAATTGATGTCTATAAGTGATGTCTGCCACGAACATCTGCTTCGATATACCCAAGCTATTTGAAATTTCGGGTCGTCATTAAGCACGGACGATCTCGAAGTGTAACCAGTCGAGAAGTCCATCAGGGCGGCGATCTCAGCTGGGGCAAAGCCTTCGATCAGCTGCTGGAAGAACTCGGGGTGGCTGAACAGCTCCTTGTAGCCGGTGTCGTGGTGCTTGGCCATCGGTGCGTTGGGTCGGCAGAACCGCCTCGGTCTCAATCAGCTCATGGGGTGCTGCTTCCAACCTCAGTGAAAAATCGTCTCAGGGCTCTCAGCCGTGAGAATGCGGCCCAACCAGGTGTCTAGTTGCTCGAGCTCGGCGGTTTCAATGCGCTTGCGATGCACTTGCGCCGCTTCGGGGCCGAATTTCTGCTCGAGCAGGCGCAGCAGTGTACTGGCTTCGCCCTGCTTCACGCCCTGCTTCACGCCCTTATCGATCCCAGCTTGTTCAACGGTGGTCACATACGGCATACGCTGTTGCTCCTCGTAGGTATAGAGTTCTTGGTGGAAGTCCGCTTCCAGCGCCTCGGGCAGGCGGATCATCCAGTCGATGAGTCGGAACAATTCTAGAATCAAGGCGCACTCATAGCCGCGCTCGTACATCAAGCGGATCAGGTGGAATTTCCAGCCCTTGAGCTGCTTGGCATCCTTGGTGAGCTTGGTGCGGATCTGCGCCATGACCACGAGGGCGAAGACGTTGTCGCTGGCTTCCAGCTCGGCCCAGCGTTGCGGCTCAGCGTAGTCGAGCAGTTTGACGGTGGGAAACTGGAAGTCTATCCGATAGTCCCAGAGTGCCGCGTTGTACTGCTGTGGTCGAAAGCCTTGGTCGGCATCGGCGAGCACCGCGAGACTGGCCACTGGCACCTGATAGCGGTCACGGATCTTATAGTGATAGGTGAACATCCGCTCGGCAAAGGCGGTTTCCGGCTCGCCTTGGACCTCGACATGGATCAACACCCAGACCGCCATGCCATTGCGCAGCGTGACACCGACCAGCTTGTCGGCATAGCGCCGGGTGGTCTTGGCCTCGCGCACAACCTTTTAGATGGGCTGGGCTGGAACTCCTTATCGAGAAACTGCACGCCTTTGGACCAATCGATCTCGGCATGAATCGCCGGGAACAGGAGCGCCAGGAACTCGGGGAAATAGTGCTCCAGCGCCTCTTTCCACGGGCTGTCGTGGTCGCTTTTAGGCGAAGCGGATGGAGTGTTGTTGGTCTCGGTACTCATCGGGCGAGTGTAGCGCAGGCGCGTACCAGCAGGCACCAGCGGCAGCCGCCTCAGCAAAAGCCCCCGAGGCGCGAACCCCGGGGGCTGGATGGTGGGAGCCTGTGGTTAGGCGGGATCAGTCAGGGGCTGGGCGTCCTTGCCCGAGGTGGCCCGGAAAATAAATCGAACCTGGACCCTTTGATTTCAAATGAGCGCTCAGCAGCGACGGGCACGGGGGGGTTCGGGGGTTTGTTGTGGACACGCGCTCTTAGCGCTGGGTCTCGGTGCGCAGCGCCTCGACTTGCGCAATGCTCAGGCCGGTGGCTTGGGCAATCTGCCCGTCGGTGAGCATGCCCAGAGCGATGAGGTTGCGGGCCGTGGCCTGAGCCTTTTCCCGCTCGCCTTTCTGTATCCCGATGCGCTCGCCTTTCTGTATTCCAATCCGCTCGCCTTCCAAACGCTCGCGTTCTGCCCAGTGTTGTAGGTTTTCGGCCAACATGGCGTTGTCCTCGATGAGTGAATGAACCTGTGTAAGGTCGATCTTCGCGCCCAGCCGGCGCAGGTGGCGCTTGAGCCAGCGGGTGATCAGCGCATCGAGCCTCGCCTTGTTGGGGTCGGCTAGGATCAGGCGCACCAGTCGATCGACCGCCGCTTGTAATGAGGCCCGATCCCCGGAGGCGATCTCGACCTCGAATACACCGCTCAATGGACTGTCGATGGCGCTGAGCTGCTCGGGCGTGTAGCGGCCTTCATCGATCAGGTAGTAGCGCAGGTGCGGCTGGTAGGCGCGCAGGAACAACGGTGGCGTGGGACGCACCAGTTCGTCAATGTCTTCGGCGGCATGCCAACGCTCAAGCCCATTGTAGAGCACGATCGGTAGGATTGGGGGCAGACCTTGCGCTGTGGTGGTGACCTTGGTCTTGAGCAGGTGCTGATAGAAGCAGGCGACGTAGTGGAGCATGCGCAGCGGCATGGTGGGGTCGACCGTGGATTGGAATTCGATCAGCAGGTAGAGGAACAACCGCTCGGTGACGCCTTGCCAATGCACCTGCACCGACCAGACGACGTCCTCGAAGCGCTCCTCGAACAGCGGCGTGATGTAGTTGCCGCTGTGGTTCTTCAGCGTGGTGAAGTCCATCAGGCTGGCGATCTCGGGCGGGGCAAAGCCTTCGATCAGCTGCTGGACGAGCTCGGGGTGGCTGAAGAGTTCCTTGTAGCCGGTGTCGTGGTGCTTGGCCATCGGTGGGTTGGGTCGGCACAACCGCCTCGGGTCGGTGATGGGTGACCGACGCTAACGGACACGACGGACTTTGGCTAGCTGCAGCTGGCCGTGGCGAGTGATGGCCGGCAACACCCAGCCATCCAGCCCCGAGCGCGCGATGGTTTGCTGAGGCCATGCTGGCGGGCTGGGAATGCCTCAGTGTGTGGTGGTGTCGGGCAGCTCCGCCTTCAGCGCATTGGCATAGGCACCGCGCGCGGTCTGGGCGATGGCCAGCTGCTGCTGCAGGCGTTGGATCTCTTGATCGCAGACGCGCAGGTTGGCGAGCTGTTGCTTGGCGGCGTCGCTGAGGTCGCCCGGGTTGTACTCGGTGCCGTCGATGGTGAGGGTTTGGGATTCAGCCATGATGGATTCCTGCAGGGGTTGGTGGTGGGATGCGCGTGCCCGGCGGTCACGTCCCGATTACGTGTCCCAGTCGAAGCTAAGGCTGTCTTCGGCGCCGAAGAGGTCATTGGAAGCGAACGCGGGCTTCGTCTTGGCCTTGGCCTGAGCGTGGTGCTGCGCCAGTGTACCGAGCCGGCCGATATGCTGCATCGAGAGCAGTTGGCAGTAGATCAATGGCAGGGCGCCGGCTTGACGGAGTGTCTCGAACTGATCCGCCGGCAAGGCGTTGAGGGTGGCTTCGTCGATGCGGTAGAGCCCTTGCACGGGCCGTTCGCCGTCGGCGCCCTTGGCCTTCAACGGCCATGGCTGGATCAGTCCCTGCTCGGCCAATCGGGCGCAGAGGGTGGCGGTCTGGGCTCGGTTGGCGGCGACCTGCTGGAGGAAGTCGAGCACCTTGCGCACCGGCTCTGCTGGCTGATCATAGACATCAAAAAACGGCTCGCCCTCTTCCGGCAGCGGTTGCTCCAACACTAGGCCGCTGTCCTCGTCGATACACAGTACCTGCTGACCCTCCTCGGTCTTTGCCAAAGCGAAGGGATAGCCTCGATACACCGCTGGCACATAGCCGCCGAGCCAGCGACCGTCGGCACCAACGAAGAGGTTTTGCCCCGGCTGCAGACTCTGCACGGCCACGAGTCCGTAGCCGTCTTGCTGCTCGATGAAGCCGATCGGCAGGCTCATCAGCGCTTTCGGCAGTTCTTGCACCACCAGTGGCGCCAGCGTGTCGGCGGCGGCAAAGCGGTAGTCGGTGTAGCGCGCCCAGCGTTGGTCGCGATGTCGGGAGAGGGTGATCGGTTGCAGGTTAGCCATAGCTGTTTAGGTGTAATCGATGTCGGCGAGGTAGCCGACGGTCCAGTCGGTCATGGGCGGTTGCTCTGGGTCAGGAGGCGTTGGCTCTCGGTCAGCGCCCATTTTAACCCGCTTCGCCAGTAGGCTCTCTAGCCGGCTTAGCATCTGCATCCGGAGGGAACAGGTCGCTTGGTAGGTCTGTGGCTTGGCGCGATGCGCATGAAAAAGCCCCCGAGGCGCGAACCCCGGAGGCTGGAAGTGTGAAACCTGATTAGGCGGGATCAGTCAGGGGCTGGGCGTCCTTGCCCGGATGGCTCGCCCCTTTGATGACTTGATTCATGCCAGCGCGCTTCGACCTGCAATGTGGCTTCATGAGCCATCCGCGCCCGCTCTGCGACACGATAGCCGGCGGCCTCATTCAACTGACGCTTCACCTCCCAAAGTTCAGCAAGAATTGGATCGGGCGCCCTCATGGGTTGAGGTTGGGTTTGGGCTGGTAATCTCATCGGATGCCTTCGAGCAGTTCTTCGGGTGTTGTCAGCAAAGCCGGTGTCTGGCCAAGTGAAACGAGTGTATCGAGCAGTCGGGCTTTTTGCTCCGGGCCAACAAGATGAGCAAAATTCCAGCTCAAAAGATAGCGAGCGCCGTGATAGCTGGCCAGCGCAACGTGCAGCGCATCCTCCGCTTCCGTTGCCGGAAGCGCACCCGCCTCGATGATCTATTGCGCCAGCCGCTCGCAGTCAGGGTTGATTCGGAGCATATCAATGCTTCGAACGACATCCAGCCGACGTCGTGCCGCTACAGGGTCACCTTTTGAAGCTTCGTCGATCACCAGCTCAGAAATCGCCCGTGCCCAGTATTGATCAGCTCGATCCCACCAATCGCGCGTCTAGACCTGACGCGCGCCGTCACCACATCCCGGCTCGGTCGCGCCGTCAGATATGAGATGACCGAGGTTTCAACAAAGACTAAGGGTTTCAGGCTTGGTTCGCCCCGCGCATCGCACAAGTAACAGGGAATTCAGCGCGCAGAGCGCTAAAGCGCCAACTCCATCTGCCCCGGCAACACCGCCGGCCCGCCCGGCTCCAAGCGAGGTCGCCCGCGCGGACGCGCTTCGCGCCGCTGGCCGGTCATCTGCTCGATCTGTTGCAGAAATCGCTCACTGCCGATGGGCTGGGATTGTTGAATGGCCAGACGCAGCTCCGAGAGTGCCGCCTCGTCCAGTCCGGTGCGAAACAGTTCCCGATACGCCGCCTGCCGGGACTCGGGCGATGCACCCAGTTCCAAATACAAGCCATGCGGAGAGAGCAGCAGATCGCTCGCGCCCAGACCATTGGCCCGGTAGCTGCTCCAAGGATACTCCCCTGGGTCGCGCACTATGTCGGCGCGCACCGGATTCAGCTCAATGTAGCGCTGGCAGCGTAGCAGATAGGTATCGGTCTGGATCAGGGAGGACTTGTAGCGACTATCCCACAGAGTGCCGGTGCGGCGATAGGTCTTATTGATGTACTGCACGAACCGCCGCCCCAGCGCGATAATCAAGCGCGGAATGTCCTCCGCTGCCTTCGGCGTCAGCAGCAGATGGACGTGGTTGGTCATCAGCACATAGGCGTGAAGCTGGATTCCGGTTTTCTGCAAGCCGTCCCCGAGCCAATGCGGGTAAGCTTGGTAGTCTTCATCGGCAAAGAAGCAAGCCGCGCGGTTGTGGCCGCGCTGGATGATGTGATGCGGGTAGTCGCCGATGTGCAGGCGGGGGCGTCTTGGCATGCCCTAAGTCTAGCAGAAAAATAAATCGTGCCTGGCCCCCAAGGAGAGGCGATCCCCGGAGGCGATCTCGACCTCGAACACACCGCTCAATGGACTGTCGATGGCGCTGAGCTGCTCGGGCGTGAGCGGCCTTCGTCGATCAAGTAATAGCGCAGGTGCGGCTGGTAGGCGCGCAGGAACAACGGTGGCGTGGGACGCACCAGTTCGTCAATGTCTTCGGCGGCATGCCAACGCTCAAGCCCATTGTAGAGCACGATCGGTAGGATTGGGGGCAGACCTTGCGCTGTGGTGGTGACCTTGGTCTTGAGCAGGTGCTGATAGAAGCAGGCGACGTAGTGGAGCATGCGCAGCGGCATGGTGGGGTCGACAACAGCTCCTTGTAGCCGGTGTCGTGGTGCTTGGCCATCGGTGCGCTTTGGCTCTGGTCTCGGCTCATTCGGTGCTGAGCCGAACCTCAGTGAAAGATGGTCTCAGGCGTCTCGGCGCTGAGGATGCGTTTCGACCACTGCAGCAGTTGCTCGGGCTCGGCGGCCGTGATGCGCTCGCGGTAGGCATCAACGGTTTCTGGGCCGAATTTCTCGTCCAACTGCGCCAGTAAGAGGGTCGCTTCGCCCAGCTTCACGCCCTGCTTGATACCCTTATCGATCCCAGCTTGTTCAACGGTGGTTACATACGGCATACGCTGTTGCTCCTCGTAGGTATAGAGTTCTTGACGGAAATCCGCTTCCAGCGCCTCGGGCAGGCGGATCATCCAGTCGATGAGTCGGAACAATTCTAGAATCAAGGCGCGCTCATAGCCGCGCTCGTACATCAGGCGGATCAGGTGGAATTTCCAGCCTTTGAGCTGCTTGGCATCCTTGGTGATCTTGGCGCGGATCTGCGCCATCACCACCAGGGCGAAGACATTATCGCTCACTTCCAGTTCGGCCCAACGCTCGGGCTCGTCGTAGTCAAGCAATTTGACCATCGGGAACCGGAATCTGAGGTCGCAGTCCCACAGCGCTGCGCTGTACTGCTGTGGTCGAAAGCCTTGGTCGGCATCGGCGAGCACCGCCAGGCTGGCCACCGGCACCTGATAGGTATCACGGATTTTATAATGATAGGTGAACATCCGCTCGGCAAAGGCGGTTTCCGGCTCGCCTTGGACCTCGACATGGATCAACACCCAGACCGCCGTGCCATTGCGCAGCGTGGCACCGACCAGCTTGTCGGCATAGCGCCGGGTGGTCTTGGCTTCGCGCACAACCTTTTAGATGGGATGGGCTGGAACTCCTTGTCGAGAAACTGCACGCCCTTTGACCAGTCGATCTCGGCATGGATGGCCGGGAACAGGAGCGCTAGGAACTCAGGGAAATAGTGCTCCAGGGCTTCTTTCCATGGACTGTCGTGGTCGCTTTTAGGCGAAGTGGATGGAGGGTTGGTGGTGTCGGTACTCATCGGGCGAGTGTAGCGCAGGGGAATACCCGCAGACACCCGCTCAGCAAGGTACGCAAGAGCCCCCGAGGCGCGAACCCCGGGGGCTGGATGGTGTAAGCCTGTGGTTAGGTGGGTCAGTCAGGGGGATTACGCATACTGTCCCCGGAATGCCAACGCCGTATCATCACCTCCGGACTCTATGAGGAGGCCCGCCAGAGACAGCGGTTGCTGGAATGGATCGATAGGCTGCGCAAGACTGAACCGGACACGCTCTTCGCGGACGCGACCCTGAAACCGCTGATCGCGCAGACGCGAGGCCACCTGAGGACCTTGGCGCGTGAGTCTGCCATCACGGGTCTGTCGCCACTGATCCAGGCCATGCTCATCCCGATGCTGCGCGTGCTGTTTCAGACCTATGCGCAGTCTCCGGTCCCTGCCCATGCCAAGCCCGAGACGATCATCGCGTTTGTGCGCACCCTGCAGGCGAGCCTCAGACTTCCGTCGTTGAAACAGGCGCTCGATCACCATCAACGCGCGCAGCGTAAAGCGCTGAAGAACCACATCCAGAAGGTCAAGGGGCACTTTCAACAGCATCGCTGTCTGACCTTCGTCCATGTGCTGTTTGAACGCGAACCCCACAGGCAGCAGTGGCTGCATGATCGAGCGCAGCACAACCGTGAGTTCTTGCGCGCTCGCACTGCCCTGTTCAAGGCCTGTCGCCAGGGACGCGAGCGCGCGTTTGTCGACCTGCTGGGCTATCACTGGCGCCTGATCAGTCCTCTTGAGCAGGGACTGCGCTTATGGATGGTCTTTGTGTTTGCCCCGACCAACCGCGAATCGAGACCGCTCAGTGAATCGCCCGAGGAGCGCGCACAGCAGTGCGCTGCCTATTGGCGAGAGACGATCACTCAGGGATGGGGCGTGGGCTTGATCGCTCACGGTCGGGATCAGCCTGCAAGGCACAGCGCGCAGCTCGGGCTGGTCTGTCGGGACGATGCACAGGCCATCGCGCGCCTGCAACGGTTGCTGTCGACCTTTGATGCACTGAGCTGCCTGGATGTCTTGCCTGCTCCGACGCGTGCTCGGGCCACCCTGAAGGGCGCTCAACAGCAACGCTCACAGGGCAATGGCAGGGGGCGAGCGGGTCAGGGTTGAATCAGCCTGCTCTGCGTCTACCCGAAGCATGCGTCAGGGGTGGCTCACGCGCGAAGGCGTCTGTTGCACGCACTCGACCAGCTCCCGATACGCCTTCTCCACGTCCGCATCCTCGATCCCCGCGCCGATGAAGTCTTCCAGCGCATCGCAGAGCGCGATCGCCTCGGGGCTGTCTCCGAGTTGCTCCGTCCAGCGTTCCGACAGGGCATAGAGCCGATCCAGATCCGTTTGGGTCATGGGCTCGAACAGCAGATGCTCGAAGCCCTCTAGCTCTGCCAGCAGTTTGGCGTGGGGCTGAGGTGGGATGGCGTTGCTGCGATCAGGCTTGGTACGCATAGTTTGAGTCTAGCAACAGGGAGCGCGCCTAGTCACCGGACAGCATCAGTTGTCTGCGCGTAATGCCTCGACCTGCGCCACACTCAGGCCGGTGGCTTGGGCAATCTGCCCGTCGTTGAGCATGCCCAGTGCGATGAGATTGCGGGCCGTGTCTTGAGCCGTTTTCTTCATCCCGATCCGCTCCCCTTCCAAACGCCCTTCCCGACGCTCGCGCTGTGCCCAGCTTTCTAGGTTCTCGGCTAACATGGCCTTGTCCTCGACTAATGAGTTGATCTGTTTGAGGTCAATGTCCGCACTCAGCCGCCGCAGGTGGCGCTTGAGCCAATGGGTGATGAGCCGATCCAGCCGGGCCTTGTTGGGGTCGGCTTGGATCAGGCGCACCAGTCGATCGACGGCTGCTTGTAATGAGACCCGATCCCCGGAGGCGATCTCGACCTCGAATACACCGCTCAATGGACTGTCGATGGCGCTGAGCTGCTCGGGTGTGTAGCGGCCTTCGTCAATCAGGTAATAGCGCAGGTGCGGCTGATAGGCGCGTAGGAACAGCGGCGGCGTGGGACGCACCAGTTCGTCAATGTCTTCGGCGGCATGCCAACGCTCAAGCCCATTGTAGAGCACGATCGGTAGGATCGGGGGCAGCCCTCGGGCTGGGCTGGTGACCTGCCAGCGCACTTGCACCAGCCAGACGATGATGATTTGCCACCAACCCCGCCGGGTTCGGGTAGCGACGGCGGCAGGAGTCACCACACCGGCGCGGCAACTGTTATCAGCTGATGATATGCTAAGGCATGCGAGGTGGGTGCGCGGCGTCTCCCGCAGGGCTTCAGCCTGGCCCGCCGCATAGGCCGAGCGCATCTGCGCGGTCAGCGCCGCGACCAGATCCCAATCCGCCGTGCGCTGGGCGATATAGAGCAGGGCGCTCGCCCATTGCAGTGGCCGCCCCATCTGCTCAAAGGCCTCGGTGGCCACCGTTAGCGCCAGGCCCCGCTGCTCGAACCGCGCCACCAACCGCGCCGCGCGCAGGCGCTGCTCAGGTGTGGCCTGCGGGGCGCGCATCACCTTCAGCAGGGTCTCGGCCGCGGCCTGGTGCTGTCCGCCGCGATCCAGCAGGATCGCCTGCCGCAGCCAGCCCGCGACGGTCTCGGGATGAGGCGCGGTCGCCGCCTCGAGCCCGCTCAATTCAGCCCCCCGGCAGTGCGGGCATACGCGCCGGGCGCGTATCGGCGACGGTCAGAGCGCGGCTCGACCCAATGCCCGCATCGACGCAGGGCCGCGCTCTGGCTCTGACGCGGGCAAGGGGCGGCGTTCGAGGTTGCGCAGTGGGCCACCCTCACGGGGCCAGTGCGCGATGGCGACGGCCTCCATAATCGAGACGATGTAGTCACCGGTTTGTTCATCAGGGGGCTGAGGATAAAAAAAGGGGAGCCGAAGCTCCCCTTGCGCGACGACTACCCGCCTTAGACCGGCAGGCAGTGTTCGTATAGCCCCGATCAGGCGAAGATGAGACTGGCTGAGAGCTCGGCGTCTGCATCGACACCGACAAGCACGATTGTCCCCTCAAACTGGCCATCGGCGGCGGTAATCACAGCATTAGCACCGTCTTGTACGATATCGAGGTCATTGCCATCCGTAATCCCCTCGAACAGGCTGAAGTCCAGTCGATCTTTATTGGCTCCTGTGCCCGCATCGAATCCTCCGCTTTCACTGACCTGTCCGATTTCCACATAGCCAATGTCATCGCCGACGAACTGGAAGAGATCACGCTGAGTATTCAGCGTATCGTACTCCAGATCCCCCGTGCCAACCTGGATTGTCACCTGCTGAGCGACATCGGCAATCGTGAACATTGTACCGGTACCGCCACTCGCCCCATCGCCTCCGTTCATGCCCGAGAGATCCAGGGTGGAGAAGGAGTCTTGGTCTACTCCCATGCCGAACGTCAGCGTTGTATCTTCTCCACCGGTCACGGTCACGGTCTCTAGGCTAGCCGAGACACCGGCATCGGCACTCAGCGGTCCAGTGAAGGAACCCGAGCCCTCGCCCAAGTTGAGCGTCAAGGTCTCCAAGCTCGTGGAGTTCAGTGCGGCCACTTCAACGGATGTATCGCCGACGAGATTGACGGTGCCGTTGACCAGGTCATTTGCGATCAGCCCGCCGCCCCCGACATATGAGCCACTAGCCTCTTCTTCAAAGGTCATCGCAAGGGCACTAAAGCCTTCGAGGGTGATGGAACCATGACCAGACGAGCCACCACTCTCGCCCACGTTTAGTGTGTTCTTAAGCGTGATCTCATTGAAGGCTTCGGAGCCGATGATGGTCAGATCGTTATCAGTTTCACCACCGCTAGAATTGACTCCAACTCTTGTCATCCCTTGGAGGGTCAGGCTCGTGAAACCGGTTTCACTGAGATCGAGCGTATCGCTCCCAGAACCAGGGCCCAAGTTGTTCAGGAACGATAGCTCCTGGAAGTTGCTGACGTTGGCGAAATCGTAATCCGACAAGCCACCGGAATAAATGAAAGAGTCATCATCAACGACCAACGTATTAGCGCCTAAGCCGCCGTCGATGGAGATATCAGTGGGCAGTGTTGTGGTGCCGGCTCCAGACTCAAGGCCAACCATCTCCGCCGCAACCGTCAGGGTGTCGTCTCCGTCGCCAAGAATGACATCCAGCGGGCCGTAGTTGTCGGCGCCGCCGCTGCCACCATCTTTCCCACTGATATCCAGCTCAAGGTCGCCGCTATAGCCAGTGGCGTCAACCGACTCGAGCGCGTTGCCGAAGTCGTTTCCATTGATCATCAAGCCTGCCGAGCCTTCAATCGCCAGGGTCTCGATGTCGTCGTCTTCCGAAGCGCCAGCCCCACTGACCCCAAAGAAAGAGAGGTGGTTGACCCCTGAGGCGGCATTGATGTCCAGACCGGTGATATCATCGTCGCCACTGGCGGCGATGGTTAAGTCCACTGAGCCACTAGCGGTAGCATTACCCGCACCTTGCAGCACGATCTGCTGCGTGTAGCTGTCTGAGCCGAGCACGTCTGATGCATAGGTGATGTTGTAGTCAGCACCTGCGGCCACCTGATTCAAGCCGGCTATGACAGGCCCTTGAACGTCCTTGACGTTGAGCTCAAAGTTGGAACGATCACTCCAGAGTTGTTCTATGCCGGAGAAGTTTTCGGCATTAACGTCAATCCCACCACTAGATCCAGATGCATCAGCGGACGAGCGCAGATTCACGACCTCGATGCTTGTCAAGGTGACAGTATTGTCGACGTCGTCCGCGAGACGAGCATTCAGCGTGTCGGTGCCCCCAGCGCCATCCAGGTCGTCGAATTCGGTTAGGGTGTTCATGACAGCAGCTGAGTTAACTAATGTAGCTAACGGCCCTGAGAAAATATCGTCACTCGTTGTGCCATCGAGATTATCGACACCAGTAGTGAGCGTCCTAGTCTGGGCTCTTCACAACCGACTGATTCAATTGATCTTTCCACCCTCTCGAAAGCGCGATTCTGGCGTTTTCCACCTGATTTCCACCCATCCCCCTGCTGGCCTGCCCCGCTCGCAATCGCTGGCTGACGCTAAGCGCTTGTTTTTCTTAGACACCGTCTCTTCGTTGGTTTTCCATCCCGTTTCCAGTTGGCTGCTATCGACCTGTTCCTAGCCAACGCTCACGATGGCTCATCTTCACTGCCCTGCTCGGACTGATCCGCACGTGGGCTCGCCTCCGACGGTGTGCTGAGCAGTTTGCTCAGTAAGGCGTGCTCGGTCTCAGTCGCTTCGGTCATCGTCCCTGTAGAGGCTTGCCCCTCCTTAACGCCGCTCACAGCACTGAGGGGAATCAGTTCACGACGTTCTTCCTCCTCGATCGCGAGAACAGCCTTCGCCTGCACGATCACGCTCAAGGTTTCATTCACGGGAGACCAGTCGAGGTCGATCCCTCGCGCTTGCATGGTCTCGATCAAAATCATCAGCGTATCTGAGCGCATGATGCTGTCGTTGCGCTCGCCATGGGTCACGACGGACTTGCTCAACCCGAGTTCATCCGCAAACGCCTGCTGGCTGATGTTGAGTGCAGCACGGGCTGCTCGCATCGCAGCGGAATCCAGATGAGGGCCTGCAGCCTCAAGCCTGACCGTATCGAGCGTGCTGAAGAGGTCGATCTCGATCTGTCGCGATCGCATCACCGCGATCAGTCGAACCAGCGTATCCGCGCGCATCGCCATGTCCGCGCGTTCGTTGCGCGCAATGATCGTCTTACTCACGTCGAGCGCACTGGCCAACTCGACTTGTGTCATCTGGGCGACAGCCCGAGCCATGCGCAAGGCGATCGCCAGTCGCGTGGTTTCGTACATGGGACTTGACTCCAAAGAAAGGCAAGCTATGATGCTCTTCAGTGGCGATTTCGTCACTGAAGTGATCTTTAGGTTTTATGACGCTCTTCTCGAAAAAAAAAGGCGTCTAAGGAGAATCAAATGCCCAAGTTAAACCTGACGCAGCACTTTGTCGAGCAGCAAGCCCGCTGCCCGCCTGAAAAGGCTAGGATCGATTACTACGATAAGAAGGTGGTAGGCTTTTCGCTCAAGGTGCTCCCCTCTGGCCACAAGTCGTACTATCTGCGCTATCGCGACAGCCACAGCAAGCTGATCGAGCGCAAACTCGCCAGTGCCGCCACACTCACGCTCAGTGAGGCACGACGGATCGCCCAGGAAATCCTGGCAAAGGTCACCATGGGTGAGGACCCCTTCGAGCAGCGTCGCGCACTGCGCAACGTGCCCACCCTCGCTGAGTTCACTGCCTCAGCCTATCTACCGCATGTGAAGGGGTATAAGCGCAGCTGGCAGACGGATGAGGGCTTGCTGCGCAATCATGTCCTGCCCCAGCTCGGGAAGCTGTATCTCGACGAGATCAAGCGCCAACATCTGGTGGAGATCTTTAGTCTGCACCGTGAGCACCACGAACCTGCCTCGACCAACCGGGTGATCATCCTGTGTCGGTACGTCTTCAACTGCGCGCTGAAATGGGAGGTGGAAGGACTCAGTCGTAACCCGACTGCGGGGATCGATCTCTACCCAGAGAACAACAAGCGCGAGCGCTACCTGAAAAAGGACGAGGCACGACGCCTCTTCGAGGCGCTGGAAGCCTCACCCAATCCGCTCCTGTCCTACATCATCGCCATGCTCCTGCTCACCGGAGCGCGCAAGCGTGAGGTGCTGGATGCGCAGTGGGCGGATCTCGACCGCGAGCAGCAACGCTGGCGCATCGAGCGCAATAAGAGCGGCAAGACCCGCCATGTGCCGTTGTCACAGGGGATGCTCTCGCTACTGGCAAAGCTGCCCCGAGCAGCAGGGAATCCGTACCTGTTTCCCAACCCGAAGAGTGGCAAGCCATTCGTGAGTATCTTCAATTCCTGGAACACCGCCCGCTGCCTGGCGGGACTCAGTGACCTGCGCATCCACGATCTGCGCCACAGCTTCGCCAGCTACGTGATCAACCAGGGGCGTTCGCTCTACGAGGTGCAACAACTGCTCGGTCACACGCAGGTCAAGACCACGCAGCGTTATGCGCATCTGAGCCAAGAGTCGTTGTTATCTGCAGCGGATACTGCAGCGCGCTCGGTGCCTTGGGATCGGGAGGCGCGCGCATTGGGAGAGACTGAGACTGAGACAGCGCAGGATCAGGAGGCCATTAAGGCGCTTGAGCGCGAGGGAGACAGCGGCAGTGGCAAGCAGCCCGGTTGCGCCCCGGGCATGAAGGCGAAACAGGGAACAGGTACACCACCCGCACCGGTGCAGTCTCCACCGGGCGACGATGCGCCCAGCAGCGACCCGGAAGACGAATAAAGACACAACGTAGACGTCATCGCTAGGGAGCCACAGGGGCTACCCTCAGCAGCCACAGGGGCTGCTCTTTCAGTCCGTCATGTAGAAGACGGGCAAAATCCGTGCAACGCTTGCTCCCGCACGAAGGCCAGACGACGGGCTTGGTCATCCGCACTCAGCTTGCGGATTCGGTTCATCGCGCTTAATGCTTCAGCCTCTCATGAAGTGCTTTAACCTCCGCTTCGCTCAAGCCTGACGCAGCGGCAATCTGCTCATCCGCCAACAGCTTCAAGGCAATGAGGTTCTGAGCCACTTCCTCGCGTCCTGCCTCGCGTCCTGCCTCGCGTCCTTCCTCGCGTCCCTTCTGCATCCCTTCCTGACGCCCTTCCTCACGTCCCTCTCGCCTCGCCTCATTGAGAAACGACACCTCATCGTGCAGCGCACGCTCCCGCACGAAGGCCAGACGACGAGCCTCCTCATCCGCACTGAGCTCGCGGATTCGGTTCATCGCCTGCTGGACCGGTTCATGGGCCACAGTCGCCATCGTCAGTTCCTCTTGCCAGTGTTTGAAGAAGGTCACCCAAGCCCGCAGCGGACCTGGTGCCAGTCCTAAGCGATCCGCCTTGCTCAATTCGATCAGGTTCATCTGCAGGATGTTCCCCAGCGTCACGCTGGGCTGCTGCTCATCGCGCATCTCAAAACGCCAGAGCGCCTGTTGGCGTTCCTGCTCGCTGGCGGTGAACAGGTCAAAGTCCAACAGATGCAGCCCGACCGAGGCTCTCAGCTCCTGGTAGTCCTCACCAACACTGAGTTGCCCGCCCAAGGTGCGCGCCAGATAGAACAACCCGCGCTTGTGCCAGGCCCCGTAGCGACGCACCTGGACCTCCACATTGTAGCAATGGCCTTGCGTATCGCGAGCCAGCACATCGAGGATGATGTACTTCCCGGTCAAATCACTGGGCTCGATGTTGGGGTTTAAAATCTCAACCGAGGCGATGTCGGGCAGATCCGGGCGCAGATCATTGATCAGCGCCACCAACAGCTCAGGGGCCTCGACAAACAACCGTTTGAAGACGTAATCGTTGGTCGGATTGAGTAAGGTCTGCAGGGTCATGTCTGTCTCGATGCAGTCAAAAAAAGAAGGCCATCGCCATCTCCAGGGACACTGCCGATCAAGCCACCACGCCTCTCAGCCCGGTAACCAAGCCCGCAGCGGGCGGGGAGTCCGATCAGCGCCTGATAGCGGCGGTGGTCTTGGTCGGACTCCCAGACATCCTTGATCCTCCCTGAGCCCTGGTCTCAGAGCAAGCCCCGCTCTGCGAACGACACCCCCGCACCGTCCCCGATGACGAGGTGATCGAGCACCTGCACATCGATCAGCCCGAGGGCCTCTTGGAGACGCTTGGTGATGCACAGGTCCGCCTGACTGGGCTCCGCCACGCCTGATGGATGGTTATGCGCCAAGATCACCGAGGAGGCATTCCAGTGCAGACATTCGCGCACCACCTCACGCGGATGCACACTCGCTCCATTGATGGTTCCCCGAAACAGCTCGCGGTACTGGATGACCTGGTTGCGACTGTTCAGGTAGATCACCGCAAACACCTCATAGGCCAGGCCATACAGGCGCAGCTTCAGATACTCGCGCGTCAACTCCGGGCTGTTCAGACACTCACCCGCGACCTGATAGCGAGCTTCCAGACAGCGGATCGCCTCCGCAACGAGCTGCGCCTCATGCTCAGGGAGCGCAGACCGACGCAAGGGATCATTCAACCAAGGGCTCGCCATGGGAGGACGTTTCTGCATACGCATTGTCTATCTCCGTTAAAAAACGCAGGCAGACACAGCAGCCCCTGCGGGCTGCGATCTACCCGCAAGGGTGAAGGAAAAAAAGGGACCGATGGACGCAGCCAAGCCCCTAAGGTCGACGCCACAACAACAGCTGCTCCGCGACCTGGAACAACGCTTGTTTCAGCGTCGCGATGGCCTCGATGCGGATCGCCAGCGGGAACACCCGACTGACGTCATGCGCGATGCCAACCCCGATCAGCTCGATCCCCGCGCTCCCCGCCTGCTTGATCAAGGCCCGCGCACTGTCCAAGTCATTCGGGATGCCATCGGTCAGGGTCAACAACACCTTTCTGGGCTCAGGACGTGCCAACAGATCCGCTGTGGCAAACCACAACGCCCCGGTCATCGGGGTCGAGCCCCGTCCCCGTTGCACAAAGGCCCCGGAGCGACGCGCCACCCGCTCGCCATGGGCCAGCAGTTGCGTCACCTGTGCCTCATCTCCCTGACGCCCCGGAAACGCTGTCACTGCCCGCGACACCCCCCGGATCGGTTCCAACGCCAAGGCCAGCGCCATCGCCGCCTCCAAGGCCAAACGATCCTGGTAACCACGCATCGAACTGGATAGATCGACCAACAGATGGATCGCTGTATTCGGTGCCCGTCGCGCATCGGTGCGTCGGAACAGACGCGGATCACCGACGCCTGCGCGATGCAGATGCGCACCACTGAGGTGGCGACCAGCGCGAACGATGCGACTGCGCGTGCGGGTCTGCGATTCCACCAGCGCCTGTAACCGTGTGGTCAGCGTCGCGGAGTGGGTTCTGACCTGCTGCAACAGCGCTTGACCCTGGTCCTGAGGCCCCTCGCTGCGCTCCAGCGTTGGCATCAGGGTCGGTGACGCCTGACTGTGCGTGTCCAAGACCGCTGCCAGTTGGGTAAAGAGATCCTCAGGGAAGGCATCCGCATTGGCAGACAGGGTCTGCGCCACTGCGGAGCCTGCTGCGCTGACCGCTGCATCCCTGTCCCTGTCCGTGTCCATCTTCGACCCCGCTGCGCAAGACTCAGCCTCAGCCCCAGCGTCACCGTCATCAGCAACCGATCCGCTATCCTGTCCGTCGTGCTCAGCACCCTGAGTGGACTGGTCTTCTGTCTGAGGCGCGTCCGCTCCATCGCCACCCTGATCGTCAGGGTCTCCATCATCCGCATCAGCACCCACCTCACCCGACGACTCTGGTGGTGTCTGCACCGGTGCTTCCTGCTGCCCTGGTCGCGCATCCGCTGCGGGTGTTGGCGCGTGCGAGTGAGGCACCGGTGCCTGTGTCTCCTCTTCCATCAAAGCGATGATCCGCTGGGCCAGATCCACCGCCTCAGCGGTACTGCCCAACTGCGGGATCGCTGTCATCAAGCCCAATAACCGATGCACGAAGCGGGCGGGGAAGACCTGTCGCAACACCTGCTCCGCCTGGCTCGCTACAGTGGCCAACATCGCCTGCTGGCGATAGCGATAGCGGGCCAACACCAACAGGCTATTGGCAAACACCGTCGGCGGTGATGCGTGGGGTGTGGGGGCACTGATCTGGCCCTTGGCCAGCATCCAGTCCAAGACCGCGTCCAGGGTCTGACGCGTCCCGGGATAGTCGCGCAGCATCGCCTGCTCGATGCGCACATCTTCTAAGATATTGGTGATCGTGCGGGTCAGTGCGGTGTGCTGAGCGGTGTCTGGCCAGACGTTGAAGTCGGTATGGCGCACATGCCCCGCCTCATGGGCCAGATAGCCCCAGGCCAGGGTCTTGGCAATCGGATCATCGACCAGCTGCGGGATCTGGATGGTGCGACCATCGGTACAAGCGGTGTCGCCACCGACATGAACCGCGACACCGAATTGGCGACCATAGGCAGCAGCGACGATGGGTAAGGCGTGGTTGAGGGTGTTCAGACGCATGCGTGGTGCTCCAGGCAACAAAAAAGGCGCAGGACCGGTAAGTCGCTGCGCCTTGGGTGGGTGGATGGATACGTGGGTTGGATGCAGGCCCCTGATCGTGCGCTTGGGATGCGCGCGCCAATCAGAAGAAGAAGCTGGTTGGCTCCTGACGCGGTGGCGGTGATGGGCTGAGCGGGGGTGGCTCGGGCGAGACCGGATCGCGTTGCTGATCGGACCGACGCTGCGCGGGTACTCGGGTGCGCGTTCGCGTGCGGGTCAACTGTCCGCCCCCATGGCGGGCCATGCGCTCCGCATCCGAGAGCAACAAGGCCAGGCCCAAGCCCTCGTTGAACAAGGCGCCCTCGATCGGGGCGCTCACCGGAAGGCGTTGCAGCCAGTCATCGAGACTGTCAACCACTGGTTGGATACGCCCATCGATGAAGCTCAGACAGGCGAGCTTCTCGCGCACCCGTCCAAAGGTGCCCAGCGCGCGTCGATGCAGCTTGTCCTTGCCCTCGAAGCTCGCGTTCAGCTCTCGGGCCATCTGCTCGACCTCCGCGAAGATGCCATCACCGAGACGCTCCACCGTCTCCGCCAGCGTGCCCGGTTGCTCAGCAGGGGTGATGGCCACCAACTGATGACCAAAGCGCAAGCGTCCCGCAACGCACTCGACGGGCTCCACCGCTCTGCGGATCGCTGCCTCGAACCCGGGCAAGGTGCCAATCCAGCGTTCCAGATCGCGGTCATAACCGGACAGAAAGCGCTGACGATGGACCTCAAACTCCGCTTTGAGACGATCCAACTCTACCGCCAGCCCAGCACTGAGGTCCTTGGGCACCGCAAAGCCCCCAAGAAACCGCGTCCCGATGCGCAGACAGGCGCGCTCAGCGGATTGTTTCAGACGATGAAAGGGTTTTAACGGTTCTGGATCGCAGACCCGTTTTGAGCCCAGCGACACCAGCTCCTCGGGCGGAATCGCCCCGTCCGCCAGATGCAGGTCTTCCGCGCGCAGCTTCTTGCGCCCGGACCAGATGTGGATGTCCAGCACCACCAGGGTGATGCGATCGGTGATTTCCGTCATGGTGTACATGGATGGGCTCCTGCCACGCGTCACGCAGAGACTCACCCTGGGGCGAGCCTCTGCACCGCGTTGGCGTTGTGATGAAGGGATGAGAAGTCGAAACCGCTCCCGGGTCCGAGTCGCTCACAGCACCTCAGGCTGCGGGCTCCCAGTAGTCCCCGAAGACATCTGCTGCAATGCGATGAATCGCCTCGCGCTGCTCGGGCTCAGCGCGCGCGGTCAAGGCTTGGCTCAGGGCATACTCGAACACCTGCGGGGCGCCCTTGAAGGTGATCGCCAACGTTGCCCAGCGCACCAGGGTGCGGGTACTCATGGTCACCGTCAGCGCTGGGGCTTCGTGGTCTGCGCCCAAGAACAGGCGACGGATCTCCAAAGCCACCACCAGCATCTTGTGGATGATCTCCAAGGGCAGACTCGGGACCGCGCGCTGTACCACCGCTTGCTCGATCTCCAGGGTGGGATAATCGACTTGGATCACCCGAAAGCGATCCATGAAGGCCAGGTTCTGGCGCAGGACACCTTGGTAGAGCCCTGAGCCATCCCCCGATCCCGCAGAGTTCCCGGTGGCCATGACCCGAAACTGCGGATGCGGGTGGATCACCTCCCCGCCATGCTCCGCAATGACCAGCGGTTGACCCTCGATGATGTCATTGAGCCCCGCCAGCTCCGAGGGGTCCATCAGGTCGGACTCGTTTAAGATCAGCAGATGGCCCTCGCGTGCCGCCACCGACAATGGCCCATGCACGAACTGGGTCGAGCCGTTGTTCAGCACGAACTGACCGATCAACGCCTGCAGCTCCAGGCGCCCATGACAGGTCACCGACTGCACCGGCCAGTTCAGGCGTGCCGCGATCTGGGTGATCAGGGAGGTCTTACCCGATCCGGTTGGACCGGTCAGGAACAGCCCATCGCCACCCGCGTCATGGAGAAAGGCCAGCACATCGCGCAGCAAGGCATGGCGGAACACATACCCGTCCTGACGCGGGGGAATCTGCGGATGGTTGGCATCGCTAAACCCAAGCACCTCCAGCTCGGGATGGGCTTGGACGTTGAAGGTGGTCGAGACCTGGAACGGTTGTAGAGTCGACATCAGGCGTCTCCAAAGGGGTGAAACCGAGCCACAAGCCCGCTGCCCGGATCGACAGCGGGTCCTGTGGCAGTGACGTCAGGGAGCAAACAGCGCCTGTGCGCTCAGGCCCGCTTGGCCTGTCGCGATGGACGCTCAGCCTCCGGTTGCGGGAGGGCGTCAGCCTGTGGCGATGGCGCCTGCGCTTGGCTCTTGGCCTGCAGCTTGTCCGCCAAGGTCAGTGGCGCCTGGGAGAGGGGCTCGCTGGCGCTCTGAGCCCTTGGCTCGGGATAGAACTCCTCGATGACGTCGACGGACTCCTCAACACTGTCCTCGAAGGCCCCGTTGGCAAAGCCCGCCTTGGCTGCCTTATCGAGCGCCTTTTGATCGAACCCGCTCTGTTGACGCTCCTCATCCAAACGCTGCGCCTCCGCCAGGGTCTGCTCCAGCGTCCACCCGTCACGTAAGGTGATATCGACGTAGAAGATCGGTGTCCCGTGACTTTGACGCGTCGACTTCCCGCGTAGGCGCAACTCCAGTGGCAGACAGGCCAACCGGTTTGCGGAGATCGCCTTGAAGTAGGCCAGTCGCGCTGCCAGGGTGCGGATCGAGTTAAAGCCCGTGGTGCGAAAGATGAAGCTGCCCAACGGGTCTTCCTCACCGATGAGCACATTCAAGCGCCCATAGGGCTTACAGGCCCCGCCTTGGGCCAGGGCGCACAGGTCCGGTGCGGGACAGTTCAAGGTCTCCAGGCCCTCACGCGTGCGACGTTTGCACTGCGCGCCATCGCCCACGCACAGGGGTCGTGCGGTTTGGCGATCGAACAAGGCGTACTCAGCGCGCAGATTCAGCTCGGGCTCGTTGAACAGCAGGCGGATCGGGAGGCGACGCAATTTGCCCTGTTGCGCGTTGCGCAGCGTCTCATCGAGCGGATGACGTCGCCAGCCTTCAGGGGTCTGGATCTGCGAGGTCAGGGTGAACTGATCGTCCTTTTGTGGCAGGCGCTTGCCGTTGTGTTCGACCACCTTGCCGATGGTGATGCGCCCAAGGATGGGTGGGGTGATGACAAAGCCTTTGAGCATGAGACTCTCCTAATCGTAAGACCCAAAACGCACCACGCCCCAGAGGCCCGATACAGGGCGCTCTGAGGCGTGGTGCGGATAGGGTGAAGGGTGAAGGGTTAAGGTGAAGGGCGCTCATCGCGCACCAGGAAACGCCTCGAGCCCGGGACGGACTTCAGGTACCGGGCATAGAGCGCGGGGTGGTCCTGTTGCAGGGCCTGGGTGTCGAGGCGCTGGCTTGGGGCGCTGCGCTTGTAGCTCAGGCGACCACTGACAAAGGTGGCACCGGTCGCGGGTCCCATCGCCTGCTGCAGTTGCTGCTTGAGGCGGGCTTCTTCCTGATGGAGGTCGTCCAGGCGTTGGCGAACCCGTTGCAGGTCGACAAAGGTCTGGTTCAGGGTGGGATCAGCGCTGAAGTCAAGCGTCTGTCCGTTGTCCTGAGGGAATAAGCGGCGCAAGGCCCGGGCAGCGCAGTCGCTGCCATCAGCGCGAGGGGGTCTGTCTTCGACCACCTGCGCCCAGAACTGACGTTCCAAGGCGATCAGCTGCGCGATCATGGCCTCATCGCGGGTGATGCGATGGATCTGCAGCTCATGGCCAGCGAGCAAGACCGCCACATCAGCGCCTTGCTGCCCGGTCACCGCCAACTGGTGCATGACCTGCAGCTGCACGTACTCGGGCACCCCGTCCTTCCACAACCGGGCGCCATGGAGCCCAGCGCTCTTGCATTCGAGGATCTGCACCGCGTCATGGCCAATGACCTCACGGTCGAGGTTGGCCAGCATCCAGGGATGCTTGACGTGCTGCAGGATGGCATTGACCCGTCGCACCCGATGGCCAGTGTGTTGGGCATAGTGCTCCGCGACGATGGGCTCGAGCACTTGGCCCCAATGCAGCGGGCTACTCAAGCGCGCCTCACCGCTGGGCTCGGGCTCGGGCTCCGCGCGTCCGGTCTTCTCCAGCCAGAGGGCCAATTGGGAGTGGTAGGGATTGAGTCCCACCGCAGCAGCAGCATCGGAGCTGCCAATCCCGGTGCGACGCATCGCCAGCCAAGACGCGCGATCCAGACTGCGGGTCTCGATCAGGCGCTGGGCCTGGTCACGATAACGCCTAGGCGGGGTGGCTGGCTCCAGACGGGGGGCTGGAGGCGCGGATGGGGTCGGTGTCGCGCGCGCGTGCTGTGCGCTCGGGTGCACGGACGCGGGGGTTGATGGATGCATGTGGATGCTCCGGTCAAAGGGTGGATCAACGGCACAAAAAAGGCCCGCAGCCTGAGACTGCGAGCCCGGTGTGGGTTGGCTTGGGGTGGACAGGACTCCGGTCCTGTGGCGGTCGTTGGTGAGGGATTAGTCCGCTGGCAACACCGGATCGTCGGGCGCGCGGAAGGTCTGCCCGCAGGCTTGGCACTGGTGATTGTCGAGCACGCGCTGATCGATCTGCTCACCGAGTCTGGCCCCGGTCAGACCGCCCGCAGCACCTCCCGCTAAGCCACCAAGGAGGGCACCAGCGAGCGCTCCCACGCCACCGCCCAACGGTCCCGCAACCGCGAAGCCCATCGTCGCACCGGTCCTGCCCCCATGCAGGGCACCGGTCACGCCTAAGGTCGAGCCCGCGACCACGCCCGTGGCACCGCCCAGCTTGCGCCCGAGATCACGGGTGATGACCTGAGACGAGCCACAGTTCGGACATGAAACAGACATGCTGTCTTCCTCCAGAATGGATTGATCAACGTTGAATGAAGTGACGGGGATGTCGCTTCATCTCAGTAATACAGTGCTGAATTTTCGTTGAATCAACCGATGATGAAGGCAAGCAAAATAACGGTGCTGAGCCAAACGCGTGTTGAGGTCAAGCGCGAGGTTTGATCTCTTACCGTTTGATCGCGATCTGAAAGCGTCGCACTCATGCGTAGGCGTGCGCTTGCGCGGTCATACGTTGAAGGGTCAAGGAGTCGCGAACCGGAAAAGACCTCACAGATGCGCACTCGTTTCAAAGCGCGTCATAGGCTATCATTTAGGTTCCTGTCCAACCTACTTTTGGAGATGACGATGGACGATGAAGGCGTATGCCCCGAGTGCGAGGAGGCGTTCAGCCAGGAAGGCTACAATGAAAACGACCCCCTATTACTAGCCCATCTACAAGCAGAGGCTCTCGAAGAACCTGTCTATTCACAAGGGGAAGATCCCCAAGTCTTAGACCATCTACAAGCAGAGGCCCTCGAAGAACCCGACTATTCACAAGAAGAAGGTCCCCAAGTCTTAGCCCATCCACAAGCAGCAGCGTTAGAGGAGGAAGCGTTAGAGGAGGAGGCGTTAGAGGAGGAAGAATTTGAGGAAGAGGATGAAGATGAGGATTTAGAAGGCGAAACCTGTGAATACTGCGATCAACCAGCAGTCTCCAACCCAGAACCGGACGTGTTTTTATGCGAAGACTGTGATGCTGGTCGTGATGACAGCTTTTTCAAAAATGCTTCCGAATGGTAGAGAACGACCCAGGAACCGCTTTTTCTAAGAAATCCGATCACTAAAAAAACAGGGCCTTGATTGCGCTGTTATCAAGGCCCTGCTATCACACCAGTGAAGAACTTTTTGTGATCCGACAATGATTAGAAAGGACTCGGATCATGCGTTTTTGGCGGGGTATTGACTTGACTTTCTGGAGCATGCACAGATCGATTCTCTTTATAACTTATCCCTCTATTAAAATCAAATATCACACCACCCCTATCAAAAGCCTCTGCGCTCTCCTTTTCTCGATGAGCCTTTCGTCCTGAATCAAAACCCTCTGTCGCTGTTCGCTCCCATCGCTGTTGACTCGCCTTCCAGTGCTGACTCAAACGATCCAGTGCTTTACCCATCCGATCCCGCAGCTCCCTTAAAGAATAGCCATGTCGATCAACGAGTTGCAAGAAACCAAGCACGCATCGCCACTGATCGAACGCCACCAGGTCGTCGATGGTCTCGATACCGAGATAGCGAGAGACCGTTTGGGGGCGAAGACAGAGTTCAAGACGTGCAACCCGATCAACGGGTGCAAGGTCTTGCCTCTGATCCACGACCTTATCGTAAACCCGAAAGAAGTCGTAAACCTTGTGCCCAAGATAATGCGTGGACGTGGTGTTTCCGTCTTCGTCCTCACGAGAAAACACTCGCCACTCATGGTGTGGTTTCAGTGGTACGAGACAGGACAGGTACAAGCTGATGAGATCATGTCTTGCTGAAGACAGGACGAGTTCATCAGGAACAGGCTGATCTTTCCTCACACCCTTACGCTTGGCATCAAAGGCGACATCGATGCGCCTAATACGATGGTTTTCGATCCCCCAGCGTTCATGAACACGGGCATAAGCCTCCAGTAAGCCCTTTGGGGTTGGGTCTTGAAAGGTCAGCATCCAATGCCTCCAACAATGTCCGCCTCTGATGAGGCTTCCGGTGACTGGACAAATTTCTAGCCCGTACCCTTTGGCTGCGGTTGCCCGTTCCATGGTCTTTCTCTGAGCTGCTTCTGTCAGGATGAACTTGATCCTGACAGTATCGATTTTTGCTCTCAGTATCCGGTAATCCAAAAGGATATTGTGAACGTCCTCTTGCGTATAGCTGTTAGTCACGAGTCCAAACCTCTCGCCTTGATTAGACAGCGTGCGTGGATGTGTCTTTCAATACTGTACTGTAAAGCCCATAAGAATAAGATGGCATGCGTATCCATGCGTTGTGACGCTGAGTATAAGGATCACTGGTCGGGTTTGTTGCTGAATTCCTCCAATCGCTGTGAGGGGCTTTAGCAGCCTTTCTAACGGGTTTTAATTCCGACCGGTAGGATGGCTTGACTGAAACCCTTCGCGCCTTACACAGAGGCTCACAGAGGCGACTGCCACCCCAGACGAGCCCATTCTGTGCTGCTCATCGATCCACCGCCCAGCATTGGCGTCAGCATCGCTCAACGCTGCCAGATTGACAGCGAGCCAACGCAATTGATAGATTTATCGTCGAGTATCCTTGGGTCACGATGCCAGCCTAAGACGCCTCCATGGATGGTCATACCCTGCTGCTTACCGTAAACAAGCCTCTACTGCGTCAATACCATGGAATTTACCCTGTCATTGCAGGAAATCTGCATGCAATTAGATAGCAGCGAACAGCATGTGCTGCAAGCGATTCGTGATGCGAAAGTATCAGTGCTGTTACCCATACCGCAGGACGCCAAGTTAAGATTGGACTACTCCTCGCGTTTATCTTTTTGGCATTTACCAATGTCGACAAAGGAAGTCGACCTCTCTGAATTCGACTATGTTTCGGTTGCTCCCCAGCATCTGTTTGAAGTTATCAATAACCCTGATGCGCTCAGCTATTGTATTGACACCCTGTTAAAGCTCGATCGTGAGGATGGGAAGTTTACTCTTCAGTCCATCCGCGATAGTTTAGATTGGCGTTACTCCATTGGTTATCTGGTCGACTACATAAAACAGTACCTCGTCACCAAACACCCAATCTCGTTGAGGCATTCTGGGCGGGTGTTGGCTGCTCACCTCGATGCGATCAGAGACCGTTTCACCTACCCCCTGGATTATGACAACGCTGGTGACTTCAGAAAAAGTAAAGTGACAACGCAGGCGATCATTGACATGAATGTTGCCTTTCATCTTTTTCGGATTGAAAAACCACTCGACCCAAAAAAAGAAACTGCCTTTGAGACCATCGAAGGTTGGCTACACAACCGATGGAATGCGTCAGACCGTACAGCTGCTGACAAACGCGCAGAACGCTCTGTCGGTACTGCGCAGATTAACATGGCAGCCAGAGTGATTCTGGATACAAGCTCAACTCCCACTATCGGAACATTTGACATTCCAGAGATGGTGCGCGAACAACACCATGCAGAAGCACCTGAGGCATTAATGTTCATGGAATACCTTGCTCTACGTAAAGATCAAGCATCTAATAGCAAAGACTTGGAAAGTGGATTAGATTTTAGGCAAAGTTCAACCTTGGAAGGTAGTTTATTAAACAAAGGCGTTAAGCCTTCCACATACTGCAGATTACTGACACGGGTGTTAAGCATGTATTAGGACAAGCCCAAGTAATGCCCTGGGCTTGCCAGTTTGTCACATTTCGACAGCGAAACAACGATCCTGATCTTACTAATAAGTTTAATTAAGCCTTCTCGCTGCTAATACCGCTTGCTCGAGCAGCCTGCCATCACCAGGGTAAAAGGGGAAGACATCAATCATCAGGATTGGCTTCGTGGCGATCCCTCGTTGATTCTTGCTGGGACACTGGATAATATCGATTTCCCGGTTTTGAAGGAGTACCTGAAGGGCAACATCCAAGCGCGCAACGGGACGCACCGATGTGTTGGCTGACGCAAAACGCTTTGGGACATAGCGGCGATTCAGAGCACGCTGCGCTTGGACCCATTCCAGCACGTTCATGACGTCTTTCTCCTCCCGCGAGAAGGTCCGAAAGATCCGTTGGTACTCGGTGGAAAATCCGTTCACGAGGTGAATCGCCTGGCTCAAGGTCGCCACCGAGATGTCGCCTTCCAGGCCCTGGTTATAGCCATGGATCACGACCGCGACGCGCAGCACCTGCTCGGGAATGCGTTGGCCATGATCACGGTGCTGCGCGTAACGCCCACCCGGTCTGGTCGCCTGCTCGACGTCAGCGCGCAGACGGAACCAGACATCCTGCGCTTGCGGACACAGTCGGATGCGTTTCCTGGCTGCTCCATCGACAAAATGCCGACGATTGATCTCGATCAGCTCGACCACCCAACGACGATAGGCGTCCTGAAAGCGCTCAATGCGCGCCTGATGACTGGCGACATCGGTCGTGTAAGTGCGATAACCCACCGTCGAGGGCGGGAACGTGAAGAGGCAACGCGCAACCGTCCCAGAGTCACGCAGCGGGTTCTTCTCGCCACCAAAGGCGTTCTCGATGATGGCGGGCTGACCTAAGAGTAAGACGGTCTTCGGTATGTCGTGGCTTTCATCGCCACGATTGGCCCGATATCTCGTTGTCTTTTCGCCACTATAGCCCTTGTTGAGGAAGGAACTGTCCTGTTTGATCCCTCTGCTGAGAAACTCTTGCGGTTCGCCGGTAAAAATGCCTATGGATTTGGCCTGCGCTTCTTTGATGAGCGTCGAGAAGGCAGCGGATGTGATATCACTGACGATCGCCAACCCGATGGAGCGAGGCGGTGTTGGCTTCTGTGTTAGATGCTTGTGTAACGCGGTTTCCAGCTCCTCCGCACTGGGGGCCAGCGCCTCGAGCAGGGCCTCGGACTCAGCACCGCGTTCGCTCAAGGCTTCCTCGACGCGGGCTTTAGCGAGGTCTCGGACCATGCGTTTCCTGATCTGCTCCCAGACCTCCAGGTCGAGTTCATACTGCTCGCGTTGTGCGCTCTGCGCGTCCTTATCAGCCTCTAGGGCGTCTTCGATTGGCTTTAGGAAGTAGTTCAACACCGACGACTTGCCCTCTGCGGGCTCAGCGATCCCGACCAGGAACAAGGATGCGGGAGTGATACGCCCGTCGGGCGCTTCCACCTCGCCCACGCCTTGCATGAGCAACGCCCCGACCCCGAGCGCGCTCTGAAGACAGAGCGCAAGCGGTGCCATCGTCAGTGCCTGCACCTCATGGACAGAGTCTGCAAAGCGCTCTCCCTCGCATCCGATGAGGTAGTCCAGCGTCGGGGGCGGGAGGACAGACTGCAGCGCTGAATAAACAGGGGGGTGATGATGAACGGTTGGCGGGTCGAGAGCCTGCGGTGGCCCGGTGAAGGGATCGGCCATGAGACGTCGCTCCTGTTGCGATGGGTGTCAGGGATGTCGGCAGTGCAACGGGTGACGTTGCGCTCGCAAAAAAAAACACTAAAAGATTCGCGCTGGGGTATCAACGGAGCGGATGCGCAGGCGTCAATCTGCGCGTTTTTTTGCTTGACACACGCAGCGTTTTGTGAAACACAGCTATGGATATCAACGCGCTCGCCACGTCGATCAGCCCGCGCTAGGACGCTCACCACGACGCCTGTGTACAGGGTGTCGACGGTTGAAAAAACCTTGAAACAGGATGTCCTTAAAACAGCGCTTGTGTTTTCCAGCAAAGTACGGGAAGCTCTTGCCCGCTTTCCTGATGCTGGAGGCGTCGGGTTCGCTACTTTCGTTCTGCTCGGAGTCGTCAGTGATGACCATCATCAAGTCCGCTGCAGTGTCTCCCCCGTCAAGCAACCGCCCGACAAGGCGACTGCGCACACCCACTCCGACCTTGGAGATCGCCACCCACCGGTGGCACAACGCCCGATGAAGTATGAAGACCATGAAACCGATTTGAAGATCAGGGCGCAGTGGGAGAACCCACCGATGAAGCGCTTCAGTGTCGATCTACCTTTGCCTCTGCATACCCGCTTCAAGACCGCATGCAGTGCCACGAACCGCAAGATGGCCAGCGAGCTGAAGGCCTTGATCGAGCAACGCACCGTCGAGCTGGAACGCCAGACGGGGCTTGACCGCCTTCAGCGATGACCTCAGCCCGCAGCCTGGTGACCGCCCGCACTGGTCAGCGGGTGTTCGCTCGGGGGTGGGCAGTCGACCCGATCCGAAGGCGTGCACGGACCGTTATTTTCTAAACGGAACCATTTGTCTACAAACGGAACCATTTTTTTAGGCATATTGACAGCGAACGAAGGATATTTGAGGCGCGGGTCGCATGACCGACTACAGCGAGACGTTGACGCACAGGCTTCCCCGCCGTTATCAGTCACTCGACATCCTGAACGAGTGGGACCTGAATCTCTTCGTCCTCCCGCAAGCGCCTCCGCAGACCGCCTCTGCGCAACCAAGCCAACGCCGTATCATCACCTTCGGACTCTATGAGGAGGCCCGCCAGAGACAGCAGTTGCTGGAATGGACCGATCGGCTGCGCAAGACTGAACCGGAAACGCTCTTCGCGCACGCGACCCTGAAACCGCTGATCGCGGAGACGCGAGGCCACCTGAGAACCTTGGCGCGCGAGTCTGCCATCACGGGTCTGTCGCCACTGATCCAGGCCATGCTGATCCCGATGCTGCGCGTGCTGTTTCAGACCTATGCGCAGTCTCCGGTCCCTGCCCATGCCAAGCCCGAGACGATCATCGCGTTTGTGCGCACCCTGCAGACGAGCCTCAGACTTCCGTCGTTGAAACAGGCGATCGATCACCATCAACGCGCGCAGCGTAAAGCGCTGAAGAACCACATCCAGAAGGTCAAGGGGCACTTTCAACAGCATCGCTGTCTGACCTTCGTCCATGTGCTGTTTGAACGCGAACCCCACAGGCAGCAGTGGCTGCATGATCGAGCGCAGCACCACCGTGAGTTCTTGCGCGCTCGCACTGCCCTGTTCAAGGCCTGTCGCCAGGGACGCGAGCGCGCGTTTGTCGACCTGCTGGGCTATCACTGGCGCCTGATCAGTCCTCTTGAGCAGGGACTGCGCTTATGGATGGTCTTTGTGTTTGCCCCGACCAACCGCGAATCGAGACCGATCAGTGAATCGCCCGAGGAGCGCGCACAGCAGTGCGCTGCCTATTGGCGAGAGACGATCACTCAGGGATGGGGCGTGGGGTTGATCGCTCACGGTCCGGATCAGCCTGCAAGGCGCAGCGCGCAGCTCGGGCTGGTCTGTCGGGACGATGCACAGGCCATCGCGCGCCTGCAACGGTTGCTGTCGACCTTTGATGCACTGAGCTGCCTGGATGTCTTGCCTGCTCCGACGCGTGCTCGGGCCACCCTGAAGGGCGCACAACAGCAACGCTCACAGGGCAATGGCAGGGGGCGAGCGGGTCAGGGTTGAATCAGCCTGCTCTGCGATCACCCGAAGGATGCTTCAGGGGTGGCTCACGCGCGAAGGCGTCTGTTGCACGCACTCGACCAGCTCCCGATACGCCTTCTCCACGTCCGCATCCTCGATCCCCGCGCCGATGAAGTCGTCCAGCGCATCGCAGAGCGCGATCGCTTCGGGGCTGTCTCCAAGTTGCGCTGTCCAGCGTTCCGACAGGGCATAGAGCTGATCCAGGTCCGTTTGGGTCATGGGCTCGAACAGCAGATGCTCGAAGCCCTCTAGCTCTGCCAGCAGTTTGGCGTGGGGCTTAGGTGGGATGGCGTTACTGCGATTAGGCGTGGTGCTCATGGCTCGAGTTTAGCAACCGCGAGCGCGTTTGGTGAGTGAACAGCATCTGTGATCTGAGTGACGCGCTGTGCGTTGGGGTGTTGACCATGACTGTCAGCTCGCTTGATGGCTTCCGTAAAGACCCTGCGCATTCACAAGGTCCTTATGGAAAAAAACCCCGCCCTTCGTGAGAAGGACAGGGTTCGATGGCTTTCGCCTCAAGCAGCCCGCCCGGGGGCGGATGCTTGGCCTCGGGGTAGGAGGTTAGGCGATGACTAAGTCACCGGTAACGAGTGTCTCGTCAACAGTGCCCAGCAAACTTATCTCACCAGCCACAATGTCTCCACCACCAGCAGCATCGGTTACAGTGTAAAGCGCAGTGAAATCATCGAAGGTGATGGCAACCAGATCATCGTTACCGGCACCGGAGGTGGTATAGGTTCCATCGCTTAGAAACGCAGCGACCTTGTCGACATTGGTAATATCAGCTGCTGTCAGATCATTCGCGGCGCTTGTTGCTGCGGTACCAGCAACAACAGTACTCGCACTAATGAAACTAGTATCAACGGCGCCGTCATTTTGGTAGTTGCTATCGAAGATCAAATCGTCGACGGTCGTGTTGAACCCGGTGATAACATCAAACCCTGTAAATGTCCCACCTACCTGGCCTGCAGCGGAACCATCTGTCAGCGCCGCATAGATAACGTTATCTTCTGCCGATGTCGTTTCCGTCAATATGATGGTGTCAGCACCTCCTCCACCAGTGATATTGTCGGCGCCTTCACCGCCTGTAACCGTATCGTTACCAGCACCACTAACGATGTTATCGTTACCAGCACCGCCGTTGATTACGTCCGCTCCACCTGCCGTGGTGATGGAATCATTTCCACCGTTGCCATTCATGGTGACATTACCAGCACCAACGGAGTTTAGCGTATCAGCACCATTGGAGCCTTGAATCGACTGCGCAATGCCATTCACGGCTGTATTTGTCACCGTAACAGTCGCGGACGTCGTGTCAACAACCAGACTGGAGAGATCAAGCGTTGTTGCATCCATGACCGCTTCAAGGATGTCGGGGTCCGTAGTTTCATTGCCCTTCACGACATAGCTAGTGCCATCCAAGATGGAACTTTTAAGTTTTAAGGTATCTACCGCTGCGTCGCCGTCGGAGTTGATGTTGATCACATCAATGCCGGTCATAGATACCGTGTTATCGGACAGATCGAGACTGTCAACAACGTTCAGCGTATCGCTACCACCATTTGCCATAATGGTAAAGTCACCATCGTATGCCGTAAAAGTGTCGTCACCCGATCCTGTCGTTATCTTGTTCATATTCGCGGACAGGGTGGCAGCCAGATTGCCCGTGAAGCCACCTGCAGCGATCTCTTTTGCCGTTACAGCAGTCAACGTCAGATCGGTTGCGCCCGTAACATTAACAACCGCGTTAGCGCCAGCAGACGCTATTAGGTTGGCGATTACCACATTGCTATCGTCTGCGTTGATATCAGCATCCGCGGTTGACAGGTTCAGAGTTTCGAAGTCTTTAGTATCGAGTGCATTAGCGTCTAAGTCTACCGCATCATCGATCTCGAGCGTTAATGTCTCTGCGGTATCTGTGTTGCCTATGACAGTGGAGTCAAAGATCAAGTTACCACCAGCGGTCAAGGCAGCTGGTGAGAGCTTGACGGTGGCCTCATCCGCAACGTTGTAGGTAGCAGCAGCAGCAGCAGCACCATCAGCAATCTCGATCACGTCAACCGCAAGCTTTTCCAAGTTTGCGCTTGCACCATCATCGATCTTGATGGTCGTCGTTCCAGCTGTCGTATTGTCTATCGCTGTTTCAGTGTCAAACTGAGCTGCGGTGCCGATAAGTGTTACATCCTGATCTCCAGTGAAGGTGACCTTTTCTGGTGCGTCCCCAGTAGCATCCAAATCGAATGTTGCTGCAGCCCCGTTTCCTTCCAAGGTAAGATTTTCCACCTGGCTATTAGAAGTGGCTGTTTCCAAACTGACAACGCCCATCGCCTTGACGGTCGCAGCATCGTCGGCGATGCCTCCCGTTGTGCTACCAGCACCATCTACGCTCACGTTGACAGGAGTGCCCGTAGTGCCGGTTTTATCCGAAACCACTGTAACGCCGCCCTTTCCTGCATCCGTGACCGCGATTGTGCTGGCGGACGCACCGTTAACCGTCACACCGCTCGCAGATGCCCCGAGATCAACCGTAAATGTCCCGGTCATCTGGCTACCAGCAGCAACGGTTGCACTCGATGCGACGTTGTTTACGGTACCGCTTGTAGAACCGCCTACCTGCGTATTGTTGAAGGTTATTGTTGTCCCGTTGCCAACAACCCCAGCCGCGTCGTAGGTTAGGGTTGCAAAGGACTTAGCGTTGAAGTTTATCGACTGAACGCCGGCAACTGTTGCTGTTTCTGCGGGATTTGCGGCAGCTTCAATGTTAAGGACATTGTTGCCTCCGTTACCGAGAATGACGTCACCCGTTGTATAGGTGGTGTCTGTACCTTCGATTGTGTCGTTATTGGCGGTGCCGTTAATCAGGTCGACATCAGTAGTGAGCGTGAAGGTCTCACCGGGTGTCTGCTCTACTGGCGTCGGCACACCCAGCGCCTGGTACCCCCCGGCCTGTGCAGTGGCGACCGACCCAAAGCGCAGTTGCTCGATCGTGCCGTCTCCGTTGCGCAGGAAGTAGGTGCCAGAGACGTTATCATAAAGGCCAACGTCCGATTCGCCGTCGCCGTCCCAGTCGCCGGTGACAACTTGGTAGTCACCGGCTTGGGCCTTCGCAACAGATCCGAGCCTAAAGGAGTCGAGCGCACCGTTCTCCGCACGCAGGTAGAAGGTCCCACTGACTTGATCATAGAGGCCAACGTCCGAGTCGCCGTCGCCGTCCCAGTCGCCAGCGATGCCTTGGTAGTCACCGGCTTGGGCCTTCGCAGCAGAACCCATCCTAATGGAGGTCACCACACCGTCGTCCGTGCGGGTGAAGAAGGTGGAGGAGGTCTCGTCGTATAAGGCGACGCCGACGTTGTCATCGCCATCCCAATCGCCGGCCAGCGCCTGGTACTTGCCGGCGTCAGCGGTCGCAACCGACCCGAAGCGGAATGAGTTAACGCTTCCGCTGTCGTCGCGGAGATAGAACTTGGCGTTGTTGGTCTGAAACAGCCCGGTGCCGAGGTTACCGTCTCCGTCCCAATCTCCTGCCAGGGCATCGTAGGTGAAGCTGGTTGAACCGAACTTTACGGGGTCCAGCTGACCGTTGGTACTGCGCAGGAAGAAGGTGCTGCTTGTCTGGTCGTACAACGAGGGGGACACTGATAGGGCCATGGCTTTCTCTCCGAGGTCGTCGAAAATGTGACGGGGTGATGTTGAGTGGGTACACCGGTGTGCCGGCTTTTGCCCACGTCGGATATTAGTTGGTATCTACGCCAACGTCTACGCGGTTGGGCTCCTCTGCCGGCGTCGCGTCACGGTGCTGTTGCAAATACGCCAACTGACTGCTCAGTAGCGACCTCAGCTGGTCACGGTCATTGAGCACCTGCTCCACGGCGTACATATACGCATTGGCCGCGGCATAGACGGCCTCTTGCTTGCTATAGCCGCCGTCCTTGGCTTGCCGAAAGGCCTCTAGGAGCGCAGGGCTGAACAGCCGGCCCTCGAGGTCTTTGACGCGATCGAGCTCAGGGGGCATGAACGAATCCTCTCTTCCTGTCCTGTTGCTGCTTACCTGCCCGCTGTCCGGGCCTGCCGATGGAGCCTAAACTGTTGTCTTCTCAATGTCGACGATTAACCCACCGACGGCTGCAGCGGGAGCGTAAGCGCTTGGGCTCGCTCTGTCAACGTGAACGCCATTGATGACACCCGGCGTGGCGCCGATGCCACGCTGAGGGCGGCGACCAACTAATCCTCGCGGAAGGCCGTTGCGAGCCGATCGGTGATTGGTTTCGTCAAGTACTCTAGCAGGGTGCGGGCACCGGTCTTGATCATGACATCGGCTGGCATGCCGGGCAGCAAGGTCCGCCCTTGCAGGGACTCCATGCCATCCTCGCTCACCCGAATACGGGCCAGAAAATAGGGTTGCCCAGTCGATTCGTCGGTGATGCGATCCCCCGAGACGGTCAACACCTGCCCCGGAACCGTTGGCGTATCGGCCTGATTAAACGCGGTGAAGCGGATTTCAGCATCCAAGCCCGGAGAGACCCGATCGATGTCCTGCGGCGACACACGTGCCTCCACGATCAACTCCATCCCTTGCGGGACAATCCCCAAAATGCGTTGGCGTGGCTCAACGATACCCCCTTCGGTATGCACGGTCAGCCCCACCACCGATCCCGACACGGGCGCGCGAATCTCAGTCCGCCTAACGGTGTCACTCAAGGCCTGAATGCGCTCCTTGAGGTCGGCGATCTCCGGCTGCACCTGCTGTAAGCGTTCGGCCACCTCAGTGTCGAAATCCCGCTCCAGCTGGACGATTTGCAGCTCGGTTTCGATGATCTTCAGCTTATTGCCAGCCAGACTCGCCTCGTGCTGACTCTTCTCACCCAGCACCTCGGCCTCAAAACGCTCGTACTCGCGCAGGCGCGAGTTGTCACTGAACCCCTTCTCGAATAACTGATTCAGTGCATCGATCTCCTGTCGATAGAGCGAGGCGCGCTGACCCCAGTTTTCTGCAAGCGATTCATAGCCGCGAATCTGCTCGCGCAACTGCTCGATGCGCTTGCCGAGCATCTGCTTCTCGTTCTGCAGCGCCGTGCGACGGTTCTCGAACAGCCGCTTTTGCCCGGCAACGGCATCCTTGACGCGCGGGTCAATCAGTGGATCGGTTGGCTCCGCCACACGCGGATCACTCAGCCGATTGGTCAACTCTGCCGGAAAGCGGATCTGCTCGGCACCGTCGCGCTCAGCGATCAAGCGCGCCTCTTCGGCCAGCAGCGCGTAATACTGACCCCGCGCAATCTCCAGCTGCGCCCGTACTTGTGTGCCGTCCAGCTTCACCAGCAACTGCCCGGCCTCGACCTGATCACCCTCGGTCACCAAGATCTCATCGACGAAGCCCCCGTCAAAGTGCTGCACGGTCTTGCGTGAGCTCTCCACCGTGACGATGCCCGGCGCCACCGCCGCACTATCGATCGGCGCAACCGCCGACCAGAGGCCAAAGCCACCGAAGGCCACGAGTAGGATCAGCAGACCAAACAGCCGCTCCGGGCGGTCATTGGTCCGCAACGACGAGCGCTCCGGAGCTGGCTCAGCGGTTGGAGATTGCGCCACGTCGGGCTGCTGATTCGCCGTCGTCTCAGCGGGCACGCCCTTGTCCGCACCATCGCCTGGGGCCTCAGCCTCAGCGGCTGCCGCACTCAGCTCAGCAGTAGAGGAATCCTTAGCGTTGGGGCTCATCATAGGGTGTTCGCGAACATGGTCACTCATTGCGGCAGCCAGCGGGATGCCGGCGCCAGCTCAGGCGCGGGCCGGAACGGCAGGAGTCGAGCGGCCCACTGCGGCCGGACGGGCGAATTCAGCCAGCACCTGGTCGCGTGGACCGAACATCTGAATCAGCCCCTCACGCAGTACCATGATGCGGTCCACATGGTGGAGCAGGTTTGGCCGATGGGTAATCACCATCACGGTGGCCTGGCTGCGCTTGAGATGGCTGAGCGCCGCAACCAGGGCCGCCTCGCCGTGATCGTCGAGGTTACTGTTGGGCTCATCCAGCACGACAAGACACGGGCTGCCATAGAGCGCCCGAGCCAGGCCCACCCGTTGGCGCTGTCCGCCAGAGAGCACTGCACCACCCTGTCCAATTGGCGTGTCGTAGCCCTTGGGCAGGCGCAGAATCATTTCATGCACACCGGCCTTTTGCGCCGCGGTCACCACTGAGCGCGGATCGACCTCGCCAAACCGGGCGATGTTCTCACTGACGGTGCCTTCCATGAGCTCCACGTCCTGGGGCAAGTAGCCGATATTCGGCCCAAGCTCATCGCGATTCCAGTCAGTGATCGCCGCGCCGTCCAGGCGCATCGCGCCCGAGGCCGCCGGCCAGACACCCAGCACCGCCCGCGCAAGTGTCGACTTACCCGCCGCGCTCGGACCGATGATTCCCACCGTCTCACCGGCCGCGACATCAAAGCTCACACCCCTTAATACCGGCACCGTTCCGCCCGGCGGCACCACCACCAGCTGCTCCGCTTTTAAATGTCCTTTCGGCGCTGGCAAGCGCATCCGGCGCATCCGCGCCGGGATCGCCTGTAACAGTCCGCGCAAGCGCGTATAGGAGCTGCGCGCTGCCAAGAACTGCTTCCAAGAGCCGATCAGTAGATCCACCGGCGCGAGAGCGCGCCCGAGTAGGATGGAGCCCGCAATCATGGCTCCAGGGGTAATCTCCTGCAGCACCGCCAGGTAAGCGCCGAGGCCGAGGATTAGCGACTGCAGCATGATGCGGAACGATTTGCTAGTGTTGGCCAGCACGCCAGCCCGGTCGCTCGCCCGCGCCTGCAGCTTGAGCATCTCGACATGGCGCTCCATCCAGCGACGATGGACGTTTCCCAGCATGCCCATCGCTTCCAGCGCCTCGGCGTTGCGCAGATGCCCGTTGACCGCGTTGAGATTCGACGCCGCCAGCGTATTGGATTCGGTCAGCGGCTTGCGCGTTGCCAGCTCGTTGATGACCGCAAGCGTGACGATCACGACCAGGCCGGCGACCGCAAACCAGCCCAGTAGCGGATGCAGTAGGAAGATCACCGCCAGGTAGATCGGAATCCAGGGGGTGTCGAAGAACGCGAACAGGCCCTGGCCGGTGAGGAATTGGCGCAGGCTGGTGAGGTCTGAGATTGGCTGCGCCCCGCTGCCCCGACCGGTGGCCAGCCCGGAGTCGAACATGGCCGTGAACAGGCGCTCGTTCAGGCGCATGTCAAGCCCGGCGCTGACCCGCACCAGGAGCCAGGAGCGCGCGATCTCGAGCAAGCCCATGACCATGTAAAGCGCCACCACCAGCACCGTCAAGGCCACCAGCGTCGAGATGCTCGAGCTGCTGAGCACGCGGTCGTAGACCTGCAACATGTAGATCGCGGGCAACAACATCAGCATGTTGATAAACAGGCTGAAGAGACCCGCGAACATGAACGAGCCGCGACTCGCCTTCAGCGCGTCGCGCAGCTCGTCCTCGACCTGAGCCGACTGCGGTTGACGAGTGAGGGGTCTAAGCACGAGCGGGCTTCACTCCGAAGGGATGGCATACGATGCTTTTCAGGCGCTGCGGTGAGGCAGCACGAAACAGCACTCCACCGTAGAGACTCGCGTGCGGTGCGTCAAGTGACGGATTGGTTAGGTGCCCACCTTCGGCCGTTTCTCGTCTCGGTACTGCCTACGCAGTTGGTCGATGCTGGTGATGTCGGTCATGCCCAGCTTGCGCGCGGCATGAAGGGCATTGTTGGCATAGATACTCAGGGGTTGCTGTTCATGCAGCTGCAGGTACATCGGTAAGGCGGCGGCGGGCTCGCCCAGGCGCAGGAGACGGTTGGCCTCGGCCAGACTGAGGGGGGCTTCGGTCCGCAAGCCTGCCCTGTTGCCCGGCGCCCTGTTGCCCGGCGCCGTTTTGTCGGCCAGTGCGGGTCGGTGTCGCGCATCGGCTGCGGCGACGGGCTTGGCTGCACCGCGCGAGCCGCCCTTGCTGGTGAAGAGCCCCGCCAGCCATCTAGAAACGGACCAGTGCCGACTTCTCTTACGGCGCGGGCTGCCTTCGCTCATGACGAGACGCGCCAGCCCGTCCCAGGAATTGGTCGGGTAGTAGCCCTTTGCCGCCGCCGCCGCGCGTTGGGAGAAGCGCTCAAGGTCCGCTTCGATGCGCGTGACCGCCGCCGCAATGGCCTCGACACTCAGCGTGTTGATCGCCACGCCGCAGCCGTAGCGTTCGACGAAGTCGCCAAGCCAGGTTTGCTTGACCACGACGACTGGCTTCCCGCAATACACCGCGTCGATCAATAAGCCTGAATTGCGATAGCGGAAACCCTCAGGCGTATAGGGGAGAACGAGGATGTCGGCCGACTGGAACAGTCGCAAGAACTCACGATTCGACAGCTGCCCTTTGAGCCGTTCCAGCCGTGAGTCGGCGGCCTCGAACAGCGCCACTTGCTGTGGCGTCGTATTGTCGCGGCGTAGATCGCGAATCACAACCCGCCGTTCGCTTCGCGTCGCGACAAGGTGATTGGCGGCGGCGACAGCGACCTCAATATTCTTGCCCTGGGTGGGCGCCCCAGGAAATAGCACGGTTGTGCGCTGGTCGCGGGGCTCGGGGGCCGCAGCGCGGTCTCGCTGCAGGCGGGCGAACAGCGAATCGCTGATGGTCGGACTCGGATGTGGGGCGGCAGCGAGCTCCAGCCCATAGAGGTCCCGCAACGCCTGGGCTAGGTTATCCGTCGGCACATTGACGGTCAGGCGCGCATCGGCCGCCAGCGCGCGCAGGCTTGGTAGCCACTGTTTGGCGAAGGCGCTGCGCTCGGTGTGAAACGGATGAAACGGTAGATAGAACAGATTGACCACGCCGGTGATCTGCGGCAATTGGTCCAGGATGTGGCTCATTGCCAGCGCATGCGGCACCCCCGCGCAGTACATATACAACCGGACCGCGCCGACGCCTTGGCGCTGGCGCAGGTCCTGAATCGCCTGCACAACCTCGGCCTGGAAGCGCTTCAGGCCGGCGGCATTGGCCGCTTGCGGCTTGGCCTTCGGATTGCCGAGCGTCCATGAATGGTCGGTCAGGCACGGCAGAAAGTAGCGGCGACTCTCGGTGATGGATGCAGGCAGCTTTTTATTGGCCAGCACGACGAAGCGGTCAGCGTAGGGGCGAAGGGCTGCGTCTAATTGGTCGTCGTAGGCGAGATAGTGGCCGAACTGACCGAGCGCGTCCGGGTCGATCATGACCAGGGTCACGCCTGCGGACGGACTCGGCGCCCGGTGGCTGGCGCCGACGAAGACCCCGCTTAGCGCGGTCTCCTCGATCTTTGCAATCGCACCGTGGTAGAGGTAGGCGTCCGGGTATTTGCTGCGCGCCTGGCGCAATGAGAGCAAGGCGTCTGGGAGGCGGTCGTGCGGATGCGAGACATCGACCACGACCTCTGAGAAGCGGAAGCGATGGGCGACGGCGGACCATCGGCCGAATGCCTGCGCGTCGGCGACACCGGTGAAGACCTCTTCGAAAAGGTCGTAGATCGCGACGTCGTAGCACAGCCGCGGGACTTCCCGGACGCGGGCTAGGAAGTGGGGCTTGAGCGTGTCGCCGATGAAGCGCTGGAATGCCGGGTCGCCGACGTTGTAGATGGCATTGCCATTGATGTGGGAGAAGGCGTGGATCTTGGCGATGCCACGGTAATGGCTGCCACAGATCCAGAATCGCTCTGAGCCGCAGACGAGATCTTCAATCGCGGCGAGCCAATTGGCGCGAATGGGGATGGCGTCGGGCTCGAGCAGCACGATGTGCGACATGCCGACGGAGAACTTTTGAATAATGTCGAAGAACTGATTGTTGGGCCCAGCCATGTAGCCCTCGGGACCGACTGGCCCTTGGAACTTGCGGGTGTAGAGATCGCGCAGTCCTTCGAGCGCCGAGTAGTGAAAATGCAGGCCGGAGAAGTAACCGCAGAGTCCTGCATCGAAGAAGACCCGCGATAGGGTTTCCTCGAGCTCCGGGCTCGGCTGCCCGTTGAAGGCCAAGTGCAACTCGACAGTGGGCGCCTTGGGAAGGCTGCGGTAGGGGGCGAATTCTCGGTCGCCCCAGCGTTTTAGGGTCTGCGTCAGGCGCTCGAGATCGTGACTGACAAAGGGGACGAAAACCGCGGAGAGTTTGGGCCCGGAGACGAAATCCGTGATCGGCTGGTAGGGAAAGATCCCCTGATCGAAGAGTTCCGACTCCGGCGTGCACACCTGCACCTCCATGTCGAGTCCGAACGTGGCGATGTCGTCGCGCAGGGCCTCCAGGGCCTGCAGGTGCAGGTTGCCGTCGTGTCCATCGGGATTGGGGATGTTGTAGACATCACCGCGGACTTGGTAATCATCGAAGAAGTAATTCGGGTTACGCTGCGGCGTGACACCGATCTCTAGCGAGATGCCGCCGCGCTTCTTTGCCTCGTTGATGATCTCCGTGTAGCGACAGTCGATGCCAATCAGACCGAGTTTGCGATAGCCGAGGAAGTTTGCAAAACGTGCCGCAAAGGCGCCAGTGGTTAGCTTGCGTGGCTGCGTGGTGCGGAAGTGCTGCTGCGGAGTATGATGGAGCCCGTACTTTGTGCAGCGCGCGGGGTTGCTCTCCCCGGCCATGAGTTGGGGTAAAAAATAGACGCCCGAGGCGTTGGCGAGGTCGGGATGTCGATCAAGGAAGTTGGGATGCAGGAAGAAGAACCGGCAGTGTTGGTTCTCGATCAGGTCACGAATCGCATCGGCATGAGACAACACGACTTGGTTGTCCAGGCAGCAATAGGCCTCGGGATACCAGCCAATACGCTGCCAATACCGGTAGGCTGCATTCATGCCGAGACAGGGGGTATTGCTGATCAGCGGGAAAAACTCCTTCTTCAACGAAGGACCATTCCCGAGAATCAGCATCGTCGCGTCGCTTTTGTTTCGCATAGATGTTGGATGTTAGGCGATTCTTGTGTGGTTGCGTGGTCGTGTGGCCGTGACGTTGTTTTCAAATTAAAGTTGTCGGGGTCAGACCCTGATGTTTAAAACTCAGTTTTTCCCATTCAACTCACGCATTTGTGTCGATCATTTTGCTCTTGACTTGGTTAAAAAGTGCCAGGTCGTTTTGGTATATTTCACCGATAAGATGATAATCAAGGTCAGCCACGGAAACATTTTTGTTTATCACATTGAGCATCGGCACAGCCTGCGGCACTACGGAAAGGGAACTCTCTTCAGCCATTTTCAATATCATTCCATCAAGGCCCTCTGTTGTATAAAGACTAACCTCGCTGGGCTCATTTAGATAATAACTTTATGACATTTCATAAGCGATATCTTGATTCTCGCTTAACCACCTAAGGTGTTGAGAAAAACTCATCTGGCAGTTCAATTTGTAATACTTATGTTGCGGTTTTGTACTGAAGTGTTTGTATATTGATACGGCCCTTTGGTAAGGATCCCGAATAACAGTAAAGCACTGACTGCCAGGCAATTTTCTTAGAAACGTACGCTGTGGGATATGTCCACCCGCGACGTCATAGTTAATCAGTTGTTCATAGGACATGTCTCGGAAATACGCGGTTTGTTCGCTCGTGCAGGCGTAAAATATATTTTTGTCTCCAAATGTGTCTTTTAATGCTTTGACAACGGAGGTACCAGCGGTTTTTGGAATGTGTATGAAGGCTAATGGCGGCCGCTTTTCTTCGGTCATTGATTTGCCTCTTAATAATGTTCGCCGATGCTAGTCGTCTTGTGAGGCGCTGCGGGTAAGTAAATAGTGCATCAATCGCAATAACAAACCCCGATAAGGGGCTGGAATCGCGTCAATCTCGGTATGAAGTTGCTTTGGAATATCTTTCGCAGCGCTTGGCATTGATTCATCCGTTCCTAGAGCGGACGAATATTTTCCTCGCACCCGGCGCCAAAGTCTTCCGAGGGCTGATCGTCGAGCAACAGAAAGAAGTTGTTAAGTAACGGCTCAAAAGCCAAATTATACATCTGGATTTATAGCCATATAATTGTAAATTATTGCTTTATAGCTAAACTTTTTGGCTGCGCAAAATTTATGTAGAAATTCACATAAATAAAGAACCGTTACTAACTGAATTATTAACTGTTTTTCTTTAACACAAATTCTATGGCGCAAGATTGAAAAACTTTTCTTTTTTCAGTCAGCGCCGGGGAACTTAAATTCCATCGTCTCATCATTGAGTCAGGGTTGGTGGCATAGCTTGTTCGAAAAGCTAAATCGGATTCTCTGCTAATTGGTAATTCACCAACCGGCGAGAATAGTGGTCCATTCAAGCATTTTATATATTCAGAAACAACCTTCCAAAGCTCACAATTACCATCATCCTTATCACTCACATAAGCATCAATCAAGTGCACCATCAACCCACCGGGCTTCAACAATCGGTGACAGTCCGCAAAAAAACCGCCCAATCTTCGCGTCGGCACATGCTCTATAACACTTACTGAAAACAGCACATCAAAGAGACCACTAGCAATCACACCTTGACTCGACCCCACCATGCAATCAAAGAAGTCAACGCCAGGTGCATTTATTTTTTTCTTAGGGCCATTTCCTACGCCTTTATATTCATCAATGACAGCACACTTGTTTTTCTTTGAAAGCGCAGGAACTAAACGCGAATCTCCTGCACCAACCTCGGCGATACTCAAGTCTTCCTTATCAAATAACCAAGAAAAAGCAATAGCATCCTGTATGTTTTTTAAATGCCATGGTTTATATTCATGCACGTCTTGCATTACACCTTCGTCCAACACCTTCCAGTATTGCTCTTTTGTCACAAATCGAAGCATCTTTATAGTCTACCATTTTTTTTCCAGACTGGAGCGCGGCCTCTAGCGCCGCTTCGTCGATTACTGGCCCGCGTCCGACATTCACCACTAATTAAAGGGGGCAGACCCCAATTTTTCGCTCGACCATCATTGGCTGTTTGCCGAGACGGGTGAATACGCTGTCTCTGCACTCGCCGGTTTTGTCCGCAAGCGTCTCGGTTTCCGGCTCACGACTTGACGCCCGGAAACTCGTTCAAATTCACGCAACGCTTGGCAAATGCGTTTGAGGTCGTGGCCGTATGTTTCAGCATGTTCATCGCGAAAACGACGAATCTCAGCAACGATAGGGTCTTCGACCATATCTCGGCTCCTAATTCTTCTGGCGAACACAATACTGGGCATTCAAATCCCTGTGACTCAACAACTGCGACAATCTTGCCTTTGGTTTGTGCGTTATTGATGTGCTTGAGATTCCAAGTGAGCAAATAATCCATTCCCGCCGCCGCAGCAATCGGTATTTCATCCCTCTCGACTGATCTCGGCAAGAAATCCCGCCAGCTTGCCAATCGCGATCTCACTGGTGCGCGCCACCGCATCCGCCGTATTCGACGCATTATGCGACCCAAACACACAGCGCGGGTGCTGACGCAGCGACGACTCTGCCGGCAGCGGCTCGATCTCGAACACATCCAAGGCCGCTGAATACACCTGGCCCGACGCGAGCGCTGCCTCCAGCGCTGGCTCGTCGATCACCGGCCCGCGCCCGACATTCACCACCCGCACTCCGGGCTTGGCCAGCGCTAGGGTCTCGGCGTTGACCAGATGCCGGCTCGAGGCGGTGAGCGCGGAGGTGACGACGATGAAATCCGCCTCGGGCAACCGCTGCGGCCAGTCGGCGCGCTCGACGGCGCTCAGTTCGGGGGCGTCCGGGGCGAAGGGGTCATAGGCGATCACGCGCATGTCGGCGGCGAGCATCCGCTGTGCGGCGTTGCGGCCGATGTCGCCGAAGCCGACCAGGGCGACGGTCTTGCCGGCGATCGAGATGCCGCGCGGCTTGGGCCAGTGCCCGGCGCGCACGGCGCGGTCGATCTCGAAGGTCTCGCGCGCGAGGGCGATGACATAGCCCATGGCGATGTCGGCCACCTCGGCGCCAAACATGTTGGGGGTGTTGGTGATGGGGATGCCGAGGTCTTGGCAGGCGGCAAAGTCGACGTTGTCGACGCCGATGCCCCATTTCACCGCGGCCTTGAGCCGCCCGCCCTGGCCGGCCTCGAACACGGCGCGGGTGGCGGGGTCGTCGCCGATGATCCAGCCGTCATGCTGGGGGACCAGTTCAATCAGCTCTTCGACCGAGAGGGTCTGCACCACCTTGGGCGCGGTCACCGTCAGGCCATGCTGCGCGAACAGGTCCTGGAAGCTGTCGATCATGCCGAGCATCGGTGGGCAGGTCACAAGAATGTTCATCGGCTTTCCACTAGACCTCATTGCTTGAAAATGTTTCTCGCGCCCATTGATGCAGAACCTCGACCATGTTTTCCGCCTCCGTCTCACTCAACCAGACCTGCCCCGAGCTCTCATACCGAAACGCGACGGCATAGGGATTGAGCTGCCTGAGCTGCTGTACGGAAAGAGGAACCGTCACCCCACCGGCTTGGGCGAGCTCGACCAGATACTCAAGATCATGGGTTCGTACCACGCGAACCGCGCCGAGCACCATGACCGCTTTGATAAACTTTTCACACGCCTGTTGTGCCAGAAAACCCAGGGTTTCATGGGGGGCGCGCCCGGTTTGCGCCAGCAACTGAAACGACAAGCGATCACGCTCACCGGCCTGAAGCAACTGCTGGGCTTCATCACGCGGGACGCTCATACAGTATTTGGCCCTCGCGGACGGCATCATAAACCGGCGATGTTTGCCAATGCTGGCGCCGCTCAAACTCTTGCTGAGAGTACAGCAACAAGTCCACACCAACCCCAATCGCGCCAATCGCGCCACGCAGCCGATTGTACTCATCCGCTGGCGCCGGCAGCTCACGCTCGACCACCAACAGATCGAGGTCGGAGTCATCCCGCGCTCGCCCCACCGCATAGGAGCCGAAGAGGATTACCTTCATGGGAGCCCGCGCTGCGCCGACCAGTCGGTGCGCGGCGGATTCGATGGTTTGGCGGTCAATCATGCTGGCTGCTCCAGCAGGTATTGGGCGGCGACGACGCCAAAGTCCCAGTCGGCGGGGGTGTCGATGTCGAGCGACTCGAACTTGGCGCTTTCGTACATCATCGGTTGTTTGCCGATGCGGGCTTGGGTCTTGGCGAAGCTGGCGCGGGTGAAGATGTAGAGGTTGGAGTTCTCCTCGAACCAGGGCTCAAGATCCTGGGTGCGGATGAGGTTGTCCGGGTCGTGGTTCACCGGGGAGCCGTCGGCGCGGTAGAAGCGGGTTTGGATCTTGTCGACGGTGAACAGGGAGTCGGCGCGGCCCTCGGCCTGGGCTTGGCGGAAGGCGGCGAGCGCACCGCGGATGGTCTCGGCCTTCATCAGCGGGTTGGTGGTGTGGGTCATCAGGTAGAGGTCGGCGTCGACATTGGCGAGGTCGTCGGCGAGGACCAGGTTCATCGAGACGAAGTCGCCGCAGATCTCGGGCTTGCGGTCGCGGATGAGGATGCGGTCGGTGTCGACCAGGCCGTGGCTGGCGAGGATGTCGCGGGCGTCGGTGTTGATGACGATCTGGTCGATCTCGTCAACGCTGAGCAGGGTGTCGAGTATCCAGCGGAACAGCGGCTTGCCGCAGAAGTCGCGAAAGTTCTTGCCGCTGACGCGGGCGCTGTGCGCCTTCATCGGTAGCAGGGCGACGGTGCGGGGTTTAGTGGCGGACATGTCGACAGCTTCTCTCATTCAGGGAAGAAGTATTTTTCTTTCTCGCGGTGCGAGAGTTTGCGGTGCTGGTGGTTGCCTTTGTAGACGCCGAGGTATTGATGCCAGCGGTAGCGCAATATGTCCAGCGCGTGATGTCGCCAGCAGCCTTCGCGCCAGGCGCTGCACCAGTCTTTGTAGACGCTGGTGCTGAGGTAGCGCAGGGCGTCGAACGGGCTCACATGCACCTGCGGCATGATGCGCTGCAGGGCCAGGGCCTCGCGCTCGAAGCGGCGTTGGACCTTGGCCCAGGTCTCGGAGTGGTAGTGGTAGACCGTCGCGTCTGGGACGTAGGCGACCTTGCCGCCGCTCTGCACCAGGCGTTGGGCCAGCTCCATGTCTTCGAGGCCGGTGAGATCTTCGTTGAAGCGGTGGCGCTCCCACTGGGCGAAGCAGAGGGCGGCGTTGGCGTTGTTGCAGAAGAAGTCTTTCTGGCCGTTGTGCCGTTCAGCAGGGAAGTATTTGCTGAAGATGCGCTTTTCGCTGTAGTGGCTGTGCTCGCCGCCGAGTTGGCGGCCGAAGCTGTAGTCGGCGCCTTTCTCCAGCAACGGCTGGCAAAGGCGCTGCAGCCAGTGCTGGTCGACCGGGACGCAGTGGCCGCTGGTGATGACTAGCAGGTCGCCCTGGGCCGCGGCACAGCCGAGGTTGAGCGAGCGGCCGAAGGAGAAGTCTTCGCGGCTGATGTGCAGGATGCGGCAGCCGTGGCGCTCGGCAATCGCTAGGGTGTCGTCGGTAGAGCCGGAGTCGACCAGAATGACCTCGTGGCCTAGGCCCTGGGTCTGCTGTTCGGCGATGCGGTTGAGCAGTGCGTCGAGATGGCGCCCTTCGTTGAGGGTGCGGATGATGATGCTGATGCGCGCATCGGCCAGGTTGAGGCTGCTGGGCGAGAGCAGCAGGCTGAAGTTGGGGCGCTGCCGGTTGTAAACGGCGCGGATCTCTTCGGGCGTGGTCTCGTTCGCAGCGAACATGTCCCAGTGCACGGCGACGACCTGTTTGGCGCCGATCTCTTCGGCGAGGCCAAAAGCGTCGCGGATGGACATGTTGCCGATGATGCCGCGCCGGCCGCGAAAGAAGTTGTGTTCGTTGACGGGCAGGAAGGCGGTGTGGATGGGGCCTTCTGCCTTGAGGATGTCGATGATCTCTTGCCGCAGCGCGGTGTCGCCGGCGAGGTAGAGGCGCTTGCCGGCGAGGTCGAGCAGATAGCCGACATAGGCGAGCTGGCCGTTGGCGTCGCGCTCGATCTCCGGGTGGGCGGCGGGGATGGCGCGGAGCTTGAGGCCGGGGGCGAGCTCGTGCCAGGTTTCCGCGGCGCCTTGGATGCGGGTCTCGGCGATGCCCCAGTCGCGCAGGATGCTGCAGACCGGGCTGGGCGCAATGAAGCGGGCTTGCGGTGAGGCCTGGGCCAGCTTGGGGATGCTGTGCGGGTCGCAGTGGTCGATGTGCTCATGAGTGAGCAGCACCCAGTCGGCGTCGGTGACGCTGTCTGGTGGGAATGGGATGGGAACGAGACGCTTGAGGTCGGGGGCGTCGAGCTCTTCGACCGAGTTGGAGAGGTAGGGGTCGAGGTAGAGCGTGCCCTGGGGGAGACTCAGCTTGCAGCCAGATTGCCCGAGCATCTGGATGGGGATTCTGGCTGTGCGTTCCATTCGGTCCTTGGTCGGGTTGCGGGTGCCGTCAGCAGACTGTGCGGGACGTTCGGTGGCTCGGACACCGCCGATTTAGGCGTTGCGTGGTCCCAGAAAGTCTGCCACGTCTGCTCTTTAACGAATTGCCGTATTGTCCCGCAAATGTGCGTATAACGCTAGGCGTTAGTCGGGGTCGAACAGGCGCGCGCTGATGCCGCCATCAAGCCCGATGGTAGAGCCGTTGATAAAGCGCATCTGCGGGCCTGCGAGTGCAAGCGCCAGTTGGGCGACCTCCTCTGGCTGGCCGATGCGGCCCTGCGGGTGGCAGTCGGCGAGCTGTTGGTAAAGCTCGGGCTTGTTGGCGAAGCCGGCCTTAAGCATGGGCGTTTCGATAGCGGCGGGCTCGATGGCGTTGACACGCACGCGCCCCCCGAGATCGACCGCGAGCGCCCTGGTGAGTCCGGCGAGCGCGGCCTTGCTGGTGGCGTAGGCGACGAAGCGGCGCTTGGTGAGCCGGGCGTGAATGCTGCCAATGTTGATGACGCAGCCTTGGGCGGCTTCAAGCTCTGGCAGTAGGGCTTGGGTGAGCAGGAAGGGGGCCGTGAGATTGACGCTGAGGGTTTGTTGCCAGTGGCTGCGTTGGAGGTCTTCGGTGGCGCCGAGGTGTTGGACGGCGGCGTTGTTGATTATGGCAGTCAGGCCTTGGCCTTTGAGCGCGGCGCGGATGCTTGCTATCAGGTCCTGCATAGCAGCCTGATCTTCGACTACCCTGTTGAGATCCGCTTGAATATAGTGATTGCAAGGGAGGTCAGCCGGTTGGGCCGCAATATCAGTGGCGATGACGTGGAATCCGGCTTCGATGAAAGTGGCAACCAATGATTGGCCGATGCCACCAGTAGCGCCGGTAATAACGACATTCAGAATCTTCACAAACAATACCGCCTGAGTCGCAAATTAATATTTCTCGTCATCTATTATCCACTTTCCTTGCACGAAGAGCGGATTCTGCTTTTCTTTGGCTTCAACTTGGGTTAACAAATCAAGGGGGCTTTTGAAATTTGAACTTGACCGAGAATACTTGTGCTTCTCGAGTTGTGAGGTCTCAGTCACTTTTAACCCCCAAAATACCTCTATTTTATTTAATATTAACTTAGGAAACCTCACCAAATCTTCAAAGTCGACATGAAGAACATTATCTGTTTCGGCCTTCCATTTGTTGTGAAAAAACAGCAGACTGTCGTACAACCCAGAACTAATTGCTGCCTCCATCCATTCGCGCTCTGTGTTGCAGCCTGAGAATGCGTTCAATCGAGACCGATACACACCTGTTTCAGCGCCTCTCCGGTAAGCCATTACAATGTCCTCCGGCGCTCTCAAAAGAACGACTTTCTTCTGATTTTTTAGCAGCGCAAGATTATTGCTAGACGGAAAAATATGAATTTTGAAAAGGATATCCCTGTCAGCTAGAAAATTTGCGACTTTTTCATTCAGCTCCCAACCAAAGTTGTGTTGACAATGGTAGGCGTCATGCCCATCACACAAACTTCCCGCCCATTCAAAGTGCATCGTGTATTTCAAGTGATGCACTTTCCCCAACGTATGCATCAGAGAAGTGCTTGCACTCTTCGGGATCGCAACAAGTAGCATATCTTTCCTTTATTTTTCTCTCTAATTTTATCCTAGATGTATCCTAAAATATGTTCTGCATTACCATAAAGTTCGCAGTATTGCTCATCAACATTTCCGACAAAAAAATTCTTCCATATTGGAGACATGCCTGTCGTGGCGTGCGTTGAAAACTTTTCTACACCCGTATTCCATAAACAGTTCGCGCTACAAGAAAGAAGGGAATGCACTAAACCATCCCCATGAAAACCCAGACCCAACATAGCAGCCAGTAAAGCACTCATATTCTCATCGAATGATATATCTTCAAGCTTGATTGTGATAAATCTATCATCCTTTGGGAACGCCAGCATATCACGAATAACCCCTTGCGAATGAGCCCGCATTTCAAAAATAAGCTTATCCTGAACTGTTGGTAAGGACTTAAGAAATTCCCGGTAAGTCGCACCGTTTAAATCGTACCCGGAGTCATAATGCTCAAAACTTGGACCCCCTTGCGTCGTTGATCCCTCATTCATAATTTTCTTTTTCACGTTCATTGTCACATTTGGATTCTTAATTATATTATATGTTTCACCAATACTGGCCGCCCAGAATGTTTCGGATGTGAAACGTTCTAAAGGGACATCGACCCAAGGCTCAGAGCACTTTTGATGATAGAGCATCGCAGAGTAAATCAATGCTTTCGGGTGACGAATACAATGCCAGCCTCGAAAATTCTCAGTAGTCATGACATCCAACACGCGACTATGTTGATGCAAGCAGATATCCCACCCCTGTTCAGGCTCCACTGTATCGTAGAAACGCAGCCATAACCGCAAATTAAAAGCCTTTGCCAAAGCGCGAAAAGTCTTGAGTGTGTAGTTTGAACCAGATTTGTGATGGGCGCAGACGATCAGCGGCTGCGCTGGCCGATTCGCCGCGCGTGTTTGAATTGACAGTTTTCGAGCATTATTCTTCAGCGTTTTAGAGCGCTTTTCAATCAAACCAGCAATCGTATCCGTTTGTAGTTCTTCTGGCGTGTTCCAATAATCGGGCTGCATTGCTGTATTAGCAGGTCGTGGTGGTCTTGCCGGCGTGGCTGCCAACGACCGTCGTATCAAGGTTTCTGCGGGCCCAAAATTGACCGAGCCCGACAGGCTGATATGGCGGCCAAGCGCATTCAGCTCTCCTTTCGTTGCCACTTCAGCTAGTAAACGACGTGCCGGTTGGTTATCGATAGCTTCACGAACATGTGTCAGGCAAGCCGCATACTGATCTTTCTTTGCATGATGAACTGCAGCCAAGAGCGAATTTGCCGCGACGTCAAAAGATTTTGAGGTTGCCATTTTCAGCCATTGAGTTGAAACAGTGTTTTATAGTCAACTTTCTCAAACACAGTACAAGCGCCATTCAAGGTTGCATCAATAATCCGCCGCCCTGCCTTTTCATATTCGTGCCGAGCGAGCCGAAACGAGGCTTCGGAGTGCTCGAGGTCCGGGTTGTCCCAGGTTTGCCCCCCGCCAAAGTAGTTCGGGCAGAAGTGGTTGGGGTCAGAGCCTTCCATCACCTTGGCTTCATTGGGCTTGCCACTGTATTCAAAGCGGTGGTCAAGACCGATGATCACGACTTCGGCAAAGCCGAGATGATAAGCGATCTGCAGGCCGGCGTGGGTGACCGTCCAGCCTTGGTGGACGCCTTCGGTGGCGATGTCGTGGCAGAAGCCGGGCTGTTGGCTGCCGTCCTCGCCGACTTGGAAGGCGTGGGTCTTGATCAGATGCGTGAGTGCGTCTTCTTGGATGCGGCCCTTGGCATCGTCACGGCTGATAAATTTGACGCAGTTGAGGGCCTTGATCTGGTCTGCGGCCTGTTCGATGACCTTGCCGTTGATGGCGACGTAGTAGCGCGGGTAGAAGCGAAAACGCTTGAAGCCAAGGAAGATCTTGTTCAGCCCGATGCTGGTTTCTCGCTTGAGGAAGGAGAGATCCATCTGGTTGAGCGAGGGACCATTGGCGACGAGTACGCAGCGCTCGCCGGCGTGGCGGTTTTTGAGCCAGGTGATGCGGCTGCCGTCTTGGCCGGTGATGAGGGCGGTTTTCGGCATGTACGGCCTGGTCTTTGGCTCTTCGACTGCTTTTTTTCAAGCTGAACTGGCTGGAATCTGCTGGCGGTTGTTAGGGTTGGACGCCCTGACTGCGCGCTCGACACGACATTGTAACGTCGTTCTACGGAGGGCGTCTTTATTCATAGTGTGGGTTTAGCCGCGCGGCTTGACCGCACGCAAGGCTTCGACTTGGGCAAGTGTGAGCCCGGTTGCTTGGGCGATCTGGGCGTCTCTGAGGGTCCGTCTAGACCCAGTAGCGTTCTTCTTCATCGGCGCTCATCGCGCGCAGATTGCCGATGGCTTTTTGCACCGGGGGATGGCTCAAGACGCGCGCTTGAGCTGGGTAAGCCAGGTGTCGCCATCGGGGCTGAGCAGGAGTTGATCGGCGAGCTCTTCGAGCTGATCGGGGTCGCTGATGCGGGCCAGCAGGGGCTGGCTCTGCTCGGCAACCTCGGGGCCAAAGCGGCGGCGGGCTAAGCGGGAAAGGATGTGCCGGGTGGTTTCATGGCCTTGCTCCAGGCCTTGCTCCAGACCCTGCTGCTTCCATTGATCAGTCCAGGTTTCAACGTTATCGGCAAGCATGTGATAGACCTCGCTGAGATCGCTCATGGGGGTGACCGACACCCCGGGTAGACGTTTGGGCAGGAACACCCGCCCGAACCAAACGGCTTTTTGAAGCTGTTCGGCGCGGATGAGGTCTTGGTAGAGCAGGCCAATATAGGTCTGGATGCGCACCGCCATCCAGGCGTCGATGGTGGATTGGAATTCGAGCAGCAGGTAGACGTAGAGCCAGTCCTCGCCCCAGCGTAGGCGCCAGATGAGGTCGTCGGCGCGGTCGCGTAGGTCTTCGGTGACGTAGCTGCCGCTGCAGCGCTCGAGCGTGCTGAGATCGAGGCTGCGGACCCAGTCGCCGGGGACGAAGCCCGTGAGCAGGTCGCGCACCATGGCGGCGTGGGCCTAGAGGAGCTTGTAACCGCTGTCGTGGGTCGGCTCGCGCCGAGTCTCGGTGGTGGGTGCCGGTGATTTCATGGCGCGCTTGGTCATCGCCTTAGCGCCGAAAGGCATCAAGGTTGTCGCAGAACCATTGATACGCCTGCCTCAGCCCGGTTTCCAGGTCATAGTGCGCCCGCCAGCCAAGCGCGGTGAGCCGCGAGACATCGAGCAGCTTGCGCGGGGCACCATCGGGCTTGCTCGGGTCGAAGCGGAGCCTGCCCTGGTAGCCCGTCACCTCCGCGATGGTCTCGGCCAGCTCGCGGATGGTGACATCGACGCCGGTACCGACGTTGATGTGCGAGCACATCGGTTGGGTGTTGGCCTGATAGGTCTCAATGTCCAGATTCAGCACATGCAGGCAGGCGGTGGCCATGTCATCGACATGCAGGAACTCGCGCTTCGGCGTGCCGGTGCCCCAGATGACGACCTCGGGGGCGTTGGCTTGGGTGGCCTCGTGGAAGCGTCTGAGCAACGCCGGGATGACGTGGCTGTGCTCGGGGTGGAAGTTGTCGCCGGGGCCGTAGAGGTTGGTCGGCATGACGCTGCGGTAGTCGCGCCCGTATTGGCGGTTGTAGCTCTCGCAGAGCTTGATGCCAGCAATCTTGGCGATCGCATAAGGCTCGTTGGTCGGCTCGAGTGGGCCGGTGAGCAGCGCGTCTTCGGCCATCGGCTGCGGGGCTTCGCGCGGGTAGATGCAGGAGGAACCGAGGAACAGCAGTTGTTGGCTGTCGGCCTGATGCGCGGCCTGTATCAGGTTGGCCTCGATGATCAGGTTTTGGTAGATGAATTCGGCCGGCAGGCTGTTGTTGGCCTCAATGCCGCCGACCTTGGCGGCGGCGATGATGACCTGGTCGATCTGATGCTGTTGGAAGAAGGCGTTGACGGCCTGCTGGTTGAGCAGATCGAGCTCGTTGCGGCTGGCGGTGAGCAGCTCGGCGTCACCTTGGGCTTGCAGCTGGCGGGCGATGGCGCTGCCGACCATGCCGCGGTGGCCGGCGATGAAGATGACGGGCTTGGCGTCTGCTTGGCTCATGCTTGGGCTCATGCGTTGGCTGATGGCTCAGCGTCCATCCTCACGCGCAATCGGGATCGCATGGCCGTGGGCCTTGAGCAGGGCATAGCGCCGCGCGCTCTGGAGGTCTTCGGCGACCATCTCGGCGACCATCGTTTGGACGGTAATCTCAGGCACCCAGCCGAGGCGCTCGCGGGCGAGTGTCGGATCGCCGAGCAGGGTCTCGACCTCGGCAGGACGGAAATAGCGTGGGTCGACGCAGACGATGACGTCACCGACCTTGAGCGCGGGGGCGATCTCGGGGTCAGCGATGGCAGTGACGAGGCCTTGCTCATCGAGGCCCTGCCCTTGGAATTCGAGGCTGATGCCAAGCTCAGCGGCGGTCCATTCGACGAACTGGCGGACCGAATACTGGACGCCGGTGGCGATCACGAAGTCTTCGGGCTGCTCCTGCTGGAGCATCAGCCATTGCATGCGCACGTAGTCTTTGGCATGGCCCCAGTCGCGCAGCGCATCCATGTTGCCGAGATACAGGCACTGCTCGAGGCCTTGGGCGATGTTGGCGAGGGCGCGGGTAATCTTGCGGGTGACGAAGGTCTCACCACGGCGCGGGCTCTCGTGGTTGAAGAGGATGCCGTTGCAGGCGTACATCCCATAGGCTTCGCGGTAGTTGACGGTGATCCAGTAGGCGTAGAGCTTGGCGGCGGCATAGGGGCTGCGCGGGTAGAACGGGGTGGTCTCGCGCTGCGGGACCTCTTGGACTTGGCCGAACAGCTCGGAGGTCGATGCCTGGTAGAAGCGGGTCTTGTCGGTGAGGCCTAAGAAGCGGATGGCCTCGAGCAGACGCAGGGTGCCGATGGCATCGACGTCGGCGGTGTATTCGGGGGCCTCGAAGCTGACCGCGACATGGGATTGGGCGCCGAGGTTGTAGACCTCATCGGGCTGCACCTGTTGGATGATGCGCGTCAGATTGGAGGTGTCAGTGAGATCGCCGTAGTGCAGGACGAATTGCTGATTCTGCTGATGCGGATCTTCGTAGATGTGGTCGACGCGCTGGGTGTTGAACAGCGAGGCGCGGCGCTTGATGCCGTGGACTTCGTAGCCCTTCTCTAAGAGGAATTCGGCGAGGTAGCTGCCGTCTTGGCCGGTGACGCCGGTGATGAGGGCTTTCTTGGGCATGTTGGCGTGGTTTTGATTGAGGTGTTTCTACTTAGGTGCTTGGTCAGGCCAGCCTAACCTAAGGGTTAGTTATGGGCGCAGCGTCGGAGGTGCTTACTGTGACTTTAAGGTGCTACTTGGTAAGGAGCTAGGTGGCCGCGCGTTCGTAAAGTTTAGCAACCTTCTGGGCCGCTTGCTCCCAAGATAGCTCCCGTCGGGCGAACAGGCCACCACGGATTCCGATCTTAAGGAGCTGGTTTGTGCGCGGAAGCCAGTCGAGGACCGTTTCTGCGATTGTCTGCGCATCACCAACATCAACAATCAGCGCGTTGCTGCCGTGGGTTAGCACTGTGCCAAGGTTAGCGCGTGGGAGCAGCACTGGCCGAGACGAGGCTAAATACTCCGGCAGTTTCGATGGAACACGGTAAAGGTTCCATTCGTCAACTTCACCGGGCTGGATCAGGATGTCGCTGGTACGAAGTAAGGTGGGTAAATCCTGGCGTGGAAGCTGGCCGAGATGGATGACGTTTCTGGTGAGATCCGTTTCGTGGCGACTGACAGGCGGGACAATGTCTTGACCAGTGCGTAAGAGTAGGAGCGGTTGGCCGGCTTGATTGATGCGGGCCACGGCTTGGTAAAGGTGGCGGACTTCGTTTAGATTGGACGTATGGACGTTACCAGTGTATGCGGTGAGGCGCTGCTGTGGAGTGAGACCAAGCTGCGCGCGCAAGCGCAGCGCGGCCGTTGGACTGGGATTTTCAAAGATGGGGTCATATCCTGGCCAAAATACTTGGCTTGGGCATGACACTGGAAGGGTTTCGAGCAGGTTATCGATTAGGGCGGTGATTCCGACAGCTCCACGCAGAAACTCGGTGCCTTTTCGTGGGTGCATGACAGCGGCGCCCACGTTGTCCAATTTATGCCGTCCATCGGCGATTGTTTGGTAGTCAATCTGGCTGAGGCCAAGACGGTTCTGGGTGACGAGTCGTTCGTTGTCCTCGAGATGAACGATATAGGGAATGCGCGAGCGATGACGTCGACAGAGCTCGACATAGAACAGCCGCATGCGCTCTCGCGGGGTCCAGAGATGGATTAGCGCCGGCGCTTGAGCTGTTCTTGGAGCAATACGATCGGTGAAGCTCGTGAGGAGCAGCGGGTGCGCTTCTTGACGTTCCGTGGCTGTGCACGTTGGCGCTGCAATTTGAACGTTGAGACCAGTCGCATGGAGTGCGCGTGCCAGGCTGAGCACATGTCGGCCACTATTGCTGGAAAGCGCTTCATGGCAAGCCAGCAGACTGTAAGGTTGAGCGCTGCTGTGCCGTTTTAGGCGCGGAAACAACTAAAACTGCTCATTCAGATTTTGCCGTTGCCTTGCGGTGGTAATCAAGGCGGCTGAGCAAGGTCTGGAAGGCTTCTGAGTCTTCGGCTTCCTGATCAATGGCAGGAGGATGCGGGCGCCGCGGACGCGGGCTGATGAAGTCCCCGCGACGGCCCGAGTCTCCAGAAAGCGTGATGGCAGCGAACGTCTCTGTGAAGTCCGGGTTGTAGTCCAACGACAGGGTTGCGCAGATTGTCTGCATGACTGTTGGCGGGTCTTCGACGAAGTCTTCGTAACGGATCAGTTCGACGTTCTGGTAGGCGTCAAGGAAGGCATGCGAGCGACGGGCATATTCATCTAGGGTGGCTGGACTGAAGTGTTGCACCCACCCGCTGTCTAGAAGGCTCAGGTAAGCATCCAACGGATGACGCACGCTGACAATACTCTTGACGGGAAAGGCACGGCTGACGATCTCATGCAGCGTGGGCCGGTCAGTGACAGCTGCGCCGAAGCTGAAATGGCCATGACTGTGGTCACGAAGGATTAGATGCTGCCCATGTTGCGTGGCTGTTCCATACAGCACCCGTAGCCCCGCGAGGAACATTTCGATCTGGGTGTCTGCGTTCGCAGGACGAGAGCTAAAGCGACTGAGTCCAATCAGGTCTGTGGGCAGAAAACCGCTGGGGACAAAAGGACTGAGGGGGTCGACTTCGCTAAGCACCTGGGTGTTTGGTTGGGCGGCGATACAGCGGCTGATCAGGGTGCCTCCACTGCACGCAAGATGGTGGAGCGTGCGAACGGGCAGGGGAGCTTCGACCTGGGCCTCTGCTAGCAGGTTTTGGCATTGCTGGAGCAAGCTGGGGAGGGGCTGGGAAAGATCTCTATGCTCGGATACGGGGTTGCCCGTATAGTCCTGGACCAGTTCGAGCGCGCTGTCGATGGCCGCACGAAATTGGGCCGCGCTTTCACTCACTTCCCGCCTATGGACTTTTGGAAGCTGTTCCATGGTCATTGGGTGCGGTTGCGATTGGTGCGTTTCGATGTGGGACGCGCTCCCTTCAGGGCCTCGGGTGACTCTTTGTGAGCGGGCGATTTGGACTGGCTCTCTGTGGTTGTGCCCTCCTGTGAGCTCAGGTCGGTTTGTGCGGCTTCCAGTTGGTCGAGGTTTAGCTGTTGGAGGTAGCTGGAGGCGACGGTTAGCCGTTCAGTGAGCTGCGTGATGAGCTTGGTTTGTCGGTCTTTTTGATCGACGACTTCCGCGTACCGACCTTGTAGGTCTTTGAGGTCGGCGTCGCGCAGTGCTTGCATGCGAAGCAGCATTGCGTTGTCGCGTTGGAGAGCAGAGAGAGAGTCGGACAGCTCTTCGATGCGGGCTTGGCGTTCGGCGGCGAGTTTGGCTTGCTGGTCTCGATCGGAGGCTCGCTGCGACTGCTTTTGCGTTTCTGCTTTCGCGGCATTGAGTGCAGTTGTGAGCTCTTCGATGCGGGCTTGGCGTTCGGCGGCGAGTTTGGCTTGCTGGTCTCGATCGGTGGCAATATCATCCTTATTGCGTTTGGATTGCTCGAGTTGAGCTTCTAACGCCCTGCACTCAATCTTTAAAGGATTGCGCTTGTACGACCACCTAGGCCGGTCCGGGTCTTCTGTCTCGTCCCGCTCAACAAGCGCGAAGCCCTGGTCCTCCAGCCAATCGCTGATCATTTGCCCACTGGCTCCGTTCTCGTAAAGCGGCTGCCTCCCGCAGAAGACCGAAACCGATCCGAAAACGTGTAACAGGTCGCAGTTGAGCAACGCTTTTAGGCTGGCCAATTCCTCGCCGGCGAGTTCTAACACGAGCGCATGATCAGCATCTGCTGAGAGGCCAAGTGACGCGATCAGTTCGCAGATGCCGATAGCCGAGAGCTGTATCGCGTCGCGCTCCCTAATACCTGGAAATAAGTCGTTTAGGGCGGCCGCAGGATGGATAGCGCCTGCCCCCGGTAGATTATAGCGAAAGAACGTGACAGGGCCCGGCGTGGCAGCTGCAGCCAGGTTTCGAACGCTGACCTGTTCCAGGCCCTGAGCCTTCATTTGCAGCTGCTGCGCCAATTCTGGATCGGCCTCAACCAGGATGACTTGTCGCGGTTGAAGCGCCAGGTGCTCTTGGAGATCTTGGCCAGACCCTGCGCCAAGATGAATGAGAGTATCGATGGTAGTCATATAAAAACCGGCAATTTTGGTTGAAGGCTTGATCGCCCAGACAGCACTTCGGTGGCCTACCGCTTGGAGCGGTGCCCTTCTTTTCGGCCATGCCGGAGATAACGAATCAGCGGATTACTGCTCGATTTGGCAGCGCTCTTACCTTCCTGTTTCGCCATCGGCTCAGAGCTTAAGTTTGCCTTTGCTTGTAGCTCTTGGTTCTGAAGAAATAGAGCTTCGAGCTCCTCTTGGACTTGATGTAATTGCAGGAGCAGCAGTTCGTTTTCTTCAGTGAGGTCAATCTTCTCCGCAGTTAGCGCTTCTATCTGTTTGTCTTTTGCTGGAGTCTCCGTCGCCTCCGCGGTCACAACCTGCTGAGGAGGCTTGCTGCTAGACGTATCCGCAGTGCTCTTTAATGTCTCGACGGACTTTGACGCCGCCCGTCGATCGACCCGATATCTCGCCCACAGTGTCTTTGGATCATCTAGATCGATCTTCTCTCCCGCCGGCAAGGGAAGCGCACAAGCTTCCAGCTCACTTTCGACGAGGCGCGTTGTGACGTCTCCTTCTAGTAAGCGTCTCGCGAGCCAGTGTTCTAGGATCGATATCTGTTCTTTCAGGCAGGGGGTGGCCTGGTTTGCGCTCGCATGGTCGTACCCGAGACGCTTTAGACCAGCTGCCACGATGTCAGGGCTCGCGCAAGCTCGCTCGGCATCAAGCAAAAGCGTCTGGCTGCGATGGCGACGATAGAAGGCCAGCATTGCCTTGATTTCTGTCTGCCAGTCCAGCATAAACTGCTCTGGCTCCGCGCTAAGATGTAGCCCGTCTGCCAGTGCAGTCGCCGCACGCGTGAAAAAGAGAAGAACAATGCTACCAGGCGCGCGCCTCACTGATTCTGCGAGGGTGTCCATCTGACGCAGCGCGACATCCGCTCCAGTCAGATCGCGCATCATTGGCGAAAGCGTCTTCCACCGGCCGGGAGGGAACGCGCATACAATTATCTCCATGCAAGTTGCTCCACCGTGCTTACCAAATAACTCGTTGAACGGCGACTATCGCGGCTACGTCTTGTTTTGTTGTTCAATCTTATATGCCTCCACAATATCAACTGCGCTACCCTGCTGTCGAACCCTGCCCCGTTCTAGCCAAACAACGCGGTTACACAGCTGAGTCACCATTGCAAGCGAATGTGACACAAAGACTACCGTTTGCTCCGAGTTGATTCGCGACAACATCGCAGCCTTTGCTTTCTGCTGGAACGCTTGGTCTCCAACACCTAGCACCTCATCAATTAATAGGAGATCTGCCTCCATGGTCAATGCCACAGAAAAACCTAAGCGAGCCTTCATTCCAGACGAATAGGTTTTGACCGGATCTTTTGACTGCTCCTCAAGTTCAGCGAACGCAATCATTTGATCGACTCTTTGCTTGACCTCTCGGCGTCTGCCGCCGAGCAATACACCGCCTATCAGTGCGTTATCCCGACCTGACAACTCGGGATCGAAACCAAGGCCAAGCGACAACATCATGATATTTTCACACCAACAGGCGATGTGTCCGCTATTGGGCCGATAGATACCGCCGAGTACGCGCAGCAACGTTGATTTTCCACTCCCATTTCCGCCGATGATACCGACCGTTTCACCTTTTTCGACATCGAAGCTCACTCCGTCGAGGGCACGACGGAAACTATGTCTAAAGAAAGAGCGCCTCATCCGATACTCAAGGGTAACATCACGGAGCTCTAGAGCAGTGGTAGGCATGTCAGTCATCATTCCTACTCAACGACGAGTCGAGCGTATACTGGCGCTGCGCGTCTGTAGAAGATGAGCATGCCCATAATGCAGGCACCGCTTAGCATCGATATCCAGAATAGCCCTGGCCAGTTCGGCCAATCTCCGTGTAGCAAGACGTTGCGATAGGATACGATGAGATTTGCCACCGGGTTCATCAGGAAAAAGGATTGTTGCTGCTCGCTTAAGAGCTCACTGTAGTCGTAAAAGATGCCAGATGCAAAAAGTAGCATCATCATTCCCGCCTGAATAAGGAAGCGAACGTCGGGAACGAAGGGTGTCACTGCTGCGACTAACAGCGCCCCTCCAGTGACGAGCAAGAGCTGCGTGAAGACAACGGCAGGTAGCGTCAGCCACATCCAGCTAGGTTGAGCACCCTGGGTGGCAAGGAATAACAGTAATACCGCAAAAACCACCGTTTGTTTTAATGCGTCTTTTCCAACTACCACTGCCGGGAAAAATGCTGTCGGAATTGCCATCTGTTGTATGAGACCGCGGCCGCCCAGGATTGAGCCAGCTGCGTTGTTGACAGTCCGTGAGAACCACAGATAGGGTATCTGCCCACATAACAGAAAGGCGATAAAGCCTTCCCCGCCCCGTTGAAAAATCAGTCCAAAGACAAAGTAAAACACCGCCACATGCAGGGCAGGCTCCAAGAGCCACCACACATAGTTCAAGTAATTCTTCGCAGCCTCTGACTTCAGGCTGAACCAAAGTTTAAGCCAGAAGGCATCATTGAGAGTTGAAAACTTCACCGCTCTTCCTTATCGCTTTATAGCACCGGCTTTCGGGCGGGTGGTCACTTGGGCTAGTCAAATGAAAGATGCTTCGACCTCGCAAAGAGCTCTTCGATATCGTCACGCGTAATGCGTTCTTCCCGACGAAATGTGACTGCCAGGATAAACCTTCGAAAAAAAGTGCCGACCTTCCATGTCATTGAGTTGAAAACCGCCGACACCTGATCTTCCAAGCTGCCGAGGAGAGCGAGCTGCTGATTATTTTGGCTAATCGCGACTTGCAGACTACGCTGGCATTGGGCAAGACGCTCTGTCGGCGCTATGGCCGATCTTTGATCGAAGTGGCCGAACGCCGATGGCGATGATGACCAGCTCCAATCCGGAGACAGTTGACGTGCCGTCGCGAAGATTTCTTCGATATCATCTTTTGTGATACGACTTTCACGGCAAAATGTTGCCACGAGAACGCCTTTTCTGAATATTGAGCCCGCTTTCCACGTCATGGATTCAAAAACAGCTGTTACTTCCTTTTCTAGGCTTTCAAAAAGCCAAAATATTTGGCGGCTGCGTTCGTTGACCTGTTCCAGATCCCGCTGGCAGCGATCTAGTTCCTTTTTTGCCGTGCTGATCTGTAGCGCTGAGTCCGCTTGGTCGGAAATCCGGTTTTCCGCATAGCGCTGCAGGACGTCATGAGCATCAGGCGATAACTCGGGGGGGGCACCGCTGAGTACGGTTCGATCCGAAAGTCCTTTGGCGAGGTACTGCTGTCGGGGGTTTAAATAGTCGTGCTGCTGGCTAGGGTAGACGTGATGATGCCGCAGGGATGGATCGATACAGGCGGTTATCTCGTCGAGAGAGAGTTTGCGTAGGCCGCTGGTGCCCAGGCGAAAGAGCTCGGTGTGGAGTCTGTTGACCGTGCGCATGGGGTCTGCGATAAGCTGGTCGTAGCTCACAATCAGTCGTCGTGCTTGCCCGGCGCTGTGTTTAAGCGCATCGGTCATATATTTTTCCCAGAGGGCGAGGTAATACGCTGTGTCGGGCTCATTTGCCGATTGATCTGCGATACTGTTTAGCGCGGTCTCTGAAGGCAAGAGCTGCATCGCGTTAGTGCGACTGGCCTGGCAGTTGCGAAGCGAGCGCGCGATCGCTAATGGCTCCCGGTGGATTAGGACGAAAACAGGCGCTTCGAGTAATGGTAGTAAGACCGGTAGCGTGAGGCAGAGACGTGGATCTCGAAGGATCCAAGGCCGCTCGATATCTAAAGCGCTAATCACGTCAGCCATTTCCGCTACCTCGCGCTCGCACCGAGAGGGGAGCAGTTCAGCGGAGCAAAGTGAATGGGTATTGTCCGCACTCGCATCGTGACTGTTTAGAATCGCTTCATTAAGGCGGGTGATATCTGCTCTCTGCCAATAGCCCTTTGAGTTACAGCTAGACGCAGCGATCATGTCTGATGATGTCCCAAGTCTAGCCCCCATCAGATTAATGATGCGAGTCACGGCAGCCGCGCCAGAGCGGTGCATGCCCAGAAGAATTAATTGCATAGATCGAGCCTTTCTAGCGTCTGGTCATCGATGGAAGAGTCAACGCGCAGACTGTAGTCTTCAAAAGCACGGCTTAGTCCGGGGTGGTACATGGGGTCTTGATTGATCATGTGCCCCCAGCGGCGGCGCATGCGCTTGAACTCCTTTTGCAGGCGAATAAATCTTCCAATCGTGGCGTCGCCACCGCGGCTGGCGGACTCGAGATGGTATAGTTCTGCGTCCGGGGTCCAGACGTTGATACTACCGGCTTCAACGGCCCGCAGACACAGGTCGACATCATTACATGCTACAGCCAGTTTTTCGTCGAAGCCGCCTAGCCGCTGAAAAACCGAGCGGCGGATCATCATGCACGCCGCAGTGACCGCGCTATAGTTACAGGTGGTCACCAACCGCTGCATGTATCCTGGGTCGCTGGGATCAGCGAGGCGAAACACATGTCCTGCCAGGCTTCCGAGACCTAATACCACCCCTGCGTGCTGAACGCGGTTGTCTGGGTAGTAAAGCTTTGCGCCAACCGCAGCGACCTCGCTCCGCAACGCGTGTCGCACCATTTCTGCTAACCAGTCCGCGTGAATGACTCTTAGGTCGTTGTTGAGGAAGAGCAGGAGATCGCCCTTGGCCAAGCATGCTCCCTTGTTGTTAATTCTAGAAAAGTTGAAGGGACCCGGGAGCGCAAGCACACGGATGTTCGGGGTCTCAGCAACTGTTTTCAGCCAACGTTGGCTTTCTCGTTCTTTGCTCCCATTATCAAGAATTAGTATATCCAGTGCATTCCAGTCCGTCTTTTTCTGTAAATCTGCCACTAAATCCCGGGTCATCTGAGCGCGATCACGCATCGGGATGATCACGCTGACGAGCGGCTGTTTCTCAGGTAGCGGGAATCTTGGCCTTAGACGACCTCCTTGCCGGGCGAGGACCTGCGCGCCAGGGTATGCACATTGTAGATATTTTTCTAGCGCTTGTCGCTGGGCAGGCGCCGACTCGGGCGGCTCTGCGGCGCGCAGACGATGATGTAACACGCGCGGAACATGGCCAGGCCGAATGTCTGGATATCTCTTCAGGTAGGCAAGGAATAGGTTGAAGATCGGGTTAGGACCTTGAGCAGAGCTTGCGAAGTGCGGCCACTGGTCCGCGCGCAGGGCGATAACGCATCCGGGATAGTGGCGCTCGTAAAACAGGTCTGGACTCCAGTCTGGTTTCAGCTGGGGTGCAGTGCGGTTGCCGTCCGGGTCGAGTTGGTCTTCATCCGGGTAACACAACATTGCGTCTGTATTGTCGTCGAGCCAATCTTCCAGCGCTGGCAGTATGTCCGGCGCTAGACGCGTGGGGCGGTCAACTAAAATCAGCCACTTACACCGAGTATCGATTATCGGAGCAGTGCCTGGGTAGCATACTTGGGCGATTGCGTAACCAAGTGCCTCCTCCAGGCAGTCTCCCACCACTGGCTCTGGGTTGCCAAACTCAGCCTGCCATAACAGTATGATTTGGTATTTCTTCTTGAGTTGGTAGTCCGAAAAGTTTGGCTGGGCGCAGCGCCAGCGTGTATAGTCTTCTCGGCTATGCCAGCTGGACTCGGACCTCGGCATCAAGGCTAGAGATCTCTGCAAGTGTCTTTGCAAATCCCCATAGTCTCGCCGCAGGCGCTCCACATGATCTGCGGAGACTGTGCCGCGCGGCATGCCTAGCAGCCGCATCGCGGTTGCCACGAACGTATTCCCAAGCCGCCAAGAGAAAGAGCCGTAAACGTCATCGACGTCCCGGAATAGAGCGTCCGTGAGTTTCTGAAGCCTTCTCGCTATGTCTGCAAGCCGGGCGACTTCATCAGAATGCTCTGTCATGGTGACTAAGAAAAGGATCGGTTTGCTTTGGCGCTGTATTATGCCCTATAAGTATAACGATCGCATTCTAGACCGCATTCTCTCCTGAGTTCAAGTAGTCGAGGGTAAAAATCTCGGGAGCGAATGCCAATGAGAGTTTCATAGGGGTCGGGCTTGCCTAGGAGGCTACAACGCTGCGTCATCCACATCGGCACTGAAAAGACCGGTACTAGCAGCATTCAACAATTCCTGGCTGCCAATCGCCGGAAGCTGGCTGCCGAGGGCGTGCTTTATCCCAGATACACGGGAGCGCGGCAAGGTAGTCAGTGGGGATTTGTTGCTGCGGTTGCGGATGATGTCTGGCGTACAGGGATTGGCGCCCGGCTGGGTATACACAGTGAACATGTGAGAACTCGTTTTGCCGAGAGGTTCAAATCAGGAATTGACGAAGAGGTCAGACGTTTCCGAAAAGGCCAAACTCTGTTGATTTCCTGCGAACACTTCCACAGCCGTCTTGTGACGCGGGCAATGATTTTAAAGTTGAAAGACCTGCTCGATAATTGGGTGCGGGAATATCAGATTATTGTTTATTTCCGAAGGCAGGATCGCGTCGCTATCAGCAAATATTCGACCGCTTTGAAAACTGGCTACACTAACCCGGCCATTCTTCACGCCTTCAATACCAATCAGCTGCCTTACTATTATAATTACAGTGCAATCTATGAAAATTGGGCTGAAGTATTCGGTGCTTCCGTAATGCGAGCCGGGCTGTTTGAGCGTAGTGAGTTTATTCAGGGCGATCTGATTAAGGACTTTTGCGACAAGGCGAACTTAAGACTTACCGGGCAGCTCCGACAGGGGCGAGCAAATGAGTCGCTCAGCGAGCGCGGCGTTGAGGTGTTTCGAAGGCTAAACAAGCATTGGCCTCAAGCCATCGAAGGAAGCCGAAACCCGGTGCGAGATGCCTTGGTAAACGTACTCAGCAAGCTCTATAACGGAAAAAACTATCCTGTTTCAAGATGGGAGGCAGAGGCTTTTTTTAACCAGTTTCGCGATTGCAACGAAAAGCTGGCCTGTCAAGCGTTCCCAGGGCGTGATAGGCCCCTGTTTTCATGCAACTTCGATGACTACCCTGTCGAGCAGCCGTGGAGAAATTGACCGCTGCCCTGCTTTTCGTAAAGAATCACTCTTTTTGCTTACGTCACCTGCGGGCTCGTTGCGTGTAATCAGTGTCTGTGGGACGACGATGTATGAGGAGAATGCATAAAGTGGAAAAGGGTTTAGTGCTTTACGATTTTGTCGCCGTACAAGGCGGTGCGGAGAAATTGACATACACGTTGCTCGCGCATTTTCCTAACGCTGATTTTTGCGCTGCGTTCATTAATGATGATGTGGCTGCTGCCCTCCAGTGTTCAGTCAGGCGATGCTTTGATCTGGGAGCGGAGTCCAATATTCCATTGTGGCGTATCCTTAAAGTGATGTGGGCGTTTGAGCACCCCCAGGTCACACTTGAGGATTACGACTGGTGTCTATTTAGTGGTGTCTACGCCCCATTCGCCGTACGGCGACGAGCAGGCAGGAAAAAGAACCTCCTATACTGCCATACGCCTCCTCGCTTCTGCTTCGACTTGCGCGAGCATTACATGCGCCAAATCCCATGGTTCGCGCGGCCAGTGCTGGCATTGCTCATAGCGGTCGTAAAGCGTAAGTACAAGCGGGCGCTGCGGCAAATGGACATCGTGATAGCCAACTCGGAGAATGTCCGCCAGCGATTGCACCGGTACTTTAGTCAAGAGGCTGTTGTTGTGCATCCGCCTGTCGATACCGAGCGTTTTCGCTGGCTGAGCGACGGTGATTATTACCTCTCATTGGCGCGGCTTGAGGATTTTAAGCGTGTGAATGTGGTGGTGCAGGCCTTCCGGGCGATGCCAGAGCGAAGACTGATTGTGACGTCTGGTGGATCGGAGCTCGAGCCGCTGAAACGCCTTGCTGCCGGATGCAGCAACATTCAGTTTACCGGCTGGGTCTCTGAGGAAGCCTTGTGCGAGTTGGTTGGCCATGCCCGCGCGGCGGTCTATGTGCCGATGGATGAGGATTTTGGTATGTCGCCGGTGGAGGCGATGGCCGCTGGTAAGCCGGTGATCGGGGTCGCGGAGGGTGGCTTGCTCGAGACGATTGTCCACGGAGAAACCGGGTTACTGGTTGAAGGGGCGCTGTCGGTTGAAGGGTTGTGCGACGCGATAGAGCAGCTTGAGGCGTTGGGTCCGACGAGGATGCGTGCGGCCTGCGAGGCAAGGGCGAGCCTCTTTTCCAAGGAGCGGTTCGTCTTGCAGATGAAGGAGATTCTGGCGGCCTGTTGATGCCAGCAGGGGGGCTTGCAGCCTCTAAACCGACGGAGCTAGCGCCGCTCATTGCGGCGGCTGTAGGCTGGGTTCTGTGTGGTGTCCAGAGCGGATTTTCTTCCGCGAAAGGCCGTTGCAGAGAACAGGATGATGCTCGTGAGGCTGTACCAGCCGTAGAACAGCACGGTTGGCTGGCCGACAGTGATGGATTGGAGTACCGCTCCTGCGATGACCGGAAGCAGCAATGTCCACCCGCAGGCGTTGAGCAGGCCGTCTTGGTCTTTTGCGAGCCAACCGAAACAGGCGCCGAGTGCAACCACGCAGGCGGGGACCGCGAGCGCTGCGTGGGGAAGGATGTGCTCGTAGAGCTGGAACCTCTGCTGGACCGACCAAGGCGCGAATCCAGTTGGGTCCCAGAGGGCGAAAGGGAGCATGACCGCTGCAAACCCAGCGAGTGCGTAGCCGCCGATCAACGCTAGGGGTTGCCATTGCCTCGTGTGTATGCAGTAAGACAGGATCGGTACCGAGACGAGCCAGAACAGGCCTCGCCAGGCCAAGGCGCACCCGAACAGCAGCGCAAGCGCTTTGGCATGGGGGCGCGCAGCATTCTGAGTTAGCAAGAGCAGCGGGATGCAAACCAGTACCGTGTTAGCGAGGTGGTCGCCTCCCGTCAGTACTTCGGCTAAGAGGACAGGCGCTGCCGCTAGAAGAAACATGACATGCAGCAGGGATCGACGATTACTCCCCCAGTAGACACCAAGTCCGAGGAACAGGACCCAGAGGCTGAGGAGCGACAGGGCTGCTGCACTGCCCAAAATGAGCACGACGGGCGCTGCTAGGATCAGACCGCCGGGCATTGGCGCGATTGGGTTTCCGCTCTGGGGGCATCCCTCGTGGATGCCGGATACGGCGCGACACTGATACGGGAAGGTGCCGTTCCATAGCGCCTTGACACCGACGTCGAGCGCTTCTTCGCGGTCGCTTTCGAATCCGAGAACCCCAGAATCAGCGAGCGGATAAACCGCAAGGAAGATGAGTGTGAGCGAGAGCCACAGGCCGAGGAAGACGGTCTTTGCCGGCCATTTGCGAGTCCGCGGCGCCCAGCGACGGAGAAGATGCGTTAGGGCCATCAGATAGCCAAGATAGGCTAGAAAAAGCAGCCAAATACCGGCGGTGGTTGGTATCTCGAGGAGTGGGCAGACGACTTCTGCCAAACGTTCGAACAAGGCCATACTGCTGACCAACAAGACGACCAGAAGACCGATGATCCCCATGGTCGGACGGGGGGAGCGGTTTGCTCCTCTGTCTGAGGCGATTGGTCTTCCGGCCATGGTGCTTCTTGCTGGATTGCTTGCTTGGTAGCGGCCCTGGCGTTGCGATGGGTGCGGTTAGTCCTGATCCCGCCTAACCAGGTTTCACACTTGTTCAGCCACCCCGAGTTCGTCCAGCAGCTGATCGAAGGCTTTGCTCCGGCGGAGATCGCGGCACTGATGGACTTTAGCACGCTGAAGAACCACAGCGGGAATTACACACGCCGCTGTTCGAGGACGTCGTCTGGTCGGTACAGGTGCACTGGCAAGGCGTCACCGAGCGATTGTTCCTCTACCTGCTGATCGAATTCCAATCCCGCGTCGACCCCACCATGCCGCTGCGCCTGGTCCAGGCCGACCCCAACAAGGCCAGGCTGGACCGGCTCATCACCCGCTGGCTCAAGCGTCACCTGCGCCGGCTGGGCGCGGATATCGACCTGAAACAGATCAACTCATTAGTCGAGGACAAGGCCATGTTAGCCGAGAACCTGGAAAGCTGGGCACAGCGCGAGCGTGTCGAGGCATTACGCGCAGACAACTGATGCTGTCTGGTGACCAGGCGCGCTCGCGGTTGCTAGACTCGAGCCATGAGTACCAAGCCCAACGATGACAATGCGATCCCACCTGAGCCCCACGCCAAGCTGTTGGCGGAGCTAGAGCGCTTCGAGCATCTACTGTTCGAGCCCATGACCCAAGCGGACCTGGATCAGCTCAATACCCTGTCGGAACGCTGGACTGTAATGGTCAAAATCACCCCACTGGCAAAGGCCAGCAGGGGTATCCACCAGGGCATCGTGATGCCTCCGATCGGCAAAAAGCGGCGGAGGATATGCGAGGTGGCTTGCACTATTCAAGGCTGATTAGCAGGATGTGCCAGTCATGTAGCCAAGGAGTCAACCCATGCCCACCCGTAATGTCGTGCTGACGGATGTTCAAGCGAAGTTCGTCGAGCAGATGGTGGCCAGCGGCCAGTACCAAAACGCCAGCGAAGTCCTGCGTGAGGGCTAGCGCCTGGTACAGACCCGTGAGGCGGAGCAAGCGGCCAAACTCGCGGCCTTGCGCGAGGCGGTGGCGGTGGGCATCGCCGATATCGAGGCGGGGCGCTACACGGACTTTCAAGATGTTTCCTCGCTGCGCGCGCACATCAAGAGCATTGGTCGGCGTGTTCTGGCGAAGCAGGGATGAACTGTCTCCGAGCGCCTGGGGGTGAGCTGCGAGCGGCCGGCTTTGTCCTCGAGACCGAGGCGCATGATGGGCAACAGTTCGGCTTTTCGGTCTTGGACGGGCGCCTGCAAGGCCATGTCGATGGCGTGCTGAGGGCGGGGCCGGATTGGCTGAGCTATCCGGCGCTGTGGGAATCCAAGTGCCTCGGCGCGGGTCCGTGGCGCCAGCTGGCGAAGTCAGGCTCAGGCCTGGCGGCTGCCCGTCCCACCTACGCCGCGCGGTGCTGGGGAGGTGGGGCATGAGTCCTGTCATTCGGCGATTCGGTCAACCCTCAGCCGTGTCCGGCGGCGACCTCTCGAACCGATGCAACGCGCATGGGCAACGCCTGACCTTGTGGGCGCACGGCTTCCCAGCCCAGGCAGGCCAACCAGATGGCACGCGGGATGGGTTTTTCCCCGTCGCGGTAGTAGATCAGCATGCGCCGGGAAATCCCCAAGGCCTCGGCCGCTTGCTCGAGCGTCAGCCCGGTCTCGTGCAGCCAGGTCCAGATGCGCTCGTGACCGATGCCGCCGGCTTGCTCGATGGCGAGGTTGCGCAGGTTGGACGAGCCCAAGTCGAGCTCATCCTCGATCCAGTCGACGCTGTGGCCAAAGAAGCCGACCTTGGCCTGGGCGAAGAGCGTCTTGTCCTTCAGCGGCGCCAGCGCCCGGGTGGTCTCGATCCAGTCGCTCAGATCGACCTCTAGGGTCTGGTCATCGGCGTAGGTGAGTCGCAACCGGGACGCGGGCAAGGCCTCAAGTGCCCTCAGGCGGAAGTGCTCTTTGCTCATCGTTGCAGGTCCTCGAAGGTTTGCCGGCATGCTGTTGAATGATCGGGCTGCTCTGAGAGCGATGCGCTTGAGGGCGGTTATCGCCGCGTCTGGTTGGCGTTTTTGACATCGGGGCGGCGGCGCTCATAGACGCGCATCATGTCAAGACCTACGCGCTCGGCATCGGCGCGCAAACGGGCGCGATATCAATAATGCTGCCGACACCGCGCAAAAATTGCTTGATGTGTCGAGTCATGCTTCGCTTCCTCAGAAAAGACATCACTATATGTTGTGGTTTCGGCTTCACGCCAGAACAAGATATGGCGTGAGGACATGAAAATAAGCCGTTGTCTTGCTTGGCTTTCATTCAGTGTAGCAGGTCGCTGCCGCATGAAACACCGCCCCAGGACGGGCGTTCGCTCACAGTCCAATCGCCGCACGAATCGCCGCCAGCTGATCGGTCCCACCCACCTTACGCACCAGGTTGACCGCATTGACCTCGATCAGCTCATTGCCGTTGATCGAGAGCTTGTAGTACTTCACCGCCACCATGTCGATGATGAGCACGCCCTGGTGCTTCTGGATATTCATTGGACAGGCGGTGTGCACACGCGCTTGAGGGTGAAGAAGAACCGCACGGGGGAGCATCGCCATGGTACCGAGGCCTCGACGGAGGATCTCCTTCGGCAACTGTCTGCGCAATTGCCGGATCAGACGATCGCCCCGCTGCTGAATCGCTTGAAGATCCCAACCGGCAAAGGCAACAACTGGACGAGAGATCGTGTCAGAAGCTTCCGCAACGACCACCAGATCCCCGCGTACGCCGGGATGATCTGCTCACGCTCGAGGGTGCCGCACAACGGCTCGGGATCTGCGCCCAAAGTGTCCGACGTTTAATCCATGACAAGGTCGTCGCGGCGAAGCAAGTCATTGCCGGTGCGCCTTGGATGATCCCTGGCGTGTAGAGCACTACCGCGCCGCCTTAACCGTCATTGATCGCGTGATCGCGATCAATTGGCTTGCCCTGCTATTGAAGACCACAGATCGAATGTGCGCCGCCTGGCTGAGGAAGGATGGATCGTCTTTTAGCCCGCGTGATACGGCCGGCTCTGCTCATGCACGGCCTTGACCATCGCCGCAGCGTGGTCCGGGTTGATGTCCGGATGGATGCCGTGACCAAGGTTGAAGACATGCCCGGTGCCGCGCCCGTAGCTGGCGAGTACGCGCCCGACCTCGCGCTCGATGCGCTCGGGCGAGGCGTAGAGGGTGCAGGGGTCGAGGTTGCCTTGCAGGGCGACCTTGTCGCGGACCAGCTTGCGTGCGTCGGCAAGGTCCATGGTCCAGTCGACGCCGAGCGCGTCGCAGCCGGTCTCGGCCATGCGGTCGAGCCATTGGCCGGCGCCCTTGGCGAACAGCACCACCGGCACGCGGCGACCATCGGCCTCGCGGGTTAGGCCCTCGACGATGCGCTCCATGTAGCGTAGCGAGAATTCACGGAAATCCGATGGCGTGAGCACGCCGCCCCAGGTGTCGAAGATCATCACCGCCTGGGCGCCGCGGGCGATCTGGGCGTTGAGGTAGCTGGTGACCGATTCGGCGACCTTGCCGAGCAGCTTGTGCATCAGGTTGGGTTGATCGAACATCAGCGCCTTGCTGTGGGCGAAGTTCTTCGCGCTGGCGCCTTCGATCATGTAGGTGGCCAGGGTCCAGGGTGCGCCCGAGAAGCCGATCAGGGGTACCCGGCCATCGAGCTCTTTGCGGATCAGTGCGACCGCGTCCATCACATAGCGCAGCTCGTCTTCCGGATCGGGTACGGCGATGGCCTCGATGTCGGCGGCGGTGCGCACGGGACGCGCGAATTGTGGGCCTTCACCCTCGGCGAACGAGAGGCCCAAGCCCATCGCGTCTGGGATCGTGAGAATATCCGAGAAGAGGATCGCGGCGTCCAAGGGGAAGCGCTCGAGCGGCTGGATGGTGACCTCGCAGGCTAGATCCGGTGCTCGGCACAGGTCCATGAAGCTGCCGGCCTTGGCGCGGGTCTCGCGGTATTCGGGGAGGTAACGGCCGGCCTGGCGCATCATCCAAACGGGGGTGTAGTCGACGGGCTCGCGCATCAGCGCGCGCAGGAAGGTATCGTTCTTGAGCTCGGTCACAGGCAGGTCCCGGCAGCGGTGGTGAGTGGGTGTTTTTGTCCGGGGCAGGATACTACGCCGGTTCGGATGCTGTCAGGGGTGTAAGTGGCAGATGAGCTAAGCGGTTCGCTGGCTGTTTTGTCCCCGAACGGCGATTGGCTGCGAAAACCATGGGGGCTGCGGTTACAATCGCGCGATGGAAGACATCTCGCATATTCTCGATCCCCTGAACCCGGCCCAACGCGAGGCCGTGACCGCTGATACTGGCAACCGTCTGGTGCTAGCCGGCGCCGGCTCCGGCAAGACTCGGGTGCTGGTGCATCGCATCGCCTGGCTGTTGCAAGTCCAAGATGTGCGGCCCTGGCATGTCTTGGCGGTCACCTTTACCAACAAGGCGGCGCGCGAGATGAAGGGCCGCATCGAGGAGATGCTCGACGAGCCGATCGGAGGCATGTGGGTCGGTACCTTCCACGGCCTGGCGCATCGCTTCCTGCGTGCGCATTGGCAGGATGCCGGGCTGCCGCAGCATTTCCAGATCCTGGATTCCGATGATCAGTTCCGGCTGATCAAGCGCATCTTGAAGGCGCTGGAGCTGGATGAATCGCGTTGGCCACCGCGTCAGGCGCAGGGTTTCATCAACAGCCATAAGGATGAGGGCCGGCGACCACCGCATATCGACGCGGCTGGTGATTTCTTCCTCGAGCAGCAGCTGCGGATCTATCGGGCCTATCAAGAGGCCTGCGAGAAGGCCGGCAGTATCGACTTCGCGGAACTGCTACTGCGTGCGCATGAACTGCTGCGCGACCGACCCGACATCCTGCATCACTATCGCGAGCGCTTCGCGCACATCCTGGTCGATGAGTTTCAAGACACAAACGCCATCCAGTATGCCTGGCTGCGGTTGCTCGCCGGCGATCGGGACAATCTGTTTCTGGTCGGCGATGATGATCAATCGATCTACGGCTGGCGCGGCGCGCGGGTCGAGAATATCCAGAGCTTCCAGCGCGACTATCCGAACACTCAGATTGTTCGCCTCGAGCAGAACTATCGCTCGACCAGCAACATCCTCGGCGCGGCCAATGCGCTGATCGCGAACAACCCGAGCCGACTCGGCAAGAACCTTTGGACCGAGGACAGCGCCGGCGAGCCGATCCGGCGCTACGCGGCCTTCAATGAGATCGATGAGGCGCGTTTCGTGGTCGAGCGCATTCGACGTGCGAGCCAGGATGAGGGCATGGCGCGCAGCGACTGCGCCATTCTCTATCGCACCACGGCGCAGTCGCGGCTCTTCGAGGAGGCGCTGATTCAGGCTGGACTCCCGTATCGCGTCTATGGCGGTCAGCGCTTCTTCGAGCGCGCCGAGATCAAGGATGCCTTGGCCTATCTGCGCCTGGTCGCGAACCCGAGCGATGAGACGGCGTTTGAGCGCATCGTCAACCTACCGCCACGCGCGATCGGCCCGCGCACCCTTGACCTGCTGCGCACCCAGGCGCGGGCTGATGGCAGCACGCTTTGGGAGGCTGCACGGGTTGCGGTGAGCCAGCCGCTGCTGCCCGCGCGGGCAACCGGCGCGCTACGCGGCTTTCTCGAGCTGATCGAGGGGCTTGCGGCGAGCGCTGAGGCCGAGCAGGAGTTGCCGGACTTGGTGGCCGAGGTGTTGGAGGCCAGCGGACTGCCGGCGCACTTCGAGAAGAACAAAGACGGGCGTGGGATCGAGCGGTTGGAGAACCTGGAGCAGTTGGTCGAGGCAACGCGGCGTTTTGCTGCCGAGGTTCCGAACGACGAGGGCGATATCCTCGGCAGCTTTCTCGCCCATGCGGCGCTCGAGGCCGGTGATGCCCAAGCCGATGGGTTTGAGGACAGCGTGCAGCTGATGACGCTGCACAGCGCCAAGGGGCTCGAGTTTCCGTTGGTGTTCATCACTGGGGTCGAGGAGGGGTTGTTCCCGCACAGCATGTCGGCGACTGATCCGAATCGGCTCGAGGAGGAGCGGCGGCTCTGCTATGTCGGCATGACGCGCGCCAAACGGCTGCTCTATCTGACCCATGCCGAGAGTCGCCGCTTGCACGGGCGCGAGGATTACGCGATGCCGTCGCGTTTTCTGCGCGAGGTGCCGGCAGAGCTGATCGAAGAGGTGCGCGGCGGCGGGGTCTCGCGGCCGCATGGAGGTCGGGCTGCATCGGGCTTTGGCGCTATGGGCTTTGGGGCTAGGCGCTCAGGAACAGGGTCTAAGGCCGGTGCTGCCACTGTCGATGCCGGCGGCGGCTTTCAGCTCGGGCAGCGGGTACGGCATCCGAAGTTCGGGCCCGGCGTGGTCTTGAACGCCGAAGGCCACGGCAGCGGCGCCCGTATCCAGATCAATTTCGAGTCGGCTGGCGCCAAGTGGCTGGTGCTCGAGTACGCGCGGCTCGAGCCGGCTGACGCTTACCAAGGCAATGGTGAGTGAATAGCAGCGCACTCAAGAAATCGACGCTTATTGAGGAGTTCAAAATGCAACGCAGAGCCTTCCTAACGAGCGCTGGAGCCGCCACGGTCGCCTTGGGCGCTGGCGTAAGACCCGCTGCGGCCAAGGCCGAGCATCGATGGAAGATGGTCACCACCTGGCCGAAGAACTTCCCCGGCATGGGCACCGGCGCCAACAAGCTTGCCGAGCTGATTGGGCAGATGAGCGGTGGCCGCATCGAGGTCAAGGTCTATGGTGCCGGCGAGTTGGTGCCGGCGTTTGAGATCTTCGATGCGGTCTCGCGCGGTACCGCCGAGATGGGCCACGGCGCGGCCTACTACTGGAAGGGCAAGAGCGAGGCGGCACAGTTCTTTGCCAGCGTACCCTTTGGGCTGACGGCGCAGGAGATGAATAGCTGGCTTTACTACGGCGGTGGCATGGCGCTGTGGGAGGAGCTCTACGCTGGCTTTAACCTGGTGCCAGCCGCGGCGGCGAACACCGGCGTGCAGATGGGCGGCTGGTTCAATAAGGAGATCAACTCGGTTGAGGATCTCAAAGGCCTGAAGATGCGCATCCCAGGGCTGGGTGGCGAGGTGCTACGGCGCGCTGGTGGTACTCCGGTGAGCTTGCCCGGTGGTGAGATCTTTACATCGCTGCAGTCCGGTAATATCGATGCGACGGAATGGGTCGGCCCGTATAACGACTTGGCCTTCGGGCTCTACAAGGCTGCCAAATACTATTACTACCCGGGTTGGCACGAGCCGGGCACGACGTTGGAGGCCTTCATCAACAAGGAGGTCTTCGATGATTTGCCGGGTGATCTGCAGGCTATCGTGCTGAATGCCTGTAAGGTTGCCAATCAGGACGTGCTGGCTGAGTACACCGCGCGCAATCCAACGGCGTTGCAGACACTGCTGAGCGAGTACGGTGTGGAGCTGCGCAAGTTCCCGGACGATGTGCTGTTGGCGCTGCGCAAGCTCTCGAATGAGGTGGTCGCCGAGATCGCCGAGAAGGATGCGTTCTCGCGCAAGACCTATGCGTCTTATCAGAAGTTCCTCAGCAGCTCGAAGGAGTGGAGCGCGGTTTCAGAGCTGGCCTATCTACAGGCGCGCGATCAGCTGACCGGGTAACGGCCTATTGCTATTCGGTCGATCCAGCAGCCTGTCTGATGAGCCGGGACTCAGGATGTGCCTTTGATGCGCCACCGCCATTAGCGCTCTATGTGCACATGCCCTGGTGTGTGCGCAAATGCCCTTACTGCGACTTCAACTCGCATGCGGTTCAGGGCGAGATCCCCGAGGCTGCCTATATCGATGCCTTGTTGAGCGACCTCGATGCTGAATGCCGACGGCTCGCGGCTGGACCAATAAGGCCGCTGATCTCGATCTTCATCGGCGGCGGTACGCCCAGCCTGTTTTCGGGATTGGCGATTCGCCGGCTGCTGGATGGCGTGAGGGCGCGGTTCGTGCTCGCGCCTGATGCCGAGATCACGCTAGAGGCGAACCCAGGCACGGTCGATCAGGCGCACTTTGCCGGTTATGTCGAGGCAGGTGTTAACCGGCTGTCGATCGGGGTGCAGTCGCTTTCGGCCGATGCGCTTGAGCGGCTCGGGCGCATCCATACGCCGGATGCTGCGCGGCGAGCAGTTGCAGCGGCGCGCGCGGCCGGGATCACCAACATCAACCTGGACCTGATGTTCGCACTGCCGGGCCAAGATTTGGCCGCTGCGCGCGATGATCTGGAGCGGCTGATCGCGCTCGAGCCAACGCATCTCTCGTATTACGAGCTGACCCTGGAGCCGAACACGGCGTTCTATCAGCAGCCGCCGACGTTGCCTGATCTGGATCTGGCGGATGCGATCCAGCAGCAGGGGTTTGCGCTGCTGGCGGCGGCCGGATTCGAGCGTTATGAGATCTCGGCCTTTGCGCAGCCAGGCTATCGCTGTCGCCATAACCTCAACTATTGGCGCTTTGGTGATTATCTTGGGATTGGTGCCGGGGCGCACGGGAAGTTGAGCGCTGCGAATCCAGGCACAGTCGAGCGTCGGACAAAGCACCGTCATCCTGATGCCTATCTCAATGCCTGTCAGAACGTCGCTTTGGGCGTCTCTTGGAGCGCCTATCTGGACGCTTATCAGAGCGCCAATGCGCCGACGAGCCAGGCTATCGATCTGGGAGCCAATGACCCGACGAGCTCGGTGCGGACCCTCTCAGAGCAGGATCTCATCGAGGAGTTTGCGTTGAATGCCTTTCGGATGGTGGATGGCTTTACCAGCGCGGATTTTGAGCTTGGGGCCGGTCTTCGTGCAACGGCCCTTGAGCCCGGACTGCGCGCCGCGTCTGAACTCGAGCTGGTATCATCGCGAATGGATACCGGAAACCAGATCCTGATTCGCCCAACCGCGCGCGGTCTCGCGTTCTTGAATGATCTGGTCGCCTGCTTTGCGGGTCCTGATTAGCAAGCTTCCTCAGCTTGGCCAAATTTGGTTCGCGCAAAGGAGCAAATATCTTGTGCCCAATCCGCGTCGCCGCTGCTTCCGTAGGGCATTGCCGAAGCCTCGGATTTTTTGCTGGCTGGAGAAGTTTGCTAATCAGGTTACGGGTTGACCAGGATCGCTCAGGGTTGAGCGGCTGAGAGAAACGGATTTTTGATTCTTAACGTCTCGATCTCATGGCCGTGTTGCAGGTCTTCGCTGTAAAGCCGAGAGCATCCTGATTCGAGAGCGGCAGCGATGATCAATGAGTCATAGAACGCATAGCGGGTGCGCTCTTGAATTGTGATTGCGCGACGGTAGAGCTTTTCACTGGGCATGATGCGCCACATCGGCGTAAGTACCCTGGTCAGGTAGGCGTCTGCCTCGCGCGCGTCGAGACGGACTTCAGCCTTCCGCAGCGCTACATTCAGGCATTCCTGCACCACTTGATAGCTAATGCAGGCGGTTCCGGATTCGAGCGCGGAGCGTATGATCTGCGTTGCGATCCCTTGTTTTATCTTGTCCGAGTTGTCTAGGTCGTAAATGAAGATGTTGGTGTCGAGAAAGACCTCAGCGCTCATTCATCTCGTCCCGGCTAAGCTTGCGTCCTACGCGCATCTTACCCCGTAGATCCTGCATCAGCCTGTCGTAGTCGGTGAGTCGTTCAGTGTGCTGCGCATACTCCCTGAGCCAAGCTCGAAATTGATCGTTGAGCGTTGTACGTTCAGTCTGCGCGCGCGCCCGTGCTGCCTCGATCAAGTGCTCATCGGCGCTGAAGGTGATGTTCTTCACTTGGTGTTCCTAGTTGCGATCTTGCGTGCGTAGTGTACACGAGATTCGTGTGCGGCGATGCTGAGGGGGCTTGCTTTAGCTCTTCCAACGAAAAAGGCCGGGCAATTGAATTGCCCGGCCTTGTCTGTGTCACCGCTGGATGTGCCCCTCTTGGTGGCTAGCCGCAGTGGCTAGCCCACAAGAAAGAGGGCAGGGAGGGGCTGCTCACCCTTAGGCAGCAGCGCGCACCTCCTCTTGGTTGCTGGTGCCTTCGATGTAGCGCCCATTGTCGCCGCGGATCTCGATCTTGCGCGGCTTCATGGCCTCTGGCACCTCACGCACCAGGTCGATGTGCAAGAGCCCGTTCTCGAGCCTTGCGTCGACCACCTTCACATAGTCGGCGAGCTGGAAGCGACGCTCGAAGCTGCGGGTCGCGATGCCTCGATAGAGGTAGCGCCGGGCGTCTTCTGCGTCGTCCTGCTGGCGCGAGCCGGTGACCGTGAGCAGGTTCTCTTTGGTCTCGAGACCGAGATCGCTCTCGGCGAAGCCCGCGACCGCCATGGTGATGCGGTACTTGTTCTCGTCCTCGACCTCGACGTTATAGGGCGGATAGCCGCCGGCCTCGGTGCGATAGGCATTCTCGAGCGAGGGCGCCATCCGGTCGAAGCCGATCATGGAGCGGAACAGGGGTGAGAAGTCGATGGTTGTCATCTGCATATCCTCAAAATGAGCTATATGGGTTGGTTTGGCGTTCCAGAGGAACCGCCGGTTGATCGCAAACGCCGTGTTGGCCGTCTGCGTTATGTAAAGTAGTGCATGGGAAAACGGTTTGCAAGCCAACATGGACAAAGTGTCATGTTTTCGTGCTGACCTCGACTAAGTCACTCTCTTAGAAGGTCTTATGTTGTGGCTTTCGTCTGGCAGCGGCATGCTGGCGGCGCAGGATAGCGAGATCAGCCTTGATTGTTGACTTGCGGAGGACGCGATGGAGGATGCGATGGATCACGCGATGGATCACGCGATGGATCACGCCATCCCGGTCGCTCCAGCAAGTCAACGTGATGCGTCAGGCATGCCGCGCAGAGCGGCTGACTAGCAACCCTGGTCGGCGGCATCGTCCAGCGGTGGCTGACCGAGCATCTCGCGTGACTGCTTGGCGCGCTCGATGCCGCCTAGAGAGAACAGCCACACCTGCTCGATGATCGCGTCGAGCCGCTCGGCGACCGCGGGCCGATCCGGATGCAGCCGGGAGAGGATCGGCATCGCATGATGGTAGTAAAGGATCTGCCCGATCACGCTCGCGGCACAATCAATGGTGAGCGGATCGGTGGGCGTAGTTTCAAGGAGCGCGGCAACGATCTCGTAGAGCATGCGGGCGTCCGGCTCGAAGTGCTCGGTGACGATGCGGTCAAGTGCCTCGGTCGGGCGCACCATCTCGTTGAGATAGAGCCTGCTGAGCTGCACCTGTCGTTCGCTGTTGCCTTCGCAGCAGAAGATCTCCTCGAAGAGGGTTCTAATGTGCACGCGCAAGCGCACTTCGGGGTTGGCATCGGGTGGCAAGAAGGCGGTACGCCGCTCGTGCAGGGTCTCGAACAGATGGCCATAGATGGCCTCGTACAATTTGCTCTTATCACCGAAATGGTAATGTACGGCGGCGACGTTCGCGTCTGCGCGGCGGCAGATCTCGCGAATGGTGGCGGCGCGATAACCGTGCTCGGCAAAGACCTCGAGGGCCGCCTGCAGCAGGCGTTCACGAGTACTGATGTTGTGCCCCTGGTCCGGCAAGACGTTGCTCCTGTAGTGGTTGCTGACCCGCCAAGTTGCTGACCGGCTAGGTTGCTGACCGGCTAGGTTGCTGACCCGCTCATTGTAGATCAATGCTGTTGCTTGGGCTGTCGACAGCCTTAATTGCCGACTGACGCTTCGTGTAGACTTTCTGTGCCCATAACTTCTGTGCCTATAACTTCTGTGCCCATAACTTTAGTTCGCGATCGCTGGCGGTGGCCGCCCAACCTCCGCGAATCGATTGGCCCACTTTCAGGAGGTTGAGCCGGTTGGAGAACGACACTCGCGCGCAAGAGCAGCGGGACTCGGGGAGTCCCGCTGATTCCTCGGGCAAGGCTTCAAGTGAAGCAGAGCAGCCGCCGGGCTCGCGGCGGCGATCGGCTTCGCGTTCAAGCCGGCCGTTTGTGGGCGTCCTGGGCTGGCTGGCTCGGCTGGTTTCAGAGGGCCTCGCGATTCCGTTCGACTTGGCGCTGATCGGCGCTTTTGGTGCTGCTGTGGTGCTGAGCGCGATCGAGGCCGATCTGCCGCAGGTTGACGCGCTGGCCGAGATCGAGTTTGAGGAGCCGTTGCGTATCTTTACCGCTCATGGCGCGTTAATGGCGGAATTCGGCGTACAACGTCGGCGCGCAGTGGCGTTTGAAGAGATTCCACCATTACTGATCAATGCCTTCGTTTCGGTTGAGGATAGCCGCTATTTCGAGCATTCTGGGATCGATATGATTGGTTTGGCTCGCGCTGCGGTCAGCGTTGCCAAGAGCGGTGAGGCAACCCAAGGCGGTAGCACGATCACGATGCAGGTGGCGCGCAACTTTTTCCTCAGTCCGGATAAGACGATCAAGCGCAAGCTGACGGAGATCCTGCTGGCTTGGCAGCTCGAGGCTCGGCTCAGCAAGGAAGACATCCTCAGCCTCTATCTGAACAAGATCTTTTTCGGGCATCGCTCCTATGGCGTGGCCGCCGCGGCCGAGTTCTATTATCAGAAGACGCTCAATGACCTGACCGTGGCCGAGATGGCGATGCTTGCCGGATTGCCAAAGGCACCCTCGGCGAACAATCCGCTCTCCAATCCCGAGCGCGCGCTCGAGCGACGAAACTTTATCCTCGAGCGCATGCATGGCTTTGGCTATATCGACGATACCGATTTCTTGCTTGCGAGCACCGCGCCTCTGAGCGCTCGGCGTTATGTTCCAACCATCGAGCTCCGCGCTGATTATCTGGCCGAGATGGCGCGTCAGGAGATCGTTCAGCGCTATGGCGAGGAGGATGCCTATCGGCTTGGCCTGAGGGTCTACACCACGGTCGATGAGCGGCTCCAGCTCGAGGCGGATGCCGCACTGCGCAAAGGACTCATGGACTACAACCAGCGCCATGGCTACCACGGCCCCGAGGCGACGGTTGAGGACATCGCTGCCAAAGACGTCGACGCCCTGGATGCGATCCTTGCCGCGCGTCCTCGCGTGCCGGGCTTGCCGGTCGGGGTCGTGACCAGTGCCACGAGTTCGAGCGCCGAGGTCTATTTGGGTGATGGCGAGGTGCGCACCCTGGGCCTGTCACAGGTCAAATGGGCGCGACGCTTCAAGACCGAGAATTGGCGCGGTGAGGCGCCGCGTCGAGTGACTGATGCGGTGGCGGTCGGTGATGTGATTCGGCTGCGGGAGGCCAAGGCTGGCGAGTGGGTCTTGGCTCAGGTTCCTAAGGTCAGCGGGGCCTTGGTCGCGCTCGCGCCCGAGGATGGCGCTATCCGTGCCCTCTCCGGCGGCTACGCCTTCGAATGGAGCAAATTCAACCGCGCCGTGGATGCGAAGCGGCAGCCGGGCTCGACCTTTAAGCCATTCGTCTTTGCGGCCGCCCTCAGCAAGGGCTACACACCGGCCAGCCTAGTCAAGGATGAGCGCTTTGAGATGCCATCGGCCAACGGCATGTGGCGGCCGAAGAATGCCGATGGCAAGTTCATGGGCCCGATCCGTATCCGCGTTGCGTTGTCGAAGTCGCGTAACCTTGCGATCGTGAATCTCATCAATCGCATGAGCGTCGATTACGCGCGCGAATACATTCAGAATTTCGGCTTTGCGCTCGACAGCATGCCACCGGATATGTCGATGGCGCTGGGCTCGGGCTCGGTGGTTCCGATCGAGCTGGCGCGTGGCTTCGCGGTCTTTGCCAATGGCGGCTATCGCGTGTTGCCCTACCTGATCGACCGCATTGAAGATGCGCAGGGTAACCTGCTGTTCGACGAGCAGCCGCCGCGCGCATGCATGGATTGCTGGATCGAGACCGAGGAGGAAGAGGCAAGGGTGCTGCCAGTCGGTGCCTCCGATGATCCGCCGGCGCCGCGGGCGATCGATCCGCGGATCGCCTTCAACATGGACTCGATGCTCAAGGATGTGATCGAGAGCGGCACGGCGACGCGCGCGAAACGCTTGCAGCGTGATGATATTGCCGGCAAGACCGGGACCACCAATGAGTCGAGGGATTCCTGGTTTGCCGGATATCAGCCAAGGCTGGTGACCGTGGTCTGGGTCGGACGCGACGATAACAAGCCGCTCGGCCGTGGTGAGTGGGGCGGAACGGCGGCGCTCGGCATCTGGATGGACTTTATGGAAGAGGCGCTCGCGGACATTCCGGTGGCGACGATCAAGCAGCCGGAGGGCATGGTGCCGGTCCGCATCAGTCTGCGCAGTGGCGAAAAGACGAACTCGAAGAGCGATAGCCGGATCGAGTTCATTCGGGATGAGTATCAGCTCATGACCTTGGGGCCGGACCCGGTCAAATACGCGGCGCCGGTGGCGCGCAAGACGGCGCCAAGGCGGACGGCACCCCGGATGCTGGATGAGCTGTTTTAACCTGAAGCTCGGGCGATTCATCTGCTGGGGTGGTTCGACGCGATGCGCGTTAGGTGAGTGCTGGAGACGTTCGACCTGCTTAAGGCGCCCGCGCCGTGAACAGCACCGAGTGTTGCTCGCTGTGCAGTTCTACGGTGCAGGCGGCAGGAATCACGATGGCTGCGCCAGGCTTTAGCCTGAGCGGCGCCTGCCCTGGACTGTGCAAGCTCAGTTGTCCATCCATCACCAGCCCGAGACGTAGCCTGGGCCCATTGACCGCGCTATCGACCGCGCTACCGATCGCGCAGCTGTCTTGGATGCTTCCAGCCCCAGTGCAATGGCCGATCAGGCGGCGCTCGCCGGCACTGAGACTGTGCCGTTCGAGCAGGAATTCGGTCGCTGGGGTTGGCCAGGTCTCTGGCAGCGCAGGCCCAGCCGGCGGCTGGATCTGGCGCACCGCGCCGGGTGCCGGATCGACGCTGAGAGTGTTCAGCAAGGCCGGCACGTCGATATGCTTCTGCGTCAGTCCCCCGCGCAGTACGTTGTTTGAATTGGCCATCAGCTCGATTGCGGCGCCGCGCAGGTAGGCATGCAGTTCGCCCGCGGGCAGGAAAAGGGCTTCACCGGGATGCAACGCGATGAGGTTCAGCAACAGCAAGGAAAACAGGCCGCGGTCGCGGTGGCCGTTGCTGGAAAACAGCCGATCGGCTTCGAGCAGCCAAGCGTGGCGATCCGTGGGGTCGAACTCGATGCCAGCCCGCTCTTGTTGCAGGCGCTTGATCAGCGGCGAAAGCAGGGCGTCAACCTGCGGCTGCTCAAGCTGCATGATCCATTGGTACAGCTCGAACAGCCCGCTGACACTGGGCTCGAACTGCGTTTTCAGCGCGCCGAGTTCGGGGGCCGCGGCCAGCTCTGCGCTTACCTCCGTAAGCGGCCGGAAGCCGCGCAGTGCGTAGAAGTCGGTTAGCGCAACCAGCAGCTCCGGTTTGTGGTTGCGATCTCGGTAGCTGCGGCGCGGATCGGTCAACCGTAGCCCGATCGCGTCTTCTCGCTGATAGCCTGCGATGGCCTGCTCGCGCGTCGGATGGGCCTGGATCGACAAGGGCTCGCGCGCTGCGATGACCTTGAGCAAGAACGGCAATTGATGGTCGAAGCGGGCGGCCGACTCGGCGCCGAGCATGGTCGTTGGGGCGGCGCTGATGAGCTCGGCGAGCGATAACCGCCAGCCGTTGAGCTGAACCGTCGAGAGCAGGTCAGGATGGGCGCCGATCCAGAGTTCGGCGAAGGGCAGCCGGCGCGGGTTGTGGATCTCCATGAGCGCTGGGATGAAGTCCGGATCACCCCAGCTGTAGTGCTGAACACCGCAGTGCAGGACCAGTGGCTGTGGCGCTGCCTCGAAGGCGCTGATGGCGGCCTGAATCTCCTCCGCCGCCGGTACAGACGGGATAAAAGCGCGGTTTCCGACCGGGCTGTCCGTTTGGACAGGGCTCATCGCAACGGCACTCCAAGCGGCAGGGCTTGTCCTCACAGGTTGGGACCGAAGATAGCGGGTTCCAGGATGTGGTTCCAGTATCCGATCGCCATTGAGATGGCTGGTCTGACGGATAAGGCGCTTCGCCACCCTGGGAGATGAAGCGACTGTTTCGGTCATCGGTAACCGACAGGAGCGCGCGTCGCGACCTCGGCGATGCAGCGCTGCTTAATGTTCAAACTGATTGCGTGTTGCGGAGACGATGCTTTGCCGTCAGGTTAAGCGCTTAGGTTGACGGCGTGGCTCGGGGGAAACGATGATGTTGAGATCAGGCGGTCTCTTGGTTGATGTTCGCCTTGTAGGGCTCGTGCTCATGCTGGCCATGGGGTTAAATCCCTGGCCTTTGGCGGCAGCGGCACAGCCGTTGGTCGATGCTCATCTGCATTACAGCGGTGTTGATGCTGCTGAGCTGCCGCCAGCGCAGGTCATCGCGCTCTTCGATCGCAAGCGTATCCAGGCTGCCGTGGTCTCCGGACAGCCGCAATGGGCCGTGGAGGCGTTGTATCGTGCGGCGCCAGATCGCATCCTGCCATTCTTGAGTGTGTACCGCGGACCGGCCGATAAGTCCGGTTGGATGCATGACCCGGATCTGCCGAGACGGGTGGCTGAAGCGCTGCGCAGCGGCATCTACCGCGGCATTGGCGAGATCCACCTCTTTGCTGAGGATCGTCAGAGTCCGGTGCTCGCGGCGCTGGTTGCTATCGCTGCAGAGCAGGATCTGATGCTCCAGGTTCACGGCGATGCGGCGGTGATCGAGGAGATTTTTGCCCAGGCACCGGAGGTGACGGTGCTCTGGGCGCACCTGGGTACTGATCCGCGGCCTCAGGTGTTAGCACCGCTGTTGGCGCGCTATCCGCGCCTGTTCGTCGATACCTCGGTCCGCGATGAGCGTTTCGTCGATGACCAGGGGCGACTTTGGGCGCAGTGGCGCAAGTTCTTCATCGCCCATCAAGCGCAGGTGCTGGTCGGCGTCGACACCTTTTGGACGCCGCGTTGGCGCCGATTCTCAGAGGTCACGGCTCGCATCCGGGGCTGGCTGGATCAGTTGCCACCGGAGGTGGCGGCGCGCTTGGCCTACGGCAACGCGGCGCGGCTGTTTGGCCTTGCTAGCTCGGAGTAGGGTGTCCACGAGACAGGTGCTCCATGTTCGGGGGGGTGGCGACGCGCCATGAATATGCGCTATGTATGCGTGCCACGAATATTAGAAGCGGTTCAAAACAACCAGAATAGGTGGTTGAACAACCAGAATAGGTGGTTGGCGCGATTAGCCGAAACGCTGCGCTTGTTCAACCCTACTTGTGCAGGTAACGATTACATCGTGACTGAGGCGATTTCTGTCTAAGCTCATACCGCCTTGCTGGTCTTTTCGCTCGTCTTCTGCGTTGCGTCGTCAATCATATAGTCCGGCTATGCTCCCGACGAAGCTCCTTGAAGGCAAACGAAAATCCTGCGCAATTCGGTACGCGCTTTTCCGGCAATCGCCTTAGGTCCTGATTGCAGTGCAGAGGAGAGTTTGCTGCTGATGATTTCTCGCGATCCCGGGCTGGAATCCGACCAGTCCAACAACCATCAGGTTGGCAGTGATATGCCAATGGCCTTCGGCCTCATCGTCATCGGCGATGAGATCTTGAACGGCAATCGGCAAGATCGGCATCTTGCCGCTTTCAAGGGCATGATCAGCGCGCGTGGGCATCAGCTCGGCTGGTGCTGGATCTTGCCTGACGAGCCTGAGCGCTTGGTGCGGCAGCTTCGGGCCTCGATGGCCGAGGGCAGTCCTGTCTTTTGCTGTGGCGGGATCGGCGCAACCCCGGATGATCATACCCGCGCCTGTGTCGCGGCCGCCGCTGGGGTCGCGCTGGAGCAGCATGCAGAGGCGGTGAAGCTGATCGAAGGACGCTTTGGTGCCGATGCCCATCCACAACGCATTCGGATGGCCGAGCTTCCTGCGGGCGCCTCGCTGATCCCCAATCCCGTCAACCAAGTGCCTGGGTTCGGGCTCAATCAGCATTGGTTCCTGCCGGGCTTTCCGCAGATGGCTTGGCCGATGGCAGAATGGGTGCTGGATCGGCATTATGGCCGCGCCGAGCCATTGCGTGAGGCCACCTTGGAGGTACGCGGCGCGCCTGAGAGCCGCTTGATTCCGTTGATGGAGGCGCTTGGGCCGCAATTTCCGGCGCTGAAGCTCTTCAGCCTGCCGCACCTCGGTGAGACCGAGGCCGACCGCTACATCCTGCTCGGCTTTCGTGGTCGCGGCGACCTCGACGCGGCGATGGCGGCCTTGCGCGCAGGCCTCGATGCCCAACAAGTTGAGTACCACCCGCGCGCCTGACGTTGACGACTTGCGCGGCTTACAGCGATGACGCTCAGGCGGCTTGGCTCAGTTGACGTTGTGATGTTCCAGCGGATAACCGCAGCCGCGATAATAGAGGTAGCGCTTGCGGCCCGCTTGGCGGATCTCGGGCTCATGATCGAGCGGCTCGCACAGGCGCTCGAAGCGGCTGAAAAAGCGCGGCGCCTCGGGGTTCGGGCTGAGGTTGATCAGGACCTGGTCTTCGGCCTCCGGTTGTCCGTCGGTGCTGATCAGGATTGGGGTCAGTGCTAGATCGGTCTCGCCGATCAGCCCATGCGGCAAGAAGCTGTCTTCGCGGAAGCTCCAGAGCAGGCGGTCGAGATGGCGTGCCTGCTGAGGTTCCGGGCAATAGATCAAGATCCGCGGCGGCTGTTCGCCGGGAGGTGCGCTCTGGTATACGCGCTCGACTAAGCGGCAGCTGAGCCCAAAGCGGTCGCTGCGGCTACCGTCTTTCAGTACATAGAAATCGATGCGCGTCATGACCTCTCACTCAGCTGCCAAGCGGACGCCAGTCGCCGCGACTGCCGTCCTTGAGCACGTAGAAGTCAATCCTGGTCATCAGCGGCGACCCCGCGCTTGGCTGTTGAACAGCCCCGCCAACGGATGCTTAAGTCCCGCGATCAGCACGATCGAGCAGGAATTGGCTCAACAGTGGCACCGGCCGTCCGGTGGCGCCCTTCTCCTTGCCGGTGAGCCAGGCAGTACCGGCGATGTCCAGATGCGCCCAGGTGTAGGCCTTGGTGTAGCGCGAGAGGAAGCAGGCGGCAGTGATGGCGCCACCGTCGCGGCCGCCGATGTTGGCCATGTCGGCGAAGTTGCTGTCGAGCTGTTGCTGGTAGTCGTCCCAGAGCGGCATGCGCCAGACGCGATCGGCGCTGGCCTCGCCGGCTTGCGTCAGGGCGTCGGCGAGCCCGTCGTCGTTCGAGAACAGCCCGGAGGGATGTCGTCCGAGCCCGACGATACAGGCGCCAGTCAGGGTTGCCATGTCGACCACCAGGGCCGGTTCGAACCGCTCGACGTAGGTCAGGGCGTCACAGAGGATCAGCCGCCCCTCGGCGTCGGTGTTGAGGATCTCGATGGTCTGCCCGGAGAGGCTAGTGACGATGTCGCCGGGCTTGTTGGCGGCGCCGTCAGGTAGGTTCTCAGAGGCCGGTACCACGCCGATGACGTTGATCGGCAGGTCGAGTGCGCAGAGTGCCCGGAGGGTGCCGATGACGCTAGCGCCGCCGCACATGTCGTATTTCATCTCGTCCATCGCCTCGGAGGGCTTGATCGAGATGCCGCCGGCGTCGAAGGTGAGCCCTTTGCCGACCAGGACGATCGGCTTGTCCTCATCGCTGCCACCGCGGTAGTGCATAACGATGAGCTTGGCTGGCTGTCGGCTGCCGTGGCTGACCGAGAGCAGGGCGCCCATGCCGATCTCGGCCATGGCGTCTTCATCCAACACCTCGACCTTGAGCTTGTCGGACTGCTCGCCGACGGCGACGGCCTGATCGGCCAAATAGCTGGGCGTGCAGATGTTGCCAGGCAGATTGCCGAGATCGCGCGCCAGTGCGACGCCCGCGGCGATGGCTAGGCCGTGCGCGACACCACGCTCGGCAAGTTCGGTTTGGCTGGCATCCTCGATCCAGCAGTCGAGCGTGGCGAGCGGCGCAGGGGCTTCCGTCGCTGGTTTCTTGGTCTGGGTATAGCGATAGGCGCTCTGGGCAGCGAGCAGCAGCGTATGGCGCACGCATTGGTAGCTGTCCATGCCGTTCGGCTCGAGCGCGGTCAGGGCGCAGAGCGCACTGTCGAGCCGAGCGCTATCGAGCCGCGCCAGTGCCGCCTTCATCGCCTTTTCGTAGGCGCTACGATCAAACTCCTCGTGCTTGCCGCAGTTCACCAGCAGCAGGCGCTCGGCGCTGACGTTGTTGACGCCGTAGAGCATCAGTGTGCTGCCGGTCTTGCCGTCGAGATCACCCTTCTCGAGCACGGCGGTGAGTGCTCCGTTGCTGGCGCTATCGATGGTCTTCGCCGCTTCTGAGAGCTGGCGCTCGCTGAAGACGCCGAGGATGAGGCAAGGGGTCGCGAGCTGGCTGAGGTCGCCATGGATGATCTTGGATTGCATCGGTGCTCCTGGAGCTGTTTGCCGAGGGCTTGCGTTACTATGCACATGACTAGGCGCGTTATTAGGCGCATTACTGTGCGTGTCACTAGGCGCGTCGCAATGGGCCTATCGTCGCCAGCGTCTTGGTCCTCACAACCCTGAGGCAGACGTTTCTTCGTCAGGGCGGCGGCTCGCTGTGAACGATGGCGAAGACGCGATCGGTGTGTCTGGTGCGCGCAGTCTACAGGAATCGCTGCAGCTGCCGCAGTGGCTGCGGTTGCAGGAGTCGCTGTCAGGGAGCGCTGTCATAGGGTCGCTTTCAGCCTTGGCGACGACCCGTGAGCGCCGCTGATTGGGATCATTTGCTCGAAACTCGAAACTCGAAACTCGAAACTCGAAACTCGGAACCAGGAAAGCCAGAAATCCGTTGCGCATCCTCGACCGATATCTCGCTGGCGCCGTGATTGGCGGTACGCTGTTGACCCTAGCGGTGCTGCTGCCCTTGCTAGCAGTCTTCGTGCTGACCGATGAGATGGGGCGGGTTGGCTCGGATGGCTATGAGCTGACCGACGCGCTCCTGTTCGTGACGCTGACGATGCCGCGTTATCTGTACCAGGTGTTCCCGATCGCGACGCTGATCGGCGCGCTGATCGGCTTGGGGCAGCTCGCCGCGCGCTCTGAATTGGTGGCGATGCGCGCGGCGGGGTTATCCATTGCGCGGATTGTGCAGGGGGCGATGCTCGGCGGTCTCCTGCTGGCACTGCTGGCGACCAGTGTTGGCGAGGTGGTCGCGCCAGCCGCGGAACAGCGTGCATTGGCAGTGCGAGCAACCGCGACCAGCGGCGATGCGGTGAAGATCAGTGGCAGCGGCTTTTGGGCGCGGGATGGCAATGCCTTCATCAATGTGCGCCAGATCGAGCCCGGGGCCAAGCTGTCCGACATCGATATCTTCGTGATCGAGGATCATCGCCTGACCTCTGCGACGCATGCGCGCGAGGCGCGTTATCGCGACGGGCATTGGGTGTTATCCGATATCGAGCGCAGCCAAATCGGTCTCGATCGAGTCGATGTCGAGCGGCTCGATCAGGCGCGTTGGGATTCTCTGCTCAATCCGCGCTTGCTCGAGGTGATCGTCGTCGAGCCGCACGCACTCCCGATCTGGGGGCTGTATCGCTATCTGCGCTACATGCAGGAGACTGAGCAGGACGCTGGCGCGCATGAGGTGGTGTTTTGGTCGAAGGTGGTGCAGCCGTTGTTGATCCTGGTAATGATCTTTGTTGCGATCCCGGTTTTGCTGGGCTCTGCACGCAGCACTGGAACGGGGATCAAGTTGTTCATCGGCATTGCACTCGGCATCCTGTTCTATCTGGTCAGTCGCACCTTCACCTACTTGGCGCTGCTGTATGGTCTGAACCCGGCCCTTGCGGCCTTTGTGCCGCTGGCATTATTGACGTTCGGTGCCGTCATGCTGCTGCGGCGAGTTGGCTGAGAGCCGCTTGCTCGCGTGCTGCGTCTACAGGTCTGCCCAATCTGTCGCGCAAAGCGCGTATAGCGCGCAAAGACGCGAACGTGGACGGCGCGAGCCCCTAGGCGACACCGCCGTCGCTGAGCACTCGATGTGCGCGATCAGCTGCGGCACAATGCGGCAATGCGGTCGCTAAAGTCTTGCAACGCACCGAATCGGTTTGAGGTCACGCCATGCGCTATCCGACCATCGAAGGTCAAGTCGGCAACACCCCGCTGGTGCGGCTGCAGCGGTTGCCAGGTGAGACCAGTAATCTCATCCTGGCCAAGCTCGAGGGCAACAATCCGGCCGGCTCGGTCAAAGACCGCGCTGCGCTGAGCATGATTTGTCACGCTGAGCAGCGCGGCCTGATCCAGCCTGGCGATACCCTGATCGAGGCGACCAGTGGCAACACTGGCATCGCGTTGGCGATGGCGGCGGCGATCAAGGGTTACCGGATGCTGCTGATCATGCCCGAGAACATGAGCGTGGAGCGTCGTCAGGCGATGGCAGCGTTCGGGGCCGAGATCCGGCTCACGCCCAAGCAAGGCAGCATGGAGGCGGCGATCGATCTCGCGGCCGAGCTCGAGGCGCAGGGCGTTGGTGTGCGTCTCGATCAGTTTTCGAATCAGGACAATCCGCTGGCCCATTACGAGGGCACCGGCCCCGAGATCTGGCGTGATACCGAGGGTACTGTGACGCACTTCGTCAGTGCCATGGGCACCACCGGCACCATCATGGGCACCAGCCAGTATCTGAAGGCGCAGAATTCGGCCGTGCAGATTGTCGGCGTGCAGCCCGAGCAGGGCTCGAGCATTCCCGGCATCAGGCGTTGGCCCCAAGCCTATCTGCCGAAGATCTATGACGCCTCGCGCGTCGACCGCATCATCGACGTCTCGCAGGCCGAGGCCGAGGAGACGATGCGCGCGCTGGCCACCCGTGAGGGTATCTTCGCCGGTGTCTCCTCCGGTGGCTCGATTGCCGCGGCGCTCAGGCTTGCGCATGAGGTTCAGGATGCGGTCATCGTCGCCATCATCTGCGATCGCGGTGATCGGTATCTTTCCACTGGTGTTTATCCGAGCGGTTGATCAGCGCTTTGGCATCGGCCTTGGCCCTTAAGGCCGTCAAGGGCAGGGCGCAATGCTCAATTCACCTTGCTGTAACAACCCTCAGCTGGCACATTGTCTGACATGACTTCAAGTGTTGCCCTCTACGAAGCCCTCACCAACGCCTCAGATGAGCGGTCGCGCGCGCGGCTGATTGCTGAGGCGTTCGAGCGGCTTGAAGAGCGCTATCCGCAGTTGCCGGATCTGGCGACCCAGGCTGATGTGCGTGAGAGCGAGTTAAGACTGCGGCACGAGATCGAGCAGCTGCGCGTGGATTTGGCGCGCGAGATCGAGCAGGTGCGTGCAGACCTGACACGCGATATCGAGAAGCTACGTGCCGATCTAACTGGCGATACCGAGAAGCTACGTGCCGATCTAACGAGCGATACCGAGAAGCTACGTGCCGAGCTATCACTCGATATTGAGCAACTACGCACCGATCTAACGCGCGATATCGAGAAACTGCGCACCGAGGTCGAGCGGGTCAAGTTTGAGCTGTTGAAGTGGCTGTTGCCGGTGATGGTAGGACAGGTGATCGCGATCGCGGCACTGGTGAAGCTGCTGTGATTTGCGTCGCTTCAAACCCGCTGTGTGGCATGCGATGAGCAAGAAACGTAAACCCCTGCCGAGTGAGCCCATCGAGGCCGTGATCGAATCGCTCGCCCATGATGGGCGCGGGATCGCACGGGTCGAGGGCAAGACCGTGTTCGTGCACGGTGCCTTAACCGGAGAACGGGTGCGGTTTCGGCTGACGCGGCGGTTGCGGCGCCATGACGAGGCGGTGGTGACTGAGGTGCTGGAGCCCTCGGCGCAGCGGGTCGAGCCGCGTTGTGCGCACTTTGGCGTCTGTGGCGGCTGTGCGCTGCAGCATATGGACCCGGCGGCGCAGATCGAGAACAAGCAGGCGATCCTGGCCGATGTGCTGCAACGGATCGGCGGGCTGGCGCCGGCGCGCTGGCTGCCGCCGCTGGCCGCTGCGGATGCTGAGGCGCATTGGGGCTATCGGCGCAAGGCGCGGCTCGGGGTGCGCTGGGTACCGAAGAAGGGCCGCGTGCTGGTCGGCTTTCGCGAGCGCGGCTCGAGCTTCATTGCCGACGTGCAGCGCTGTGAGGTGCTGCACCCGGCCGTCGGCGAGCACCTCGAGGCGTTGGCGCGGTTGATCGAGGGGTTGAGCATCCGCGAGCGCCTGCCACAGATCGAGGTGGCCCAGGGCGATGGGCCGGTGGTGCTGGTGTTCCGTGTGCTCGACCCGCCATCGGCGGCCGATTGCGATCGGCTGTTGAGCTTCGCTGCTCAGAGCGGATTTCATGTGTATCTGCAGGAGGGCGGTGTCGAGACGGTTCGCCCGCTACCGGGCCAGGAGATCGAACTCAGCTATCGCCTGCCGAATCAAGGGCTGACGCTCGCCTTTGAGCCGAACGACTTTACACAGGTGAACCTAGAGCTGAATCGGCAGATGATCGATCAGGCGCTGGCGCTGCTCGATCCACAGCCCGATGAGCGTCTGCTCGATCTGTTCTGCGGGCTCGGCAATTTCACGCTGCCGCTCGCTCGCCAGGCGCGCGAGCTGGTGGGTGTCGAGGGGGATGCGGGTCTGGTGGCGCGTGCGCAGGCCAATGCGGTGCGCAATGGGATCGAGAATGTGCGCTTCTATACTGCGGATCTCTACGCTCAGGCTTTGCCGCAGACGGGTGCTGCAGCGGGTGCTCACTCGGGTGCGCGAACGGTCCATCAAGCAGGTGTCCAAACGGGCGCACAGGCTGGGCCGCACCCATCATCGCTGCCCTTGACGGCAATGCCCTGGCTCGATCATCCGTTCGATAAGGCACTGCTGGACCCGCCGCGAAGCGGCGCGCTCGAGGTGCTCGACTGGCTCGCCAGTTCGGGCGTTCAACGCATCCTCTATGTATCCTGCTATCCAGCGACACTGGCGCGCGATGCCGCCAAGCTGGTCGGTGAACTCGGTTTTCGCCTTGAGGCCGCTGGCGCGATGGACATGTTTCCGCACACCGCGCATCTGGAGGCGATGGCGCTGTTCGAACGGCGCTAGCGATAGACTCGCGATTTGTCCTGGCGACAGCTGGTGTTGAAGCTGGCGCTTTATCTTCTAGGGTGGCGACGCGCTATATGCGTTAACGGGAATTTCGCGCGATTCATTTGCCGGAGTGGCGCGGCGCCATGAGAGTTAGGGTCCTTCGTTAGGAGCCTTCATTGGGGGCCTACAGTAGACAGAGGCATGACGAATGGCGATGGAGATCGAGCGCAAATTCCTGGTTTGCAACGACGATTGGCGCGAGCAGGTGCTGTCTGAGACGCATCTGATGCAGGGCTATCTGGCCTCGACAGCGGCTTTGACGGTGCGGGTCCGACTCGACGGCGGACAGGGCCGACTGACGATCAAGGGCGCGACGCGAGGGATCAGTCGCAGCGAATACGAGTATCCGATCCCCGCTGAGGACGCTCAGGCCATGCTGGGCGAGCTGGCCGAGACCGCGATCATCGATAAAATTCGCCATCGCGTGCGCTGCGGCGAGCATGTTTGGGAGGTGGATCGGTTCGCCGGTGACAATGCGGGCTTGGTGTTGGCCGAGATCGAGCTGGGCGCCGAGAATGAGTCCTTCGAGCGGCCGGCCTGGCTCGGTGCCGAGGTCAGCGATGATCCGCGCTATTACAACGCCAACCTGGCGCGTCATCCGTTCAAGGACTGGTGAGGTGATGGTGCTGCTGACGACAGGTGGCATCGTCCCAACAGAGCAGTTGAACCTCGGATTTTGCAGATAAACGTAAATATTTTAAGCCACTCCGGACAATTTCTGCTTCACCTTTTGGGTGACCTTGAGACTTGCGATTCTCGGCGAGACATTTTTTATAAGGTTTTTATCTGCGTCCGCCTGCGCCTCTGCAGTTTGAAGGATCATGAGTGTCTTCGATTGCATGGGGCAGCCACCACTGCGCTGAGCTTGATTCCGTCGCCGTCGCCGTCGCCGTCGCCGTTTACGCCTGCGTTTTTGCGCCTGGTGGCGCTTTCGGTGATGTTCATCGCTGCGCTCATGGTTGCTGGTTGTGCTGAGCGCGACGATGCCGATGCCATCGTGCTTGCCGTCTCCCAGGCCCCGGCGAATCTTGACCCGCGTCTGGCAACCGATGCCACCTCTGAGCGGGTCAATCGGCTGTTGTACGCGCGTCTGGTCGAGCTGGATGATGCCGGGCGGCCAACGCCTGGCATCGCGCGCTGGGAGCAGCTGGCGCAGCTACATTACCGCTTCGAGCTCCAGGCTGATCGCCTGCCTTTTAGCGATGGCCAACCGCTTCGCACTGCGGACGTCGCCGCGACCTACCGATCGATCCTGGACGAGGGGCTTGCGTCACCGCACCGGGCGCCGCTGGCGCTGATTGAGCGCATCGAGGTGCTCGATGAGCGTCGACTCGACTTCCACCTGTCTGAGCCCGATCCGTTGTTTCCGGCCTACCTCAGCCTTGGCATCCTGCCGGCTGAGCAGATTGCCGCTGGGCACGCCTTTCAGCGCCAACCGATTGGCAGCGGCGCACTGCGCTTCGCGGCTTGGCCGAGCGCTGATCGGCTCCTGCTCGAGCGTCGTCGCGACGGGCAGTTGTTGATCTTGACCCGCGTCAAAGATCCCAACGTGCGCGTGATGAAGCTGCTGCGCGGCGAGGTCGATCTGCTGCAGAACGATCTGCCGCCGGAGCTGATCGGCCTCTTGCGCGAACGCCCGGGCGTTCAGGTACTGACGTCGCCTGGGATCAACTTCTCTTATCTGGGCTTCAACCTGGCTGATCCGGTGACTGGTGACCCGCGGGTGCGGCGGGCGATCGCGCACGCTATCGATCGTGAGGCGATCCTGCGCTGGCTGTTTCGGGATCAAGGGCGAACCGCTGAGGCCCTACTGCCGCCGGAACACTGGGCTGGGGCGATTGGGCTGTCGGCCTATGCCCAGGATCAAGCGCTGGCAAGGCGGCTGTTAGGCGAGGCGGGTTATGCCGGTGGCGAGCGTCTGCGGCTCTCGTACAAGACATCGAGCGATCCGTTTCGCTTGCGACTAGCCAGCGTGCTGCAGGCACAGCTGGCCGAGGTCGGTATCGATCTCAAGATCGAGAGCTACGATTGGGGCACCTTCTTTGGTGACATCAAGGCCGGGCGCTTTCAGCTGTTTGGTCTCACCTGGGTTGGGATTCGATTGCCCGACATCTTTCGCTACGCATTTCATAGCGCCTCGACGCCGCCGAGTGGGGCCAACCGCGGCCGCTACCTCAGCTCGGAGGCGGATCGGCTGATCGACGCCGCCCGCCGCGAGCCTGATTTGGAGCGTCAGGCCAGCCTCTATCAGGCGCTTCAGTCTTTGCTGCATCAGGATCTGCCGTCTGTGCCGCTCTGGTACGAGGATCAGATTGCGGTGCTGCGCGAAGGGCTAACGGGCTATCGGTTGGCGCCGGACGGGAACTATGACGGGTTGGCCGAGATTGAGCGGACTAGCCCGCGCTAGCTCCTGTGCCGTAGCTGGCGTGCCGCACTAGCGCGTCTTGCGACGTCGGGCTTTCGCGCCTGTTGGCAGCAGCGATTGTGCATGGGTGCATCTCACAGTTCACAGCTGAGCCCTTGCTGGTTGGTCCGGCCCGTCTGTTCGGATAGGCGGGACGACGGCCTTGCTTGACAATAACTCGTGGGAGACTAAACTTCGTTTTTACATGGGGTTATAAAGTGTTTATCGGGTAAAATGTCAATAGCGATCGTGCCATCCTGTTCCGCCAGCCCAGCCCGTTTGCTGTACAGGCCGCTGCTTTTAGGGGCCTTTCTGGGATCAGCCCTGGTTCTGCTTGGCTGTGCTAGTACTCCGTCCTCTCCGAATCGCAGCGTCCAGGTTGCCGGCGAGACCTTCGATCTCAGCAGTCTCGAGCCGACACGAGCAGACGTCGTCAAGGCGGCGCTAGCGCAGATTGGCACCCCCTATGTCTATGGCGGGGCTACGCCGCATCGGGCGCTCGATTGCAGTGGTTTGACCTTGGTTGCCCATCAGGCGGCAGGCATGAGCATTCCGCGCGTCTCGACGCAGCAACAGGCTGCGGCAACCCCGCTGCGCGGCCATCCCAAGCCGGGTGATCTGGTCTTCTTCAAGACCGGCCCGAGCCAGTACCACGTCGGCATCATGGTCGACGAGCAGCGCTTTGTGCATGCATCAACCTCAAAGCGCCATGTCCGACTCGCCAATCTTGGCAGCAACTACTGGCGGGAGCGGTACCTCGGCGCAGGCAGCTACCTCTAGCGTTTAGGGGCATTGCCGCCGCGGACGATGGAGCACTGTTGTAGGGTAACGTTCAGGGCGCCTCGTCACTCCGAGGCATGAGGCGATTTGTGATCTACAAGCGATTGGTGATCTACAAGCGATTGGTGAACTTGGAGCGATTACGATTGCTTCAGGGCAAGGATTCAGCGCTAGCGGGCGATCGGATTGGCGCCGGCTAGGAACACGCTTGAGGGTTGGTTGTCTAGTAGACCGGACGAGGTGAGACCTGAGCCGTCGACGATTTAATTGGCCGTCGTTCTCGCCTTTTCCAGATCGTTCGTGCAAAATGGCCGGCGGTCCGGGCCTGCGTGGTGACACCGGGCCGTTCGAGCAATCTCAGTCCACGCTCTGTAGGAGACGTCAGAATGTCCGATAAGCCAATGAACAAGAGCCGTCGTGACGCCGTCAAGATGATGCTTGGTGGTCTCGCTTCGGTGCCGCTGGTCAACCTGGTCGGTATCGCGGCCGCTCAAGCCCAAGATCTGCCGCACGTTGATCCGGGAACCGATCCGACCGCACAGGCGCTGAAGTACTCGGAAGATGCTACTCAGGCTGACCGTGCCGCTGCGGCTCGTCCGGGCAAGCCACCGGAAGAGCAGTTCTGCAACAACTGCCAGTTCGTGCTGGCTGATTCCGGCGAGTGGCGCCCCTGCAGCCTGTTCCCGGGTAAGGCCGTGCATGAGACGGGCTGGTGTGCATCTTGGACCCTGAAGGCCGGTTAAGGCTTGATCGTCCTGCCGCGGCTTCCAAGCCCGGCGTGGGGCGCCTAGCGCCCCGCTTCCCTTAGCTAAGCACTGTCTTTAACTTACGCTAAGGGTATCTCCCAGACGTTCCCTGCCCAGCTAGTCTTCCTCAAGCGTCGACTTACAGCGTGCTTCGCGACCTCAGCTTCTGCCCTGGATGTCGGTTTCCGCAGTCAGCGCACCTCGCTTCCGATCGTTTCCCCCTAGCGTTTCTGATGTTGAGCTGTTAAGCCTGCAGTGACAACATCCGAGCTTCATTCCTGTGCGCAGCGCCGTCTTGTCTGCTCGCGCGCGGCTTCCTTCTGCTTTGTCTTCGCTTGGATCTGAGTCATGAGTCTCGCGCTGCTGCCAGTCACCCGCCAACTGCTGATTCGCATGCTGCTCTGGGCGCTGATTGGCGCCATCTATGCGCCGCTGTTTATTGTGCTCGAAGCGCTGCTCGAGCCCTATCTTGGGTCGCTGTCCTTTGTGGCAGCAGCCACTGGTGCTGGTGCCATTGGTGCCTCCTACTACAGTGCGCGGCAAGCGGCCTTGGCGGCGAGTCTGGTTGGCGTTGTGTCGACATTGTTCGTGTTGATCGTGTTTTATGAGCAGGCGGCGTTCTGGCACGCTGCGCTGCTCTGTGGGACGCTGGGCCTGGCAACGGGGCTGCTGATCGAGTTCCCAAGCCGTTGTACGGCGAACGTGCCCGCGAAGGCCCTGGTTGGTGCATTGAGCGGAACGCTGTCAGGTGCCATGCTCACGCTGGCGGCGGCGCTCGGTTTTGGTCTGTCCCCTGTGGTGGCGGTTGCCTTTCTGGTCTCGGTGAATGGCGTCATCTATGTCGCCTCGGTGCGCAGGGTCGCGACGACTGCTGGCGGCCTGCCGCGGCGCTGGTGTCCGGTAGCTGAGGGGCTCGTGATCGGGGTCGTCGCGATCATCGTTGGTGGTAGCTTTTGGGCCTTCGCGAGCATGCTGTCTGGCTATGACCGGCCAGGGTTCTTCCTTGATGTGGTCGAGGGCACCTCGGCGGCCTTGCCGCTTGCGGTGGCGGCAGGTATGGCTGCCGGTAGTGTGACCGGTGCAATGCTAGAGCTGTTTGATTTTGCCTGGGTTGATGATCTGTGATTGCACCTGAGCGAGCCTGGCCCTGTCTTGTTGCGGTGCGTCTTGATGGCAGCTCGTAAGGGCGATCGCCGCTGGATGCAGCGGCATCTCAATGATCCGTATGTGCAACGGGCGCAGCGTGAGGGTTATCGCTCGCGGGCGGCTTACAAACTGATCGAGCTGGATCAGCGTGACCGTTTCTTGCGTCCCGCTCAGTGCGTGGTTGACCTCGGTGCAGCGCCTGGCGGCTGGTCTCAGGTGCTAGCAAAGCGCATCGGGCCGAAAGGCACGGTGGTGGCGATCGATCTGCTCGAGATGGAGCCCATTGCTGGCGTTGAGATCATCCGGGGTGACTTTCGTGAAGCAGAGGATTTAGCGCGGCTGATCGAACGGATTGGCGACAGCGGTGTCGATCTTGTGCTTTCCGATATGGCCCCAAACGTTTCTGGCATGACGGCGGTCGATCAGCCGCGGATGATGTATCTGGTCGAATTGGCCTTAGATTTCGCGATGCAGCAGTCGAAACCGGGCAGTAGCCTGGTAGTCAAAGCCTTCCAGGGTGAAGGGTTCGATGTTGTACTGAAAGAACTCAGGCAGCGCTATCAGCAGGTCAAAATCCGAAAGCCGGACGCATCTCGGGCGGCAAGCCGAGAGGTCTACCTGGTGGCGAAAGGGCGCCAAGTCCGGTAACGTCCAACTAAACCCGTATCAACTTTCGCGATCCTTGGGCCGCTCCGCTCAAGTGTTGCAATGCTAAAGAGGCTGATGCCGTGAGCGACATGGCGAAAAATCTGATTCTCTGGGTGGTCATCGCGATCGTGCTGATGTCCGTGTTCAACAACTTCACGGCCACGCAGTCGAGCCCGCAGACACTGGCCTACTCCGATTTCATCGCACAGGTCCAGCAAGGGCAGGTGAAAGAGGTGACGGTGCAAGGGCGTACCATCGATGGCGTCAACCAGAACGGTCAGCGCTTTACGACCTTTAGCCCGGGTGATGACGGCCTGGTCGGCGATCTGCTCAACAATAATGTCGAGATCCGGGCCGCACCGCCTGAAAAGCCCTCCGTGCTGATGCAGATCCTGATCAACTGGTTCCCGCTGTTCATCCTGATCGGTCTGTGGATCTTCTTCATGCGGCAGATGCAGGGCGGCGGCGGTGGCCGTGGCGCCATGTCGTTCGGCAAGAGCAAAGCGCGGATGCTGAGCGAGGATCAGGTCAAGGTCACCTTCGCCGACATGGCCGGTGCTGAGGAAGCGAAGGACGAGGTGGTCGAGGTTGTCGATTTCCTCAGGGACCCGTCCAAGTTCCAGAAACTGGGCGGCAAGATTCCGAAGGGCGTGCTGATGGTCGGCCCTCCCGGCACTGGTAAGACGCTGCTCGCCCGCGCCATCGCCGGTGAGGCCAAGGTGCCGTTCTTTACCATCTCGGGCTCGGACTTCGTCGAGATGTTCGTCGGCGTTGGCGCCTCGCGTGTTCGCGATATGTTCGAGCAGGCAAAGAAGCACGCGCCTTGCATCATCTTCATTGATGAGATCGATGCGGTGGGTCGCCACCGTGGTGCAGGCCTTGGCGGTGGGCATGACGAGCGTGAGCAGACGCTCAACCAATTGTTGGTCGAGATGGATGGCTTCGAGGGTAACGAGGGTGTGATCGTGATCGCCGCGACCAACCGCCCCGACGTGCTCGATCCAGCCTTGCTGCGCCCAGGTCGCTTCGACCGCCAGGTGGTGGTGCCGCTGCCGGATGTGCGTGGCCGCGAGCAGGTGCTCAAGGTGCACATGCGCAAGATCCCGACTGCCGAGGATGTGACGCCGTCGTTGATCGCGCGCGGCACACCAGGTTTCTCCGGCGCGGACTTGGCGAATCTGGTCAACGAGGCCGCACTGTTTGCTGCGCGTGCTAACAAGCGTCTGGTCGACATGGAGGACCTCGAGAAGGCCAAAGACAAGATCATGATGGGTGCCGAGCGCCGGTCGATGGTGATGTCAGAGGACGAGAAGAAACTCACCGCCTACCATGAGTCCGGCCATGCCATCGTTGGTCGTCTGGTGCCGCAGCACGACCCGGTGCATAAGGTCAGCATCATCCCGCGCGGACGGGCCCTGGGCGTGACCCTGTTCCTGCCGGAGGATGACCGCTTCAGCTACAGCAAGCAGCGTCTCGAGAGTCAGATCTCCAGCCTATTTGGCGGTCGATTGGCGGAAGAGCTGATCTTCGGCCCGGAGATGGTCACTACGGGGGCCTCGAACGACATCCAGCGTGCGACCGACATCGCGCACAACATGGTCACCAAGTGGGGGCTGTCGGATAAGCTCGGCCCATTGACCTATAGCGAGGATGAGCAAGAGGTCTTCCTCGGCCATTCGGTGACACAGCACAAGTCGGTGTCGGATGAGACCACGCATCTGATCGACAAGGAGGTGCGCAGCTTCATCGATCGTAACTATCAGCGGGCGAAGACCATCCTCGTCGAGCACATGGAGCAACTCCATGCAATGGCCGCGGCCTTGATGAAGTACGAGACCATTGATGCTCAGCAAATCAATGACATCATGGAAGGTCGGGAGCCTCGGCCACCTAAGGACTGGAGTAATGACGAGACCAAGCGCCCGGGTGGCGGTGCGGATGCGCCGGTCACGCCATCGGCGGATGGGCGACCCGCGTCGGGCCCGATTGGTGGTCCTGCCGGCGAGCATTGATGGGTTGGGTCCGGCTAAACCTTAGTCCTTGGCGATGACGATACTGCAGTGCGGGGCGCGGTCGATTGATTTGACCGAGCCCCGCGTGATGGGCATCTTAAACGTCACCCCTGACTCCTTCTCGGACGGGGGTGATTTCGTTTCCGTTACCCGCGCGCTCGAGCGCGCCGAGCAGATGGTTGCCGAGGGTGCGGCGATCATTGACGTCGGCGGCGAGTCGACGCGGCCAGGCGCTGAGCCGGTGTCCGAAGCGCTTGAGATTGAGCGCGTTGTGCCGGTGATCGAGGCGTTAGCGTCGCGGCTCGAGGTGCCGATCTCGATTGATACCTGGAAGCCTGGAGTGATGCGCGCCGCGGCTCGTGTTGGCGCCGGGTTGATCAACGATGTGTTTGCCCTAAGGGCGCCGCAGGCGCTTGCAGCAGCGGCTGAGACCGGCTTGCCCGTCTGTTTGATGCACATGCAGGGAGAGCCGCGTACGATGCAGCAGCAGCCGCAATACGCGGAGGTAGTTGCTGATGTGATCGCGTTTCTGCAGTCGCGCGTCGATGCCTGCGAGCAGGTTGGTATCCCGCGCCATCGGTTGCTGGTCGATCCCGGTTTTGGCTTTGGTAAGACGCTCGCGCATAATCTCACCCTGTTGGCGCGGCTGGAACAGTTCGCTGGGCTCGGGCTGCCGCTACTGGTTGGTCTATCGCGCAAGTCGATGCTCGGTGCGCTGACCGGGAGGAAGGTCGACGCGCGGCTCTCGGCCGGGGTTGCTGCGACCACGCTGGCGCTTGCACGAGGCGTCGCCATCATCCGAACCCATGATGTTGCGGCTGCCTACGATGCGATCCGCGTCTACACTGCTGTTGCAGCCGTTGAGCATTGCGAGATGTCAGGCTAGGCATCGGCCGCTGCCAGTCTCTTGGTACCGGGCGACCGTTTAGTCAGAAGATTGCCGTGAAACAAGCGCTTGATCGTCCGGGGTGGCGGCGCGCGAAGAACGTTAGGTGAACAGTTGAAGCGCAAGTATTTCGGTACCGATGGGATTCGGGGGCGCGTCGGTGATCCGAGCGTCAGCCCTGACTTCGTGGTCAAGCTCGGCTGGGCGGCTGGTCGCGTGCTTGGTCAAGGCGACGGCAGTACGGTGCTGATCGGCAAGGACACGCGTATTTCTGGCTATATGTTCGAGTCGGCCCTCGAGGCTGGCTTGGTGGCTGCTGGCGTCGATATCCGTCTGCTGGGGCCAATGCCAACCCCGGGTGTGGCTTATTTGACGCGCACCTTCCGCGCCGCCGCCGGCATCGTCATCACCGCGTCGCACAACCCGTACGACGACAACGGCATCAAGTTCTTCTCGAGCGACGGTGACAAGCTGCCTGATGAGGTCGAATGCGCGATCGAAGCGGCCATTGATCAGCCCCTGCGCACGGTCGCCTCGGCCGATCTCGGCAAGGTGCGACGGGTTGATGATGCGGCTGGGCGTTATATCGAGTTCTGCAAGAGCAGTGTCCCAGCGTCGACCTCGTTGAAGGGGCTGAAACTGGTCGTGGATTGTGCCAACGGCGCCACCTACAACGTCGCGCCCTTCGTCTTCGAAGAACTCGGTGCCGAGGTGGTGACGATCGGCACGCGACCGGATGGGTTCAACATCAATCGCGAGGTCGGCTCAACCAAACCCGGGGCCTTGACGGAGGCAGTGGTCGCTGAGGGCGCTGCGCTTGGTATCGCCTTCGACGGCGATGGCGATCGGCTGATGATGGTCGATGCCGCTGGCCAGGTGGTCGACGGTGACGCCTTGATCTACCTGATCGCCAATTCGCGCCATGCTGCGAATGAGCTGCGTGGTGCTGTGGTGGGCACCTTGATGAGCAACCTTGGGCTCGAGCTGGCGTTGCGCCGGCTGGGCATCGATTTCACCCGCACCCAGGTCGGCGATCGCTACATCATGGAGCGACTCAAGCTCGATGGCGGCATGCTGGGTGGCGAGCCTTCAGGACACATCATCTGTCGGGATCGGACCACCACTGGCGACGGCATCATCGCGGCGCTGCAGGTTCTGCAGGCATTGATCGATGCCGATACCAGCTTGGCCGATGCCGTGCGACCGGTCGAGCGCTATCCTCAAGTCCTGATCAATGTCCGTTTGGAGCAGCGCACCGACGTGATGTCACGCCCGCGCATCCAAGATGCAGTGCGAGCGGCGGAGGCTAGCCTTGGTGACCAGGGACGCATCCTGCTGCGCCACTCCGGTACCGAGCCTCTGGTGCGCGTGATGGTAGAAGGTTTCGATGCTGTCAGCGTGCAGACGCTTGCTGAGGAGCTTGCAGGATTGGTGCGCGAGGAGTTGGGGGCCTAAGGTCGATGCAGACGACCTCGATGCATGGCATGTGGTCATCGCGCCTCGCGTTCATCTTCGCGGCGACCGGCTCCGCTGTGGGGCTGGGTAATATCTGGCGCTTTCCCTACACCGCAGGCGAATACGGCGGCGGTGCCTTTGTCATCGTCTACCTGCTCTGTGTCGCTGCCATCGGCGTGCCGATCATGATCGCCGAGATCATGCTGGGGCGACGCGGGCGGCAGAGTCCGATCAACAGCATGCGTGCGCTGGCTGAGCAAGCGGGCGCGAGCCGGGCCTGGCAGCTTCTTGGCTGGATGGGTATCCTGTCTGGCTTTCTGATCCTCTCGTTCTACAGCGTGATTGCTGGCTGGACCCTGGCCTATGTGTTTCGGGCTGGGGCCGGGCTATTCGAGGGTATCGACGGCGCGGCCTCGGAGGCGATCTTTAGTGCGCTGGTCGCCGACCCTGAGCGGCTCTTGGCCTGGCATACCGTCTTTATGGTGCTGGTGGTGATGGTCGTCGCGCGTGGCGTCGCCAGCGGTCTGGAAATGGCCGTGCGCGTGCTGATGCCGACCCTGTTCCTGTTGCTGGTCGTTATGGTGCTCTACGCCTCACAGGCTGGAGACTTCGCCGCTGGCCTCTCGTACCTATTCACCCCTGATTTTGGCGAACTCAGGGCCAACGCCGGCGACGCCATCTTGAGCGCGATGGGGCAAGCCTTCTTCAGCCTGAGTCTTGGCATGGGCGCGATCATGATCTACGGCTCTTACCTCAGCAGCCATGCCTCGATTGGCGGTAACGTGGCCATTATCGCCGGCATGGATACCCTCGTGGCCCTGCTTGCTGGGCTGGCGATCTTTCCGATCGTCTTTGCGCAAGGACTCGAGCCGAGCTCTGGGCCGGGCCTGATCTTCCAGACCCTGCCGGTCGCCTTCGGCCAGATGCCGTTTGGGGCCTTCTTCGGCGTGCTGTTTTTCCTGTTACTCGCGTTTGCGGCCTGGACCTCGGCGATCTCCTTGCTCGAGCCGATGGTTGCTTATCTGGTCGAAAACAAAGGCTTTAGTCGGGTGCGCGCCGCTCTGCTGGCTGGGGTTGCGGTCTGGTTGCTGGGTATCACCTGTCTACTCTCGTTGAACGCATGGGCGGGCTTTACCGTCTTTGGTAAAGGTATCCTCGACCTCTTCGATTACCTCACCGCGAACGTGCTGTTGCCGCTCGGTGGAATCTTTATCGCCATCTTCGCGGGCTGGGTGCTCGATGAGACGGTCTCACGGGATGAGCTCAGCGCGACTAATGGCGCTGTGCTTTACCGCATCTGGCGCGGGCTGATTCGCTGGCTCGCGCCCGTCTGCGTCGTCCTGGTCTTCTTGAACGCAGTTGGATTGATTTGACGTGCCGCTGGTAAAGAAAAGTGCGTTGGTGCGTCATTCGGCGCAACAGATGTTTGATTTGGTGGCGGATGTCGAGGGCTATCCGCGCTTTCTGCCGTGGTGTCACTCAGCGGCCTTGCTGTCGCGCGACGAGCATGAGCTCTGTGGGCGCATCGAGGTCGCCAGGCTTGGCGTGCGGCAGGTGTTCTCCACCTGCAACAAGCTCGAGCCGCCTGAGCGCATGTACCTTCGGCTGAAGGATGGACCATTCCGTAAACTGAGTGGCGTTTGGACCTTTACGCGTCTGCGTGAGGATGCCTGTAAGGTTGAGCTGCAGCTGGATTTCGAGTTTTCCGGCCGCCTGATCGACAAGGCCTTCGGCAGTGTGTTCGGTCAGATCGCGAATTCGATGGTCGATGCCTTTTGTAAACGAGCAGATGAGGTCTATGGTGACTGAGCAGAGCGTTAACGTCGAAGTGGTTTATGCCCGCGAACGCGCGCAGGCGCTGATACCAGTCAAGGGGCAGGCCGGTATAACCCTAGCGGAGGCCATTGAACGCTCTGGCATCCTAGCGCGCTTTCCCGAGATCGACCTGGATGTCAACAAGGTTGGCATCTTCGGCAAGGTCGCCAAGCTTGATCAGGTGCTTGCGAGCGGTGATCGGGTGGAGATCTATCCGCCGCTGATCGCTGATCCAAAGCAAGCGCGCAAGCAGCGCGCGACTGGCGCTAAAGCCGACGACGGCAAAGGCGTAGCAGAGGAAGCTAAGGTCTCTGCGGCGAGCGCCTAACGATCATGGCGCGGCGCCACCCCGGACAATGAATCGCGTGAGATTGACGTTAAGGTTCAGGCTAAGCGACCGCGCCGCCTCTGGGCCTGGCGCGACGTTTGGCGGAGGGAGGGACAGAAGTCGGGAGAGTTGATCGCTACTCAAGCTGGTCGGTTACGACATTGGGTGCTGAGCATTTCAACGGCGTCTGACGCGTTTTGAGCTTATTCGGCGGTCTCGACGCCGACGGCGTTCAGCGTTCGGGAAATAATGCCGCGGTCATCGCGCCAATCCGGAACCTCGACCACGACCGTCTCCTGTTCGAGTGCGGCGAGTGCCGCGGCCGGATCTGGTTGTGCAAAGCCCTCGATGCTCACAAGCTGGTCCTCTTCGAACCAGAGCGTGAGCCGCTTGCTTTCCATCGGCTGATGTCCGCGTCGGATGGTGTAGATGTAATCCCAGCGGTTGGTGTGAAACATGTCGGTTAGCAGTGGTGTCCCGAGCAGGTAGCGCACCTGTTCCCGATTCATACCAAGCTGGACCTGATTCACCATCGGTTCAGTAATGATATTGCCTTGCTGCACCGTCATCTTGTAGACGAATGGCAGGTTCGACAGCATGGAGCCGCTCGGTCGATCGTCTTGTCGCTTGCCGCGAGCACAGCCGCTTGTCGCGAGGGTCGCCGCGAGGATCAGGATCGAGCTAAGAATGACAAGCCTTCGCATCAATCTGGTATAAAGAATGTGGAGTGGGGCAAACGCAGATGGTACCGCACATGAGCGAACGACATCAGTTTCTCGAACAGCCGTTGAGCGCGAAGTAGGTCGTATGGATAACAAGCCAATGGAGAACCAGCGCCAGATCAAGCAGGCAGGCCTCAAGGTCACCGTGCCGCGGCTGAAGATCCTGCACATCCTCGAGACCAGCGAGCAGCGTCATCTGAGCGCTGAGGAGGTCTACAAGGAGCTTCTTGCAGCTGACGAGGAGATTGGGCTAGCGACAGTCTACCGGGTGTTGACCCAGTTCGAGGGCGCCGGTTTGGTCGTCCGCCATCATTTCGAAGGTGGCCAGTCGGTGTTCGAGCTGAATCGGGGGGGGCATCACGATCATCTGGTCTGCGTCAAATGCGGGGCCGTGGTCGAGTTCTTCGATGAAGTGATCGAAGACCGGCAGCGGGCGATCGCCGAGCAGAATGGGTTTAAGATCGTTGAGCATGCGCTGGTCATCTATGGCGATTGCCTGCAGGGCGAAGACTGCCCGCGGCGAGCGGCGCTCAAACGGGGCTCGTGACTGAAGATTCATATCAGCATTGCGCAGCAACAGTTGGTGCTCTATCGCGGTCATGAGGCGGTCGAGTCCGTCGCTGTCTCCACCGCGCTGCAGGGTCCTGGTGAGCTGAACGGGAGCGGCTGTACGCCGCGTGGCCGCCATCGGATTCGCCTCAAGATTGGTGTCGGCTGTCCGACGGGCGCGGTGTTTCGCGGGCGTCGTTGGACCGGTGAGGTCTACTCTGCAGCGCTGGGTGCCGCTGCGCCGGAGCGAGACTGGATTCTCAGTCGTATCCTCTGGCTCACCGGCTGTGAGCCTGGGCTAAATCGCGGTGGGATGGTTGACACGCTTAGTCGCTATATCTACATCCACGGCTGCCCCGATAGCGAGCCGATGGGCGTGCCGCGCTCGCACGGCTGTATTCGCATGCGCAATGCCGACGTGATCAGACTCTGCGACTGCGTGCCGGTGGGTTGCCCGGTATTGATCGACTGACCGCGCTGGGATGCTCTGATGCTGCGTCTTGTCGCTGTTCGCCTGAGTGCGATGCTGTTGGTGATGCTCGGCGCCTGCACCCTGGTCTTCCTGTTGATCCACCTGGTGCCCGGTGATCCGGTCGACGCCATGCTCGGCGAGACCGCTCGTGCCGCGGATCGAGCGGCACTGCGTGCCGCCATGGGGCTCGATGCGCCGCTCTGGCAGCAGTATCTTGACTACCTGGGTGGTCTGACGCAGCTCGACCTCGGCGACTCGCTGCGCGAGCAGCGCCCGGTGGCGAGCATCCTCGCCGAGCGCTTGCCGCCGACCTTACTGCTTGCGGCTGCCTCATTGATGCTGGCGCTGACGATTGCGATCCCGCTCGGTGTGCTTGCAGCGCGGCATCAGCATCGGCTGCTCGACCGATTGGCGATGGGCTTTTCGCTGCTTGGCGTGGCGGTGCCGAACTTCTGGCTCGGGCCGCTGCTGATCCTGGTCTTTTCGCTCTGGCTCGGCTGGACCCCGGTCAGCGGCATGCAGCAGCCCACGAGCCTGATCCTGCCAGCCATCACGCTTGGCACCTCGCTGGCCGCCGTCTTGGCGCGGATGGTGCGCAATAGCGTGCTCGAGGTCTTGGGCGATGATTATATTCGCACCGCGCGCGCCAAGGGCTTGTCCGAGGGCGCCGTGGTGCGCCGTCACGCCTTGCGTAACGCCTGGCTGCCGGTGCTGACCCTGGTTGGACTGCAGCTCGGCGCGCTCCTCTCGGGTGCGGTGATTACCGAAACCGTGTTCGCCTGGCCGGGCGTCGGGAGCCTGATGGTCGAGGCCATCCAGGCGCGCGACTTCCCGGTGGTCCAAGGTACGGTGTTGCTGATCGCCGCGCTCTATGTGCTAGTGAATACGGCGACGGATCTCGCCTACGCCGCAATCGATCCGCGGGTGAGTCTCCGCTGAGCGATGCGTCTGATCCTACCGATCGGTATCCTCGTGGTCTGGGCCGTCGCGGCGCTGCTTGGCCCTTCGCTGCCGTTGGCACCGAATCAGATCGATCTGCCGCAGATCCTCGAAGGCCCGACGTTGCTGCAGCCGTTGGGAACCGATGATCTCGGGCGCCCGGTGCTCGATCGTCTGATCGTCGGCTCGCGGACCTCGTTCCTGGTCGCGACTGGTGTCGTAGCGTTGTCGCTGGTGCTTGGGGTGGCTGTCGGCGGCATCGCCGGCTATGCGGGCGGTTGGCTGGATATGGTGACGGTTCGGCTGATCGATGTCTTCCTCGCCTTTCCCGGTATCCTGCTGGCGATTGCGCTCGCGGCGGTGCTGGGGCCAGGGCTTGGCAACCTGATCATCGCCTTGTCAGCCGTCGGCTGGGTCGGTTTCGCGCGTCTGACGCGGGCGCAGATCCTGTCGTTACGTGGCCGCGATCATGTGCTCGCGGCGCGCGCGCTGGCCGTGCCGCCGCACCGTATCCTCATCCGCCATCTGCTGCCGCTAGCGGCCGCACCCTTGGTCGTCGAGGCGACCTTCGGTATCGCCTCGGTGGTGGTCGCCGAGGCTGGGCTATCGTTCCTCGGCCTCGGTATCCAGCCGCCGGCGGCGTCCTGGGGTAGCATGATCCGCGATGGCGTCGCCTACATGCTGGTCTCTCCGCACCTGGTTCTCGCGCCGGGCCTCGCCTTGCTGCTGGTCGTGCTTGCGGTCAACCTCGCCGGTGATGGCCTTCGTGATTGGCTCGATGTGCGTGCTTCGCGGAGCTGAGGAAGTGGTGAGTGGCGAGTGGTGAGTAGTGAGTGGTGAGTGGTGAGGGATGTTTTGTTGCTAGGGCAACAAAGAGTGAGTGCTAGCGGTATGATTCGCTGATGAATTCCCAACAGCGTTGTTGAACCGCGGATGTCATAGGTGAGCGCAGAGGTTTGGTGATGCGTCGAGCAATCCCCGCCTTGGCTGGTCGGTACACTTGCTGGTATCGCCTAGGCTCTGTTTTGGCAAGGTTTTTTGGCGAGCCTTTTTCAGCAAGCCTTTTTCGGTAAGGCTGTGTTTCGACAGGATTTAATCGGTGTCTGTCAACGTCATCTTCAGTTTGTGGGTTAATGATGAAACGCCAGTGCGGAGATGCGGAGTCGGTTCATGCTGAGTGAAGACCTACGGCAGCGGCCTGGCCCGCGGCCCCTCGGGCCGGTGATGCTCGATCTCGAAGGCACTGAGCTGAGTGCCGAGGAGCGTGAGTTGCTGCGCCATCCGGCGGTTGGTGGTGTGATCCTGTTTAGGCGCAATTTTGTCAGCCCCGAACAGCTTGCAGTGCTGACCAAGGCCATCCTCGAGGCCGACGAGCGACGTCTGCTGATCGCAGTTGATCAAGAGGGCGGGCGGGTTCAACGATTCTGTGATGGACTCACCCGCTTACCAGCGGCGTCGCGGTTCGGCGACCTTTATGAGCGTGATGCGCGTTCCGCACTCGAGGCGGTCCGTGCGGTTGGCTGGCTGATGGCGGTCGAGCTGCGTCAGTTGGGTGTCGATTTTAGCTTCGCCCCGGTGCTCGACGTCGAGCAAGGTGTCAGCCGGGTGATTGGCGACCGCGCCTTTGCCACGACGCCGGAGGCGGTCGCGATGCTGGCATCGGCTTGGCTGGATGGCGTCCACAGTGCGGGCATGGCTGGCTGTGGCAAGCATTACCCTGGTCACGGCGGCGTCGTCGCGGATTCGCACCTCGAACTGCCCGAGGATCATCGGCCGCTCAGTGCGCTTGAACAGGCTGATCTGTTACCGTTTCGTCGGCTGATTGCACAAGGGCTCGAGGCGGTGATGCCGGCGCATGTGCGTTATGCCGCCATCGACCCAGAGCCGGCAGGCTTTTCGGCGTTCTGGCTCCGTGAGCTGCTTCGTATCCGTCTGCGCTTCGATGGCGCGATTATCAGCGATGATCTCAACATGGCTGGGGCAGGTGTTGCCGGGAGCCCCGCGGCGCGGGCGCTCGCGGCACTGCAGGCCGGCTGTGATCTGGCCTTGATCTGTAACAATCGTGAGGGCGCGATCGCCGTGGTCGAGGCTCTGGCGGACTGCTGGATGCCGGAGTCAGCGGCGCGTTTGCAGCGCTTGCGAGCCCGATCCGGTTTCGATCTGCACAACGCAGAACGCCGGCAGGCTGCGTTAACGGCCATCGACCAATTGCCGGTCTGAGTCATGCGCCCAAACGCTGTGCAACTGCGATTTCTAGGATCATCGGGAACTCGCAATAGCAATCGACAGCCACTGAGCTGGTGCCGATGCGACACCGATCATCCCGCCGCAGAATCATCGGGCGGGCCTCGATGAGACAATTACCCCTCCCGTACAGGAGATAAGCGATGAACAAGATGACGGCTGAGCAATATCAGGCGATCGCCGGCCGCGCTGAGTGTTTGGTATCACCAACGGATGTTGATGCGGCGCTGCAGCGGATGTGCGATGCCATTGACTCCAGGCTCGGTGACAAAGATCCTGTGGTGCTCGCGGTGATGACCGGTGGCATCGTCGCAACCGGCTTGCTGCTGCCGCGGCTCGATTTTGCGCTGCGGCTCGACTATGTGCATGCAACGCGTTATCGCGGCGGTACTCGGGGCGGCGAGATCGAGTGGCGCCATCGACCTGTGGATGCGGTGCGCGGCGAGCATGTCCTGGTGATCGACGACATCTTTGATGAAGGACTGACGATGGAAACGATCGTCAAGGCCTGCCATGAAGATGGCGCGGCGTCTGTGATCAGTGCGGTGCTGGTCGAGAAGGAGCGGGTGCGGGACTGTGACTATCGGCCTGACATTGTCGGTCTGCAGGTGCCGGATCGGTACGTGATGGGCTTTGGACTCGACTACAAGAGCTATTTTCGTAATGCGGATCGCATCCTGGCGGCCGACCCTACGGACATCTGAGTACGGCCGTGGGTGCTGTCGAACTACTTTAGTGAAGTCTATAAAAAGCTAATATAATTAAGGGCTTTTTGACAATTGTCCGTCGATGCGCTAAACCCATCCTGAAGCGTTCAATAACAGGAGGATGGTGATGCAAACACTCGACGGCTACCGAAGCAGTCATTCTGAGCTGCGCCAGATGATCGATGATCTCAGGCAGCTCACAGCGCCCGAGCAGCTTAAGATCAGGCCCAACGCCAAGACCGCTTATCAGCTGCTCTGCGATCTTGCAAAGAAGGTCAAACTTCACCTCGCTGAGGAAGACAAGCAGCTCTATCCCAACCTGCTGATCCACGAAGATCCTAAGGTCAAGTCGATCGCTTGGGGATTTATCAGCGGTGAGAAGCCACTGCGTCGTTCCTTCGACGAATATTACAAGCGTTGGCTGAAGAACTGCGACTTCAACTTTAGCGACGAGTTCTTGCAAGAGACGCACGAGATCTTCGATATGCTCGCTTACCGAATCGACCGGGAGGAGCAGGTGCTATTTCCGAAATTACTTGAGATCGGGATCTTTGCTGAGCGGCGGGTCTGATCTGCCTATCTGATCTGCCTAAGGGAAGGAGAAGCCGAGACAGGTCTGTGTGAAACGCTTCGGCAATCGCCAAGACCTGTTTCCATCTGCCGGTTTGGTCTGTTGGGGCGACTCTGAAGATCGCCGCTTTAGTCGCCGCAGCCTGTGGCGCAAGTGTTCAAGCATTGCCCTGGTCCAGTACAATGTCCCTCCTATGTTCTAGGAGTGGCATTCATGTCTGTGTTGGCGATTATTGGTGGTTCTGGCTTCAGCGCCTTTCCGGGCCTTGAGGTGCGCGATCGCCAGCCGATCAAAACCCCTTATGGGACGACCTCGGCACCGCTGGTCCACGGGCGCATTGGCGGGCAGCCTGTTTGCTTCCTGGCGCGCCATGGTTCGGAGCATCGGCTGCCACCTCATCGCATCAATTATCGGGCGAACATCCAGGCGCTTGCCGATGCCGGCTGTTCGTCGGTGGTGGCGTTGGGCGCTGTCGGCGGTATCCATCCGGCCTGCTCTCCTGGGACGCTTTGCGTGCCAGACCAGCTTGTCGATTACACCTATGGCCGGGCGCACAGCTTCTTCGACGATGAAGCCGATGGCGTTCGCCACGTCGATTTTACCGAGCCCTATAGCCAAGTACTGCGGCAGCGGCTTCTAGCCGCGGCTGCCGCCGCTGGGATTGCGCTGCGTGGTAGTGTTATAGATATGTACCTGCTGCCTACTGAATTATTAGCCCAAACTCGTAGCGATTGATGAATAGGCCGATGACAATGTCATGCATCTTTTCAAGTTTAGAGAAACAGATTGTCTTTCTTGCCAATCGTTTGATTCGTGTCCTAAGAGTTAAATGCTTTCGTTCGATTTTCTGTGTGTTGCGCTTGCCGACATGATGCTCGTGCTCATCAAGGTGTCGTTCGTAAGCACCCCAGTCGTCTGTGTAGTAGCGTCTAATTCCGAATGGCTTTAGAAGATCCTCGAGCTGCTGAAACACAACATCTTGGCGTTTTCCAAAGACATAGGCTAGCACTTCTCCTGTATTGTGATCAATCGCGTGCCAAAGCCACCTTTGGTTAGACTTGATGCGCACAAAACTCCACATTTCATCGAGTTCAGCTTCATCGCACCGCTTTACAACCACTTGTATTTCATGTGGATTTTTTATGTTTTTAAGATAATTTTGGTTAACTGATTGAAGCTGGGGTTCTTTTTTTTTAAATTTTCTATAACTGTGGAAGGGCTAATTTTCAAAACCCGAGCTGTATCGCGAATGCCGCTTCCATTGAGCGCCATGTCGGTAATTTTTCGTTTCGTTTCAGGCTTGCATCCTTGATATGTATAATTACTAATAAATGTTTTATGGGGGCAGTCATCATTATTACAGAAGTAACGCTTTTTCCCCTCCTTGCTTTCTCCATGTTTACTCACATCATCAGTATCGCAATGGGGGCAGCAAACAGGTTCAAGTACCATAACTAAAGATCCCGAAAGTTTACCGTTAACAGTAGAATAGTATATAATTTTCTTTGATCAAAAAATATCACCGGTACAGATCAAGAACACTACC